>CAZHSG010000008.1:0-56636 GCA_964535005.1 uncultured Candidatus Izemoplasmatales bacterium
CTGGTTTTTGTTTTTATAAACTTTTTATCCTTGGGCTATTTCTTTACAGCCCCTTATTTTTATATGGCTTTTGTCTGTTCTAAAGCCAATTTCTCTTTGGTTTCAATATTGTTTAACAACGCCTCCACTTTCTTATTCCCAATAATTCCGATTGTAGTAATGATTACTAAAACACTACAAACAATACCTAGTACAGCTACATTGAATTTATTAACTAAAAATCCCGCCCCTATAACTGCTAAAGGAATAGCTCCTTGACTCAAAGCTCCTATTGTAGCGAATACTCTACCCCTAACCTTAGGCTCAATCGCCTTCATCATACCGGTATTAAGTGGTATATTTGTAAACATCATAAAGATTGCTAACAAAATATTTGCGAAGATGAATAATCCAAAGAACCACCAATAACCGATAATATTATACGTAACTAAGACTATTAATATGGACGCAAAAACGAAGCTTGAAGATAAATATGCTATCCCTTTTTTTATTGACTTGCTTAAACTTTTTATCTTCATACCACCAACAATTATTCCAGCAAACAACATTGTTACACTGAATACAATATCAATAGCTCCAAGTTCATATGCAGATGCATTTAATTCTGTTCTAAAAAGATAAGGTATACCAACTCCAAATAATGGCGAAAATGCAAAGTTTAAAACTAAGCTAAAAAGCATCATTGTAAGTAAACCTTCTTTACCAATTAAATACTTAAACCCAAACTTAATATCTTGGAAAAATGCTTTTACTGTCGTAAGCGATTCAGCTTTACCATCGTGAAAATGTGTCTTAATAAACATTTCGCTGAACGCACTAAATATAAAACTGATTGCATTGATTAAAACTGCCATTTCAAATCCAAGTATTGCATATAAGAACATACCTGCTAAAACTCCAAATATTCCCTGTGCACTCCCAATTATACTGTTAGCTCCATTAGCTGCTTGTATTAAATCTTCACCAACTACTTCTGGTATTACTGCGGTAGCAGCTGGACCAAAGAACGCCTGGTTAAAACTTGCTAATGCAGTAATTCCCAACAAAATCCAAATCAATACTTCTTTTTCAAAACCTAAAGTAAGTATG
The DNA here is from genome assembly GCA_964535005.1 of uncultured Candidatus Izemoplasmatales bacterium. GTDB lineage: Bacteria > Bacillota_I > Bacilli_A > Izemoplasmatales > Hujiaoplasmataceae > 4572-104. The sequence goes on from CAZHSG010000008.1 coordinate 1,090, forward strand.
TAAAGTGTGATAAAAAACAATATACTTCTAATAAAATCAGTAACATATAAAATTCGAATTTTATTCCATTTATCAGCTATAACACCAGCAATTGGACTAAAAACAATATTAACTATAATACCGACAGCCATGAATAAGGCTAGATAGACAGCCCCGCCATCTTCACCAAATAAGTCTTGAACATATAGTCCCGCTGCGAAGCTATATAAACTTGTTCCTATTGCGGAAACTAGACTCCCTTGAAATAGTAAGAAGTAATTTCTATTCTTAAATAATGTCTTCATTCAAAAGCCTCCGGTTTGTATTGTTTTTATACCCTAATAAGTTGTAACCAACAAATAGTTTTGAGATTAAAACCTAACTAACTATGGTGTTTTTTGTTTGTTTTGCAACGTATAGTTGTACGGCATTATTTTCTTTGTCTAACTTAGCACACGATGTACCAAATATATTCTTTTCTTCATTGAAAGTTTTAATCCTAACAAAATGATCAAAAATTAAATATTTTTTATATTTGTATGTATTCATTGGATCAAATCCAGTTAATGTAATATTGTTAATAATTTCAAAATCATCTATTAAAAACTCTTCTATTTTTATCTTCAATCCCAAGTTATACTTAATGATAAAAGCTTTATCAATATCTATTTTATCCAGAGATTCTAAATTAAAACTTTTAGTATTATCAAACCATTCATATACGTTTTCAACATTGCCTATAATTACTCTATTATATTTGATGCCTAGTATTTCAGCTGTCAACATTATTAAAGCTCCAATATCATAGGAGATTTTTCTAACTGGAATATAGTTTTTAGGGTTTTGTAGGTTTATTAACAAATCTTCAATTGATTTTACCTTTAAATCTGGTTTTAGCTGTTCGAGAACACTAACCTCAATAAATTTAGCCATACCTTCGACAGTTTCAATTCCAGACTCATAATTTACTAAAATCTTAAACTTGTCACACCTAAGTTTTCTAGATGCGAGAAAGTCATTAAACTTGGATAAAGATTGTTCTTTATATGCTTCTACTAAAAATTGAGTTTCCTTAAATTTCCAGATTAAGTTTTCCTCATTATAATCGTAAAGAACTCCCTGGTATTCATTGGGGAATCTAGCCTCTTTTTGATCAAGTTGAAAAGCATGAAACATTTCGTGAACTATTTTACTAGTAAAGACATCTATATCTTCCACTTTGTAATTCAGATTCCAAATTGCGATGCCTTTGTTTTCATACTCAATTGTTGTGTTGCCAATAAACCTTTCATCAAAAGGAATGACCTTGTCTTTAAGAAATACTTCATCTTTATTATATAAAGCAAAATCATATTGTTTAAATTTCGGGAATAATTTGTCAAAATTTAGTTTTTTTATATTTTGTTCAATAGCTTCATAAATATCTCTCATAAAATCACCATCCTTAAATATTTTACCATAATTTCATTAAAAAAGGACACTATCATTTATAGCATCTTTATTTTATTTTATTAGATTTGTTTCCTTTATAAATTAATTAAATTCGACAATTAATTCAATGTCAGCTACTTTACTAACAGTTTCATGGATTGAACAGAACTTAGTGCCCCATTCAGCGCTTTTAGCTAATGCCTTTTCATTGCTAGGATTAGTAACTACCAATTTAATAACTACCTTTTCTAACAAATTAACTTCTTTCCCTGTACCCTTATTACCAGATACTTCTACTGTAGCTTTATCGAAAGATAATCTTTTCTTTTTCGCTATCGATAAAAAAGTTGCGTAGAAACAAGAACCTAGAGCTCCAAACATCATATGATATGGATAAATTCCATTTTTTTGTTCTCCAAGTATTATTTTTCCTGTAGGAGTTTCCATTACTCCTTTAAATTCATCATCCCAAGTTTGTTTAATATTATCTAATGCCATAATAATCACCTCATATTAAGATTATACAACATAACATATTGTTTTCACAACGTTTAGCGACAATATTTTATTTTCACGCTATTTTCATAAAAAAGGTGTTTATTTGTAAGCGCTTTAGTGATATAATTCTAGTGGCGAGTCAAATCACTTTTTTTTATAATTTATTATAAAAAGGATTAATAAAAAACTTATTAGGAGGATTATAGTGAAAAACAATTTTTATGGCAGAAATTTCTTAACTTTATTAGAATATTCAAAGGAAGAAATTCAAGATTTACTTAATGTGTCTGCAAAGCTAAAAGCAAAGAAAAAAGCTAATTTGGAATGTAGACCTTTAGCTGGTAAAAATGTAGTTTTGTTGTTTGAAAAAGATTCAACTAGAACAAGATGTGCATTTCAAGTAGGAGCTAACGATTTAGGTATGAAAGTTACTTATTTAGGACCAACTGGTTCACAAATGGGTAAAAAAGAAAGTATTAAAGACACTGCTCGTGTTTTAGGCAGAATGTTTGATGGAATTGAATATAGAGGTTATAAACAAGAAACAGTTGAAATTCTAGGCGAGTTCTCAGGTGTTCCAGTATGGAACGGATTAACTGATATGTACCACCCAACCCAAATTTTAGCTGACTTTTTAACAGTTATAGAAAAATTTGGACACTTAGACGGTATTAATTTTACTTATTTTGGAGATGCTAGAAACAATATGGGTAATAGTTTAATGATCGGTGCAGCTAAAATGGGAATCAACTTCACAGCTTGTGCACCAAAGGAATTATGGCCAAATGAAGATTTAGTTAAAAAATGCAAAATTTTAGCTAAGGAATCAGGAGCTACTTTAAAATTTACTGAAGATGTGTTGGAAGGTTCTAAAAACGCAGATGTTATCTATACAGATGTTTGGGTATCAATGGGTGAACCAGCTAAAGTCTGGAAAGAAAGAATTGAAAAACTTAAACCATACCAAGTAAATAAAAAAATTATGGATAACGCTGGCAATACAGCTATCTTCATGCATTGTTTACCTGCTTTCCATAATACAGATACAATAATGGGTAAAGAAATCTATAAGAACTTTGGATTAGATGCTTTAGAAGTTACTGAAGAAGTATTTGAATCTGAACAATCTGTGGTATTTGATGAAGCTGAAAATAGATTACATACTATTAAAGCTGTTATGTATGTAACAATGAGGGAGCCTAAATGAAAAAAATAGTTGTTGCTCTAGGTGGTAATGCTCTAGGAAAAACACCATTGGATCAGAGACAAAAAGTTAAACATGCAGTTAAACCAATTGTCGATTTAGTTAGAGAAGGTAATGAAGTTATTTTAGCTCACGGTAATGGACCTCAAGTTGGAATGATTAACCTATCATTTGAAACAAGTCATTTAGAAAATGCTTCTAATCCTGAAATGCCATTCCCTGAATGTGGAGCGATGAGCCAAGGATATATTGGATATCATTTACAAAATGCTTTATTAACTGAATTAAAAAATCAAAATATGTCTCAACACGTAGCTACTATAGTTACACAAGTTGAAGTTGATAAAAATGATACAGCTTTTCAAAACCCTACTAAACCAATCGGTAGTTTCTATGATGAAAAAACCGCAAAAGAATTAGAGGAAAACAAAGGCTATCAAATGGTTGAAGATGCAGGTAGAGGCTACAGAAGAGTTGTTCCTAGTCCAAAGCCTGTTAATGTTGTTGAGATAGAAATCATCAAAACTTTGGTAGATGCTGGACATCTAGTTATTACAGTTGGTGGCGGTGGAATACCTGTTATAAAATCAGGCAATGAATTCATCGGTGTACCAGCAGTTATTGACAAAGATTTTGCTAGTGCTAAAATAGCTGATTTATTAGACGCTGATATGTTAGTAATACTTACTGCAGTTAATAAAGTAAAGATTAATTTCAATCAACCTAATGAAATGGATTTAGATGAATTAACCATTAAGGAATTAGATAAACTAATTGATGAAGGTCACTTCTTAAAAGGTTCAATGTTACCAAAAATGGAAGCTGCTAAATCATTTGTTATTAAAAAAGAAAATAGAATTGCTATAATCGCTTCTTTAGAAGAAGCCCATGAAGCCCTTCTAGGAAATGCAGGTACTAAGATAAAAAATTAAAACTAAAAAGGAGAGCATAATAAAAAATTATTATGCGATAATATTATGTTAACAGATTTAGAAATTGCTCAAAAAAGCAAAATGATAACCATTGGTAAAATTGCTAAGAAGATAAAGTTATCTCAAGATGAAATTGAGATGTATGGTAACTATAAAGCAAAAATTAGTTATGAAGCTTTAAACAAAGCCAAAGATAAATCAAGAGGAAAAATAATACTAGTTAGTGCAATTAACCCCACTCCTGCAGGAGAAGGGAAATCTACTACTACTATTGGCCTTGGAGATTCTCTAAATAAACTAGGTTATCAAACAATGGTCTGTTTGCGTGAACCTTCTTTAGGTCCTGTTATGGGTGTTAAAGGTGGAGCTACTGGTGGAGGTTACGCACAGGTTCTTCCTATGGAAGATATCAACCTACATTTTACAGGAGACATACACGCTATTACAGCCGCTAATAATTTAATAAGCGCTGTTATTGATAATCACTTATTTCAAGGAAATGAATTAAATATAAATCCGGAGAAAGTTATTTGGAGAAGAGTAATGGATATGAATGACCGTGCTCTTCGTAAAATTAATGTTGGTTTATCATTAAGAAGAGAAGTCCCTAGGACTGATGCTTTTGATATTACAGTAGCATCAGAAATTATGGCAGTATTCTGTTTAGCAACTGATTTAGATGACTTAAAAATTAGAATATCTAATATAGTTGTTGCCTATGATACTGAAGACAAGCCAATTACTGTAAAAGATATGCAAGTTGCTGGAGCGGTAACCATGTTATTGAAAGATGCCTTCAAACCTAATCTAGTTCAAACTCTAGAAGGTAATCCAGTTCTTATTCATGGTGGTCCTTTTGCAAATATCGCTCATGGATGTAATTCAATTATGGCTACTGACTACGCTTCAAAAATCAGCGAATACACTGTTACTGAAGCCGGTTTTGGAGCTGATTTAGGAATGGAAAAATTTATTGATATAAAAATGAGAGCTATGAACACAATGCCTGAACTTGTTGTTTTAGTTGCTTCTATTAGAGCTTTAAAACTACACGGTGGTGTGGACAAAGCTGATTTAAAACTGGAAAATGTTGGAGCTTTAGGTAAAGGGGTAGAAAATCTAGAAAAACATATTGAAAGCGTATTAGAATACAACCTTCCATATGTTATAGCTTTAAACAAGTTTCCAACTGATACTGATGATGAAATAGAATTTATGTTGGATTGGGCAAAAAAGAACAATCACACATTATCATTATCAAGAGTATTTGAAAAAGGTAGTGAAGGCGGAATAGATTTAGCTCAAAAAGTTATTGAAACTATTAATAACAAAAAAGATAAAAATTCTAAATTATTATATGATCTCAATTTATCTATTGAAGAAAAAATAGAAATAATAGCAAAAAAAATATATGGTGCTGGTAAAGTAGAATATTCTGATAAGGCTAAAGAACAAATTGAAACTTATAAAAAACTTGGCTGGGATAAACTGGCTATTTGTGTAGCTAAAACACCATTATCATTGAGTGATAATGGTAAGATTAAAGGACGTCCTAGAGACTTTACAGTAACAGTAAAAAGATTCAAACCTTCTCTAGGTGCTGGATTCATTGTAGCTTTAATGGGTAACGTAATGACGATGCCTGGTCTTCCTAAACATGGTGGATACATAGATATGGATGTTATAGACGGAAGAATAATTGGTTTATTCTAAAATATAGAAAGGATGTGTGATCTTTTTATCACACAAATACAGACATGGAAAAAAGATTAGTTAAAATTGCTATCTGGGGATTCGGAGCTATGGGTTCTGGAATGGCGAAAATGGTTTTAAAGAAAAAAGGATTTGATATTGTTGGAATATCAGATACCTATGAAGGTTTTGTTGGAAAAAGCATTTTTGATTTATTAAAAATTAAAAACCCACAAAATCATGACGTTGTTATTGAGAACAATATTGAAAGAATTTTAGTTGAAGAAAAACCTGATTTAGTTCTTCTTGCTACTGATTCATTTACAAAAAAAGCCTATAAAAAAATAAAATTTATAGTAGAACATAAATGCAATGTAATAAGTACAGCTGAAGAAATGGCTTATCCTTATGCAAAAGAACCTGAACTATCTAAGAAAATGGATAAATTAGCTAAAGAAAACGGTGTATCTATTTTAGGTACAGGTGTAAACCCAGGAATGATGATGGATTTACTAGCTATTTGTATTTCAGGTGTTATGAGCGATGTAGAAGACATGGAAATATCTCGTGTCAATTCTCTATCGCCTTTTGGACCAACTGTTATGGAAGAACAAGGTGTTGGTTTACCATTAGAAGAATTCAATGCTAAATTAGAGAAAGATGAACTTTCAGGACATGTCGGATTTGTTGAATCAACTTACATGATCGCTGATGCTCTAGGTTTAGAAGTCAAAGACTTCGAACAATCAATGGCACCGATAGTAACTAATGTTGATCGTAAATCACCTTATGGATTTGCAAAAACTGGAGATGTTGCTGGTGTCGATATGAGAAGCATCGCAACACTATCAAATAATACAAAAATTAATATGGTCCATCCTCAACAAATTGAGCCTGAATTAGAAGGAATAAGTACTGGAGATTATATTAAAATCAAAGGAACACCGGAAATTAACTTATCAAATGTACCTGAAGTTGAAGGTGGAATTGGTACAATCGCTATTTGTGTAAATATGATACCTCAAGTTATAAACTCTAAACCTGGTTTAAAAACAATGATTGATTTACCAGTGCCAAGAGCTATTATGGGTGATGTTAGAAACTATATTGATGAGGAGTAAGTGTCATGATTAAAAAAAATTCATGGGTGCAAATTACTAAAACAATACTAAAACCTGAAGAAAGAGCTGTTAATCTTCCTGAACCAACAAAAAAAGTTCCAATGATGATGTGGGTTAAAGGTTTCCTTTTAGAAGCCGGAGAATTAAACTCTTTAGTAAAGATTAGAACTTTAACCGGACGTATTGAATCTGGACTTTTAGTATGTGAAAACCCAAGTTATATGCATACCTACGGAGAATTTGTACCTGAACTATTAGAAATTGATAGAATCTGCAAAACCACACTCTTTGGGGGTGATTTTTATGAATAATTCCTATGAAGCGGTTATGGCAAGAAAAAATCAAATAATGAAATCATCTGTAGGCATCAATTATGATAAATATGAAGGTGATTATTTAAACTTTGATTTTGAAGAAATGATGAGTGATTGCGGATTTAGCCTTAGAGAAGTTAGACAAATTCAAAATCAATTTGGAGTAGGTAATACTCCATTGAAAGAATGTAAAAATATAACTGATTTAGCAAGAAAAGTTTCTAAACCAGGTTATGGCGCAAGAATTTTCATTAAAGATGAAGCCCTAAATGATTCTGGTAGTTTCAAAGCTAGACGTGCTAGTATGGCATGTTATCAAGCTAAGAAACTTGGATTCAAAGGTGTCATCGCAGCTACTTCTGGTAACTATGGAGCTGCTGTAGCTAGCCAAGCTGCTAAACACGGATTAAAATGTATAATCGTCCAAGAATGTTTTGATTCTAATGGAATTGGACAACCTGAGATAATTGAAAAAGCGAGAGCCTGCGAAGCCTATGGAGCTGAAGTTGTTCAATTAAGCGTTGGTCCTGAGTTATTCTATAAGTTTTTATTACTATTAGAAGAAACGAAATACTTTAACGCATCACTATATACTCCCTATGGAGTTATGGGTATTGAATCACTAGGAGCTGAGCTAGTTGAAGACTGCTTAAAACAAAATGGTAAAGTGCCAGATATGGTGGTTTGCACAAATGCTGGAGGCGGTAACTTAACTGGTACTGCCAGAGGTATTTTAAAAACAACAAAAGAAAAAATTCAAATTGTTGGTGCTTCAGTTAATCTTAAAGGATTACACATGGCTAATGATATTGATTTTAATAAAAAATCTTTCACCACCGGGCATACTGGATTTGGAATACCATTTATGATTAATCCTGATCGTAGTGATGTGCCAAGAAGTGCTGGACGTCCGCTAAGATATATAGATAGATATGTAACAGTTAATCAAGGAGAAGTCTTCTTTATGACTGAAACATTAGCTGTTTTAGAAGGAATTGAAAGAGGACCTGCTGGTAACACTTCATTAGCCGCTGCTTTTAGTTTGGCAAAGGAATTAAAACAAGACCAAATAATTATAGTTCAGGAAACTGAATATACAAGTGCAGGTAAACATCATCAAGCTCAACTAGCTTTTGCTAGAAAAAATGGTATCAATATATATTTTGGAAATCCAGAAGACGAAATCCCTGGAAAATCAATTGTCTTTCCAAAAACAGTTGATTTAATCCAAGCTAAAGATTTAGATCTAGATGTCATACGAAAAAAATACATACGAGGGCAATTATTAAAAACAAATAAACTTACTAAAAAAGATATAGAGTTTTTGATTATCGAAACTAATACAAATACTGATTATATTTTAAGTGAAATTAAGAAACATAACGTTGAACTGGAGGAATAATATGGATAAGCATAATACAAGAAATGATGATTTCTTAGACAGAAGAAAACACCTAGCTGACTTAACGGATGAAGAGTTAAAACAAAAATTTTGGGATTTAGCTGATAAAGCTACCTCTCCATTAATTGATTTAGCAAATAAAAATACTTCTCCTGCTATCGAACGATCTATACTTTTACGTATGGGTTTTTCAAGTTTAGAAGCTGCTGCTTTAGTTGAAAAAGTTATTAACCATAACTTAATTGGCAAAGGCGCTGGCCATGTTGTTTATCGGCTTTCACAAATGAAAAAAATAACCATAAGAGCTGCGGGATTAAAGCTTATCAATGATTTAGGTTGGAAAAATGTAATGGATAGCTTTGGGGTAAAACTATGAAAATAAACGAAAAACTAAACATCTTTGAAATCCTAAAAGATTTAGATAAATACGAACCAAGACGTAGAGGTTGGACGTGGAGAGTTCCAGTTAAGAATCTTAATATGGCGGGCAACGTATATTTAGATGCTTCTGAACCTTTAAAAAATTCAGTACCTTTACCAGCTGCTAAATACTTTGGAAATATTGATCCTCAACCAATTCAAGTTATTACTAGTGAAATTGCTTCAGGTAGATTTGAAGATGATATTAGAAGAATGAGAATGGCCGCTTGGCATGGTGCTGACCATCTAATGGTAATTAGAACCGCTGGTCAGTCTCATTTTGATAGCCTAATTGAAGGCTCTCCTCAAGGTGTTGGTGGAGTTCCTATCACAAGAAAACAAATAAGAGCCCAAAGAAAAGCTCTAGATATAATTGAAGACGAAGTTGGAAGACCAATTAACTTCCATTCATACGTTTCTGGAGTTGCTGGACCTGATATCGCAGTAATGTTTGCGGAAGAGGGAGTAAATGGAGCTCACCAAGATCCACAATATAATGTTTTGTATCGTAATATTAATATGATTAGATCATTCGTTGACGCGGCTGAATCTAAAAAAATAATGGCCTGGGGAGAAATCTTGCAAATTGATGGTGCTCATAACGCTAATGCTACCGCTATGGTCGCTTGGAAAGTTATGCCAGAACTAATGGTACAACATGCGATAAACTCAATGTTCTCACTAAAATCTGGAATTAAAAAAGAAAATATTGCTTTATCAACTGTACCGCCAACTGCTGTACCAGCTCCTGATTTAAGAATAAATCTTCCTTACGCTAAGGCATTGAGAGATTTCTTTTCTGATTTTAAAATGAGAGCACAAATGAATACCAAATATATGGAGTCATCAACTAGAGAAGCTACAGTTACTCACGTTTTGAATATGATGATTTCTAAACTTACTTCAGCTGATATCCAATCTACTATTACTCCTGACGAAGGACGAAATGTTCCTTGGCATATGTATAATGTGGAGGCTTGTGACACAGCGAAACAAGCTCTTATAGGTATGGATGGACTTCTTGAGTTAGTAGAACTAAAAGATACTGGTTATCTTCCAAACAAAGTAAGAGAACTAAAAGAAAGAGCTATTCTGTTTTTTGAAGAATTACTTGAAGTTGGTGGTTATTTCCAAGCTGTTGAAGATGGATTTTTTATTGATTCTGGTATTTACCCTGAAAGAAATGGTGATGGTATTTCTAGAAAAATTAACGGTGGTGTTGGAGCTAATACAGTCTATGAAAGAGATGAAGATTATTTTGCACCAGTAACTGCTCATTTTGGCTATAATAATGTTGAACAATACGGTTTAACAAAAACTGATAACCCAAGCAAATTAATTGGTGGATCCACTTTTGAAGATCGTTCAAAAATCGTATATATTGATGAGTTAGATGATACTGATAATGTTAATGTTAGATTAAACGAAACTAAAAAATATCAAAACTCAAATTTAATCAAACCTGAAGTTGAATGGTTAGCTGATGGTATTGTGGTGGTAGATATTACTCTTCCTACTTCTGTTAAATACGCAGAAGCTGCTAGTATTGAAATAGCTAAGAGAATGAATCTACTTGATCCTGAAGTAATTCATAGAGAAGTTTTGCAGATGGCTGAAGCTACAAGAATTCAAGTAAAAGGTAAAATAGACTTTGATATCGATATAAGTAAATTGGTGTTGCCTGAAGAACCTGAATTACTATCTGATACAGAAATCAGAGAATACGTAAAAGATAACCCTATTACTATTGTCGCTGGTACTGTAGGTGAAGATGAACATTCAGTAGGTCTTAGAGAAATCATCGATATTAAACACGGTGGAATAGAAAAATACGGAATCAATTGTATTTATCTAGGTACTTCTGTTCCTATTACCAAATTAGTAGATGCAGCTATTGAAGCTAACGCAGATGCTATTCTAATGTCTACAATAATTTCTCATGATGAAGTACATTACAAAAACATGAAAAAAACTCATGAGTACGCTATAGAAAAAGGAATTAGAGACAAAATAATTATCGTTGCTGGTGGAACCCAAGTAACTCCTGAACTCGCTAAAAAACAAGGTGTAGATGCTGGATTTGGTCGTGGGACAAAAGGACAACATGTAGCCTCTTTTATAGTATTACAAAAGGAACTAATGAATGATAATTGATGCTCTAGTAGCAGAAATCGGTTCCACTACTACTGTAATTAACGCTTTTGATAATTTAGATTCAGATAAACCTTTATTTTTAGGCTTCGGATATAGCCCTACTACCGTTCTTGAAGGCGATGTAACTATTGGATTAAATAATGCAATAGATAGCCTAAAGGAAAAATTAGGTGTTAGTGATTTAATTGCTAAAGAAACATTTGCTAGTAGCAGCGCAGCTGGCGGCTTAAAAATGAGTGTTCACGGTTTGGTTTATGATATGACGGTAAAAGCAGCTAAAGAAGCTGCTCTAGGTGCCGGTGCTAATATTAAAATGATAACTAGTGGTTTATTAGATGATTTCCAAATTGAGGAAATAAAAGAAGAGCCGCTAAACATTATAATGATAGCTGGTGGTGTTGACTACGGAGAAAGAATCACAGCCGTTGAAAACGCAAAAAAAATAGCCGCTTTAAAACTTAATATACCTGTTATCTACGCTGGCAATATTCAAAACCATAAAGTAATGAAAAAAATATTTTTTGATAATAATCAAAGTGATTATCTATACATATCTAATAATGTCTATCCAAAAATAGATGTTTTAGAAGTGGAACAAACACGTAAAATAATTCAGGATGCTTTTGAAAAACATATTATACATGCGCCCGGAATGGAAAAAGTTAAATCAATAATTAAGGAAAGTATCGTCCCAACTCCAGGAGCAGTAATGAAAGCATCAATTTTATTGCAAGAATCTATTGGAGATTTAGTAACTATAGATATCGGTGGAGCTACTACTGATATTCATTCTGTTACCGAAGGAAAAAAAGAAATAGAGAAAATCCTATTAGCTCCAGAGCCGTTTGCAAAAAGAACAGTTGAAGGAGATTTAGGTGTCTACATCAACAAAGATAACATAATAGATATAATTACAAAAGATCGGTTAATTAAAGAACTAAACATCTCAATTGATGACTACAATAATTTGATATCCGCATACCGTCCAATCCCTATAAATGGACAAATACCATTAACAGAAAGACTAGCTCTTGAGGCTATGATTCAAGCTGTCTATAGACATTCTGGAAGATTGGTAAATATGTTTATTGCTAGTGGTAAAACTACCTATGCTGAAGGTAAAGACTTAACAAATGTAAAATACTTGGTAGCGACTGGTGGTGCTTTAACTAAACTTCCAAACCGCAAACGAATAATTAAAGATGGCTTGGAAAAAGAAAATAAATTAGTATTAAAACCTAGCGCTAAAACAGAAGTGCTAGTTGACAATAATTACATCATGGCTTCAGTGGGTGTTTTATCAAAGAAACATCCTAAAGCAGCTTTAAAACTATTAAAAGAAAGTTTAGAAATTAGGTGATTATATGTATCCAAGAATAATTATTGATCAACAAAAACTTGTAGATAACACTAACCAAATAATTCAGATGGCTAAGGATAATGGTATCCCATTTATTACTATGGTTGTAAAAGCTTTTGCTGGAGATATTACTATTCTTAACACATTAGAAACTACTAACCTGACTTGTATAAGTGATTCAAGAATTCAAAATCTAAAACTATATAACACTTTAGGTTTTCATCATAAAATGTTACTAAGAACTCCTATGCTTTCAGAAGTTAAGGATGTAATAGCATATTCAGATATATCACTGAATTCTGAGCTATTAGTTATAAAAGCCTTAGATTCTGAAGCAAAAAAACAAAATAAAAAACATACAATTTTAGTCATGTTTGATTTAGGTGATTTAAGAGAAGGTATATATTATACTTCTAAGTACCTACCGATAATAAAAGAAATCTTAAAATTAGAAAACATCGTATTAAAAGGTATAGGTACCAATTTAACTTGTTATGGAGGTTTAGTTCCTAGCAAGGAAATTCTTAATAGATTAGTAGCTATCAAAAACAATATTGAAACTAATTTAGATATTAAGTTAGATATTATATCTGGTGGTAACTCTTCTTCTGTTACTTTATTTGGAAAAGATGTAATTCCAACAGAAATCAATCATCTAAGATTAGGTGAGTCAATTCTTTTTGGTAAAGAAACTTCATATTCTACTGAAATTCAAGGATTGCATCATAATGTATTTTCATTTGAAGCTGAAATAATTGAATTAAAAGAAAAGCCTAGTTATCCTGATGGTGAAATCAGTATCAACTCTTTTGGTGTAAAACCAGATATAACTGATAAAGGTTTAATGAAAAGAGCTATTCTAGCAATTGGTAAACAAGACACGATGTTAGATAACCTTTCTCCAATGGATAAAAACATAAGTATCATAGGTGGTAGTTCAGATCATTTAATAGTTGACGTTACTAACAGTAGTTACAAACTGGGAGATATTATTAGATTTAATATAAACTACCCAGCTTTGGTACACCTTATGAACTCTGACTATGTGAATAAATGTTACAAATAAAAAAAGCCATCCTAAGATGACTTTGAAGACTTACTACTTTTAATAAATGTTATTGTTCCTTCTCTTTTAACCTCAAATTCAGTCATTTTCTCAAAGAAAATTAAAGGTTTGATGTTACTACCGTAGTTCCTTGGATGGAACCCTGGAAATTTCTTTTGAAGAAGTTGTGCTATTAAACTCCAATAAGCCCAACCATCATCTTCAACGGTTTCCTCAATAATATTTTTTAATTCTTGTTTAACTCTTCTTTTAGGAGTAATTGAACTAATTGCTTTGGTTTTCCTTGGCTTTTTTACCGCTTTGGTTTCTACCTTTTCAGGTACAGGAACTTGTTCTTCGGTTTCTCCAGCCATAACCATTTTATCTAAATAAGCAAATGTTTCGCATGAGTTTACAAGAGATATTGGGGTTTTACTTTCACCCATACCAAAGACAAACATGTTATCTTCTCTTAGTCTAGTCACTACTTTAGTGAAGTCACTATCAGAAGTTACAATACAAAAACTGTTAACTTTATCTTTGTATAAAATATCCATTGCGTCAATAATTAGAGTAAAATCCGAAGAGTTTTTCCCTTTTGTATAAGCGTATTGTTGGACGGGTGTTAACCCAAATTCATTGATTTTAGTTTTCCATGGATTTAGTTGTGGTGTTGTCCAATCACCGTATACTCTTCTAATGGTTAATTTACCATATTTATTTGCTTCATCTATAATTTTTTCTATATAACTAGGAGAAATATTCTCCGCGTCAATTAAAAGAGCTATAAGTTTATTTTCTATATTCATAATTCACCTCTATACAATTATAACAAATTTTACTAAACTTAACCAATAAATATATTTTTTGCAGAAAAAAGGAGATTAAAATGACAAAAAATGCATTGCTTAATGATTGGATCAGTGAAATCAAATCATTATGCACCCCAGAGAACGTTGTAATCTGGGAGGGAACACAAAAACAATACGATGACTTAGCCAAAGACTGTGTTAGTAAAGGCAAAGCTATTCGCATAAACCCTAAAAAAAGACCGAATAGTCTTTTATTTAGATCTCATCCTTCAGATGTTGCTAGAGTTGAAAAGAGAACCTTTATCTCTACTGCTTTAGAATCAGATGCTGGACCAACTAACAACTGGATCTCGCCTGAAGAGTTAAAACCAATTATGCTTGAGTTATTTAAGGGCTCAATGGTTGGTAGGACAATGTATGTAATTCCATTCTCGATGGGACCCACAGGTCACGAGTTTTCTAAAATCGGTGTAGAAATTACCGATAGTGCCTATGTTGCTTTAAACATGCATATCATGACTAGAACTGGTATTGAAGTAATTGAATTATTGAATCAAGGTGAAACTTTCGTTAAATGCTTACACTCTGTAGGTTATCCACTAACACCTGATATGATTGATCCTGCATGGCCTTGTGCTCCAATGGAAGAAAAATACATTTCTCAGTTTCCTGATGAAGATATGATTTGGTCTTATGGTTCAGGTTATGGTGGAAATGCATTATTAGGTAAAAAATGCTTTGCTTTAAGAATAGCCTCTAATCAAGCTAGAAAAGAAGGTTGGATGGCTGAACATATGCTTATCCTTAAGTTAACTGATCCTAAGGGTAAAGTAAAATATATCACGGGAGCATTTCCTAGTGCTTGTGGTAAAACTAACCTAGCTATGATAAATCCAAGTTTAGATGGCTGGAAAGCTGAAACTTGCGGTGATGATATTGCTTGGATGAGAGTTTGTAATGACGGTAAATTATATGCTATAAATCCTGAAAATGGATTCTTTGGAGTAACTTCAGGGACATCTAAAAAATCTAATCCAATTGCTTTAGAAACAGTAAGAAATAATACTATATTTACGAACACAGCTTTGACAGATGATAATGATGTTTGGTGGGAAGATTTAACAGATGAAACTCCTAAACATTTAATAGACTGGCACGGAAACGACTGGAACCTCGGTGATGAAATGAGGCCCGACCATCCAAACGCTCGATTTACTTCACCATTGACAAATTGTCCAAGTTTAGCTGAAGAGTTTGAAGAACCAGTTCCGATATCAGCAATTCTTTTCGGTGGTAGAAGACCAACTACTATTCCATTAATTCATCAAAGTTATAATTTCTTCCATGGAATCTTTATAGGTTCTATTATGGGATCACAAATAACTGCGGCTACTCTTGATGCTAATATTGGAGAAGTTAGAAGAGACCCATTTGCTATGTTGCCATTTATTGGTTATAACATTGCCGACTACGTTAATCACTGGGTTGATATAGCACACCAATCAACAGAAGATTTACTTCCAAAGATTTTCTTCGTTAACTGGTTTAGAAAAGATGAAAATAATAAATTCTTATGGCCTGGTTTCGGAGAAAACATCCGTATTCTAAAATGGATTATTGAAAGAACTGAAGATAAAATTAATCACATAAATACTCCTATAGGAATAATTCCTGATATAGATAAATTAGATTTATCTGATTTAAAAATCTCTGGTAAAGCCCTAGATATACTATTTGATGTTGATAAGGATGCTTGGGCCAAAGAAATAAATTCAATAACAGAATATTATAAGATTTATAAAAATACATTACCAATAGTTTTAGAGAATCAATTAAAACTATTAAAAGAAAGATTTGAAATATAAAGAAAAGGCGCGGTTTAATACTGCGCCTTAAGTTTATTAATATTTATTACCTATTCTCTTATATATTTTGGTTCCTCTATAATTGAAATTTTACAGGTTTTCCTGCCAAATACAAATCCAAATTCATCAAAATCATTTGATATAATCTATTTCTCATATGTGGACTTGACGATGCGTTATGTGGAGTTATATATACATTATCAAGTTTCCATAAAGGGCTTTTCTTAGGTAGTGGTTCTGGATCAAGAACATCAAGTCCTGCACCTCTTATTTGTTTATTAACCAATGCTTGATATAAATCGTCTTGTTTAACTACTCTTCCTCTAGCTACGTTAATAAATAGTGAATTCTTTTTCATCAAATCAAACTTGGTCTTATCAAACATGTATTCTGTTTCTTTAGTTAAAGGTAAAGCCAACACAACATAATCTGCTGTTTTAAGTGCTTGATTCAAATCTTCTTCTTCAACGATAATTTGGTCAAAATTAACTTCTTCTTTGTAATTACTTCTATAACCAATAACTTTCATCTCAAAGGCTTTAAATCTTTGAGATAGTTCTTTACCTATCGAGCCTACACCTAAAATAAGTACAGTTGAGTTAGTTAACTCAGGTTCTTCTCTTATTGGTTCCCACTTAGCTTTTTCCATAGATTCTATATAATATTTTATATTTCTGTTAAAATATAGTATTTTAGCAAATACGTCCTCGGCGATTGATTTAGAAAAGATGTCTTGTGCATTGCAAAAAGTGATATTTCTTTCTCTTAGCTCAGAAAAGTCTAACCCATCATAGCCAGCCATTAAGTATTGAATCCATTTTAAATTTGGATAATCTCTAAGATTCATCTCTTTAACAATTTTAGGCATTGTTATAAGAACTTCAAGTTCACTTTTTCTAGCAACATCAGTCACAAATTCTATATTTGGATATTTATCAACTAAGCTACCATAATTACTGCTTCCAATAAGTTTTGGATCAACATAAATCACCATTAAAATCACCACTTTTCATAAAAAAATTATAACATACATTTATAGGAAATCCAAAAAAAAGGACTTGTTTTTAACAAATCCTTTTACTATTAATATTATTAAGCGTACATTTTAGATAAAATCCAATTTACAAATCTTTTAGGTAGTATTTTTCCTAGGAAAACCAAGAATTTGTACACTACTCCTACAGTTACTTGAACAGGCATTCTTTTTCGCTTAATCAGCTTATTTATTACTTTTACAACTGACATCGGACTCATACCGTTTCTCTCATCGTGTTCCATTTTATTGATTGACCTTTTAATTCTATCTTTATATAAATCATCTTCCATAATACTAGGCTGATCCCTATTGTCAGTAAAACCAGTTTTAGTGTCTCCTGGCAATACCGAACAAACATCAATTCCAAATGGTTTTAGTTCCATTTTTAAACCTTCAGTAAACCTATGCATGCTAGATTTGGTCATTGAGTAGAAAGTTTGGAATGGAATGGTTAATTCTCCAGCTACAGAACCAATGTTTATAATTTTAGACTTTTTCGTTTCTCTTAACAAAGGTATTAGTTCTTTTGTAAAATAGAATTGCCCAATTACATTTACTTGAAATATTTTGTTAGCCTCTTCTAAAGTAGTATATTCTACCGCCCCAGATATTCCTATCCCAGCACAGTTAATTAGCACATCAATATGATCTGTTAATTTTTTTATTTCTAATACTGCTTTAGCTACATCTTCACCTTTACCTAAATCACATAATATATAATCGTAATTGTATTCATTCTTAGGATATGATCTTGATAATCCAATTACTTTATTACCTTGATTATGAAAATATTCAGCGGTTAATTTTCCAATTCCACTAGATGCACCACTTATAACTATTACTCTACTCATTTATTTTGTAAATAAGCCATTATTTCTTCATCTGTTTTAGGTAAGTTATTTAAAACATCAGCAATAATATTGATGGCTTCATCCATTAATTCTGTTGTGTGAGTTGAAGTATAACTAGTTCTAATTAGACATTCACCTTCTGGTGCAGCAGGTGGAATAACTGGATTAACATATACTCCTCTTTCAAACAATTCTTTACAAGCTACCAAAGTGCGTAACATTGTATATGTAAATATTGGAATAATTGGAACAAATGAGTTTTCAATTATATCTAAACCTTTTGCCTTTAAACCTTTACGAACATAGGCAGCTACTTCAAGTAATGCTTTTGGTCTTTCAGGTTCTTGTCTTAGTATTCTCAATGATTCTAAAGCCGTCGCAGCATTAGCTGGAGTGATTGCAGCACAGAAAATGAAAGGTCTTGATTTATGTTTCACATACTCAATAACTTTATAACTGGCAGCCATATATCCACCTAAACTAGCTAATGATTTTGAGAATGTACCCATAATGATATCAACATCGTCTTCTAAACCAAAATATTCAGCTGTACCTCTACCATGTTCACCAATAACTCCAAACCCATGAGCATCATCAATCATAACTCTAGCTCCGTATTTTTTTGCTAGTTTAACAATTTCAGGTAATTTACAAATATCTCCACTCATAGAAAAAACACCATCAGTAACGATTAGTTTTCCTTTGTTTGGATCTGCATTTTTTAATGCTTTTTCTAGATCTTCCATATCGCTATGTTTAAATCTAATCATTTTAGCGAACGATAATCTAGCACCATCATAGATACTTGCGTGATTTTCTCTATCACAAAAAATCAAGTCATTTCTACCAGCTATAGCTGATATAATTCCTAGATTAGATTGATATCCTGTAGAAAATGTAACACAGTCATCTTTATTTAAAAACTCAGCTAATTCTTTTTCTAGAATTACGTGAGTAGTTAACGTTCCGTTTAAAAATCTTGAGCCTGAAACACCAGAACCAAAATTTTTCATAGCCTCAACACCGGCTTTTATTACTCGTGGATCGCCTGTCAAACCAAGGTAGTTATTAGAGCCCATCATAATCTCTCTTCTACCTTCCATATTTACCACTATATCTTGCTTTGATTCTAGAGCGTGGAAATATGGGTAGATTCCTAATTTTTTAGTTTCCTCTACTGTTTTGTAATCTTCACATTTCTTAAATAAATCCATTATTTTCCCCCAAATAAAAAAGAATATGATATATAAATTATCAACCAAACAATTATATCATATTCTTATATTTTTGTATATCTTTTGTTAAACGTAAATTCCCTTATTATTCTGTTCTCAAAGCGATAACAGGATCTTTTTTAGCAGCCATTCTAGCAGGTATTAATCCCGCAATTACAGCTAAGAACATACTAATCAAAATTAGCGCTAGTGCAGCTTGTGGAGCAAGTTTTGCCACATTTGGCATATCAGCAAAATGTTCAATAATTAGATTAATTGGGATAATCAACAATAAACTTATTGTTACTCCAACGAACCCAGAACCAAACCCAATAATAATATTTTCCACATTGAAGATTCTTGAGATGTCTTTTTTTCTAGCTCCTAGAGCTCTTAGTACACCAATTTCTTTTGTTCTTTCAATTACAGATACATAAGTTATAATCGCAATCATAATCGATGAAACAACTAATGATATAGCAGCGAAGGCAATCAATACGATTGAGATTGTATCAATAACTCCACCTATTAAAGATGTAAATGTTGCCGCTCTATCGATATATGCTATTTGGCTAGTTTCAGGCAAATCTTTATTGTAATCATCTAGATGTGCTTTTACTAAGTCTTTTGCATCGAAATCAACTGGGTATAAACTAATTGATTTTATATCTCCTGTTTCAGCAGGATAAGTATTATATAGATATTCAGGAACATCTGATGTGTATGCAAACCCATTATAGAGTAAAGTAACATTTGAACCTTCTTTACTTCTAATTATCCCTGAGATTGTAACATCTAGGGTTTCATCAACACTACTAGTTAATATATTGTATTCACCAATAAATAATTTATAGGTTTTACCAATAATATCATCGAAATCAAATGTTTCATTTGCATCAACATCAAGATTTAAAACATTTTCTAACATTGATTTAAATAATCTATTATATTCATCAACAACAAGCATTACTTCAATTTCACCATTTTCAAGATCATTGGTAGGCATGTTTCCATAGATTAAATCATAATTCGTATTAAATACTTCTCCGTCAGGTAGAAGTGTAAATAAATTCATTATTTGAGAAGGTGGTCCAAAATTTGTCGCTTCGTCTTCTGGTTCTTTATTTTCTTGATATACGGGCACATATGCAGATGTAGGTCCAACTGACATATAATTCAACAATGACATATTTACATATCTTTCATATTTAACGCCAGATAAAGTTTCCAAGCCTTCGTCAGCTACGTAATCATATACATATTCTAGGTAATCATCTGTAATAAAATTTGGTTGCAAGAAACTTGTAAATTGACTTTCATCAAACATAATCGCATAATCTTGATCCGGAAATGATTCAAACTCGTCTTGACCAATTTCACTCAGTTTAGAGAAGTCCAATTTTGATTCTGTCACTTCGATAGGGTACCCTGATAAAGTCTCTTCTTCAAAATTTTTAATTTGAGCATCTAGTCCGTTAGATAATGAAAGTATTAATGCAATTCCTATAATCCCAATACTTCCAGCAAAAGCAGTAAGTATAGTTCTACCTAATTTAGTTCTAATATTATTTATAGATGAGATAAATGCTGTTTTAAATGTCATTGAAGTCTTTTTAAACGACACACCATTTTCCAATTCATTTTTTTCATTTACTGGTTTTGAATCGCTTGTAATTTTACCATCTTTTAATTTAATAACTCTTGTTGCGTATTGATAAGCCAATTCCGAGTCATGTGTAACTAAAATAACTAATTTTTCTTTTGCTATTTCTTTTATTAACTCCATAATCGAAATACTTGCTTCTGAGTCAAGTGACCCTGTTGGTTCATCCGCTAAAACAACATCTGGATTATTAGCTAAAGCTCTAGCTATTGCAACTCTTTGAGATTGTCCCCCAGATAATTGATTTGGTCTTTTGTAGATATGGTCGATTAATCCAACTTGATCCAAAACTTCTTTTGCTCTTGCTTCTCTCTCGGTTTTACCTACACCACTAAGTGTTAATCCCATTTCAACATTTTGTAGAACACTCAAATGTGAAATTAAATTATGACTTTGGAAAATAAAACCTATTGTATTATTGCGGTACATATCCCAATCACTATCTACGAAATTTTTTGTAGAGCGCCCATTTATAAATAAGTCTCCTTTGTCAGCATGATCTAAACCACCAATAACATTCAATAATGTAGTTTTACCACATCCTGATGGTCCTAAAACAGCGACAAAATCTTGTTTTCTAAAATTAACATTTACACCATCTAATGCATTTTGGCTAAAATCACCGATAGAGTAAGATTTACTAATATTTTTTAATTTAAGCATTAATTATTCCTCCAATAACCTTGTTTTAAAATATTCAATTGATCTTTTAATAATTTTGTAGATTCGGTTTTGTCCAAACCTAATAGAAATGATTGTAACATAACATTTCTTAGTATGATTATAGTCAATTCTATAGAGTGTACTATAAACTCTTTATCTTGACTCTTAAATTGATTTTTATCTATTATTTCATAGATGTTATCAACTTCATTATATAAAGGCAAATTTGACTTCATACATTTTATTTCTGATTCAGGTTTACCCTGAAAATAGATTAAAATATTTTTAAAGAAATTTCGATACTCTGCTTGTATATAATAATCGTACAATAGATTGTGTAATCCCACAATAAATTCGTCAAGATCACCAGAGACAGAGATATTATTATTTTTTGCTTCACCAAACAGATAAGCTTTTGTAATTTCAAGTAAGTATAGTGTTAAATCATATTTATCTTCAAAGTACATGTAAAAACTTCCTCTTGAGATCCCTGCTTCCTTAACTATTTTGTTTATTGAAGTCTCAGCAAAGGGTGCCGATGATAACTCTTTAATAGCTGCTTGAATAATCCTATTTCTTTTTTGTTCAGATAAATTTAAAAATGTTTTTGACGGCATACTATCACTCCCTATATTATTTTATATGACAAGTTGTCATATGTCAAATAATTTGCCTCAAGTTCACATAAATATCACATAATATTTATACTAGATTGTAGGTCTCAAAAAAAATAAGAAATCACAATGTGATTCCTCATTTTTATCTATTAAATCGTTAATGATGTCTTATCACTTCGAATCTTTCCATTTTTATAGTTTCAGAATCATCAATTCTTGCTTTCTTCTTTGCGATTCTGATTTGTTCCGCCACAGTTTCAATTCCGTCGATATTAGGCAACAACAATCCTGATTTATATCCACTACTTACTATTACACCATATTTTAATACATCAAGTTCATCCGCAAATTGTATGCTTTCAGCTGGCAGTAATACATCTACAGAATACTCAATCTTATTAAGTTCTTTTTCAATAACTTTAGGAAATCGATGATCCCTAGAGCCAGATGATACTGCGTTTTGAATAATTTCTTCTGCGATTGAGTTTGTAGTAGCTGATATAGTGCCTACGCAACCCCTTAATCTATCGTTAATATGTAGGGAAACAAAAACACCTGCTTTATTGTTAATTAGTTCCTTACTGAGATTAAGTGGGAATGGTATTGTTCTATGATTTTTGACAAAGAATTCCAAGGATTTTCTAGCAAGTGAAACATACTCATCTTCCTTTTCTCTGGTTGTATTCATTTGGTCAGTTTCTTTTGATTGATTCATCCGACTATATTCTCTAGTTTTATCTCTTTCTAGTTTTTCAAATATACATGTTGCGTAACCAACTCCAAATGGACCTTCATATGATAATACATTTGTTTTAACGTGATATCCATCTAGGGCCCCTAACATCATTGTAAATGAACCCAACCCACATTCAGCCGCTTTATAACAAAGGTCGGTTTTTAGTTTAAATATTTTAGAAAAATCACCTTCAGTTAATATCGATACCAATTGTTTGTCGAATTGAATACCTTCTTTTGCTAATCCATATGGTCCATCTTTTTTTAATTTATGAGACAAATCCCCACTGGCTACCCAGACCACTTTCTTCTCAGTTGGTATTACTGAATTTATCATCATTCCAGCGTTGTACTGATCAATCAAGGGTAATCCAGATGGACTTAATCTAATTACCTTAAAGTCATTGTAGTATTGTTTTATAAAATATAAAGGAACCATAGTCCCATGGTCTAATAGATTATCTTTTTCACCAATTGTTCCTAATGGTATTTCAAGTTTTTTAGCCTTTTTAGTAATTAGTTTCCTTAAGTCAACATCATACTCAACGTTAAATTTAACTTGATTTGCACCAAACTGATTAAAACTTCCAAAAGCCTTTGAACCTGGGGATATATGAAAATAGTCTGCATACATTGTTGAATGCGGAGATGATATTATTATTGTATTAGGTTTTAGCTTTGCTATATCTTGAGCAATTTCATGATAAGCATCAATAGTTTTTTGGCTATTCTTCTCCGACCCATTCCCAATTTCTGGAATAACTATTGGTGGATGAGGTACTATATACGTTTTTATAATAGGCATCTAATCACTCCTTCTAAATATTTCCTAAATAGATTTTTTTAATACCAAGATTATTACCAATTCGTTTAGCATTTATTAAAGCTTCACGTTTAGTTATTGGATGATCTTTCATTTTGTAATTAGGGAAAAATCTAGTTATATGCCAAACAAAATCTCTTCCTAAATATTTGATTAAATCACGCGCAATTTCTTCTACTTGTTCATTTGATTCATTTACTTTAGGAATTAGTAGTGTAGTAACTTCAATATGAACTCCTGCCTTTTTCATTCTACTTAGGTTTTCTAATACTTTTATGTTACTACCACCACAATATTTTTTGTATACTTCATTACTACCTTTGTAGTCTATATTTACAGCATCTAAATATGGAAGAATCAATTCTAACGTTTCAGTTGACATATAGCCATTTGAAACCCAGATGTTCTTTAGATTGTGTTTGTGTGCTAATTTCATTGTATCTAAAGCATATTCAACAAATATAGTTGGCTCTGAATAGGTATAAGAGATTGAAGGACAATTATATTTAATTGCATTTCTAACATGTTCTTCAGAGGTTACCTCTTTCCCTATAATTTTTTTGTTTGGTTTTGGATTCTGAGATATATCAAAATTTTGACACCAAGAGCAGTTCATGTTACAACCAACGGTGGCAAAGGAGTATGTATATGTGTTCGGTAAAAATTCATTAAGTGGTTTCTTTTCAATTGGATCGATACTCGTAGCGATTGCTTTATTATAGTTAAGAGCTATGAGTCGCCCTTTTTGGTTTTCTCTAACAGCACAAATACCTCTTTTATTTGGTGCGATTATGCAGTAGTGGTTACAGACTAAACACTTAACCATATTGTTTTCTAACTGCTCATATAAAATAGCTTCCATAGTACCATCTCCTAATATCATTCTACCACCTAATACTTACTAAACATAATGGATTATTCTAAATTAAAAAAGTTTATCTCTAAAAAGAAATAAACTTAATATTTTTTGTAAAGTTGTTGTGGCAATTCTAAAAATCATAAAAAACTAAAAATCGTTATTTATTTGCTAGCTTCTCTAAATATTTTTAACCCTTTATCTGTTAATTCATGTTGAACCATTTCTTTTAATACTTTGTAAGGTATAGTTGCGATGTCCGCTCCAGCTTTTATAGATTGATCAACATGATTTAAATGTCTAATTGAAGCCGCAATAATTTCAGTTTTATACCCATATTTTTTAAACATGTCTTTGATATCTTTAACTAATTTATATCCTGCATCATCAGAATCTGTAAGATCATCTAGTCTACCTAAAAACGGTGATACATATGTAGCCCCTGCACTAGCAGCCATTAAAGCTTGTGACATTGTAAACACCAATGTAACATTAGTGTGTATTCCCATTCCGCTCAAAGCCTTTACTGCTTTAACACCTTCTAAAGTCATTGGTATTTTAACAACAATATTTTTATGCATTTTAGCATAAACTTTAGCTTCTTCTATCATAGCTTCTGCTTTGCCTTCAGCTACTTCAGCACTAATAGGTCCATCTACTAAATTTACAATCTTTTCAATAGCATCAACTAATGTTATCCCTGATTTAGCAATCAGTGAAGGATTAGTTGTTACTCCAGAGATAATTCCCCATTTACTTACTTCTTCAATTTCATCAATAATTGCAGTATCTGCGAATATTTTCATATACATTCCCTATTCTAGAAGATAATCTACTTCTTCTAGTAACCTTTCCTTTAAATTATTTACTTCATTTGTCATATCTATTATAACATCTTTATATTCCTTAATCAGTTCCTTTTGACTCAATCCTGGTAAATTAATTTTCACATTCATAGCTGCGCCTTTAAAAGCTGCAGATAATAATAGTACTGCAACACCTTGGTCTGATGTTGTATTACGATTTGAATGTTTAATGATTAATTCCATTTTTCTTAGTAATCCTAGTGCCAAATCAGCTACTTCCATAGGGGTTTTAATACATCCTATAGTAGCACTTTCAATAGCTTGATTTCTGATAACTAAATCTTCTTCGGTTTCTTTTGGAAGTTTATACGCAGCCATCACTTCGTTAAAGGCACATGTATCATCATCGATTAGTTTTGTAAAAGTTTCTTTAGCCAAAACAAAAGTAGCTATTATTTCCTTGTATTCATTTTGAACTTCTTCAGGTAAAGCTCTAAATTTTTTCTTTTTAGTTGTTAAAGAACTAACCATCATCACTAATGAAACTGCGTTAGCTCCTGAAAGAGCAGCTACGCTTCCACCACCTGGTGCAGGTGATTTAGATGATAACTCATTTAAAAATTCTTTAACACTTAAATCTATTAGTTTCATATTTTCTCCTCTAATATTTTTCTATTATCAACTACAAGAATTCCGTTTTTGAATACAGCTTTTGTATGGTTTGTACCATAGTGATATATAAAATAGTCTAGGTTCTTAGCATCAAGCAATAAAATATCTGCTTTTTTCCCTAACTCTATTGATCCAAGTGTTTCATTGACATCTAATCCAAAGGCTGGATTAATTGTAGCAGCTGTAAGAATTTCTGTTGGTAGCATCCTTAACTTATTTCCAGCTAATTGAAGAGTTAACTGATAATTCTCAGATGGTGTTGATCCAGGGTTGTAATCACTTGATACCGATAAAGCTACGCCTGCTTCAATCATTTTTCTAGCTGGTGCAAATTCTTTATTTAAAAAGAATGATGTAGCTGGTAAAAGATTAGCTATTGTATTTGATTTGCTCAGCAAATTAATATCTTTGTCAGTTATCGCCATTAGATGATCAACTGTGTTAGCTTCTAATTCGACAGCTAGTTTAGTCCCGCCAATAGATTCAATTTCATCTGAATGAAGTCTTAGTTTAAATCCTAATGATTTAGCTTTATCAAAAATCTTTTCTGTTTCTTTAGCTGTGAACACTCCTGCTTCACAAAACACATCCACGTACTCAGCTAAATCTTTTAATTTAATTACTTCTAGATCTTTTATTATTTGGATTATATACTCATCTCTATTATTTTTATACTCTTTAGGTAAGGCATGGGCACCTAAATAGGTAATATGGATGTCTATCGGATGATTTTCATTAAGTTTTTTTAGAACTTCCAATTGTTTAATTTCAGTTTCTAAGTTCAACCCATATCCCGATTTAGCTTCCAAAGTTGTTACTCCAAATAGAATCATTTCATCCAAGGATTTTTTTGCTTGATTGTACAATTCATCAAAACTAGCATTTCTAGTTTTAGTAACTGTATTATGGATTCCTCCACCTTGGCTTAATATATCAAGATAGGAAACTCCAGCAATCTTTTTACTGAATTCATCTTCTCTAGAACCTCCAAATACTAGGTGAGTATGTGAATCTATTAATCCAGGTATTGCGATTAACCCTGATGCATCATATACAAAAATATCATCATCGAGGTTTGTAGGTAGTTTTTTACCAATTTCTTTAATTAATTCATCTTCAATCAAAATATATGCATCATTTATTTCCTCGATTAAAGACATCAAATTTCCCTTTACAGGAGGAAGTTGATTTGATGTGTATATTGTTTTAATGTTTTTAATTAATATTTTGGTTTTCATTTGTCCACCTATAAAAAGTTTTCTATAATTTTTGTTTCATCAAAATCTCTGAATAACATATATTTCTTCACATCAATAACAACTTCTGTTAGTGACATTTCTTTAGGAAAATCTAATTGATTGCATGCATAATAATATTTTAATGATCTAACCAACGCATCCTTAGGAATAAGGCCGACTATTTCGGCTCCTGTTACATTAATATCATATCTTTTAGCTTCCATTCTAACAGTTTCAAAAATACGGTAGATAGGATTCTTCTTGTAATTAAGGATATTCATTGTTACTTGAGTATGACCGCGTTTTTCTAAATATACTGGACCAGCTTGAACATAGGTAAATCCACCAGAAGATTTTCTAATAGCTCTTGCGATTGATTTGGCTGGTTTTCCTTCTTTGCATTCAAGATCAATATTATAGGCTACTAAGAAGTCTCTAGCACCAACACCAATACACCCAAAAGTAGGATGAATTTCAGGTTTACCAAAATCAGGAACCCAGTTAGGTTCTTGAATTTTTTCTTTCATTCCTTCGAATTCGCCTTTTCTAATTGATGGCAAGGATACTCTATCATTAAATCTCGCTGATTCTGCATATAGAAAACATGGTATTTCATATGTGCTTGCGATTCTTTCAGCGCATATTTCGCTGTAAGAAACACATTCCTTCATATTAACTCCACTAATCGGAATAAAAGGTATTACATCAATAGCTCCCATTCTTGCATGTTCACCACTTTGTTTATTCAAATCTATTTCTTTTAAACAGACTTCAGTCATTTTAATAATTAAATCAATCATTTTATCTGGATCACCTAATAAAGTCACAACTGTTCTGTTATAATCAGCGTCACTTTCATAGTTAACTAGTTTTATATTATTGTCCGCTTTTACTACAGACATTATTCTTTCTATTTTTTCTTTGTCTCTTCCTTCAGAGAAGTTAGGAACACATTCAACTATTTTCAATTTATTTACCGCCTTTTATGTAGTGTTTCTTAACTAGATTTTCAATATATTGTTCATCAGTTAAATAAGGAACTGTGATTTGTGAGTTGTTGTCGATATTGTTATATTCTTTAACTGTAGTAATTGAGTTTTCATTTCTTGCCCAAGCACGTCTTGAAACTCCTGCCATAACATCAAATAGCATAGCTAGCTTTAATATTTCATTAACTCTTTCACTACCATCTAATACCATACCATATCCACCGTTACTTACTTTTCCAATTCCTACACCACCACCATTATGTAAGGTAACCAAAGACATACCTCTAGCGCAATTACCTAAAGCAACATGAGTAGACATTTCAGCCATAATATTAGAACCATCTTTTATATTTGATGTTTCTCTAAATGGAGAATCAGTACCACCAGCGTCATGATGGTCTCTTCCTAGCATTATAGGACCAATTTCTTTGTTTTTAACCATCTCATTAAACCTAAGAGCGATTTTCAATCTACCATAGGCATCTTGATACAAAATTCTGGCTTTGGTTCCTACAACCAATTTATTACGTTTAGCATCTTTTATCCAATTGTAGTTATCTAGGTCTTGGAAACGTCTGTCTTTATCGATGCAATCCATTGCGGCTTTATCAGTTTTGTCTAAGTCAGAATCTTTCCCACTTAAACAAACCCATCTAAATGGTCCATATCCATAATCAAATAGGATTGGTCCCATTATATCTTCTACATATGAAGGCCAGATAAATCCATCTAAATCATTTTCACCGTTTTTACAAATTTCAATTACACCTGAATCGTAGATGGCTTTCAAAAATGAGTTTCCATAGTCAAAGAAATATGTTCCTTTTTTTGTTATTTCTTTGATTACTAGATAATGTCTTTTTAATGTCTCGTTAACAAGTTTTTCAAATAATGGTTTTTCTTCTTTTAATAGTCTTGTACGTTCTTCAAAACTAATGCCTACTGGACAGTAACCACCATCATAAACTGCGTGACAACTTGTTTGATCACTTAATAAATCTATATAGATGTTGTTTTCATTTGCGTATTCTAGTAAATTAACAATATTACCGTGATAAGCAATAGCTAATGGTTGTTTAGCTTCCATCGCAGCTTTAGCGAGTTCAAAAGCATCAGCTTCAGATTTAGCTATTTTTGATACCCAACCTTGATTGAATCTAGTTTCAATTCTGGAATAATCAACTTCAGCGATAATACCTACTCCACCACTAATCTCTACTGCCTTACCTTGAGCTCCACTCATTCCACCAAGTCCTGATGTAATAAATAGTTTCCCTTTTAAGTCTTCCTTATCAGGAATTCCAAGTTTAGATCTACCAGCGTTTAGTAAAGTTGAGTAAGTTCCATGAACAATACCTTGCGGTCCAATATACATCCAACCCCCAGCTGTCATTTGACCATAGTTAGCTACACCTAAACTAGATGCGCGGTTAAAGCTATGTAGATTATCAAATTCACCAATCATTAATCCATTTGTAAGAATAATTCTTGGCGATTTATTTTCAGATGCGAATAACCCTAGAGGATGCCCAGATAATATAACTAATGTTTGGGTATCATTCATTACTTGTAAATATTTTTTTACTAACTGATATTGCATCCAATTTTGGAAAACAGCTCCAGTTTCACCATAGGTAATAAGTTCATAGGGGTAAAGTGCAATTTCAAAGTCCAAGTTATTGTCGATCATAACTTGGAATGCTTTACCTTCTAAAATTTCACCAGGATACTCATCAATAGGTTTTCCATA
The DNA here is from genome assembly GCA_964535005.1 of uncultured Candidatus Izemoplasmatales bacterium. Lineage (GTDB taxonomy): Bacteria > Bacillota_I > Bacilli_A > Izemoplasmatales > Hujiaoplasmataceae > 4572-104. The sequence goes on from CAZHSG010000008.1 coordinate 31,232, forward strand.
AAGTTTACCACTTGGTCTGAATCTGTATCCGTAGATTTTACCTCTGGTTAGAAGTTCTTCAAGAAATTCAGGAGCTAGGATATCATGCCATTCTTTTGGCACATATCTGAGAGCGTTTTTTAACGCTAAACTGGTTTCTTTTTCAGTTAAAGAAAACTCTCTTTTAGGAGCTCTTCTTGTTCCTTTTTTAAACTCTTGTTTTTCAGGAAGCGTTTGGAAAATATCTTTTAGAGTGAAAACTTTATCCATTATTTAACACACTCCATATCTATTATGTTATGAAATTCATTTGATTTAATCAGTTCAATAACTTTGTGAATTTTCTTATACATAATTGTATCTTCTTCAATGAAAGATACATCTTTTCTTATATAATCATATATTGCCTTAGTACATGGGCTAAGTTTATTAATATCTCTAAAGTCCACTGCTTGTAAAGCTGTGAACAATTCCATAGCTAACACTTTCTCAGAGTTTGCGATTATTTGTCTAGCTTTTCTAGCTCCTATAGTTCCCATTGATACATGATCTTCTTGATTAGCTGAGGATGGAATTGAATCCACACTTGCTGGGTGGGCTATAGTTTTATTTTCACTAACTAATGAAGCTGCGCTATATTGAACAATCATGAAGCCTGAATTAAGCCCAGGAGTTTTCACTAAAAATGCAGGTAATCCATTACTTAAATTTGAATTTACCATTCTTTCTAATCTTCTTTCAGAAATATTTGCTAATTCACACATTGCTATACTTAGAAAATCCATCGCTAAAGCAATTGGTTGTCCGTGGAAATTTCCAGCACTAATAACATGTTTTTCTTCTACAAAAACAAGTGGGTTATCAGTTACTGCATTCATTTCATTTTCTATTATATTATTACAGTAGTTAACTGCATCCAAACTCGCTCCAATAACTTGTGGAGAACATCTTAGGGAATAGGCATCTTGAATTCTTAATTCGCCTTGTTTTGTAATTAATTTTGAGCCTTTTAAAATCTTTAACATATCTCTAGCAACTTGGATTTGTCCAGATTGATTTCTTAGGGTATGAATCTTATCAAAAAAGACATCGTCAATCCCTGTCAACGCTTCATAGGTTAAGGCTAAAACATGTTCAGATATATTAACTAATTTATAAGCATCTATAACAGCTAAAGCTCCCACAGATGTCATAGCTTGGGTTCCATTAATTAAAGATAATCCTTCTTTAGCTTTTAATTCTTTTAAAGGTTTAATGTCCGCTAACTTTAAACCCTCTAAAGCGTCCATTCTTTTACCTTGATAGATTATTTCTCCAAGACCTATTAAAGGTAATGCCATGTGAGATAAAGGTGCTAAATCGCCACTAGCTCCTAGGCTTCCTTGAGAAAACACTACTGGGACTATATTTTTATTTAAAAACTCGACCATCTTTTGAATTACAGATAATCTTATTCCGCTAAATCCTTTTATTAATGCATTTATTCTTAATAATAACATACCTCTAACAACAGCTTCTGAGAAGAGGTCACCAACCCCACAAGCATGACTTTTAATTAGGTTTTCTTGTAGTTTTGATACGTCATTCTTTTTAATTGATACTACAGATAGTTTTCCGAATCCAGTATTAATTCCATAGGTTGGAACTTCAGATTCAATAACTTCTTCTACATATTTCCTAGCACTATTTACTAATTCTTTGCTTGCATCAGAAATTCTTACTTCTTCATAATCTAATACCACTTTAGAAAAAGAGTTAATATTTAAATTAGAACCATTAATTTCTATCACATTATCACCTAGCTTTCATACATATTATATATATATAATATATAAAAGTAAAGCGTTTTCTTTTTTAAAAAACAAAAGAAAAACAACTAAAAATTTAGCTGTTAATTTAATAAAATGGTGCGTCATGACGGATTCGACCGGCGCCCAAATAATTAAGAGTCATTTGTCCAAGTTTAGCTGAATATACTAAACATAGACACTTAGCAATATCATAAATGCAGTTTAACACCTGTTTTGACACCTATTTTGAATTAAGTTAAAAGATATTAAGTAAAAATTTGCAATATCCACAAAAACAAACCAAGACATCATTTCTATTAAAGGGTTAGTATTTCATACTAGTATCATTTTTTTTTACTGATTTTGGTGGAATATTAACATAAGTAAAAAGCGTACCAGTCTAATAGTTCATTCTTTTAAGACATTTGTAATATGGTTCGGTGTAACGTTCTTAGTTGCAACTTTTTAAATGTATGTATATGATACAAAAACCTCGGCTACGGTTATTATTGGTGGCGCTGATAGTCCCCAAGTTAATCGGTATCGGGTATTAACTTGTTGAGGGTATCTCCACTATGATTAAGGCCTTCTAAAACATTAAATTATGAAAGTCTATTACGTATAATAACCCTCAGAGTAACATTCTTGATTGAAACTTATTATTCGGTGCATATACTAATGGAATTAAAAACTACAATTTAAAAATCATTATTTAATCTGTCTTGAACTTTTATTGTACTCATTTATTTGTTTTTTAAGATATTTAGAACGCAGTTGCTTACTAGCTAAAAGTTGTTTCGCTGGTGGTAATCTTAATATAACACCAAGTACTGACGCTAAGAAACGATGACTTACTTTTTCTTCATCTCTAAAAATCAAATGTTGTAATTTATTTGTTTCAATTGCTTGTAGAATTAGTTTTTGATTCATATTGACTGGAGTATAGACTCTTGACTCTCTATGAACCATTTCCAATGCATCGTAATTACATGAACGATCACATACTCCACAACCAATACACATATCTTCATCTACAACTGCCATCTTCTTTCTGCCTTCAACAGATGAATCCGTAAGGGATATCGCACCGACTGGACATACATCAATACATTTACTGCATCCAATACAATCTTTTGGAGTGATTTCACATATGTAGTTTGATGAATTGATTGCATTTGTAAATCCATGTTTCTTTACATTAGATAATACTTCACAGCAACACGAACAACAGTTACATATAAAACTAACGTTTTTTTGAACATTTTCAGCAAATTGAACTAGATTATGTTCTTTAGATAACTGGATAATATCCATGGCTTCTTTTTTTGATATTTCTCTAGCATACCCATGACGGATTAACGAACTATCTCCACTATTACTAATAGTAAGACATGTTTCCATAGGAGCGTCACAGTTTTCACCTAAATGTTCTTTTACATGTCTGCAGTAACATATACTAACTCCGATAACTTTGGCATTATTAATAATTTCACTTACTCGTTCATAATCCATTACATGTAAGGTGTTATCATTGATTGATTCTTCTTGTACAAGAGCTCTTCCTAAAGGAGTATCTAATGTCATTAAACTCGTTACAAATTCATCTTCATTACATACATACTCATAAAACAATTCGCTCAATACTTTTTGATCTAAATGAGTGCCTATACGCATCATAGAAAATTCAAAAAAACCAATCATAGGTGGGGGAAGTAAATACTGCATCTCATTCTTTTTATATATGTCGAGAAGTACAGCTCTTGAAGCCATATCATCTAATATACATTTTGTTTCTTCTTCGCTCTTTTTCCATCTTTTCATTGCTAAAGGAATCCCAAATGGACCAATTGGTAATTGTGATAACAATCTTGCTTCATCTTCTGTGAATAGCACAGAAAAAATTTTATATAGCGTTTCACTTTCTACAATTCCATGTGGGAATCGCTCCAATCGTTCTGCAAGTTTTTTATATCCGCTACGAGCTGTTTTATGTGCCATTTTTTTACCTCCAGTTAATGATATATTCTATAATCTTGTTCAAATCATTATATTATTTTAAATTATATCATAATAATTCAACCAATTTAAAAAAAAGACACAAACTTGTGAGGATTGTGCCAAATATGCTGTATTCAGTATTAATTTATGTTATTTGTGATTGGAAATTCAGTTTATATAAGAAGATTAATTGTAGTAACGTAAGTCATTCCTTCCAATGAAGACAAAGATGGATCTTTCTTGATTTGGAATGGGATATGATCTTCTGAAAGACCGATTTCGAAATGTTTCAAAGCAATGCCAATATCAAGATGTTGAACGTCAAAAGGCATATTTTTTGCATATTTCGGTGTCCTTTCAAGATAAAAATCAATTTTTGATTCTCGAATGATAATTCTCCAAGGTTGTTTGTTAGTTGCAGATGGTGCTGCTTGTACTAATTTCAAATAAGAAGCATAACGGTGTGGATGATCCAATGACTCAAAGATAGGGTGATTGAAATCTAAATCAAAAAACATATTATCGAATTGTTTTCGTTGGTCCCCTTTAATGCTGATACGGGTAATTTTATCGCGAATCGATCTAATGTCGGCAGAATAGCCAACTGGAGTCATAGCGGGAATAATTTCATCTGGTCCAAGTTTATCAGCGAATGTCTTGCGTGAAAACATCAGTCCAAGCCAGACAGTTCCAAGATTCATATGCGTCAAACTCAAAATTAATTGTTCGAACAGGTACCCATAATCAACCATCGCTTCCGTGGTGTTTTTGATGATACCTCCAACGAAAAAACTAGCGTTTTTCACGCCTCCATATGTTCCAAACTTCACTGTTTTGTCCTTTTGTTTAGCGCCAGAATCGAATGTGAACCAGCGAATACTATTACCAAACGGACCTTTCAGCGGCCGTAATTGTTCAATAAGATTTTCAACCGCTTGAATGTCTTTTCCTGAAAGAGAATTTTTTCCAAAGGTGCGAACTGATTTTCGCAAATAAATGCTTTCTTTCATAATGAATGGACCTCCTTAGGTCTTTTTTTTAGTCGTTTTGTGATACTTCTGGTTTTTCATTATAGAGCATTTTATAAATTCTATCACATTTATTGTAGTCTTCTTGACTAAAATTGGCATATACAAATATTGATTATGATAATAGTGATATGACATCAAATAACATTACATATCACCAATCAAAATGTCAATTATATATCACTGTTAAAATTGGAAAAAGCAAAACCGAAATAATACACATGGCATTAAAAATTAAATAACACCCTTAAAGAATAACTTAAAGGTGTTAAAAATTAATTAATATTGTTTTTCTTCCTTACTTGCGTATAATTCTCTGTCAGCTTGTTCAATTAGATCTTCTATAGACTTATGGCTATCATCAACAATTGCTATTCCATATGAAAAATCAACTTTATATTTCTTTAATAGTGGATTCTTATATATTAATTCTTTTATTTGATTTAAGGCATCCGCTATTTCAGTTATATTACAGATTTTAGTTAAGTATACAAATTCATCTCCGCCGAACCTCGAGAATATATCAGGATTATTTAATTGTTTAGAAAATGTTTTTGAAAATTCAATTAGAATTCTATCTCCTGTAACATGGCCATAATGATCATTTATATATTTGAAGTGATCAAGATCAATCATGATTAATGCAAATTTCTCTTTTGTTTCATTATACGCTTCACAATATCCCTTTATGATATCGTTGAAACCTTTCCGATTAAAAATCTGAGTTAATTCATCAATCTTAATTTCTTCTTCTAGTTTGCTAGTTCTTTCTAAATTAAATAAATCTTGTTCAATCATATCTTTAAAATATAGTAGTAACTTTCTATATTTTTGTTTAAATTTATTTGTATGATTATCTAATGTGCAAATAGTTCCGAAAAATGTGCCATCTCCCCATTTAATTGGTAAACCATAATAAGAAATCATATCCAGCAACACATCTGGGTTTGTTTTCCATGAGTCATAGTTTAAAGCATTATCTATATGCAACGCTTCATCTCTACCAATTACTGTTTCACAGTATAAGCCATGTAATAATGTATCCTTGCCACCTTTTGGATATGGATTATTATCATTTTCACTTTTTAAGAATACTTCCATATGAGTATTACTTATCTTCATAATTAAACCCGCAGGCACATCAAAAATATCCGCTACTAGAGTGATGATTTTCTGCCAACGTTCTTTTAGTAATTCAGGAATATCTGGTTTATATTCATCAGTAATTAACACGCAAACTTTTCTGTTCTCTTCTCTCAGTAATACCTTTGTTTCCATATAAACCCCCACTTAAATTAATAATTCTTTAAATACATATATATTATAACATATAGATTATGTCATATCAATTTTTCAGGTATGTTGGTATTTGTCAATTTGGCATACGATAAGTGTTACATAATTAACATTTACTTCATTTTTTCTTCATCAATAACTAGTTCAATTTGATCGATTGACTTGTCCTCTATTTTTAAGACTCTCAAGTATCCACAATCAATCTTAATAATCGGTGTTTTTCCTTCTTTGGGAAACTTTTTTAGTCTATTCTGTACAAATTCCCAAAGTGTATGAAACTCATCACTTCTAGAATCGATTTTAATTCCTAGCTTACCTTCTATGTCACTGATTAACATATTGCCATCAAAAATATATCCAAATTCATTAACCGTTTCCGAAAATTCATTTATTAAATCATGTTCATCGTAGATATTTCCAACAATTTCTTCAATAATATCTTCTAATGAAATAATACCTTCTAATTCATTTGAATCATTTATGATAAATGCTAAATGTTTAGATGACGTGCGCATTTTTTTTAGTAAAGTATTAACTTTCATGTCTTCATTAATAATATATGGTTCTCCTACTAATGATGACAAATCAATTTCATCAATGTTTTTGCCTATTAACTCAACAACTAAATCTTTAATAAGAATAACACCTTCAATGTTATTCTTATCTCCTCTAAATACAGGAATTCTAGAATATCCGGATTCGATGATATTTTGAATATCCGGATTGGTTAAATCCAACCCTATCACTTCATTCTTTGGGGTCATAATCATTTCAACGGTTAAATCATCTAACTTAAAGATTCTATTCATCATATTTTTTTCTTCTGACTTATATAAACCTTCAATATGACCGTATACAATCATTTCTTTTATCTCATTTTCAGTTATCTTATTTTGACTATTCTTCGAGTTCAATCCTAGTATTCTTATTACTCCTTTAGTGGATATACTCAATAACCAGACAAAGGGCTTAAATATTATCATAAATATATTAACTAAAGGAGCACAAAATAATGCAAACTTAGCTGGATTAATAATCGCTATTCTTTTAGGGACGAGTTCACCTAAAACCAAAGTAAAGAATGATAAGATAACTGTAATAACTACGACTGCTAAACTATCAGATAATGTAATATTTACTTTAGCTAAGAGCGCAACAAGATTACCAGATAACTGACTACCAGCAAATGCACTGGAGAGGAATCCAGCAAAGGTAATAACTACTTGGATAGTAGATAGGTATTTAGTTGAATCTTTAGTTATTTTTTCTAATAACTCTGCATTCTTCTTGCCTTGACTTTTTATTCTATATAAATCAGCTGGTTTAATGGATACTAAAGCCATCTCTGATGCTGCAAAGAAACCATTTATTAATATTAATACAAAGATAAAAATTAAAATTGGTAACATAATTACTCCTTAAGTGAAACACAGATATTCAATAAATTAATTCTATCACAAATAAGTAAAATATTCATTAGTTATCTTTGCTATATATTAATATTATTTAGTTATTTCCCTAGAAAATCAGTTAAAATCTAACGTAAAATAATGTCATTGCGTTTTTATTAAAAGCCCTTTTTGTAAATATCAAAATGCCTTTAAAGTTAACCTAAAAAATAAATTTTTAAGAGGAATTAACCCCTCATATAAAGCAATGTTGGAATTGGATTGGTACGGATTTTAAACAGTAATTTGTATATGCACACAAAGATAAAAGAACCATGCGTTGCATATTATATGCTTTAAAATTGCAACTAAAAATGATATGAAAAAGAGAAATAGGTTATTATATCTTTGTTATGCAATTTACAACTTCTCTATCATTTATGTATGTATGGCTCATTGTTCTTTATTGTAAGTAAACGATATATTATGTCATATTGAGTAGTTACACCAAATACACCCACTACCTCTACTACCTCTAATTATTTGAAGGGAGTTCCGTGGAGAATAAATTTTTAAAATTTCATTTCAATCTTATCGCAATAACAAAATACACCGTTTAAAAACCTTTTTAAACTCAAAATCTATTATTTCCTTGCAACAAAAAACCCGGAAATATCTCTGTAGTTAGGTGAACTACTCGATTTCCGGGATACGGGTACTAATAGTGGAACTGATAGTCCCCGAAGTTAATCCGTATCAGGTATTGGTTGAGATGCACTACACAATGGGAACTCACAAGCAAAATAGATATACTGATTTAGTAGAAATTAAACAATTTTCATAATCCAAATTGTATAAATGTATATTATGAAATTAGCACTTTATAACATCCAAATGAAAAAGAATAATGATTATTGGGTAAAGCCAGTGTGTCGTGAAGTATATTCGTGTAATTTATGTTTTTATATATTAGATTTGGAACTAAACGTCTTGGATTTTTCTTCTCATTCTACTGAAGAAAAGGAGTTCAAATAGATAACATATTCATCAACAATATTCGACATATTTTCCTTAAAACCCATTTCCCCTAGCAAATCCACTGCATATTGATAAGCAAGGTCGAACGAAGCTAGCTGAGATTCTACTATTCCTATCCGGACCGACTCATATGATTCAGTAATCTGGGATATATAATATGCTTGTTCCGCCTCTCCTAAAGCATTGAATAAACCACGGGCTCCTTCAAATGAAGTTACATATACTAGAGCTACTGTGGATGACGAATATATGTGATCTTGCACCGAATTCAAATATTCTTCAGAAACTGGTGTCAACCCAAAAAGATTTCCTTCGGGAACGATATATTCATCATAAATATACATAAATGAGTCAAAGCTATTATCCTTCATTACTTGAAGTCCAGACTCGGAAAATTCGATACTAGAAATATCTATAAGCACCGCATCCGAATATGACTCAAGAACCGCTTCAAAATCGCTCCTAGTTTCCGTTGCAAGAATCAATTCACAATAATATACAGTCAGTTCGACCATTGGGGTGCCAAGATTGTTAGACATAGTAGCCCATCCTTGAATGGTCTCGTCCAGTAAGGAAATCACAACCTCGATGCTATCATCAAGGTCAACCTGCAGATAATCGGGATAATATGCTGCTGATAAAACTTGACAAAAATAATCGAAAACGGTCTCTGCACCCGTTCGGCTATCTTCTAGGTTAACTAAATCTAAATATATGTCGTATATGTCAGTCATAGATGCGATGCTGTCGAGAGTGGCTAAAAGGCACGTCACGTCATACATCCATTCCATTTGTTGAACTAAATCTGAAATGTCAAAATCCCTCTCCCATTTCGCATAGACAATCGTGTTTTCAACTATGGGTGAATCTAATAAAGAGTTTGCTGAAAAAGGATCTTCAAAAGAATTATCATCCCAATACCATCCAGCAAAAGAAAATCCTTCTTTTGTTGGATTAGGTGGAATTAAAATTGTTGAATTCCCATCGGTTTGTATAGAAACAACCTCAGACCCTCCATTAGAATCAAAATACAACATTACGTTTGCGCTTCCGGCACATGATACTAGAACGAGTACTAATAAACTTATTGCTACTAAAAATATAGACTTCTTCATAATTTTTTACACTCAAAACTGTAATAATTGATTGATATTGTAGTATTCGATATATTGAGTATATCTCCCTCCTTTTTATTGTCAGATTCTTCTTAATATAAAACAAGAATAATCTGTAGTTTATTTGCTTTTTATAATTACATACTACTACTTTACTTACAGAAGGTAAAGGCGTTTTTAAGAAACACACAGGATTGCAGCATATTTTCACAGTTATTCAAATTTTACCATAATCCCCTATCACAATAAGGTTTTTAATTTTATATAATGAATTATTTCAATAATTTTTTTTATTTTTTCCAAACAAAAAAACGAGGTTATATATGCAGTTTATCAATACTACAAAAACCTCGGTCGCGGGTATTATTGTTGGAGCTGATAGTCCCCGAAGTTAATCCGTATACGTATATTCATGGTGGAGAGCTACTCCACCACCATGATTAGGCCCTTCCAAAAGACTTATTAGCATAATCGCTTCAACTATGATACACCACCTCGGTATATCGCAGTTAGGCAAAAAATAGGCTCAAAGCCAAGAATCCTTAACCTTTTTTGATTCTTCCTTCACTTGTGAGATTGAAATGGCATTTTTATCTCATCCGGAGTATACTATGCTTGTAAGGAGGTGTTATTATGAAAAAGATCCTGCTATCTCTAGTATTACTCCTTCTATTAATTTCCTGTGCATCATATTCACCTGAAAATTATCATATCATTAGTAGTAATAAGGTTGACGGATACGACATTTACAAATACGAACACCAAGGCATGTTCTGTAACACATATTATGAAGACATCTATTATAGTGGAAAAACTTACAACTATGGTTTCTCCTTTTATGGGTGTAGTGCAGATATGACGTTTTTTATCAAAAATGACGACGAATATATCTATCTACAAAATGCTCTTGAGCAAGGTTTGATCTCATTGGAATCTCTTATGCCTGAACTAGAACAACTACAGAGATATCCTGAAGAGATATCATCTGATGAAGCCGATTATTACTGGCTCGATTTTCATATCAATAACCAAGTCATCTATGTCTATGCTGGTGGTGAATGTGATCAGTGCAGCACTGAAACATTTAACATCGATGGTACCGAGTATTCATATAGTGCAAGTGGGTGCTTACAAGAACATATTCTCTTCATGCGAGAAAACCGTGAGTATGTCCCTGTCGCTGAACTATTGATGGAAGGCGAAATCGACGGACAATACCTGATTCCTTTGTTAACATAACAATCATAATATAATATCTATCCATAAGAAAAGGCCGAGTAACAACTAGGAAAAAAATGTTATTTCGGTCTTTTTTTTATGTTCATTAGTGTTAGAGCTTTGTGGATATAACATTGTATTTAGATATATAAGATGATTAACTGTGATACAGCTCTGAAAGTGTTCTAGTTTTAAGATTTGTTAGTCTTTGTCAACCAGAGGTACAAACCGACATGTGCAAAGAATTTTCTCTTTTAGTTCGTCTTTTTCTTTTGTGAACAATATCAACCGTTGCCAATAGATATCTCCAAGCGGTAAAATCATCCTTCCACCAATAGCAAGCTGTTGTTGCAAATGCTCAGGAACATATGGGGCTGCTGCGCTGATAATAATAACATCAAATGGGGCGTACTCCCCCCAACCAAGATATCCGTTACCAATCATATAATGGATATTTTGATAGTTTAGTGACTCAAGGATACTTTTCGCCTTCTTTTGTAACGGTTCAATTCTTTCGATTGTGTACACATCCTTGGCCAATTCTGCTATAATTGCTGTTTGATATCCCGAACCAGTTCCGATTTCAAGAACTCGATCTGTCTTATTAATATTAGCCTGGTCAACTGATAATGCAACAATATATGGCTGTGAAATTGTTTGATCATAGCCAATAGAAAGTGGATAATCTTGATAAGCATAGGGTTTATCTAAGTTCTTGACAAAAAGATGCCTCTCCACATTTAAAAAAGCATTAATAACATTATCGCTTTTGATACCTCTATTGAAAATCTGACTGTTGACCATATTCTCCAAGTCATGTCTACAGGCATTTTCTTTCATATTACTGTCCTCCTTTACAACTCTTTGATTATTATAAAAATATTTTAATGTCTACACCAATTCGCTAGTATCATCCGTATCAATTTCAACCCATGTCAAATTTCGATTGTTACCCTCAACTATTTCGTTACGACAATCTTATATGCAACAAATTTTTGTTTATAAATTGCATATATTACAAAATGAATTTGTATAACTATTACTTTTCACAGTAATTATATCACTTAGAGATAATTATAGATAGTATAAAAATAGAGACGAAAATATCGTCTCCAAATATTGGAATGGATGGATTTTAATCAGTGATATTTGATACTATACGCGTAAGGGGATATATTATCAAATACTTAGAAAGCACTTAGAAAAACAAGCAATATTAAGTCAATAATCTATTTAATTTAGATAATTATTTTAAATTAAAACATATAAAATAAATAGGTCTTTCTACTTGTGGTAACGCTCATTGTTCTTTATTCTAAATATACAATATATTAGGTCATATTGAGCTGTTACACCAAACACCTCCACTACCTCTACTACCTCTAATTTTTTGAAAGATATTTCCATGAAGAATATATTTTTGAAATTTTATTTCAACCTTATCGCAACAACAAAATACACTGTTCAAAAACCATTTTTTGACTCGAAATCTATTATTTACTCCAAACAAAAAACCGAGGTTATATATATAATATATGAATATTACAAAAACCTCGATCTCGAGTATTATTGGTGGAGCTGATAGTCCACCAAGTTAATCCGTATAAGGAAGGGATCCTTTTTAAAGTGGAGAAGGTGCTATACTAAGTAAATACGTGTTCAAAATCAGTCTTACTTTTGTTTCTTATTTTCTTTTTTTCTAATAAAAAACATAACTATAAGCGCTGTTATCATTACAGTACCAGAAATTGGTATTGCTATCATATTATCTTCTACAAGAAAAAGTGATATAATTACGGGAATCAAAGCAATAATTAATACAATTAATACACGAAACTCTTTAATCATTATTTTCTCCTCCTTCTTTTTGTTCTCTAATGAACAATTCATTAATATCTACTTCTAAAATATCAGCTATAAGAAATGCTAGTGATAAGCTTGGAGTATACTTGCTTTTTTCCATGGAATTTATAGTTTGTCTAGAACATCCAGCCCTTTTTGCAAGATCTTCTTGTGTGAAATCTTTGGCTGCTCTATATTGCTTTATTCTATTTTTCATTTTAGTTCAACACCGAATAGTAGATTACTTTAAGTAATCCAGTAATGAAAAATCCAAATGCATATGTAGATAAAGCCACAAAAAACATCCATGAAACATCAATTACTCCTACTGATTTATATGAAAACGTAACTACTATGCAAAATATAAATACATAAATAATTGTTATGAACAATCCTAAGTAAATTGACTTTTTATCAACCAATTCATCCCTTTCGTCTATAAAATCGTTTTTACTTTTTGTTAATATGGTTAATAGTACCAAACTAATTGCAGAAATAACCATAAATACTACACAAATCATTTTGTTGAATGTTGAATCTAAAAAATTAACTGGCCCGATTATTCCAAAGTATACTATTAGAAATATGTACAACACTCCAAAAATGATTGATGTTCCTATCGCTCTTTTATATCCAATACTCATTTTTACCACCTCACTAAAATTATACAGTTTGTTTTACTTTTTGTCAAACTATTTTTACAATTTGTCGTGTTTTTTAGACATTCAGCATGTTTTTTACATTCATATATTAATAGTTCGATTAAAATTTTTATGTATACACCGAACATAATATTATCTTGGTCATTACACTCAAAATATGAAATACCAAACAAAGAATCAATTTCATTGAATTATACACTTGCATTACTCTTGATGTTATTTATTCTAAACGAGCTATGTATTAACTCTAGAAAATTTCATTCCCGTGATTGAAGAAAGCTCCTATTACAACATGGATTAGTACTTTTCAACTAAATTATTTTCGTAACAAAAATCATAATTTAAGGCATTAAAAACCCGAGGTTATATATGCAGTATATCAATACAACAAAAACCTCCTTTACAAGTATTTGTATTGGAGGTTTATTATACCCTTTTTATTTTAACTAAACAATTTGGGGGTTAATGTATTTGCGATTATCTCTTTTATATTCACTTATATGCTATTAGTATTTCTACTAAATACCAACCCTATATTGTTTCATTAAATAAACATTTAAACTCAAATAATTGGAACAAAAGTCCGGCGGGTCAGTTGAATATACTGTTTCATAAATACTTTAAGTTAACCCTGGACCAGCTATAATATGCCATCCCGCGTACAAAGTAAAGTTTTCTAAAGGCATCATTGCAAGTGTAAACGGCTGCGTTAATTCAGCGTCCAAGTACCAACCATTAAATACTTGTTCTGTTGTTCCTCCAGGCGTCACAACAAATGTTGGGCTTTCAGGCAGTACAATTTTAGTACCATATTTTTGAGTTATTGAATTAACAATAGTTCCACCATTTGTAACAAAAGTTATTGTAACATCATTCGCTTCATACTGAGCTGTAATACTTTGAGAACCAGATAAAATTCCGGAGATTATTTCCTTATCCCAACCGGTAAAAGTATATCCTACTCTAGTTGGATCACTCGGATGAAGATACGAAGGATCCTCGTCAATTATACAAGGCAGAGAAATAGTTACGGTTGATAAAATTGATTCATCATAATCTAAGAATTCAATATAATAACCTTCTTGTATAATATAACTAGCACTTAAAATAAGATCATTACCTGGCATAGTTGCTGGTATCGTTTCTCCAAAATTTTCAAACAAATACCCGCTTCTTAATGGCGATACATCATTCTCAGAATCTATTGTTTCTCCAGGAAGATAGACTTTTGATAAAAGAATTGTAGTTCCGTCATAATCCATATACCAAACCGTATAACGCATTCTAAGATCACTTGTTCCTAATCCCCATCCATAATATGCATGTGCTGTTGGAAAATAGTATTCACCATAATATATATTACCCCAAAATCCTCCATACCAATCACCAATATTATTAGTTTTGTTAATATCTTCAAAGAAAGTCGAAATCACAGTCGCATTACTCAAAGTGCCTGCAATAGCTGCTTGAGGAGGATATAGTTTTTTATTCCCATCAATTTTGAACTCAACGTATTTCACAGTAGAATATGATATCGTGGAATTATCACATACTCCAGCAATTCCTCCGGATCCCCTTCTAGTTCCAGTGCTATATAAACTAATCACTCCATATTCTGACTCTATACCTTTAAACACCGAGTAGGTAACTAATGATTTATTCGACATATACCCTACTATACCACCAACATATCCACAAGAACTTACTGTAGTTGTAAGAACTTTGCTGTGCATAATAGTTCCGCCATTTAAATCACCTATTAATCCGCCTGCTTTAGAATTAAATCTACTAATATTTATAATTGAGTCTTCAACAATCACATTATTAATTATACTATTCTCAGTGGCTGAACCAGCCAAAATACCAACATTTAAAAATCCGTCACCGTTATGAACATGAGATTCATATGGTAATGAAATTTTAGCGTTTTTAAATTTGAGATTCTTGATTTCTCCATCAAGGCATTTAAATAATCCATAACCTTTTTCTTCAGCTATCCCTGCTTCAGGTATTTCTATTAAGATATCTAACCCACTAATAAAGTGCCCTTGTCCATCTAAAACACCAGAAAAGGTGGTTGTATTTAATCCTTTAAAGTTTTCAAGATAAATATTATCCGTTAATATATAATGCGCATCAGTACACAAGTAGATTGCAAATAAACCTGATTCATCAAAGATTTCATAAGGTTCCTCTGCTGTACCCTTGCCGCCGCCAAAATAATTATCAGGATCAAATGAAGTCTTTCTATACTTTGAAGCATCAATATAATTGTCTAGATTAGTGTCTACAGAAGATACTAATCTAGTTATTGGTGGACTTATAATCCTAAAAACAAAATATTCAGTGACTACCCCAGTCTCGATGTTGGTTGAGAAAACCTGATACACTGCATAAGTCCCTGTTAAAAAGACAGCATAATTTAGTCCCTCTTCATATTCATCCAAATTAAAAGTTAATGCAACACTTTTACTGTGCTCTTGAGTGACTGATTTGGATAAACTTGCTTCAAATCCTAAAGTGGTTTCAGCTTTAAGGAATTTAGCTTCTACTCCAAAAGTAACAGATAAACTTACACTTATTCCCTGGGTGATTGTTTCAGCAGTACTTAGTCCAGAAGTTACTTCTATCTTAGAAGTATCTGAAGTTACCCACGTAGTCAATTGTTCGATTATTCCACCATCTACTTCTAATATCTTGTAAATAATATCAACGCTATTATTATCTTCATCATAAAATACACCTACCATTTCATCAAAAGGTACTGGATTTAGATTTTTCATAATATTTACACTCTTTAAAGGTTCAAAAAACTCTACCATACGTATAGACGATACACTATTTCCGTCACTATCTTCTATTACATATGTTATAGGTATAATTCCTACAACTCTGTTTTCATATTCCTGAACGACAATAAGTCCTGTAATGTCTCCATCCTCTTCATCTAAAGCTGTAACACCCACTAATTCATCAAATTCTGAACCAACAGGTATTGATATAGGGCTTAGCCCGGAAATTTCAGGAGGTAATCCAGGATCAGTAAAAGTAAATTCTCTTGTTGCCGTTACTGTATTACCATTACTGTCTGTCACATTATATGTAAATGTATATGTTCCTATTGCAGTATCATCAAATCCAATTATTACAATTGACTCAGTAATATCTCCATCTTCTTTATCTGTGGCAATAACACCGTCCAATGGATCGTAATTAGAGTTGATAAAAACTGAAACATAAGTTAACCCTTCTATTACTGGTGGTTCATTTAGTTCTTCGCTAAGTTTAACTATCCATTCAGCATATAGTGTAATATTTCCTGCTACTACATCTTCTGATGTGAATTGAGTATCATTTACGGTTATTCCCCTAAACCAGCCATTAAATTCATATCCTACTTTTTCAGGTATTGGTAATAGAATAGTTGACCCATATTCAATATTAGTCATTTCACTTATTATAGTTCCACCATCTGAATTAAATGAGACTGTATACTCATTAATATCATATTGTGCATAAACATTTATATTACTAGTAATCGATGTTAGATCTGTTTCAGACCACCCTGCAAAAATGTAGCCTTCTCTATAAGGTTGTACTAAAGATTCTACAGATCCACCATATTCGACAATAAATGTATCTAGTAAATATCCATTGTAATCAATGAAGTTAACTTGAAATCTTGATACTATTATTCCAATATTTGCTTCAGATGCATCAGTGTATGTGATTATTAATTCGCCAAATTCATTAATAGTTGTCGATTCTATACCTACACCTTGTTCTCCAGTCAAGTCAACTAAAGGAATCAAATCTGTCCAAGTTGAATCATCTACATATTTCCATTTAATATGTTCATCTTCAACAGAAATTATTACTTCCCGACCTGGTTCTCCCTGCGGCCCCTCAACAGTATCTAACCATTCTTCATATGTCCCATCAAATGTATCAGCTTCTAAAGACAGTTGATAAATATGTCTTAATTGAATCGTTAAATCAGATTCAATCGTTGTTAGTGGCTCTGTCGTCTCCACTGGTTCTGTGGTTGTCTGTAATGTTGTTTCTTCAGTAGTCGTTGTTATTACTGTAGTTGTATTACTACCAAAAAAATCACAGGATACCATAAATCCAAAAAATCCAAAAATAAATCCAAACAAAAGTAACTTTTTCATAATCATATTCTCCTTTTTTGTGCTTTATACTCAAAATAAAAAGCTAATCCAAAAGGTTAGCATTTTTTAATGTATTCTTTGCGAGTTGATACTAACCAAACAGTAATTCGTGGTTGTATTTACTTAACTCTTGTGATTCCAGTAAGGATAGAGAATCCTTCCTTGGTTTCATCTTTTGTTTTATATTTTTTTAATAACCCCCTTATAATATTCATAAAATCTTGATATTCTTCCGGCGTCATAAATAAGTCTTGTTTGATAAATTGAGGAGTGTCTTTTGACGGTGTTTCTGTATCACTAAATTTATTCGTTGTTTTAATGATATCTTTTCTAAATTCATTTACACATACATCATAAGCTTGATTTACTAATGTTACATGACCTTTCTGATATAAATCTGATGAATAGTTAGTGTCATAGTATATTGCATCATATTTCCTTTGATAATATTTAGCAATAATGCCGTTAATGCTCTTCGTTTTTACAAGCTTTAACAAATCAATATCAAATAATTTTTTAATGTGGTAATAGACTTTTCCATGAACCTCACCCATTAAAACTGATACTTGTTTTACAGTTAATGGTTCTTGACTTTCTCTATATATTTGCAAAATCCTGAGATTATAGGGATCTAAAAGCGTTTTGATATGCTTTTCATTGGTTAGGGTTATTGTTTTATTGTACATATTATCGCCTCATTGTGAAACTTGAACAAATTCATTATATCATCATTCGCTTACAACGTCAAGTTTTATTTGACGTTGTATAAAAATGTTGTAATAATCTATATGCTTAAGCGCTGTTATTTATGCAGTATATGAATACTACAAAAACCTCCTTTACAAGTATTTGTATTGGAGGTTTATTATACCCTTTTTATTTTAACTAAACGATTAGGGTGTCAGTGTACACTTGAGAATCCTTTGATTTTGTATACTTAGCAACTAATTCAAGCCTATTTATAACTGCTATATTTCTTCATTTTAAAGATTTATATCTTATTTACTCATTAACTAAATTGCCTTATTAAACAAACTAATTTTCGTTGTATTAAGTATTACCTTATCACCTTTTTATTGGTTTACTAAAACCTTATTAATAAGTACATCAACGACTGTTTTGTCAAATTGTGTTCCACTATGTTTTTGTAGTTCAGCAGTTGCTTCTATTAAAGATAATGGTATTAAACGATACGGGGTTTTTGTTGTCATCGCATCGAAAGCAGCGGCGACAGCAATTATTTTAGACTCAATTGGTATTTGATCTCCAATTAATCCATTAGGATATCCTGTTCCATCAATTCGCTCATGATGATGTAATACTCCTACCGCTAATCGTGAATATTCATTTGATGAACTTAACATTCTACTTCCAGATAATGGATGTTGTTGAATAATTTTTCTTTCTTCAGTTGTTAATTTTTCAGGTTTATCCAATATATTTAAATCAATAACAATCTCACCAATATCATGAATCAACCCTAACGTTTTGATATCATTGATATCAGTTCTTGATAATCCCATTTTCTCAGCAATCGATGCAGAAATTTCTGATACTCTAATAGAATGCTCCTTAATTTTAGGACTCTTTTCAAAGAATCTCTTCATGATTGTATCGATTGTTTCACCACGGATACTATCCATATCTGTAAGTTTATTTTGATACATTAATTTTTCAGCAGAAGAAAGGATTGCATTTATATCAACTTGTTTGTCATTTTTAGTATCTACACCGAATGAAATAGATACTATTCCATAATCAAAAGAAGCATTTTCTACCTTTTTGTGAATTCTATTAATCAATTTTTCAGCAGTATCTGCTCCTGAATTTGTTAACAATATAACAAATTCATCTCCACCCAATCTAGCAGCAATATCGTTTCCTCTAATACTTGTTGATATACTATCTCCAATGAGCTTAAGTAATTCGTCCCCTGCTTTATGACCAAATGCATCATTGGTTAATTTTAATCCATTTACATCTCCCATAATTATTGATAATGGTAGATTCCTAAGATTATCCAAGCGTGCTATTTGTTCTTCAAAAAATCTTCTGTTATATAACCCGGTAAGTTGATCATGATAACTCATGTAGATTAATTCATCATCTTTTTTCCTAATTTCAGTTACGTCTTCTCCTGAACTTATTATTCCGCTAATTTTACCATTTAAATCATATAAAATGTTGCTATCCCATAAAATAATTTTCTCTTCACCCTTACTAGTAATGATATTGTTTTCATAACGTTTTGTAAATCCAATTTCTGCATAAAGTATTTTATTATACACTTCTTTAATCTCATCAACAATTTTCTTAGGAACAAAATTGTCAAACCAGTTTTTACCAACTATATCTTTTTCATCCGCTCTAAGAATACTACATCCTTTTTTATTTATTAGTGTTACATTACTTTCTATATTTAGTACAACTATTATTGTTCCAGCAAGATCTAAATATTTTTGTGCAAGTTCTTTCTCTTTTTCAAGTTCTTCCTTTGAGGTTAAGGTCAAATTAAGATTGTCAATTAACTTATTAAAAGATATTGTAAGTGCTCCAATCTCATCTCCAGTTATTTTCATATCTTTTTTAACTAATTTACCTTTACCTACATCACTTATATATGTATTGAGCTCTCTAAATGGTTTACTTAATGTTTCTCCTATATACAATGCTGCAATTGCAATTAGAGTCAACATTCCAAAACTGGAAAATGAAAGTATTGTTAAAGTGTTGGTTAGTTCTTTTAGAGCAACTTTTTTATCAACAATATGTACGATAGACCAACCTTCACCTAGATTTCCTAAAGAATGATCATTTGATTCATAGCCCCCACCAAAACTTACTAAATCAGAGGAATATGTTAAATTTATAGGTGAAATAGTTAAAAAATAAGGATTTCCATCTATACTTACTTCTGTGCTTATATCAATTCTTTCTTCAATGAATGGGATAATTTCATCAGGTATACTCTTAGATAAAGGTACAAAGCCCTCACCATCTACTATTAAACCCAAAGTCCTAACAACATAACTCTCACCTTCATTATTTAAGTCATGAAAATTAGAAATGGAATTCTCAAAAATATATGATATATTGAAGTTGCTTTTTAAAATTCCTATTATTACATCATTATCATCATATACAGGAACTACAACTCCTAAAACATATCCCGCAACACTAGCATCAAAACCTCTGTCATCTAAATAAGCGATGCCTTTGCCTTCTGCACCATAATAGGATTCTTGCCACCAATATTTTTCAAAATGAGCTAATGTAGTTAATTTCCCAGTAGTTGATATCATCACACCGCACTCATTAGTCAAAAATATCTCACCATAAAGATCAGGGTATTTGTCTTGCTGTGATATCAAAAATGATGCCACATCATTCTCCATTCTTGCTTTAATAAACGGATCATCAACATCATCAATATTCATCCATAAAGTATTTAAGCTATCAATCTCATTAGCTCTTTCAAGTACAGTAAAAGAAGAAAATTCATCATTACTCGCAATTAATGAGTCTTTTATAACATCAATACTAGCTATTGTTGTTGTCAATCGTATTAACTCTAGTAAATCATTTTCAATTGCTTCTGAAATATATAAGATGTCTTCTCTATCATTTTTAAGTTCTTGCTCTTTAATAGAAGATTTGACTATCCCATAATATGAAAATCCACCAATCAATAGTAAAAAGGAACCTAATAAAATTATAGATAATACCAATTTATATTTAAATTTCATCTATTTCCTCCATGTACTGTTTTAAACAAAAAAATGGCCCCTAGACAGGTACCAAAATATATATACAAAACTATCCTTTTTGCGTTTTGGCAATCTGGCAATCATAGTAGTTTAATACCTTAGACCCATAGCTTTGCGTCCTTAACTTTAGTTAAGTTTGCTCTTATTAGTCAATATTATACCATACAAAATTTAGATTTACCCAGCTAAAACAAAAATAGCAAAAGTAGAAAAATAGTTCTAAATTTCCGTTTTTTATGCTATTTATAGCATTTCTATCATTTATTTGTTGTATTGCTCATTGTTCTTTTTTCTAAACAAACGATATATTAGGTCATATTGAGCAGATAACCCAAATCCCCACTCCCTCTACTCCCTTTAATTTTTTGAAAGATAGTTCCGTGAAAACAAACTTTTTGAAATATCATTTCAGCCTTATTGCAATAACAAAATACACTGTTCAAAAACCTATTTTTAACTCAAAATCCATAATTTATTTCCAAACAAAAACCCAGAAATATTTCTGTAGTTAGGTAAACTACACAATTCCCGGGATACGGGTACTAATGGTGGAGCTGAGGAAATTTGAACCTCTGTCCACTTATTTTCTATATATGTTTTTGCCATTTTGCTCTTAAAATGCAAATCTACTTATTGGCTTTTGTAATTGGTGTATATCATTAGTTGCAACTACTTGTAATATGGCTCGTTGTTCTTGACGCTAAACAAAAAGCATTGTTGAGACTTATGGATTTTCAGTATATTGTTTATTAAACCCTATTAATATTTAAACACCTAAAAAGAAAACCCCCATACGAGATATGGAGGTTTATCATTAATTAGCAATTCTTAAAACCGTTACATAGACTGCATCTATATAATCCTTTAATTCTTGTTCAGTTATTTTAACTTCTTGGTTACCTATTCTTATAATACTACCAACTACTAGACTTGATATCATCAAGTTATTCGTAAGCATATTTTCAGCTATTAGGACACCTTCTAAAATGCCTTTCTTAAATAAAGCCTCAAACTTCTTATTGTAGTGAGTTCTAATTGCATTTACCTGAGTCATTATTTCTTTCTTTGATTCAGCTGGCATATAGTTTTCGAATCCCGGATTAACCATATTTAATACATTACTACTATTTAGGGATAAGTTAAATAAGAAGTGTAAATCTTTTTTAAAGCTCACTTCAAAGTTATCTTCTTCATTAATCTCTAAGCTATATATACTTTTTATACTATTTTCAACTAATCTACATACTGCTTGATGTAATAATTCGTCTTTTGTATCAAAGTATTCGTAAATGGTTGATTTACCAATGTTAACTTTCTCAGCTAGTTCCTTCATTTTGAAGTTGCTACTGATACCCTTATTTGTTAATATTTCTATTAAAGCATCAAGGATTTCTTCCTTGCGGCCCATTATGCCACCTTCTTCTTGTTGAATACCCAGTTAGCAATTACACCTAATGTTAATAAAGCTCCGATTAATATAATATACCATAATGAGAAGTATATAAATCCACCTACAGTAGCTCCAACTACAGCAACTATAGCTAAGATACTTAACATTTGTTTTGCTTTCTTATTAAATAAGTAATACATGATAGGTACTAATACTAATGTAAGAACAGTTGCATATAATAATCCACCAATTGTAGCAACAGCCATTGGTTGCATCATTTCAGCACCATTACCAACACCAATAGCCATTGTAATCAAGGCTAAGATTGTTGTTAAAGCTGTCATGATAATCGGTCTTAGTCTTGTTTTACCAGCTTCTAGTAACGCATCTGCAACATGCATTCCTTCTTTTCTTAATTGGTTGGTATAGTCAACTAACACAATACCGTTATTCACAACCACCCCGACTAAGATCATAAATCCAATCATCGCTACAACAGAAACTGTCATTCCAGTAACGAATAATGCTAGGAATCCACCTGTAAATGCAAGAGGGATTGTAAACATAATGATTAATGGATATTTTAGTGATTGGAATTGACTTGCCATAATCATATAGATTAAGGCAATAGCTAATACCAATGCTAATACTAATGTTTGCATTGCCTCCATGATTTCTTCATTTTCACCTTGAATTTCAAAATCATAACCACTAGGCAACTCATAGTCTTCCATAATATTATCTAAGTCTTGAGCTACGAATGAAGAATTGACTTCAGTATCAAATTCAGCTGATATTGTAATCGAACGAATTCCATTTGTATGAGAGATTGAACTGAATCCTTCTACCATTTCAACAGTAGCTACATCAGATATTAAAACATCTCCACCCATCATAGATTGTCCTAATACTAAATCTTTTATTTCATCAAATGTATAAGTAGTACCTGCGAAGTTAGATTGATTGTCATATACATAAATATCATACATAGTACCATCTTGATTAATGGTAGTAGTTACATCTTCACCAGCTAATTTCTGAGCTATCATTCCACCAACTACCGCTGTCATGTATCCATATGTAATTGCTTTATCTTTATCAACAGTAATTTTGATTTGATCAGCTGGAATACCAACGCCATCATCAACTTCTAAAACACCTTCAACTGTTATGAATTCAGCAGCCATTGCTTCTGCTTGTATTTTTAATACATCTAAATCATTTCCTCTAATTTCTACTTGATAACCAGAACCGGTTAACATAGCAGTTTGTTGTTGAGAACCTGATATTGAAAATTCTATTTGTGAATAATTATCAGTTAATAATTCATCTAATAATTGTTCGATTTCGGTTGTTGTTAATGTTCTGTCTTCTTTTAACACAACACTAGCACTTGCATTATTTGAAGATGAGAATCCCATCATTGTTGATTGCATAGAACCTAATGTAACACCAACTATATCTACATCATCTATTAATAAAATGTCTTCTGTTAAGTCATCTAAAGTATCAAAGAATTCAGATGTAGATAATGGATTCTCTACAGGGTTATCAATTGTGATTGATAACTGCCCTTCATCCGATGTTGGGAAGTATTCAAACCCATTTGTTAATGCAAGCCATATAGAACCTCCGAATAATGCTAATACAAGAAGTATAAATATGTATTTAAACTTAAATGCAAATTTATATATTTTTTCATAACCTTTTTTAAATTTGTCTAACCTCTTGCTTTCTCCTACTTTTTCTTTTGAATCTTCTTTTAGAATTCTTGAAGAAATAGCTGGGACTAACGTTAAGGCAATTAATAAACTAGCTATTAAACTAAAGGTAATAGTTAATGCCATTTGCATGAAGATTTCTCTAATGAATCCTTCAATAAAGATTACTGGCACAAATACTGAAATCGTTGTGATTGTTGAAGCAAAAATAGCTCCTGCAACTTGTTTTGTACCATTAATTGCTGCTTCTCTATTTGATTTACCGAGTTTTTTCATACGGAAGATATTTTCCATTACAACAATGGAGTTATCCACCAGCATTCCAATTCCCAGAGCTAATCCTCCTAAACTCACAATGTTAAGTGTGATTCCTGAGAAGTAGATTAATACTATTGCGAACATTAAACTGATTGGAATACTAATACCAACAATAAATGTTGCTCTTGCACTTCTTAAGAAGATAAATAATACAATTATAGCTAAGATAGCTCCGTATAGTAAGTTATTAACAACTGAACCTGTAGCTAGTTCAATATATTCACCTTGGTCTAATAGCACTGTAAATACTGCTTCACTATCTGTATCAGATATTTCATCTAATACAATACTAATAGCTTCTGTTACATCAGTAGTTGCGATTTCAGAACTTTTTTGGATTGTAATTGAGATTGCGTTATTTCCATTTACTTTACTGTATTCTTTTTCATTCGCATTAATGAAGTCAATCTCAGAAATATCTGACATAGTTATTGTTAAAGGACTCACTGCCCAAAATTGAGATAATGGATCCAATGGATCATAAGCTGCATTTGGCATACCTGAGAAAGTAAATACTAATAAGTCTTCAATTTCTTCTGTTGAATCAAATTCTTCCCCAACACGCACAAGATACGTTCCATCCACTACATCAGGATCAGGGTCTACTATATTTGCATATCCTAATGGGAATTCAAAGTTTTGTGCCATTAGGATATCAGATACTAGGTCTCTATCTAATAATG
>CAZHSG010000009.1:0-52414 GCA_964535005.1 uncultured Candidatus Izemoplasmatales bacterium
ACCTCTTCAAATAATATATTAAGTTGGATATATTATGTACCCAAAGTAACTACTTATTAAATAAGTATTCTACGATGCATTATCGTGTGTTTGTAACTTATGTTTATAACATATTAATTATACTACTTATAATGAAATAAACAATAGCCTTACAAATCTTAACATAAATTATTATAATTATAATATTAAATTCTATCATTATATTCTTTTATTGATAAGGGCGTTTCGCTACCGTAATAATTACATGATCCAACACAGTATGTTGTCACTCAAATATGTGGCTAAATGAAAACATCTTAATTACAGTTGATTTTAGTTATGATTTTAATCATAACTATTTATAATGTATTTTCTATTATTTTAGTTTTTTATTTTCTAAAGATTTGATATCATGCATTTGCATATTAATACACTTATTGTACACAACTATATAGGTGAAATACCTTTCTATTGAAAATAATACAGCTTTATAAGATTAATGTATACTTTACAATATAAAAGTCCAATTCCATATAAAACAAAATTGGACCATGCTTACCTGTTTTTTTGTGTCTACTAACTCTTGACTTAGATTATATAATCTTTTTTATGTAATATATATTATTTCTGGCAATTCTACTAGAACATATTCAAGTTTTTTTTCAAAATACCATTCTATATTTCTTAATCCAAATTCTTTATTTCCAAGATGATCTTCTAGAATGAGAACATCTTCATATAATTCAATTGCTTCCAAATACATTATTTCAAAACTAGAAAAGTTAAAGTAATCTTCAGTAAATAAATTTAGATATTGTGTATACAAACTCATCAGTTTTGGAATTTTAAAAACATTAGTTATCAAAGGACTCGGGTTGTCTAAATTAAAGTAAATAGAGTAATCAGTCATAAAGGACCCGCTCAAATCATAACTTTTTCCAAACCCTAAAGTATTATCTAGATCAAATGGGACAAATGTAACCTTATTTGTGTATACATCAAAATAAAGATAGTAGTTATTAAAGTTATAGCGCAAATCATCGCTATTTCCTACTAAGAAGCTGATTGCTAGATATCTGATAAACATATCAATATCAATAATTGAATCATAGTTTTCTTCAAAGTAATCAAAATCATTGATGGCTTCGATGAAGTCTTCAAAATTGCCATAAGTTCTTCTGGTATCATCTAAGGTGTTATTCCTTAATGCATAGGTGTATCTAAAGTCATCATTACTAATACCAAGTAAATCTTCATAGTTAGTATCCAAGGTACCTTCACCAGCAACATCAGTTACTTTATATAGGTCACCATATTCTAAAGCTTTATCGCTTTTAAAATTGTCTTTTAAAAATTCTGAGTCGATAGGTTCAAGAATTGTATATAAACCATAGCCAACTAAAGTATCGCCTACTTTAAGGTAAACCAACCCATATGACGCATTAGCTACTAGTACACCTGCTTGTTTATATAGATAATGGGTATATGCTTCAGAAATCATTGTTTCATCGTATTCGCTATCATAGATTTGTGAATATTCAAAGTTAAGTTGTTCTAGGTTAAATACTTCTCTTTTACCAAGTATTTCATTAATACTAGTGCTATCTGCGTATTCAAACGTTTCATTAAATTCCAATTGGAATGATGTTTGGTGATAGATTTCTCGACCGCGCCAATCAGTCGTCATTAACAGATTTCTTGAAGTAGTACTCTTGGTTCTAAACCCAACCTCAAGCACAGTAAAACTTTCTGTAGAATCGGTGTAGGTTAAATTAACAGAATACATAGAGTTGTCTATATAATCCCCATATACATCAAAATGTTCTTGCATATTCAAGAGCATTGTGTCAAATATATCTTCCTCAAAACTGATGGTAAAAGTTTTGAAGTTAGAATTATCAAATAAACGGTCATAATCGTCTGTTTGGTCTCTTAAGTTTATATATTGGGTTACATCTTCTCCATCTGAATGATTATATACGTAGACAGCTAAGATACTAATTGATGCAGTTAATAGAAATATTAGGATAATTCGTTTTAAAAGTAATTTCATTAATAACCTAATTCCGTCAATTGATTTCTAACGGCAGCAATTTTATCTGAAAAATATGATGAAGCTTGAATCCATCTATCTCCCATTGAAAAATTGTTTATGCCGAGATGATTCTCGTTAGTAATCTCATCAGCGTATAAGTTTTTAATTAATTGATGTTCAGCGGAAAAGTATGAGTAACTAAATTCTCCAAAAACATCAGTGTATTCATCTAAATATCCTAAATATATCTCTTTAAAGTCTGGATCGTTCATTAAGTAATATATCAACACAAAATCAGTTTCACTGCCATCGCCATAATTTGAAGGCTGTACTGAATCTATATCTAATGTTATTCCAAAGTCATCATAGGGGTTCCACCCATATCCCATTGAATTATCCATATCAAATGGCATATAGTATGCATACCCGTTATTAAAGTACATATAATAATTATTAGCATTTGATCTTATATCATCGGGTGAACCAATCAAAAATCCCATGGCCATTGCTCTAGCAAAACTATCTGTATCTAGAGATGTTGAAACCATGTCATGGTAGTTGTTTACAGATGTTTCATTAATCAAATCTACGAAATCAGTAAATGCAGAAAAGTCGCCGAAATCTTTGTTAGTTTTGAGGGCGTAGGTTCTTCTGAATCCTTCCATGTAATCTGAAATTCCTAAAGAATTACTTGGATAGTCATCTTTTAAAGAAGCTGGTTCTCCTAGTTTTCCTGGTTCTCCTTGCCAGGTGCATTTATATACATCACCGATGCTTGAATCTTCGTTTTTACCAAAGTATCTTTCCGCAAAAACATCATCAATTGGCTCTTGAATCATAAATAGACCATAGGGAACTACGGTGCCTTCAATATCAAAATATATAATTGCATAGGATGTATTTGAAGTAACAATACCAATTTCACGATAAAAATCGTAGGCAACTGATTCAGTTACGGCAGATGTATCCCCATATCTAATATGTTTAAAATTTAATTGTTCTAAATCAAAGATTTCTCTTTGTTTTAAGGCATTGTATTCAGTAGAATTTACTGGATATAAGAAGGTTTCGTTAAATTCTAATTGGAATGAAACTTGTTGGTAGCCAACTATTTCATCACCTTCTTTTATAACTGGTAGAAATCTACTAAAGATATTACCTTTAGTTCTAAATCCTACTTCGTTAACCTGTAAAATATTACCTTCTCCATCAGAATAAGTAATATCTACTTCTTGAATAGTATTATCTCTGTAGTTTCCAAATTTATCATTATAGGTTTCCATATCATAGATCAATTTAAGAAAATTTGCTTCAGAAAAAGAGATGACTAACTTTTTGTAGTTAGAGTCATCAAATAAATTTTCATAGGATACATCGTCTACATTTGAAGACTCCGCAGTCAATGAAACATCATTAGTTGTTAAATTAGTATTTATGTTTGTTGAAGTTGTTTCGGTTGTTCTATTTATTGTTGTAAGAAAATCACAACTTACAAAGAAAACTCCCATGAAAATCACTAATAAAACAGCTACTTTTTTCATAAAATCACCTTTTACTACTAATAAATTTTTTGAAATATATTGGTTCAATTAATTCATAATGAACAGTATCTTCAGTTATAGGATGAACAAAATCAATTTTATGGCAATATAACATTAATTTTTCATCAAGATTATTCTTCCCATAGATTTTATCTCCAACGATTGGACAGAAGAAAAATGAAAAGTGTACACGAATTTGATGTGCTCTTTTATTTTGAATATAAATATCAACTACAGAATATTCATTAAGTTCATCAATAACACGATAATTCGTTAAACATTCATCGCCAGATTCAGAGACTTCTCTTTGAATTGAGCCTTCAATTCTAGCTATAGGTAATGGTATACTACTCTCATTTAATTCTAGTTTACCCTCTAAAATAGCTTTTAGATGATAAGTTATTGAGTTATCATTTTTATCGCTTAAAAGGTATCTAATAAATTTATGTTTTGCTACTACTATAAGTCCAGAAGCTTCTTTGTCTAATTTAGTAACAAAATGGATTTTAGCATTAATATCATTTTCTTGGTAGTGAAAATTAATTCCATTAGCCAAAGTCCCTGTAGGTCTTGACTTAGATATCATCATTTGCATATCACTAGGTTTATTGACTATTAACAAATAAGGATCTTCGAATACTATATCCAAATCGATTTTTTCTGGTTTAACTTTTT
Organism: uncultured Candidatus Izemoplasmatales bacterium; assembly: GCA_964535005.1. Taxonomy (GTDB): domain Bacteria; phylum Bacillota_I; class Bacilli_A; order Izemoplasmatales; family Hujiaoplasmataceae; genus 4572-104. The sequence continues at coordinate 4,231 of CAZHSG010000009.1, forward strand.
CATCACGATTCTCATCTCTGATAAAGAAATGTATTTTTTCATTCTTTTTTACTGTATCTTTTCTAGCTTTTCTTTTGCCATTAACATAGATTTTAAACTTATTTTCTTCCAAATCTAAGATTTTAGAAGGTATGTTGTTTTCCGTCATAAATCTATGGATTGTTTCTGGTTTTTTTACTCTATATATTAATTCCATAATATCACATCCTCGTCAAAAATTATAACATAAAAAGAGACTAATTACAAAAATTAATCTCTTAGCATTTATTATATTTTTTTAAGGGTTCAATGGTTTTAATTCGTCAATAACAAATACACCATTTTTTCTAATTAATACGTCATCAAAGTAAATTTCTCCACCACCGTATTCTTCAGTTTGGATAAGCACTAAATCCCAATGAATGGCTGAATCATTACCATTAGGGGCAGCGTCATAGGCCATACCAGGTGTAAAGTGGATTGAACCAGCAATTTTTTCGTCATATAGAGTATTAGTCATCGGTACAGTTATTTTTGGATTAACTCCGATTGCAAATTCGCCAACATATCTCGCGCCTTCATCTGTATTAAATATATCTTCTAGTAACTCTGGGTTGTTATCGGCTGAACATTTTACAATTTTACCATCTTTAAAAGTAAGTTTAACACCTTTAAATACAATACCACGATATGGTGAAGGTGTATTGTATGAGATGGTTCCGTTGACTGAATCCCTTACAGGCGCCGTATAAATTTCACCATCAGGTACATTGTTTTGCCCAAAACAAGGGACAACATTAATATCTTTAATAGAGAATCTTAGGTCAGTTCCTGGGCTAACTAATCTTACTCTATCAGTTTTTTCCATTAGGGCTTTTAAGGCTTTAAAGTCTCTACCCATTTTAGCATAGTCTACATTCATAACATCTAACATGTAATCAATGTAATCTGCGAAACTCATTTTTGCTTTATGAGCTCCACCTTCAGTAGGATAATTAAGTAAAACCCATTTTTTTCCTAATCTAGTTTTTTGAAGTGGTTGTAGTTTTATTCGGTAGTCTAGTACTTGTTTAGATACATCAGCGTTAGTATAATCAGATTCAAGAGTTCTGATTGAAATAAATCCATCAATATCTTTAAGTTTATATTCTAACCATTTAACTCTGGTATCTAATGATTCTTCGGTTTGAGATAAATACATTTCTCTTGCGAAATCATCATCGGTGATTTCAATAAACGGATTCGCTTTAACAGCTCTTAGTTCTTCAAATAAAGCTATAATCAAAGGCTTAGCTTTAATTGAACCGTAGATAACGATATTGTCTCCTGCAACAGCACCTACTGAGTGGGTTACTAACGTTTTAGCTAGTTTTTGTAATCTTGGATCTTTAAGCATAGTTACTCTCCTTCTAATTCTAAATATTTTTTATACCATTCTCTAACATCTTCTTTTTTGAATGGAAATTCTCTATTGTCAATTCTATCTCTTAGATGATCTAACTCTAATAATAGAATTTTTTTGACGTTTTCAGGATAATTCATTGTTACTTGATGTTTTTTATATTCGTTCATGTCTAATAAGTTGTAAGTATAATCATCTTCTACTTTAACGTCTAAATCGTAATCTATATATTTGAGAGCTTCTTCGTCTCTTAGAATCGGACTACTAAGATTACAATAATAACTTATTTGTTCCTTTTTAATAATACCAATAACATTGTACCAGTGATTTTTAAAAAAGAAAGACACTGAGGGCTCTTTTGTGTACCAAAATCTTCCATTCGCTTCTACAACGCGAGTTTTTTTATTGGCAACTACAATAAAATCTTCATTATCTTCTAATATTGTTTCATTTTTCCATACTCTATGAAGTGATTGATCGTGTTTATAACTATGAAGTACTATCTTGTTGTTTTGATACATTCCTAATCACTCCTCTGTTTTTTAGTCTTCCATTAACCAGTTTGATCCTTTTAGGGTGCGAGGTTCCTCCTGTGATAAATCTGGGTAGTTCTGTTGAGCTAGAACTTCAAAAATCATTACTGCAACACAATTAGATAGATTTAAACTTCTTATTTTATCATTGGTAGGTAACCTAACACAATCATCAAGGTGTTCTCTTAGTATCTCTTTGGGAATACCTGTGGATTCTTTACCAAAAACTAAATAGATATTCTCTTCAACATTAGATAAATCAAATTCTCTTGGGTTCTTCTTGCCATACCTAGTAAGAAATATAAATCTACCTTGATTTTTGCTTTTAAAATCAGCATAATCTTCGTAAACCATGTAGTTTACATGTTCTAAATAGTTTACTGCTGTTCTTTTCATATATTTAGGGTCTAATTTGAATCCCAGGGGTTTAATCAAATGCAATAAAACATTAGTCCCTGCACATGTTCTCATGATGTTTCCTGTATTTTGAGGGATTTCAGGTTGATATAGGACAACATTTAAAGGCATAGATTATCTCCTTTTTTTAAAGATTTTTTTCTTTTCTGATTCAATTGCTTCTTTGTATTTTTTCTTATAACCAGGTTTTACTTTTTTAGGCTTTCTGATTTTAGCTTTTGCTGCGTAGTCTAATTCATTTTCTTTTCTTTCACGCTTTGTACGCTTATTTCTAACTGTTGTATCAACTAACTCAGAATTCTTAATTTCTTTGTATTGACTTTTAATACCTTTGCTTTCAAGTCTATCTAGATATTGGTTATCATCAAATTCATACATTGAGATAGCAACTCCATCAAAATCAACTCTACCTGTACGACCAGTTCTATGAATATAAAACTCAATGTTTTTTGGTAACTCATAGTTAATGATATGACTAATACCTTCAATATCAATACCACGAGCAAATATATCGGTTGCGACTATGTATTGGAATTCTAGATTGCTGATTCTTCTTGTTAATTGTTTTCTTTTACGATAGTCTAATCCCCCATGAATTAAAGTAACCAATTTCTTTTGGTCTTTCATCCAAGCATAGACTTCTTCACTTGATTCTTTGGTGTTACAGAATATAATAGCTAAATACGGATTAATAACGTCAACTAGTTTTTTAAGTGTTATAAACCTGTTTTGTTCTCTAGTTTTAATGAAGTAATGTTTAATGTTTAAACTTGAAACATCTTCTGGATGAACGTTAATAATTACTGGATTAGATAAGTAGTCTTTTAAGAAAGTTCTTAAAGCTTCCGGTATCGTTGCTGAAAATACAGTTTTAACACAGTCCTTACTAACAATATTAAGAATAGTATTAACTTCTCCAATAAAGTTTTTGTCTAAAGTCATATCGGCTTCGTCAATGACTAAATATTTTGCAGTGTAAATTTTCAATACATTTTCTTTAACAGCCAAATCAATAACTCTACCTGGAGTACCAATGGCTATATGTGGTGTTCTTGTTTTTAATTTAGCGATAACATCTTGTTTATCCATTCCACCAATAAATAGACCAATATTAATCTTGGTTTTAGAATGGCTTGCTATTTGCATAGCGAATTTATGAATTTGTTTAGCAAGATCTCTAGTTGGTGCTATAATTAATGCTTGTATTTTTTCAGACTTTACATCTAGGTCTTCAAAAATCGGCAATAAAAAAGCGTGGGTCTTTCCTGACCCTGTGTTCGCTTCAACTATTAAATCTCGTTTTTTTTCAATTAATGGAATAACTTGTTTTTGAACATCAGTTAGTTCCTTAAATTTCATTTCTTTTAATGCATCGTTAATATACGTTTCTTTAAATTTTATCATGGCATTTTCCTTTGTAAAAATCTCACTTATATTATATAATATATATTAATAAAAGTAAATCAAAAGGAGCCAAACTATGAAAGTTATCAGTATTACCCCAAGAGGTTACTGCAAAGGTGTCACAAAAGCTATAGCTGCTGTTAGAAAAGCCGTTGCTGATAATACAGTTGATAAACCTATTTATATACTTGGTTATATCGTTCACAATAAGTATGTAGTTGAGGAAATGACTAAATTAGGCGTTATTACGCTTGATGACAGAAAAAAAACTAGATTAGAGTTAGTAGACGAAATTTCTAATGGAACCGTAGTACTAAGTGCTCATGGGACAAATCCAATGGTTAAAGAAAAGCTTTCTAAAAAACAAATCAATTTTATAGATGCTACCTGTGAAGATGTCGAAAAGACTTTTGATTTAATAAAAAAACATGAAAAAGCTGGTTATCACATTTTATATATTGGGAAATTAAACCATCCAGAAGCTAATGCTGCTATAAGTTTAGCTCATGATATTACTTTAGTTGTTGATGCAGATAATATTCCATTGGGTATTAAAAAGCCTATATTTGTTACTAACCAAACCACTTTTAGTTTGATTGAAATTAAAGGAATTATAGATAGTATTATTCATATCTACCCAAACACTTTAATATCAGAAGAAATCTGCAATGCCACTAGGTTAAGACAAACAGCGATTCTAGAAACTAATAAATCTGTTGACTTATGTTATATAGTAGGAGATCCTCGTAGTAACAATACTAAAAATCTTGCCTTAATCAGTGAAAACATAACTAAAACCAAAACTCTACTAATTGAATCAGTTGATGATATTAACCCTTTAGATTTAGTTAACGTAAATACTATATCAGTATCTAGTGGGGCTTCTACTCCTAATTATCTAACCAAAAAAGTAATTGATTTTTTAAAAAAATATAATATCAGTATTTAACTCTTTCTTTTTTCTAGTTAATAGTTTATAATATATTGAGTAAATAATAAATAGGGGTGAATTTAATGCCAAATAACAAAACTAAAAAAAGCAAAACAGAAACAACTCGCGGAATGAAAGCTTTCAATCCTACGAAGAGTAATGTTGGTAAAATCATCATCGTAATCTTAGCAGCTGGGATGTTCCTCGGAATGCTTATTGCCGCTATATACGGTATGATTAACGTACTAACTTAATAAAGTACTAACTCAATAAAAAAAAGCGATATAGAATCGCATTTTTTTTTACTCTGATATCAATAATTCTTTTGCGCTTTCTAAACTAGCTTCTGTTAGTTTATCAGCGCTAATCATCTTAGCTATCTCTTCAATTCGTTGTTGATAGTTTAAGTAACTTACAAATATTTTTGTATGATTCTTAATAATTTGTTTTTTAACCGCTAAATGGTGTGTGCCTGTGGCTACTACTTGTGGAATGTGTGTAATGGAGATTACTTGACTAATTTTAGAGATTTCTCTAATTTTATTAGCTATTTGTTTAGCTATATATCCAGAAATACCAGTATCGATTTCATCAAAGATGATTGTAGATATTTTATTGCTTCTCACAAATATTGACTTGAATGCTAACATTACTCTACTCATCTCTCCACCAGAGGCAGTTCTTGATAACTGCTTTAATGGTTCACCTTTATTGGTTGAGATGTAAAAATCTATGTTATCTATTCCTGTATTTTGGTAGATAGCACTATCAAATTCATCAATAGGTAAGCTATCCAAAAATCGAATTTCAAAATCAGCATTTAAAATAACCAAATCACGAAGGGTTTCTTTGATCTCTTTTGTTATTTTTTTTGCGATATCTTTTCTAAAAGCTCTAAGTTTAGATGCGTCTTCCATAACTGTGTTAAACTTCACTACTAATTCTTGATGTATTTCTTCTAACAGCTCATCATAGTTAGTAGCTTTATTGACTTCACTATCTAAATATTCTTTATATTCAATTAATTCTGAAGCTGTTTTTTGATATTTACGTTTCATTCTATCTATATCGTTTAGACGATTTATCATAGAATCAAAATCATCTTGATTATAATCTAGATTGTTTAACTTATTACCCAATGACTGTTGGACATCTTCTAATTCATAATATACATCATTTAGACGTTTAGATAAATCAGAGAACTCAGCTGATGTGCTAGATATAGATTCAACATCTGATTTTAGCTCGTAAATATTGTCTAAAACTTTCTCTTCACGTATAACTGAATTGAATTTTTCCAACACACTATTGATTTTATCAAGGTTTTCTAAAAGATTTATTTGTTCTGTCAACTGTGTTTCTTCATCAATTTGTAGATCTAATGTATTCAATTCACTTAATTGAAAATTATATAGGTCTAGTTGTTTTAAAGTGTTTTCTTTATCTTTAACAGCTTTGTTATAGCTAGAAAGTACTATTTTATAACTCTCAAGGGTGTTTTGGTAGACCTTTATATAGTTGGTGATTTTCTCTTTTCGGTAATTGTCTATTAAAGCAAGGTAGTTATCTGGATTGATTAATCTATTGGTATCAAACTGTGAATGAATATCAGCTAGGTTAATTGCTAATTCTTTCAACACTTTAATTGATGAGTTTTGATTATTAATCTTAATGTTATTGCGATTATCTTTGTTGATGGTTCTTTGAATTTCAATTTCATCTAAATAATCGATATCATTGTTTTTTAGAATGTTTTTAATTTTATCATTATCAAGAGTAAATCTCCCAATCACGGTTGCGCTGTCAGATTTTGATGATATCATTTCTTTTGAGGCTCTTTCCCCCAACAATAAAGAAATAGCATCAATTATGATGCTTTTTCCTGCTCCAGTTTCTCCTGTTAAGACTGTCATTCCAGAATAGAAATCTAAAGATAATTCTTTAATTATTGCGTAGTTTGATATTTGTAAGTGCTTTAACAAAATATCACCTCATTAGGACATGATTTTTTTAATGATTGATTCTGTGTCTAAACCATATAGTTTATAGATATCTTGGACAGACCCATGTTCAATGAATTCATCTGGTAATCCTAGTATCTTTAGGTTGTTAGTATTTAAGTCATTAGCTTGAGCGTATTCAAATATTGCACCACCGAGTCCAGATACAATCGTTGCGTCTTCAAGAACAAATGTTTTTAAGTTTGAATTTAATATTTTAGTAACCATCTTATTATCAAATGGTTTTATAAATCTAGCATTATATACATTGATTGGTAGTTTTTTAGTGTTTATGTACTCACTCATCCTTATGAAATTATCTCCATAGGCTATTAGGTTAAATTCTCCTTGATTGTTTTCTTCAACCCAACTTGGAGCTTTGATTGGTTCAAAAGTCTCACAATTCATGATTAATGAGTTTCCTTTAGAATATCTTAATGCCACACTATGGTTAGAATGATTAAAAGCATAATCCAATAATTGTTTTGCTTCTAACATAGTTGTTGGTTGAACGATTTCAATATTAGGAATATGTCTCAAATAAGCGATATCATATAACCCTTGATGGGTATCTCCATCAGCACCGACTACACCTGCATGATCAATTCCGATAACAACTTTAATGTCTTGTCTAGCTAGGTCATGTGATACTTGGTCGTAAGCTCTTTGAAGGAATGAAGAATAAATAGGAATATATATCTGCATACCGTTTATAGCTAACGCAGCTGAAAAACAGACAGCGAAAGATTCACAGATTCCGACATCAATAATCTTCTTAGGATATTTTTTTTGGAAATCAACTAGTGATGATCCATATATCATGGCTGGGACAATTACTCTGAAGTTTTCATTGTTTTTGGCATACTCTTCAATATGCTTACTAAAAATACTACTCCATGAAAGCATATTTTCTGGAATTTTCTTTAAACTCTCTCCAGTTTCTATATTAAACTTACCAACACCGTGCCAAGCACCAATTACATCTTGTTCTGCTGGCGCGTAACCTTTACCTTTTTTAGTAACTATATGAATTACAATTGGTTTATTACGTTTTTTTGCTATTTTTAAAAACTTAACCATAGTTTTAATATCATGTCCATCTATTGGACCATAGTATGAAAACCCAAATTCATCAAATAAAGATATATTTCCAGCGAAGCCTCTAATCATATTGGCAATTCTTACTTTCCAGTTATAGATAAACTTTGGAAATCTTGTTTTAGATGCAGCTGTTGATACATACATCTTAGAAGATCTTAACTTAATAAGAAGTCTTGACATCCTACCCACATTTTTAGAAATGCTCATTTCATTATCATTTAAGATGATAATTGGAGCTACTCCCTTATAATGACCTAGGTAATTTAAAGCTTCGAATGATAATCCTGAATTTAAACTACCATCGCCAACTACAGCGATGTTTTTATTGTTATTGTGTTTAGCCTTATCTGAAATTTCAAATCCAGCTAACGCAGCTATTGCAGTTGAAGAGTGTCCAGCTTCCCAAACATCGTGAATTGATTCACTACGTTTTTGATAACCAGATAACCCTCTAAATTTTCTTAAAGTATCAAAGTCTTTAGCTCTACCAGTTAAAATTTTATGTGTATAACTTTGATGTCCGACATCAAAGATAATTTTATCATTTGGTGAGTCAAAAACCTTATGCAAAGCGATTGTCAATTCAACGATACCTAGATTAGAAGATAGATGACCACCAGATTTAGATACTTTATCAATTATAAAAGAACGAATTTCACTTGCTAATTCGTTTAGTTCTTCTACTGATAAATCTTTTATAAATTTAGGTTCTTTAATCTCAAGTAAGTTCATATTTACACCAATCTATTCTGAAAAATCAACTAATCCGTTCTCGCTTTTCAGACTAATTATTGCTTTTTCTGCTTTTTGTAATTCTTCATGACAATCTTTTGCTAGAGTAATACCTTCTTGGTATAATTTAACAGAATCATCCAATGAATTATCTCCTGCTTCTAATTGTTTGACTAATTTTTCTAATTTTTCCATTTTTTGTTCAAATGTTATATCACTCATCTATTTCACTACCTTCTTCAATACATGACATTTAAGACTTCCATCATGGAAATCTATATCAATATTATCTTTTATATTTACAGTTTCTACTGATTTCATTATTTTTTCACCCTGTTTAACAACCGTAAAACCTTTTTTCATAATTGATAATGGGTTAACTAATTCCAGTTTTTGACTTACATTAATAAAATCATTTTGATTATCTCTTAATACTGCATGTATTCTTTGATTTAGTCTGATTTTATATGATTTAATGCTGTCATTAAAGCTTTTGATTTGTTTTGCTGGCTTATAAGCATTTAGTTTTTCTTCTAAAAATATAAGTTTAAGTCTTGTGCTTTCTGTAATCTTTTCAGGATTCCTTAAAAGATTACTTGAAAATACTTGTTTCAAATGTTTGTAGCTTAGTTCATACGTCCTTGATAGTGAAGCAGATAGACGTTCCTTATAGTTATTTAAGTTTTTAATTATATTTATTTTACTTGGCACAGCTATTTCTGCAGCATGTGAAGGTGTAGAAGCTCTTAAATCACTGACAAAATCAGCGATAGTAAAGTCGGTTTCATGGCCAACAGCTGAGATTATTGGGATTTTAGAAGCGTAGATTGCTCTAGCTACTACTTCCTCGTTAAAAGCCCATAAATCTTCAATAGATCCACCACCTCTACCAACAATAATAACATCTACTAAACTATCTATGTTACATTGGTTGATTTGATTAGCTATTGATTCTTTTGCGTTTATCCCTTGTACTAGTGCTGGGTATACAATTATTTTAGCTAGAGGATACCTAATTGATATCACATTAATGATATCTCTTACTGCCGCACCAGTCGGACTTGTTATTACACCAATTGACCTAGGATATTTTGGAATACTTACTTTATGTTCTGCACTGAACATCCCAAGTTTTTCGAGTTTATCTTTTAACATTTCATAAGCTAAATATAGATCGCCTACTCCGTCTAAATCCATTTTTTTAATATAGACTTGGTAAGTTCCATAGGGTTCATATACAGAAATATGTCCCTCAACTATTACCTTGTCACCATCTTTTGGTTTAAAATTAAGAGTTCTGGTTTGGGTCTGAAACATAATTGAACTAATTTGAGAGTTATCGTCTTTAAGTGTTAAATACAAATGACCTCGGCTATGCCTTTTAAAATTAGATATTTCAGCTTTTAATAGGATTTTTTGAAGATTTTGATCATTATCAAATTTATATTTCAAATATCTATTTAAAGCAGTAACTGTTAGATGTTTTCTTTCCATTACTTATTAAGGCTATCCTTTATATTATCAAGAAGCTTATTGTTGAATCTTTTAGCTGCGTCATCATCTAAATTAGAAAATTTCTTCGTAAGATTAATTGCTTCATTAATCGCGATTTCTGTAGGTAACTGCGTAAACATCATTTCGAATACAGCGTTCCTTACAATTGCTAAATCCACAACATTTAATCTATCTATTGTATATCCAATCAAATTATTACTTATAACCTCATCAACTTCTGCTACATGTTGATTTATAGCTTCAAATCTCGTAAGTATCTCTTTTGAATACTCATCGTTTTGAAACTCACCATTTAGTGATTTAATATACAATAAAAACACTACTTTTTCACGAAATTCTGACCTTCTCATAATCTGCCACCCAACTCTCAATTAATAATATTTTAACACAGTTATATAAATAATAAAAGCATTTTAGACCCCTGTTATTATAAAAGCGAAGACTATTTCTTCGCTTTTTAAGGTATTATTTATTTTTTGTAAAAACGTATGCCTCATATGCTTTTAAAACAAAATGGTTATTTAATGGTTTAGAAGTACAATTACTAAAGAAATACTCAAAATTAGTTATATCGTATTGTTCTAGATTAACTTCAATAGTATTTCCAGTAAAATTACCTATTATTAGATATTCTTTATTTAATCCATGGTTGAAATACACAAAATTTTCTTGACTATCAAGATCAACAAACTCGATATCTCCATAGATGATGTTATCTTCATCTGCTTTTCTATGCTTGAGAATAAATTTGTAGGTATCCAATATTGAGTCATTATTTTCTATATCATTCTCAACATTAATTGTTTTATAATTATAGTTTACGTTCATCCAGGGTTTTGTTTTAGAGAATCCTGAATATTTACCGCTAGTCCACTGCATTGGACTTCTAGCATTATCCCTTGAACGATCTCTCAATGCTTGCATGGCCATTTCTACTGATGCACCTTTTTGGATAAAATTGTTGTATTCAGTGAACGCTTCAACATCTCTAAACTCTTTTATGTCTTCGTATAACAAATTGGTCATACCGATTTCTTCACCTTGATAGGTTATAGAAGTTCCAGGCATGAAGTATAATGTTATTGCTAGCATTTTAGCTGAGATTTCTCGATATTCCTTGTCGTTTCCATAATGTGAAACGACTCTAGGATGATCATGATTATGCCAATAAATTAAATTCCAGCCTTTTCCATTAAGTAGATTGAACCAATGATTATATGATCCTTTGATATCGCTTAATCTAAGTGCTCCTTTTCCCCATTTTCCAGTTGTGATTCCATTTGAATCATCTGTATCTGCCCAAACATGGCCAAAATGTATAAGAAGGTTAAATTCAGGTGATTCATAACCTACATACTTAAGAGCTTCTTCTTGGGTAGCTCCACCGGATTCACCAATTGTTAAAAGATTATTAGGTATAAAAAACTCTTTAGCAAGTTCTTCGATATAATCATGGTGTCTTGGAATTGATGAAAAATTTTCGTAACCTGGAAATGCATCGGGAAAATCCCAATTCTTTTCGAGGTGATTTGCCGCATCTACTCTAAAACCATCAACACCCAAATCAATCCAATATTTAATAACTTTTTTCATTTCGTTTCTTAGGTTCTCATTATGCCAATTTAAATCTGGCATCTTTTTTGAAAAGATATGCAAATAGTATTCCCCAACCTCAGGAATATAATCCCAGGTAGGACCGCCAAACCAACTTAACCATCTAGTCGGTCTCATTCTATTTCCATTTTCATCATACTTAGGTTTTTGCCATATATAAAAATCGTGATATTTATCATAGTCTTTATGATTTGGATCACAGGCGATTTTGAACCATTTTATTTCATCTGAAGTGTGATTTAACACTAAATCAGTTATTATTCTTATATTCAATTTATGGGCTTCATTTATTAATGTTTTGAAATCATCTATGGTCCCGTAATCAGAGTTAACTTTATAGAAATCTCTGACGTCATAACCGTTATCGTCCATTGGTGAATCATAGTGTGGTGACACCCAGATTGTTCCTATTCCTAGGTCATTTATGTAATTAAGTTTTGTAGTTAAACCTTTAAAATCACCTATTCCATCATTATTTCCATCAAAAAAACTACTTAAAGTTACTTGGTAAATTGCGGTTGATTTCCACCATTCTTTTTTCATTGTATTATCACTCTCCAAGACTATTATAATTATAGCATAAAGAATAATCTGAAATTATGATTTCGTTATGGTAACGCTTTCATATTTAGGGAATATATCGCCAATTACATAGCTAATATTGAATCTCTCTAAATCAGATTTTTTCAGGGTTGATTGGTGGTGGTTTAGGATGTATTTAATACCTAAATCATTTAATATTTGGATAAATTTTTCAAGGTTTCTAATTTGTAATTCTTTAATATCCAAAAATAGATAATTGAAGTATTTGAACATACCATAGTTATTTATATCAATTTTGTTTATAAAGTTATATCCAAACAACTTGATTTGTTTCTCTTTAAGATAATCTAAAGTCGGTACAATTATCTCTATATTTACTTCACTTTGTAAATCTAAACCAAAGGTATAATTACTTAAACTATCACCTATGTTTTCAATTTTTTTAATAATTTTCTTTATGGCTTTTATATCAGTGTATGTTTTATATGATAAATCTATAAAGAATTTTGCTTTTTGTTTCGATTTCTTTATTTCCTTGACTAAATTATTAGTAACAAGTGTATCCCATTCTACTTCTAGATTGGCTGCCTTCAGTACTCTGGTTAGGCTACTTCTTTCGCCTAACATAGCTTTTGATGAAATCTCAACATTTAAGTATTCAACTTCATTAGTCTGCCAATTACCAATTGCTTGGTAATTAAGCGGAATATCTTTTTTAGCTAATAGTTTGTTTATATTTATTAGGATTGTTTTGGCTAATTCAAGATTATACCTAAAGTTTTTATTATCATGAATATATCTAGATTCCGGACTTGTTAAAGAATTAAGATATCTTAGTTGAATAAGTTTATCATAAGTAAAACTTTGATTTACTTGTAGGATTGACGCTCTAATATCAAAATCAGTTTTTTCTTTAAAGATTCCTGTTACTATCCGATTAACTACCCGTTTATCTGTTGATTTTATTGCTAGGTAGATTAGATTAAAAGATTCCAAATAGATATTTTCAAAATGTTGTTTTGATAACTCTTTAATCTTTTCTATCAATAATTTCAGTAACTCTTGATATCTAGCATAGTTGTAATCCTTAAAGAACCTTAGATAGTTATGAATATTTAATAACACTATTGTTTTAGGCCCACATTGAGTATTGTCTTCAAGTAATTGGTTTTCATTTGCTATATTGATAAATTGATTGATATATGAATTTTCAGTCTCTTCATGATATTCTTTTACTATCGCAAAGATAATCAAATCATCTTTAATAATAGAGAACTCTACTTTTCTTACATCTTCTTTATGTTTTATATTAAGAACAAGTTTATCAGTATAAAGGAATTCATCGATAAATACTTTCTTCTGTAGATAATTTTGAAACTCTTCAAAAGCTAAATACTCGTCATCAATGCCTAGAATGTTTTTAGCGTGTTCATTTAGAATATGCATAATATTCTTTTCTATCTTTACTAAGCCAATGTTTTCTTGGTTAAATAAGTTTTTGTAGTTATTAAATAATCTGAACTGTTTGATATTGATATCAAAATCAAACAGTTGTTTCTTCAATATTTCATTAGCAAGTAGGACTAGTTTTTGTTGAAAATCAAAATTCTCATTATCAGTAGAATATACAACAAAGTAATCAAAAGAGTTGTTTCTCTTGATTCCATTCACAAAAACATAGGAAGTATCTACTGTTTTGTACATACCTTTAGAATATTTTCCCAAGTCATCATACATATAGAGGTCATTTATTGGTTTTGTGTTAATGATTTCTTGGATCAATGTTTGACTATATTCAGTTATTTTAGGGTTTTTTTCTAACAATAAGGACTTAGACAGATGTAAAAAGCTTACTGATTCATCAGTTTTTCTAATAAACAATAATTTTTGAAACTTATATAAAGAATTGATTCCTCTAAAAATATCTAAAACAATATCTCTTTCTTTTAAATACCTTTTGTTTTTAAATGTTAAAGACAACAACCTGTACACATTGTCAAATTGATTAAGCATCGGTTTACTTGGTTCTAAATCTTGAATCAAGTAATCTAGTTTATCAGACTCTAAAGTATTACTTAACTCTTTGGTTAGGATTTTAGCTGCCATATAAAAGACTAATCGATAATTCCTAGAAACCAAAGTCTTAATAACAGGTAAAAATTCTTGGTAGAACCTCCAAGCCTCATCTAGGCGGTTAAGCTTAATATTGATTAAAATATATCTATCAAGATATCTTCTTTTATTTTTGGATTTAATAAAATACTCCTGATACTTAGCTAAAGCATCTTGATAATTACCTTCAAAATACAGAATATCTGATTCTGCTAGGTGAAAGATAGGGTTTCTAGTTTTATGATCAAATTTAACAGCTAGATTGTAGTATTCTTTGGCTTTTGCTAAATGAGATTCTTTTAGCTGCAACATCGATAGTTTTAGGTACTTACTAACAAGGTTACTGTTAGATATATTATCTTTAATGCTGACTAAATATTCTATAGCTAGTTTGTTTTCTTTTAATCCTTCATGACAAACAGCGTAATAGAATTTTTGCATTACTTTCTGATGATCATTAGACAAAAATCGTTCTCTAGTAAAGAGTACTGATTTCAATTTAATGAAGTCTTCGGTTCTAAGTAAGGTTCTAACCAATTCATCAATTACCTTAAGGCGATTTTCTCTTTGATTAAAGAAATCATCATTGATTTCTTTTTCTAGAAAACTGATTGTTTTATCGTGTTGTCTAAGATACTTATAACATTCAGAGAGATACATTAGAACTTCCATAGCTAAAACACTGTCTTTTTCTTTCTTTAATAAGGACAGTAAGCTATTTAGTTCTGCAATTGTATTTTCATTCTTTTTTTGCTTTTTTAATTCATTGAATTTAGTTTGGTTGTCCAAAACATCACCTTTGTTTAGTATATTTAAGTAATACTTTACCTTCAAGAGTCTTTATTTCTACATTTATATTGTTTTTTGTTATTTCCAATAAAGCATAACTACTTTTATTATGCAATTTTCTACTACAGAGTGACCCAGGGTTTATAAAAACTACGCCTTGAATCTCTTTTATTAATGGTCTATGTGTGTGACCAAAACATATGATATCCACATCATTATATAAACCATAGTTTAATAACCTCTTTAATCCCATTTTTACTGAAAAGAGATGTCCATGAGTTAGAAATACTTTTGCGCCTTCCAAAACTAATGTTAGTTCTTTAGGGAATTTAGGTTCATAGGGGTAATTACCTTTAACTCCAAAGACATTTAACTCAGTTAATTCTGATTCTCGCATTTCTGAATCACCCAATGAAATATATCTATCCAAGTTAGGATAAAGTTTTACTACATCTTTGACAGATTGTCTATCACGATGATTATCACTAAATAATAATAGTTTCATTTTTTATATCCTCAACAAGTCTTTGGATTGCTCTACCCCGATGACTTACTTGGTTTTTCTCAAATTTTGTAAGTTCAGACATTCTCACATCTAGTTCTGGTATATGAAATAAAGGATCATAGCCAAAGCCATTGTTTCCTTTAAACGTCTTAGCTATCTCACCATAGACTCTTCCTTGATATGTGTAGAATTTACCGTTAGGATAATAAAGTACTAGCTGTGACACGAAATAAGCGGTTCTATCCCATGAATTCTCTAGTTTCTCTAATAATAAGTTGTTATTGGCTTCATAGGTGGCTTCTTTTGAAAAACGCTTAGAATTAACGCCTAGCTCATTAGGTAAGGCATTAACTACCAACCCAGAATCATCTGCTAGTGTTATCAAATTATATTTAAGTGAGATTGTTTGGGCTTTCTTGTAGGCATTATCAAAGAACGTTAAACCATCTTCAATAATCTCTCCTTTAAATTTAACATCATTCAAAGATATACAATTATATCCAAAAGGGTTTAAAGCGGCTTTGAATTCTTTCATTTTATCTTCATTTTGCGTGGCTATTAAAATGTCTTTCATTTAAATCACCTGTAATAATTCTAACATATTTTTTACTTTTATGAATAATCCGTTAAAAAAAAGGTTAAGATTTCTCTCAACCTTGATATTATGCTTTGTTTCTAGTGTGAAGCCATGTAGTAAATTTTTGGATTAAATCATTCCTACCTACTAGTAAAACTTCATCTTTTACCTCAAAAGGCGTTTGAGAACTAGGTATTGTTATTCTATCATTTCTTTTAATAGCTATGATATTAACGCCAAATTTCTTTCTTATATCTAATTCTAATAAGTTTTTACCTATTAGTTTCTTAGATACGTTTGTAGATATTAGACTATATTCTTGGTCTAACTGTAAATACTCTAAGAAATTACCTGAGATTAAGATTTTAGCTAATCTTTTACCAGTTGCTTGTTCAGGCCAAATTAAATGTTCTGGATTCACACCTAATTTTTCAACAACTCTAGCGTGATATTCAGATTGAACTTTAACATAGATTTCTTTTACTTCTAAATCTTTAAGAATTAATGTTGTAAGAATTGAATTATCAACATTCATTCCTGTAGCAACAATAACCGTATCATAAGACGAAATGCTTATTTCTCTAAGTGCATCTATATCTGTAGAATCTAAACAAATAGCATTAGTAACTGATTTAGCAATTTTTTCAATTTTTTCAAAATTTTTATCGATAACTAATACATTAGCATCCAAATTAACTAACTCATCAATTAAGGCAAGCCCAAAACGACCAACACCTATAACTGCAAATGACTTTCTTGGCATGTTATCACTCCGTTTCTGTATCTATAACCATTATACTTGAATGTGTGAATTTGTCAATCTATAGAGACAAATTAAAACTGAAAGATACCTATATACAAATATCACTAATTATATTATAATATTTATTGATGAGGTGAATATATGAACGAATTTGATGATTTATTTGATAAACAACCTGAGCAACAATACTCTAACGAAAATCAAAATATAGATGAATTTTACAAACACGCTAACAACCAAAAGAAAAACGGCATATTGTTAATGGTATACGTTTTAGTGTCTTTGGTATTCAGTTTTGCTTCAGGAGTTGTTTTTGATTTACAATACCCAGAATCAGATACAATTTTAGCAAACATCGTCGTTATCGCTGATCCAGCTATTGATGTTAGTGATAATACAGATGAACAATATCCATATTTAATCTCGATAAATGGTACTTTACAAAACAATACCGAGTACGATTTGCCTAAGTTATGGGTCGATTTTGAGTTTTTTGATGAAGATGGTACCTCTTATGGTGTCTATACAGTTTCCGAAGAGGGTATATTAAAGGGTGATTCATTCACTTTGAATGATTCAGTCGAAACCGATTTTGATCCAGCCACATACACAGTTAAATATGGTTTTGATGCTAGTGATAATTTCTATACTGTACTTAGTTTATTACCAGTTATGATTTCCGCTGCTCTATTCTTGTTAATAGATAAAGATAGCTTCAAATCAGATTTATCTAAATTTAAACTAGATGTTAGAAAAAATATAGGTTATATAGTTTCGGGTTTCTTTATGGTATATGCTGCTCTACTAGTTTCTAACCTTCTACTTACATTGTTAGGTGAAACAGGAACTAGCCAAAACGAAATGGCTATTCAGAATTTGTTCTCCGATGATCCACTCCAGCTAGTAATGTTATTCCTATTATTATGTGTGTTTACACCGGTAGTTGAGGAAGTAATATTCAGAAAAGTTATTTATAACTTTTTTGAACCAAAAACTAATCATATAGTTGCGATTATCGCAACCGGAGTTATATTTGGATTAATGCATGTAATTGCTTATGGAGACTTTATTCAATCTATTCCATATATTACTATGGGTATGACATTCGGTTATATCTACTATCGTTCTAATAAAAACATCTTTGTTACCATAGGCGTACATTTCGCTAATAATCTACTAGCCTATGTGCTCTATATTTTAATGGTTTACGGGATTTACTATTAAAAAAATACGACATTATAACACTTCCAGTTTGGAAGTGTTTTTTTGTTATATAATAAATTTCAAATAAAAAAGGCTATTTTGGATAGCCTTGTTTTATTTCCTAACGTACTTTTTCTTTTAAAACTTTACCAGCTTTAAAAGTCGGAGCGTTCAATGCAGGAATATTAATTTTAGCACCAGTTCTTGGGTCATGTCCTACTCTAGCTTTTCTTTCTTTAACTTCGAAAGTTCCAAAACCAGTTAAAACTACTTTTTCCCCTTTTACTAAAGCTTCTTGAATTGCTAACACTGTAGAATTCAAAGCTTTTTCTGCATCTTTCTTAGATAAGTCAGCTAAGTCAGCAATGCGGGCTACTAATTCTGATTTGTTCATATTTTATTCCTCCTTTTTATTGATATTTAAATTATAAGGGTTAATTTCGAAAAAAGCAAGACATATAGCGAAAAAATAATGTTTTTTTATAAAAAAAGTGAAATTTTTACAAAAAAAAGCCAAATTTTTGACAAATTATGGCTATTCTCTATTACGAAGGACTAAATTCAGCGGTGTGCCTTTGAAATCAAAACGTTCTCTAAGTCGATTTTCTAAATATCTATAGTATGAGAAATGAATACATTCGGTATCATTAACGAATAAAACGAACGTTGGACATTTTGTTTTAACTTGAGTTGCATAAAATACTTTCAACCTTTTTGTATGATACTCTTTAGGTTGATTTAATATCATAGCTTCTTGAATAACTTCATTTAAAGCTGATGTTGAAACTCTACGATCATAGTTTTCATAGGCTGCATTTATAACTGGAAATAATGTTTTTATTCTAGCTTTTGTTAAAGCAGATACATAAACAATTGGTATATAGCTTAGGAACCTAAATTCTTTTCTAATATCTTTTTCCCATTCATTCATGGTATGGTCATCTTTTTTAAGGGTATCCCATTTGTTAACTACTAATACTATGGCTTTATGATTATCTAATGCATAACCAGCAATATGTTTATCTTGAGCTTGAATACCTGTTTCAGCATCAATTAATACTAGACATACATCACTACGCTCAATCGCTGACATAGCTCTAAGATTAGCGTATTTATCAATGTTTTCATAGATTTTACCGCGTTTTCTCATACCTGCTGTATCAATGGCTACATAGTTGATATCATCTCTAGTAAACTCAGTATCAATTGAATCAGTGGTGGTTCCACTTTTGTCAGATACTATTACTCTATCATTCCCTAACATAGCATTTGTTAGTGATGATTTACCAACATTTGGTCTACCAATGATTGCGATTCTTCTGTAGTCTTCACCGTACTCATCTTCAGTTTCATCAGGTAAATGTGTGATTACTTCATCCAGTAAGTTACCTATTCCAAGTCCATGTGCAGATGAAATCATTACAACTGATGTAGCTCCTAGTTCATAAAAATCATAGAGATTTTCACGATATTTTTCTGATTCAAGTTTATTAACCGCTACTATTATTGGTTTGTTTGATGCATAAAGCATTGCCATAACATCTCTATCGGTAGGTAAAAGTCCATCACGTCCATCAACTGCAAATATGATAACATCACTTTCTTCAATTGCGATATCAGCTTGGGCTTTGATTTCAGTTAAAAAAGGTGCATCGCTAATCTCGATGCCCCCCGTGTCAATCA
Organism: uncultured Candidatus Izemoplasmatales bacterium; assembly: GCA_964535005.1. Taxonomy (GTDB): domain Bacteria; phylum Bacillota_I; class Bacilli_A; order Izemoplasmatales; family Hujiaoplasmataceae; genus 4572-104. The sequence continues at coordinate 24,034 of CAZHSG010000009.1, forward strand.
AACTAAAATTTTTGTTAAGCCAAGACGCCTTTCCATAGATTCTATCTCTAGTAATCCCAGCTAAATCATCGGTGATAGATAATCTCTCACCGAGAATACGGTTGAATAAAGTTGATTTACCTACATTTGGTCTACCAACTATAGCTACTACTGGTAACATAGTATCACCAAATTTCTATTTTTTGTATTGTTTGAATAAGTCCGCTAATGATTGATCAGAACTTACATTTTCAGAAAGGTTCTTATCATATTCAACACGGTTTTTCTTTTCTTGTACTGATTTTATAGAAAGTGTCATTTTCCAGTTTTTAGGATAAAATTCAAGAATTTCAGCCGTAATAATTTGGTCAACTTTAACAATTTCATCAACTCTTTGGATATGTTCTACTGAGCATTCACCAATTGGTAAGAAAGCTTCAACGCCTTCAACTTCTAAAATTGCACCTTTTTCTTCTATTCTTTTTACTTGTGCAGATACTAATTCGCCTCTTTTGAATTTAAGATCAGCCCAAGGATTATAATTTAAATGTTTTTTTGATAAAGAGAATTGTTTTTTACTAGCATTGATACTAGTGATTTTAACTTCAGTTTTATCGCCAACTTCAACTGTACCAGCTAGGTTCTCTTCAGGGTTCCAAGAATAATCGAATCTGTTTAATAATCCAACGATTTCTCTTTCAACTTCTAAAAGAATACCATATTGCATTTTGCGTACAACAGTTCCTTCAACTTTATCGCCAACATTGTATTTAGCAATGAATAAGTTCCAAGGAGTTTCTAGTAATACTTTAGAAGATAAACTAATTCTTTTACCTTTAATTTTGATTACTTTAACTTCTAATTCTTGGCCAACTTCTAAGAAGTCTTCAACTTTTTTAACTCTGTAGTGAGAAATCTCTGAAATGTGTACTAAACCTTCAATTACTTCACCTATAGATACAAAAGCACCAAAATCAGTGATTCTTTTTACTTTACCTGTGATTATATCATCAACGTTAATTGAATCAAACTCAGCTTTCTCAGCTGCTTTGATTGCTTCATATTGAAGTTGTTTTCTATTAACGATGATTCTTTCAAATCTACCTTTTTTCATGATTTCAATAATTCTAGCTTCAACCGTTTTACCAACTAAGCTATCTTTATCTTCTGTATCATTTTTCAAAGATATTAAAGACTCAGGTAAGAAAGCTTCTACACCATTATAATCTAATAGTAATCCACCTTTAACTGATTTTTTAACTTTAAAAGTTACATCTTTATTTAATTCTAATTCATTTCTGAATTTGTCTTGTTTTTCTTTTCTTAATATATCTAATCTAGATAGTAAAAGCGAATCAGACTCGTCTCCTTGTCTAAATTGTGTTACTTTTACTTTTAGTTGATCGTCTATTTTCAAAATATCCTTTAAACTACCAATCTTCTCAGTGGTTATATGTTGTTTGTAAATTACGCCCTCACAAGTGTAACCTATATCAACTAATACCTCTGAATCTGTGACGTTAACTACGGTTCCTGTTACAACGTCTCCAACCTTAGGGATGTACAATTTGCTGTCATCAATAATTCCCATTCTAAATGTCTCCTTCTAATTTACTAATAAATTTTTCATATAATAAATCGGTAACTTCATCTATTGATATATCTGAAGTATCGATCAATATCGCGTCTTCTGCTTGTCTTAGGGGGTTATAATCCCTGCTTGAATCTAAATCATCTCTTCTTTGAATGTCTTCAATTAAGAATTGTAAAGTATGATTCATTCCAAGTGCTTTTAATTCTTCAAATCTTCTTGTTGCTCTAACTGTAACACTCGCAACTAAGAAAATTTTTAGGTCTGCCTCTTTTAAAACTACTGTTCCTATGTCTCTACCATCCATGCAAACATGGTTTTTATTGGCAATTTCTTGTTGTAGTTTTACTAATTTGTTTCTAACTGGTATATGACTTGCGACTAAAGAAACATTGTCTGCGACAGATTTTAGTCTGTTTAATACTGTCATATTTACTGAATCCATGTAGAGCTCTCCAGCTTTGAATATATATTCTGTGTCATCGAGGAAATCAAAGGCGTTTTGGTCTGAGATATCTATTTCTAAACTTAATGCTTTGTAAGTAGTTGCTCGGTACATAGCGCCAGTATCAATATATACATAATTAAGTTTTTTAGCTAACATTTTAGCTACTGTAGATTTGCCGGCACCAGCAGGCCCATCTATTGCTATGCTATGATATTTCATATTGGCCTCCATAACCTTTAACATTATACCATAAAAACATTAATTTCCTACAAAAAAATGATTATATAATTTTCACTATCCGTTTTGGCTCAAATTCCATAGTTTTTTCATTTCGTGAATTTTTAAAGCGCGGTAATCACCTTTATTCAATCCTTTTAGTGTTATTGCACCGTATCGCTCTCTCTTTAGCCTTAAAACGTTATGTCCAAATTTCTCAAACATTCGTTTTACCTGGTGATATTTACCTTCTGTAATGGTAATATTCAGGAATGTATTTGCCTTTTTATCATCATATTTTACATTGAATATTCTTGAGTTTTGACTAATGAAATCGCCTAAGTCTACACCTCTTGATATTGTCTTTGAAGTTTCTTTACGTAATAGACCTTTTATCTTAGCTGAATATTCCTTTTCTATTTTGAATTTAGGATGCATTAGGGCATTAGCAAATTCCCCATCATTGGTAAGGATTAAGAGCCCACTTGTATCATAATCTAACCTACCAATCGGAAAAATCTTTTCATTGACTGGTATTAGATCAATAACAGTCAATCGATTAAACTCATCGTTGGTGGTTGAAACGTAACCCTCAGGTTTGTATAAGACATAATAAACTTTGTCTTCTACCTTAATTTTTTTTCCGTTAACAAAAATCTCATCACTAAAATCAGCTTTAGTTCCTAAAACTGTAATTTTTTCTCCATTAACTTCAACTTTACCAGCTAGAATTAACTCTTCAGCTTTTCTTCTAGAAGCAATTCCTGCCTTTTGCAGGATCTTTTGTAATCTTTCCATATCTACCTTTCAAAAAAGCAAGGTTGGACCCCACTTATTCTTGTTTTTTTTCAAGTTTTGTTATTGTCATTAATACTTGTGTAATCCTACGCTTTTTAACTTTTAACACTTTAAAAGTCAGGATAGCTGTATCCTCAGAAGCTAATTCACTTAAATCATCGTATTCTTGGTTGTAATATATCATATGCTCAACTTCTTCGTCTACTTCAGGAATATCCTGGAAGATTTCAAATAGCCATCCTCCAATTGACGTTGATTCAGATATAGGTGCTTCACCTAATTCTAAATCTTCAAAAAGATCTTCCAAATCATAGTCGGCATTAACAATATAATTTATATCATCGATTTTAGTTATATTATCTTCAATTTGATCGTGTTCATCGTAGATTTCACCTACTAGTTCTTCTAATGCATCTTCCATAGTAACAATACCATCTAATCCACCATACTCATCTACAACAAACGCTAGATGGCTATTTTGGGCTTGTAAAAGCTCAATTAAAGCATCAACCTTTGTTGATGTAGGTACAAAGATTGGTTTTCTTACTAATCTTCTAAGATTAACACTTTGTTTCTTTATAAGTTTTGTATAGAAATCTCTTTCAGATAAAACTCCGATAATATTATCAATTGAATCATCGTAAACTGGAATTCTTGAGAATTTACTCTTAAAGAATTTATCAGTTACTTCTTCGATATTTTCATCTACATCGATTGCGATCATATCAACTCTTGGAGTCATAATCTCTTCGACTGTGATTTCTGATAAATCTAAAACTTTTTGTAACATATCTGCTTCTTCTCCATCAATTGACCCTTCTTCTTCCATTGTATCAATTATTGTTTCTAAATCAGATTCGGTTACAGAAATCTTATTGGCATTTTCAACTTTAGCCATAACTTTACGATTTAACAGTAAAAATGGGTAAGTTATTGGTGTCATGATTTTTATTACAAAATAGATAAAACTACTTATTTTTAAACAAATAGTTTCTGTATGAGTTTTGGCTATACTTTTAGGTAAAATTTCACCAAAAATCAAAATGACGATTGTCATTACTACAGTATTCATAATTGAAGCAATCGTATCTGCGTTTGCCATTGAACTAAATATTCCGGTAAACAACATTACAGATACAGTAGCTAATGCGATATTAGCTAGATTGTTTCCTACTAATAATGTAGTTAGGGTTCTATCAAAGTGTTCAACTATCCATAAAGCTTTTTTAGAGCCTGATACATCCTTTTCAACCAAGGTTTTTACCCTAAGTTTTCCCACAGATGAATAGGCCATCTCAGTCATAGAGAAAAATGCAGATATTATTAATAATACGAGCATCGCTATAAGTAATGATGGACTGAATTTTACCGCTTGAAATAAGAGCCCGGACTGACTAACTTCCAAAAAAAATCACCTCTCTAAATTATTTAGCTCTGGTATCGTACTTACCAGTAGCTGTTGAAACGACGATTTTATCGCCTTCGTTTACAAATAGTGGAACTGACAAAGTTAATCCTGAACTAGTTGTAGCTGCTTTAGTCGCGTTTGAAGTGGTATTACCTTTAACTCCACCAGCTGTTTCAGCTATTTCTAATACAACTTTATCAGGTAATTCTATTCCCAAAATTTCTTCTCCATAGGAAATAATATTAATGTTCATTCCTTCAGACAAATAATAAATTTCATTTTTAAAATTCGATATGTGCAATTCTATTTGATCATATGTTTCATTGTTCATGAATACATAAACATCATCTGCACTATATAAATACTGCATAATTGACTTATCAATTTGTGCTTGTTTGAATTTTTCACCTGAGTTGAATGTTATATCAATTACCGAATTAGCGCGTAAATTTCTTAGTTTAGTTCTTACGAATGCGCTACCTTTTCCAGGTTTAACATGTTGAAAATCTATTATTTGATATATGTTCTTATCGTATTCTAAAGTTAACCCTGTTTTAAAATCACTTGTACTTATCATAATTTCCTCCTAGTATATTATATAACAATAGATATTATATTACAAAAATACGATATTGACAATAGATTTCATCTCTACTATAATAAAGTGGGACAAAAAGAGGTGATTATTATGTTTTTAGCAATACAAGATGCATTAAATTGGATTATTCCTATTGCCTTAGGGTTATTTATTGGATATTTGATCGCAACTAGAAAAAAAGCTAGTGGTGATGATATTGTTATGTTAGAGGCGGAAGACTTCCGTGCTAACATGAGAAAAGGTCAATTAATCGACATTAGATCTAAAGAAGATTATAAAGTCAAAAAGATTAATGGTAGTCGTAATTTTCCTAAAAAAGCGATTACACAAGATCTTTTCAAAATAAGAGCTGACCAAGCTGTATTCCTATATGGCAACTTAGATTCTGGACAAATCAAATCAGTTGCTAATAAGCTTGTTAAGAAGGGTTTTAAACCTATATACATCTTAAAAGGCGGCTTACCTAACTGGCCATTCACAACTAAAAAATAAAACTAAAAGGCGTCTAAAACGCCTTTTTTTATGCCTGATTGACAATTTCTATTGCTTCATTAATCGTATTATTAAAATTATTTAAATCAACTTGAATCCAATTACATTTCATCTTATTTTTGAACCAAGTTATCTGTCTTTTTGCATATCTTCTAGAGTTTCTTTTAACTAATTCAACGCTGGTTTCAAGGTCAGATTTACCATCCAAATATAGAAATAATTCCTTATAACCTATAGCCATAGTTGCTTGGGTTTTTAATTTCAAACTGTACAACCATTTTACTTCTTCAATTAAGCCAGATTCTATCATTAAATCTACTCTTGAATTAATGTTTTTGTATAATGTTTCTCTATCTAATTCTAGGCCTATTATTACTGAGTTATCATAGTATAGATTCTTAGCTTTAAACTCTTGTTTAACCTGAATTTTATCTAAGTTTCTTAGTACTCGTCTGCGATTAAGTAAATCAGTTTTATTGGCTATATCAGGTGCTTTAATATTCAGTAAACGAGCTAATTCTTCGGTGGTTTTATCTTTGTGTTCTAACTCGAATACAGCACTTCTCTCTTTACCTTCAAATTGGTAATCATAGAGAATTGATGATATATATAATCCACTTCCGCCAACTAGTATTGGGGTTATTGATTTAGCTCGTAACTCATCAATTTTAGCACGTACTTTTTTTTGATATATAGCTACTGAAAATTCATCATTTTGGTTCAAAACATCAAGTAGATGATGCTTAATACCTTGCATTTCTTCAGTTTTAATTTTAGCTGTTCCTATATCCAAACCTTTATAGAATTGCATAGAGTCACAGGATATTATTTCTGCATTAAACTTCTTAGCTAATTCAATACTTAACTTTGTTTTTCCAACACCTGTTGGACCAACAATCGCAATAATTTTATCCATCATAATACCCGATTAAATAATCTTTCAATCTGTTCAATAGTTATTGTGACTATAATTGGTCTTCCATGAGGACAAGTATAAGGTCTTTCACAGGTTCTCAAGTCAGTTATCAGATTCTCTGCTTCAGTTTTTGTGATGTAGTGATTAGCTTTTAAAGAATGTTTACAAGATAGTAGTTTAGCTAAATCATCAATGATAACTCTATTTGATAAAGTTTTTTCGTTGATTAGTTTCATAACAACAGCTTCTGTATATACTAATTCATAGTTTTTAGAGAACCAAGAAGGAATCTTTGTGATTTTAATTGTTTGATTTTCTATCGTAACTTCTATTCCAAAATCAGCTAGTTTATCAAGATGATCAATTAATTGAATTGTTATATCATTACCTAAATTTAATTCCAAAGGAACTAACAATTCTTGGCTATATGAATTAATGTTAGACATTCTTTCTATATACTTTTCATATCTAATTCTCTCAGCAGCTGCGTGTTGATCAACTAAATACAAGCCACTTTCGTTTTGGAAGATTAAATAGGTTCCTGTATATTGACCAATATATTCAATATCAGGAATAACCTTTTCTGGATCTTCAGTAGATTCCTTTTTATCTTCATCTATAGGTAAAGTGTTATAAACTTCTTTTATTGGTTCTTGAAAAAACATTTTTTCTTGATTAAAATCTTTTGGTTTTACAACTTGATAAATTGATTCAACTTCGATTTTAGCGTTGATAGTTTTTTTGATTAAATCAAGTAATTTTGTATATTCAGAAAACTTAATTTCTTGTTTTCTCGGATGTACATTCACATCAATAATAGATGGGTCACATTCAATATACAAAACCGTAATTGGATACCTATTTTTAGGGATAAGTTGTTCGTAGCATTCTTTGATTGTATTGGTTATTCTACTATCAGTTATACTTCTTTTATTAACAAGGATATTTATATAGTTTCTAGATGATCGATTAACTATAGGATTAGTAGTAAAACCATTAATTTTATAGTCTCTTGATTCGCCATCAAAAGCAACCATGTTTTTAGCAATATCTTTTGAGTAGATATTAGCAATTATATCAATCACCTTATTATTTCCATTACTGACAAAGATAATTTTTTGATTGTTAACTAATCTAAAAGATATTTCAGGATAAGCTAAAGCAAATTTGTTAATCATTCCTGTTATAACCGCTAGTTCATATTGTGGAGATTTTAAGTATTTGAACCTTGCTGGTGTAGTGTAAAACAGTTTGGTTACTGAAATCTGAGTACCCTGATTAGCAGATGTTTTACTCTTTCCAACAAACTTACCATCTTCATAAATTACTTTAATCGAATCTTTTCCGGTTGAAGTAATCAATTCTACCCTTGATATAGCCGCAATACTTGGTAAAGCTTCACCTCTAAATCCTAGTGAATTTATTCTAAATAAATCATTTACACTAAAGATTTTAGAAGTTGCATGTCTTTCAAACGCTAAAATAGCATCAGATTCATCCATCCCCGTTCCATTATCGGTAACGACTATTGACTTTAAACCTGACTCAAGTAACTCTATATCAATTTTGTTTGCGTTAGCATCAACGCTGTTTTCAACTAGTTCTTTTACAACATTACCGATTTTTTCAATTACTTCACCGGCAGCTATCTTATTAGCGATAACTGTATCTAGTCTCTTAATTACACTCATAAAATCACCTATTTATTTGATATCTTCTTTATTTCCTCAATTACATCATTTAGAATGTTCATAGCCTTAATAGGCGTCACATCTAATATATCTAATTCTTTAAGTTGTTCAATTACTGATTTATATTTATCGTTTTCATCTTCTCTTATTGTGAGAGTTTCTTCATAATTAAATAAATCTATCGTTTGAGGTTTAATCACGTTATATCCATGATTTTCTTCTAATTCATTTAGTATTTCAGTTGCTCTATTAATAATTACGTTTGGTAATTTAGCTAATTTACCTACATGAATACCATAACTTTTGTCAGTAGGACCATCAACTACTTTATGCATGAAGACAATGTTTCCATTCTCTTCTGTCGCTTTTACATGTACATTATGTAAGGCTTTCAAATCGTCTTCTAAATATGTTAACTCATGATAATGAGTTGAAAATAGAATCTTGCAATTGATTTTATGATGAGAATACTCAATAATTGCTTGGGCTAATGCCATTCCATCATAGGTAGCTGTTCCTCTACCAATCTCATCAAACAGAATTAAAGAGTTTTTAGTAGCATTTTTAAGTGCATAGTTAACCTCTAACATTTCAACCATAAAAGTTGACATACCGCTTGATAAATCATCACTGGCACCAATTCTTGTGAAGATTTGATCAAACACGGGGATTTTAGCTGTTTTAGCAGGGACAAAACATCCGATTTGTGCCATAATGATTATTAATGCAAGTTGGCGCATATAGGTTGATTTACCACTCATATTTGGCCCTGTGATTAAAAGTATCAAATCTTTGGTATTCATATGCAGTGAGTTTTCAACAAAGATTTCATCGCTGATTACTTCAACTACTGGATGTCTACCATCCACTATATCAATAGATCTCTCTTCAATTAATTCAGGTCTTATATAACGATTGTTCATCGATACAATACTAAAAGCTAATAACATATCTAATTCAGATATATAGCCAGCCAGTTCTTGTAACGCTATGGTATGAAGTTTAGCTTCTTCCCTTAATTCTAAGTAAAGATCATATTCTAGATTAACCATAGCTTCATTGGCCCCTAGAATAACTGCTTCTTTTTCTTTTAATTCTTCGGTAATATAACGTTCTGAATTTGAAAGAGTCTGTTTTCTAATATAACCAAATTCTTCTTTAACAAATCCTAATTGTCCTCTTGTTATTTCTATATAGTAGCCAAATACACGGTTGTATCCAACTTTTAGTTTTTTGATTCCTGTTCTTTCTCTTTCAGTTTCAACAAAACTTTCTAACCACTCTTTTGAGTTCCTAGAACCAGTTCTGATTTCATCTAATGTTTCATTATATCCATCCTTAATGAATTTTCCTTCTTTTATTGATAGTGGTGGATTATCAACTATAGCTCTATTAATTAAGCTAGCTAAATCTTGTAAATCAGGCATACTATCCTTTAGGGCTGTAGCAAACTCATTATTTAGTTCTTCTAGCGAATTTTTAATAATTGGAATTGACATTAAACTTTTCTTTAAATTGACTAGGTCTTTCGCATTACAATTACCAAAAGATATTCGACCAACAATTCTTTCTAAGTCATAGACTTTTTTTAATTGTTCTTGAATATCACTTTTGATTATGAAGTTATTATTTAAACATTCTACTAAACTATATCGTTTTTCGATATGTTTTTTGTCAATCAATGGTCTTTGTATACTTTGTTTTAAATATCTAGAACCCATAGCTGTCTGACATTTATCTAGTAACCAAAACAAAGTACTTGATTTTGATTGTTTTCTAAATGTTTCTGTTAATTCTAGATTCTTTTTTGAATTGTTGTCTATTCTCAAATATGAACTTGAAGTAAAGACTTGAACCTTTTGTAAGTGCATTAATGCTTGTTTTTGAGTTTTTTCTAGATAATTTATCAGTCTAGCAAAGGCTTGAATTAATTCTTTATCATAAACCTCATTAACCAATCCACGATAATAACTAGGTAATTTCAAGTCATCACTTATTGAAATAGTTAATTCGTAGTCAGTAAGGTAATGTTTGATTAGTTTATTACTTAATTTTGAAGGTATAACAACTTCCTTAACATTTAGATTTAATATTTCATTAAATAAAATGTTGACATCGTTAGGAACTCTCTCTAGATAATTCTCTCCAGTAGTTAAGTCAGAGAAAGCAAGAATGTATCCGTTTTTTATCTCGGTAACAGCTACAATGTAGTTGTTATCTTTTTGATCAATAAGTCCATCTTCAATGACTGTACCAGGAGTTACTAACTTGATGACTTCTCGTCTGACAATACCTTTTGCTTGTTTTGGATCTTCTACTTGCTCAACAATCGCTACTTTATGTCCTTTTTCAACTAGTTTTTCTAGGTATAGATTCGCTGCATGGTAAGGAACACCGCACATTGGTACTCTTTCAGGTGATCCAGCATCTCTTGCGGTAAGGACTATTTCTAGCTCTTTTGAAGCTAGTAATGCATCTTGGAAAAACATTTCATAGAAATCTCCAAGTCGAAAAAAGACTATATAGTCACTATAGTCTTTTTTAATTTCAAGATATTGTTGCATCATTGGTGTGTAACTAGGTGTGTCTGTTTTCTTCAACATGTTCTCCTTAAATCTATTACCAGAATACTGGTATTCCAAAAGGTAGAGTACCTAAATCCGTATACTGCAAGTATGAGTATCCAGCAAATCCAATAATTACTACTATTAGTGCAATTACAATAATCCAAGTTGTTCTTCTGCGTCTACGTTTTTTATAAAATTTTTTAATTATTTGATTTATCTTTTCATCTAATAATTCTTTTTCTTCATTTGATAATAGTGATTCATCTTTAGGTTCTGGAGCATAAACTTTCTTAGGAAGTGTTTCAGGTTCTTCTTCAATTGTTTCAGGTTCTTCTTCAATTGTTTCAGGTTCTTCTTCAATTGTTTCAGGTTCTTCTTCAATAACTTCCGGTTCTTCTTCAACTATAGATTCCTCAACAGCCTCAGGTTCAGGTTCTGGGATTACTTCAGGTTCAACTATAGGCTCTTCAATTTCTTCCTCAACCGGAATAATTACTGGTACAACTACTTCTTCAATAACTTCTGGTTCTTCCTCTTCAATATCAATTACTACAGCTTCTTCTTTAGTAACAAGTGGTACATTATATTTGAAATCATTTTTAGTAGTTGGTTTATGATACATATTTAGTGAGAATTTTATGAATTCAATCATATCTTTTTTCTTTAAATCAATTGAGATTTGAAAACCTTTTTCTTTAGAATATATTTCTAAATCCAAAACGCTTTTTTTAGCTAAAAGTGATGATTCATCAACGGTTAACTTGAATTTTGAAGTTAAGATTTCGATAAGTTTAGCTTTATTAATTCTTCTAGGAACAGATATACTATACTTCTTACCAAGTTCTTTAAGATCTCCTAATGTATAAGATGCCAGCATGTCTTCTGTCCAGTCTTCAACAGCTACCCCATCTAAGAAACCATCCGCTTCATAGAACAAATCACTTACCAATGCATAAAAATCACTGTATTTCATGACTTCTAAGTCTACAGTGTAATTATGTTGAAGTTGTTGTAACTCATTTATAAAACTATTTCTAATTGATAGTTTACTTGAATTAATGTAGATGAAGTCAAATAGAAGTTCTTTATATCTAGCTAACTCAAAATCTAAATTATACTTGTTGATAAGTTTTTCAAGTGGGTATATTGAATATTCGTCATAACCTCTTAGTCTAAACTTCAACTCATCAGAATAAGTGTTGTAGAGTTTTTCTTCAAACACTTTAGATCTAATGGTTTCCTTTAGTAAGAAAGCATGAGCATATAATGGTAATTTTATTTTATATTTGACCAACAGATTTTCAATATCTTCTGTCGGAATTACCACCAATCTTTTAGAAAACGTAAAAAATTCTTCATTTGTTTTGAATTTACCCATAATCTCACCCTTTTCAATATTGATAATAATATGTTACTATAAATTTCTGTTTATTTCAAGGCAGTTACGCATAAATTTAGCGATTTCCTTGTTTTTTTGGCTTTTTTAATTGTTATTCATATAAAAATCATATTATCGAGTTAATCTAATAGTTCTCCATCTAATGACCAAGTTTTTGATTTTATTATCTTTACTTTGACTATTTGACCAATTAATGAGTCGCTACCCTTAAAGTTCACTAGCTTATTATTTTCGGTATATCCTGATAAAACATCTGACTTCGTTTTACTATGTCCTTCAACTAAAACTTTAACAATTTCATTCTCAAAACGTTTATTTCCTCTTGCGTATCCTTCGTTAACTAGATCGTTTAATCTGTGTAGTCTATCCTTAGCCATAGCTTCTGTAATATCAGATTCATAACTCGCTGCTGGTGTACCTGTTCTTCTTGAATAGGTAAATGTATAGGCTCCTTCAAATTTTGCTTTTCTTACAAGGTCAAGTGTTTCTTGGAAGTCAGCTTCTGTTTCAGTAGGGAAGCCTACTATTATATCGGTTGTCAAAGATACATTTGGAATCTTCTTATAAATTCGACCAACTAAGTCTAAATATTGTTCTTTAGTATATTTACGATTCATCTTCTTCAATACAGGATTTGATCCGGATTGAACTGGTAAATGAATAAATGGCATTAGGTTAGGTTTTCTTGATACCACGTCTATTGCTTCATCTGATAAATCTTTTGGATGAGAAGTTGTAAATTTAATTCTTTCGATAGGAAAATCACTTAGTTCCTCTAATAAATCTGCAAAACTATAGCTATTATCTTCAAAGTCTAACCCATATGAATTAACATTTTGTCCTAATAGAGTAATTTCCTTGTATCCCTTTGCGATTAGTTCTTTTACTTCATCAATAATATATTCTTTGCTTCTAGAACGTTCTTTACCTCTAGTATATGGAACTATACAATAGGTACAGAACTCATCACAGCCATACATAATATTTACCCAAGCTTTAAATCTGTGATCTCTTGCTTGAGGTAGATGTTCAATGATACTTCCTTGTTCCGAGAATACTTCTATCATCTTCTTATGTTCTTTCATTACGAAGTATAAGTAATTTAAAAACTTAGAAATATTGTGAGTACCAAAAACTATATCCACATGTTTATAGGTACTAAGTATTCTTTCTACAGTAGCTTCTTCCTGTGGCATACAACCTGCAACAGCGATAATTAGGTTAGGGTTTATTCTCTTAAAACTTTTTAATCTCCCTAGTTCACCAAAAACCTTGTTTTCAGCTTTTTCTCTGATTGCACAAGTATTTATTAAGATTAAATCTGTATCTTCAATTTTATTAGTTTTTTCAAAACCTTGAGCTTCTAGCATACCTCTTATGACTTCGGTATCTGCTTCATTGGCTTGGCATCCATGAGTTTGAATAAGATATTTCTTACCAACGCCTAAATCTTTGATATCCTTATCAGCTATATATTCAATTGTTTTAGCATGTCCTTTTGATCTTTTTCTAGCATCCCTTAAGTTGGGTTTGTTCATAATTTTCATATTAGTCCTCTTTTATGTTGATTCTCTTGATAGTTTTTGCATCTAAATCCATAAAAACTGCGTTAAATTGTAGTGGCCCAGCAGTTTCAGGTTTAACTCTTTCCGGCACGCCGGAAACAAATTTCCTTATAGCTTGTCTTACTTCTCCACCAATAACTCCATATTTAACTCCAGTCATGCCAACATCAGTTATATAGAGCGTACCTTTAGGAAGTTTCATTTCATCGGCTGTTGTAACGTGAGTATGGGTGCCTAAGATAGCATCTACTCTTCCGTCTAAATAATGTGCCAATGCAAGTTTTTCGCTTGTAGCTTCTGCATGAAAGTCGACTATTATATAGTCAGCTTTAACTTTTTCTAGAATTTCATCCATTTTAGTGAATGGATTATCAATAGGGTCTCTCATGAAAACTCTACCCAGTAAATTTATAACAACTATTTTTTTACCGTTAAAGTTGTATTCAACGTATTCCTTACCAACTGTTCCTTGGCCATAGTTTGCAGGCCTAATAACATAGGGTAGAGATAGAACTTCAGGATGATCTTGACGAGAAAATGCGTGATTACCTAGGGTAAACACGTTAACTCCTCTTTTTAAGTAATCTTTGTAAATTGTTTCGCTTAAACCATTTCCGTTGGAGATATTTTCTCCATTAACAATAATGAACTGAGGTTTGTAATCTTGTTTAACTCCGGCGAAATACTTATCAAAAGCCTTTCTACCTTGTTCCATATAAACATCACCAATAAATAGTACTCTCATTATTTAACTCTTTTCTAGGATATCTAAGTATCCGATTCGATTTATATTATTTTCATAGTCCCAAAAGTTACCTTCAGAGATCATTTTCCTTATTTCATTCATAGTTTTATAGGTAACAGTTTTCACTTCTTTAGGGTCCAATGTAAGCTTATCTAGATTCACATCTTCTTCTAATAGGTACAAGTCAGTTATATAGTTAGTTTTAGGGTTCTCAATAAAATACCTTTTTACTAACTTTAAATGGGCTGGATTAATTACCAAGCACATTTCTTCGTAAGACTCTCTTAGTACGCCTTCTAAACTATTTTCTCCAGTTAATACCGCTCCACCTGTAGCTGCCCATTGAAAGGGAATTGGATCTTCTAGTTTACTCCGTTGTTGGATTAGATATTGGTTTTTAGAATTTCTAATCCAAATATGGACTACTAGATGATATTCTCCAGGTAGATTTTCGCCACCCCTGGCCATAATTTTATTAATTCTTTTACCTTCTAAATTATACAGATCAAAGTATTCCATGTCTTCCTCCTAAAAAGAGAAGCCTTCCAGTTTTTGGAAGGCTAATGTTTTATTTTGCAATATCTTGAGCTCGTGTTTCTCTAATAACAGTAACTTTAATTGTTCCAGGATAACTTAATTTTTCTTCAATTTGTTCCTTGATTTCTTTAGCAATAACGTGAGTTTTTGCGTCATCAACTTCGTTTGGTTTAACGATTACTCTTACTTCTCTACCTGCTTGAATAGCAAAGGCTGATTCTACGCCTTTTACATGAGAAGATATTTCTTCTAATTGAGTTAAACGGTTGATATAGTTTTCAAGTGATTCGGATCTAGCTCCTGGTCTAGCGGCGCTTAATGCATCTGCTGCAGCTACTAACACGCCAATTATAGTAGTTGCTTCTTTGTCTCCATGATGTGAGATAATCGCGTCAAGTACTGCAGGATGTTCATGATATTTTTTAGCTAATGCATAGCCAATGTCTACGTGTGACCCTTCCATTTCGTGGTCAACAGCTTTTCCAATATCATGAAGTAATCCAGCTCTTTTAGCTATTACTTCGTTTTCACCTAATTCTACAGCCATTTTACCAGCTAAGAATGCGGTTTCTATAGAGTGTCTTAGGGCGTTTTGCCCATATGATGTTCTGTAGTTTAATCTACCAATCAATTTTGTTAGATCAGGATGGATTCTACCGATTCTAGTTTCGAATACAGCTTCATCTCCTTTGTCTCTAATAAATTGGTCGACTTCAACTCTTGTTTTTTCAACAATTTCTTCAATTCTAGCAGGATGGATTCTTCCATCTGCAATTAAAGATTCTAATGCTCTTTTAGCGATTTCTCTACGTATCGGATCAAATCCTGATAGTACGACTGCTTCAGGAGTATCGTCAATTATTAAGTCAACACCTGTTAATGCTTCTAAAGTACGAATGTTACGTCCTTCACGACCAATAATACGGCCTTTCATTTCGTCATTCGGTAGGGTTACAACTGAAACTGTTGCTTCAACTGTAACATCTTGTGCGTATTTTTGGATTGCATTGGAAATGATTTCCTTAGCACGCTTTTGTGCTTCAGATTTAGCCTTTTCCTCTTCGTCTCTAAGGAAACGGTCAATATCTTCAACCATGTCTTCCTCAACACGCTTCATAATTACATCTCTAGCTTGTTCTACGCTATAATTTGCAATTTCAAATAATTTCTCGTTTTGCTCTTTAATGACTTTTTCCAGTTGATAGTTCTTTTCATCAATTGCGGATTTTCGATTGTCTAAGATCTCTTCTTTACGGTCTAGATTTATATCACGTTTATCTAAGTTAGCTGATCTACGTTCTAGTATTTCTTCCCTTTGATGCAGTTTATTCTCTCTACCTGCATGTTCATTTCTTTTTTCTTTTAAGATTTTCTCATTTTCTTGATTTAAATGGTAAATTTCTTGTTTAGCTTCTAAAAGTTTCTCTTTTTTTATTCTCTCCGCTTGAGAAAATGCATTGTCGATGATTCCTTGAGATTTATTTCTGGCAGTTTGGAAACCTTTTTCCACAACTGACACTCTTACGATAAACCCTATAAGTCCACCAACAATTAAACCTAACAAACTGGAAATAATAATTAGTAATGCGTCTGACATTGTTATTATCTCCTTTATTAGTATTTTATATATTTTAAGTATGTCCACATACAACAATATACATTTTTAATCTATTCTATTATATATTATATTAAGGTTATAGTCAAAAGATATTTACTATTATATATATTTTACGTCAAGAATCAAAAAAAAAGAAAAACCAATAAATGGTTTTTCTATTTATTTGCTATTTGTTCCCTAATTAATTTGCTGATTTCTTCAAACATTTCAGGGGTTTCCATAAGATATTTTTTAACGTTTTCACGGCCTTGACCAACTTTTGATCCTTTGTATGAATACCATGAACCACTCTTCTTAATAATTTCATATAAAACACCTAAATCAACTACTTCACCTGATCTTGAGATACCTTTACCAAATACGATGTCTACATTACAAGTTTTGAATGGAGCAGCAACTTTGTTTTTAACAACTTTAACTCTAGCAACTACACCTACAATATCTGTCCCATCTTTAAGTAGTTCCCCACGTCTGATTTCTAGTCTAACCGATGAGTAGAATTTTAAGGCTCTACCACCTGGTGTAACTTCAGGACTACCAAACATTACTCCAACTTTTTCTCTAATTTGATTAATGAACAATGCTATACAATTTGATTTAGCTATTGCTCCAGATAGTTTTCTCATAGCTTGAGACATTAGTCTTGCTTGTAGACCTATATGGCTATCACCCATTTCGCCTCTGATTTCAGCTTCAGGTACTAGAGCAGCTACAGAGTCAATAACAACCATATCAACTGCACCAGATCTAATTAATGCTTCAGTTATTTCTAAAGCTTGTTCTCCTGTATCAGGTTGACTTAGAATTAGTGAATCAATATCTACACCTAAATTTTTTGCATAATTAGCATCCAATGCATGTTCTGCATCAATAAAAGCAGCGTAACCGCCTGCTTTTTGAGTTTCGGCTATTGCATGAAGTGCAAAAGTTGTTTTACCACTTGATTCTGGCCCATATACTTCTACGATTCTTCCTTTAGGATAACCGCCTATACCTAGTGCAGCATCTACTGAAATAGATCCAGTTGATATTGCTTCAATATCAACTAAGTTAACATTTCCAAGAACCATTATTGATCCTTTTCCATATTCCTTTTCAATATTTTTTAAAGCTAATTCTAAATTTTTTTCTCTTGTTTTATCTGTCATATAATCCTCCCGTTTATGCCTCTATAACATAATACTTATGAATGACTAAAATTCTTTAAACTGATTTTAAAATTACAGTTTTATTTTTTATAAAATAATCGATTCCGGAAATAATTGTTAGTAAAACCGAAATTGATATTAATATTACTCCAATGATATTAATTACCGGACTATTCATAGGCATTATAAAGAAATAATACACGATCGAAACCATTGTAAATGCTGTTTTGTACTTGCCAAGCTTAGATGCGTGTAAGATGATTCCTTCACCTACAGCAACTAATCTAATTGAAGTTACAATTAACTCTCTGGCTAAAACGATAAGAACAATCCAGAAAGGCATCCACATAAATAGACCGCCAGTATTGCTTCTAGCATAAAAGTCTGAAAGCAAAAGCAATGAGCCTAATACTAACAATTTATCAGCTAACGGATCCACAAATTTTCCAAATGTAGTTACGATATCTCTTTTTCTAGCAATATAACCATCAAAGTAATCAGTTATCGAAGCTAGAATAAATAGTATTCCTAGAATAATAAATGTTGAATCTCCAATTAAATCTCTTAGTAAATAAAGTGCGACAATAATAGGAATTAAAAAGATTCTCAACATTGTTAATTTGTTAGGTAAATTCATTAAATTCTCCTTAATATATTATAACATAATTCTACTATATCATTGGGTTTTTAGCCCAACAAAAAATAGATAAAAAGCAACAATATTTCGTTGCTTAGTGGTCTTCGGGTAATTCTACGTTGTGATACACTTCTTGAATATCATCAATGTCATCAGTTAAAGCGATAAAACGATCAAATTTAGCTAAGTCTTCTTCACTTAGAATTATTTTATCATTTGGAACGTAAGTTACATGATCTTCGTAGAAAGTTAATTCTTTACCAGTTGCTGTTAATGCATCTTTGATGTGGTCTAAATCTCCTGGTTCACCAGTAATAATTACGATATCTTCATCTGCATCAATATCAGTGACTTCACATTCAGCCATCATCAATGTTTCTAGTGCTTCATCTTCACTCATCCCTGAAAAACTAATGTGTGAACAATAGGTATACAAATACGATACTGCTCCACTAACTCCTAGCTTACCACCAGTTTTAGTAAAACAATGTCTAACTTCACCAAATGTTCTATTAGCATTGTCTGTTAAACATTCAAGTATAAGTGTACACCCACCTGGTCCAAATCCTTCGTATCTTGATGGAGAGTAATCAGCTCCACCAACGCCACCTTTAGATTTTTCAATGTTTCTTTTTATAACGTCTGCTGGTACCTGTGCTTGTTTCGCTCTTTCAATAATTCTTTTTAGCGTTAAATTACTATCCGGGTCGGGTCCACCATTTTTTGCAGCCATATAAATCTCTTTACCAAACTTTGAGTAAACTTTTGACTTCATTAAACTAGTTTTTTCCATTTTAGATGCTCTAACTTCATGCGCTCTTCCCATATTTCCACCTACCTATATTTTTTTTGTATATTCTTTGTTTAATTCTACTTTTCCAGCTTTATAGAGCTTTCCTAACGCTCTTTTAAATGCCGATTTTGACATATGAAATGTATTATATATCTTTTCTGCATCACTCTTGTCAGTAATATTCATTTTGCCAAAGTTATCTTCTAGGTATTCCAATATTATTTCCGAGTCTGTTTCCAACATTATTTCTTTTTGTTCTATAAGCGTTCCAACATATTCACCACTTGGGTTTAATTTCAATATTTTTGGTGTTACTGCTTGTCCAACACGATATTTATCACGGTAGTTGTTTTGGTGAATAAAGATTTCATGTCCAAATTCTGTAAAACAAACCATTCCATTATCGAGTAAATACATAACGTGGCATGGTACTTCTTGTTTTTCTTCCAACTCTTCTTGGTCCTGAAAATGGTCTGCAACCTGTTTCCTACCAAGGATATGACCTAGTAAGTGATCTTTCTTCGCAATCATCCCTACCAGCATTTTATCGCCATCCCGTGGCCATCTTCTTCTATCATCTGGTAAGTCATCTAAACTTACGAGTAAATCTTTTACCATACCATAATACAAGAAAACCCCATAGTTAAAATTAACTGATACCACATCAAGCATTTTAGCTTCTCCTAGTTGAAAAAGCGGCTCTTTTGTGGACGCTGTTATTCTGCCTTGATTATCAACATATAAAAATACGTCAATTTCCTCACCATCTTCATAAGGTTTTTTGGCTTCTTTTTTATGCAAAAATACTTCTTCGATACCGTCGGTTAACTGATATGCTATATCTGTTTCCCTTAATACCTTTAGAGTATTAATTGTTCCTATTATCATTTAAACACCTCAAAATCTATACTGAAATATTATACCAAAAAATAAGAGATAAGTCCACACAACTTGACTTACCTCTATTTATTTTAGCCGATTCTAATTTCTTTTTCTTTTTCAATTATTTCAATCGAATTTTTTTTGAATCTTCTTGTGTAATCTCTTAGAGAATAATCACAGTAGTTCCAACCCTTTTTACAAGCTTTTAAAATGTATTTTTCAAATAAATCTAAAAGTTGTTTTTCTTCGTAAGCTTTAATCACAAAAACAAGGTTGAATTCTTTATTAATTACTATATATTGTCTATATAAACCTGCACATCGATAATCACCAAAGCTATTTCTCCAAAATTGGAATCCATAACCAAATTTATCTGCTGGTTCAGCATCATCTTTTATTTCTATTTGTAGTTGAGTCGCTAAATCTAGATATTTTTTAGATACTATTTGTTTGCCGTCCCAATTACCATCATTTAATAATAGTAAGCCAAATCTAGCCATGTCATTAGCTGATATATACATTCCAATAGCTCCAAAACTAATTCCATTCACTTGATTCCAATTTGGTTTTTCCATGCCTATATATTTATATAAATGCTCATTCAAGAAATCATTTAATGATTTACCAGTAACTTTTGTAACTATAGCTGATAATATTAAACTTGAAAAATTACTATAATCGAAGACTTCACCGGGTTGATTAATTAATGGTTGATTAAAAAATATTTTATAAAAATTATCATTTGGCGTTAAACTACTAAATATATCTTTTTCTTGTCCTGAACTCATAGTTAATAAGTGTTTTATTTGAATTTTTTCATAACCAGGTAGATAATCACTTACTTCTTTACTAAAGAAATAAAGTATGTAGTTATCTAGATGAAGTATATTTAAATCACATAATATACCAATAGCTACACTGGTAAATGATTTAGATACTGAATAAACCTCATCTTTAGTATCTTCGGTATATGTATGAGCTGAAGCTCTAAAAACTCTACTACCATCTTTTAAAAGTAACATTGAATGAATATTTAGCCTTTCTTCTTCAATTTCGTTGAATAAATCAACTAATAAACCTTTATTAATATTCGCATCTTTCACTGATGCTTTGTTAAACTCTGCTTTCGGGAAAACCATCTTATACCTCCTATTTATATGTGAATTATATCATACGTTTTTGTTTTATTTGTGATTCTTTATGAATTCCGTATAAAATATTACTGCCTCATATAATGCAGACTTTTTAATTGATTCATCTTTACCATGAATCTTAGATAATTCCTTATTATTAATTCTTGTTGGAGAGAATCTAAATGCTGATTCTGTTAATTTTGAGAAGAAACGACAATCAGTTCCACCTAACATTACATAAGGACTAACTATTGCATCAGGGAAAGTCTTAACTATTTGTTTGACTAAATACTTATAGGCTTCATTGTTTACATTAGAAATAGGTGAAGTTTCCCTACCCTCTGTAATTTCAGCTTCAATATCATATTTTTTTGCAATGGCTTCTAAAACTTTAAATGATGCATCTATATCTTGAATAGGATGAGTTCTTAGATTAGCAACAACATAGGCTTCACTTGGAATTACATTCTCAATATCTGATCCTTTAGACATTGTAAAAGCAATTGTTGTTGATAGTAATGCTCTACCAAAAGTATTAATCTTAGGTAATAAGAAAGTAATCAAAGGTTTAAACAACCACATATTACCAAATAAATACCTAAAAGGTCCACTCATTGCAGGTGCTGCAGTTACAAAAATATCTTGAACTTCTTTAATCATTTTTGTTTTCATAGGAAAATGATTTTCTACATCATTTACAAAAGCTGAAAGTCTAGCAATTGGTGTATTTTTGGGTGGTGTTGATGAATGTCCACCTTTGCTCTTAGCAGTAAACTTAATATTACAATAACCCTTTTCAATAACGCCTATTAAAGCTATCGCTCTAGTTACAGATGGTAAACTACCAGTAACAACGGCTCCACCTTCATCTAAAACAATATATGGCGTTACTCCTAAATCTTGTAATCTTTTAATTGATAACTCAGCCCCATTCCCACTGATTTCTTCATCTGTGGAACTTGATATGTAAGTATCATGTTCAGGTACAAAACCTGATTTAATTAAATTTTCTACAGCTTTAAAGAATGCATATAATGTACATTTAGTATCTAAAGTACCACGGCCATAGATTTCAGTTTCAGTAACTTCTCCACTAAATGGCTCAAAAGTCCAATCATTCTTATTAGCAGGTACAATATCTTGGTGAGCCATTAATACCATTGGTTTATTATCAGACTTACCAACCCATTTAAATAAAAGCGAACCACCTTTAAATACTTTCTGCTCTAAGGTTTTATAAACATTAGGAAATAGTTTCTTCATTAAAACTTGCATTTCATCAAACTTTTCCTGATTGTCTAGGTCTTTTTGATAAGACAATGTTTCTACTTGAATCATTTTAGATAATTCCTTAGCTAATTTATCAGCTTGTTTAGAATCAATCTCTATCGGATCTACCTTAGGTGATCTATCTTTAATAATTATTGTGTTGATTAGAGCAACTAAAAGTAATAAAACGAATATTCCTACTAATCCTAAAAATATATCTAATATCATAACTTCCTCCTAAATTATTTTTTTGTTAAACAGTATTTTAGCAACAACAATTGTAATGATAGCAGCAATTAATACTATTATTAAAACTTGCCCATTAACAAATGTTGGAGCAATCATACTTAAGATCATAACTAACACTATTGGAGCAATAACAAGTTTCCAATTTCCTTTAAAATATTTATAACCTAAAGCACCAAATAAAGCTGAAATAACCCAATTAAATGCTGGAGCTAATACTTGACTTTCTAACAGTGGTTTAAGTGGTATCAACAATAAAACACCCAAAGATAAGATAATAACTGTAGTAATAGATGAAAAGGCTACTGACAATGTACTAACTACTTCATTTTCAGGAGTATTAATTTTTGTGCCACAGATTTCTGTAGCGTTCATAACACATGGTACTTTTAAATTAACCAAATTACCTGTAATAAATGCTAAATATGTAGCACTAGTACCTAGTAATGGTGAATAAGTCATCATTTCAATAAAACCACCAGGTAAAAAGATTACTGATAAGCCAAGTACTCCCGTAAGTAATTGGCCAGCATTTGGTCCTACCCCTGTTATAACCCAGATCATGAATGGAGCTAAAAACATAACCGCTATCCCCATGACAGTGAAAATTCTACCATATTTATGCATTTGTTCTCTATATATTGTATTCATTAGTAAATGCCTCCTAAACCAAGTAACACTGCACTACTCATTCCAATTAACATAGAAATAGATAATTGGAAATTCTCAAGCCATTTAACATTTTTCTTTTTAACTAAATAGTCAAACCCCATCATAGAAATAAATGATACTAAAAAGACAATTAGTGGGACAAAACTTGAATTTTCTATGACAACACCGGTATAGGCTCCATCAACTATTTCCCTTGTATTATATAAAAACATCTTTGAAAAAGCATCTCCAAAATATGCACTAACTAAACCAATAAATACAGATTGAAATAATAACGGTCCAAAACTTCTACCTTTTTTTTCGGTTGCTTTATCTACAACTTTTGATTGATATTTTTTAAAGAAGAATAAAGTAAATAAACTTCCCCACACAATAGCAATAGTCATTGTGAAAGCTATAGTAACGAAATTTTCGATACTCATAGTCGCCGCAGTTACATCTCCAACAGCGTAATTTACTGCCATTAACTCATAATGTAATGCTCCTAAAACGGATAATCTAATCCAAGGTAGAGCAAGTCCGAGTAATCCTGCCATTGTGACTACACCAATAAAGATTCCTATTGATGGTAATATCGAAAAACTTACTGAAGATATTACTGCTTTTTTGACATCCTCTTTCGACATTTCTAGTTCTTTTGATTGTTTATAAGCTTTATATGCAAAGAACAAAGAACCACAAATAATAAAGATTGTAACAAAAGCTCCTATGGCATATAACCACCAAGCTTCCTTTACTTCGTTGATTGTTAGTGCAGCTAAAATCATTTTCATCATCTCTCTCTCACTAAATATTCTACAAGATTTAAATAAAAATACAATACAACTAAAAAAAATAAGCCAATAAACACTGACTTATTTTAATTATATCAACAAATACTTAATAACTATCTAGTTTTTATATTTAAATTAGAAAATTTAGTCAAATTATTAATTGTTAAATTTTACTATATTACCAATTAAACTGGAACTACTGTTATTTCTGTTTCAGTGTCTTGGTAGAAAAACATAAAATCACCATAAGGTTTTGCATGATAAACTAAATTAATTACAATTTGTTGTCCGTCAAACAATTTAATTGCATCTACTGAATCTTGAAGTGACTTGTAATAAATCTCAATTCTAGCCTCCCCAATGTAAATATATACATTAGTGTATGTATCTGTAATTATTTGAACTGTCCCTGTAACTGTATAAGTTTGTCCACAAACAAGTTCTGTCGTTCCTGGAACATATATGATAGGTGCTTGTGTAATATCATTTCCTGTTGATACAGTCTCATGAAATTCTGGATTTCTAATATGGACTTCTTCACCGAAAACGCCTATTTCTCCTTCAACAATTACTTCATCTCCAAGTTCTACAGTTGGTGTTTCAAAAGTGTATACAAAAATCATTCCTGTTTCATCAAATATATAGTATCCATTTTGTGATAAGTAATATACTACTCCTTTTGCATAAACTACTGTCTCTGTTGCAACTACTTGATTTTCAGCTATTGTAAGAATT
The DNA here is from genome assembly GCA_964535005.1 of uncultured Candidatus Izemoplasmatales bacterium. Lineage (GTDB taxonomy): Bacteria > Bacillota_I > Bacilli_A > Izemoplasmatales > Hujiaoplasmataceae > 4572-104. The sequence goes on from CAZHSG010000009.1 coordinate 48,890, forward strand.
GAGTGTATTGTTATAGTATAAGTTATAATTTGTGGGGTTAAATCAATTCTTGTAACTGTTGCTTGTATTGTTACTTCAGTATCCACAGCAACGTCACCAAATAACAACGTATTATCAACTATTGTTACATATTCATTCCCCGTAGTTACTACCCAATCTGCGTTTGATCCATAATATGTTGTAGGCAATTCATCTGATTGTTCTTCGAAAACATCTAAATTAATTCTTGAATTTAAACTTACAACATCAATATTCAATTTATCTTGTTCAGTAAATACAGAAATTCCATCTGCGCCTTCTTGATAAACAAAGTAAATTAATTCTTCATCTTTCGTATAGTAATACACAGCATTAAAAGTGATATCTGTTCCATCTAATGCTACAAGGGTATCCCAAGAATCATTATATCTTGAACGATAATAAGAAATAGCGAACAATTGGTTTTCTCCATCGTAAACAAATATACTAATGTAATCATCTGTATTTATTTGCACTGTTCCTGCTACCGTATATGTTTGCCCGGCAATAAGTTCTGTCATTCCTGGAATGTATACGATCGGTGTTTGTGCATAATCGTTTTCTATTGATACAATCTCGTATATTTCTGGATTTCGAATTTGAATTCCTTCATAAAAAGTATCTAATTTTCCTTCAAAAAATACTTCGTCACCAAGTTCTACTGTAGGCACATCATCTGTATAAACGAAAATCGTTCCTGTTTCATCAAATATATAGAATCCTATTTGTGATAAGAAGTATACTACCCCTTTTGTTTGAACAGTTGTACCTAATTCTAATTCTTTAATTTCCGCTATATTTTTAACTGGGGTTATTATTATTATAAATGTTTTTACTTGTGGGGCTAACCCAGTTCTTGAAATAGTTGCTTGTATTGTTACTGCTTTATATTCAGCAACTGACCCAAAAACCATTTCTCCATCAACTATTGTTACATATTCATTTCCCGCTGTTATTTCCCAAACTGTATTTGATCCATAAAAAGTTGTAGGTAATCTATCAGCTTGTTCTTCGTAAACATTTAAATCATCTATATTCAAACATTCAACATCAGTATCTAATTTTTCTTGTTCTGTAAATGTAAGAATACCTTCTATACCTTCCTGGTAAACAAAATGGATGAAATCGTCTGTTTTAGTAAAGTAGTATACGGCATTAATAGTGACTTCTGTTCCCTCTAAAGCGTATAAAACATTCCAAGAATCGTTATATGTGGAACGGTAATAAATTACAAATAACTCGTTATCGCTATCATAAAAGTGTATATAGGTGTATCCATCTGTAATTAATTGAATTGTTCCTGTTACTGTATATGTTTGTCCAGAAATTAATTCGGTTTCATCTGGATAATATCTTATCGGAGTTTGTTCAAAATCATTTCCAGTCGATATAGTATCCATAATGTATGAATTAATCATCTGATTCTGCTCACTATATGAACTTAGAATACCGAGTACCACTACTTCATCACCTAGAGACAATGTTTCAGGGACCCACGAGAATACTAAAATCATACCTGTTGAATCCTGTACATAATAACCATTTTCAGTTATGAAATACACAATTCCTTGAATTTGAACAGTTTCTCGATCATCCGGATTCAAATCTTGGACATCTTCTATTGTTGAAATATCCATCGGATCATTTTCAAGGTCGAGAGTCCTAAATTTTATTGCATCCCAATTGCCATCTGCGAATGTAAATTCAATTAAGTATTCGCAGTTTATATATATATTGCTGACTTGAACATTTGACAAGTCAGTAAAGTCAACTATTGCTTGATCTACTTCTATAAAATCATCTGATACATTAAATACTCTAGCTGATACAATTTCTGAATTGTATCCTTCTGTTAATTCTAGATTCAAATTTGCATAAAGGTAACTAGGATCATAATTTGTCATAAGTCCATGTGTCGCTGATTCAACGAAAATTGTATTTATTGTAAACCAATTTGATATTGTTTGTCCTGGTCGAGAAGTATCAACGGTATAGGTAAAGTTGATTATTATTTGATAATCTCCGGACTTGTATTCAACATCTCCATTTGCATTTTCAGAGTAATAATAAGATGTTAAGTCTGTAACAACTATTTCAGCCCCTGTAACTGCTATATCTTGATAATTATCTAGTGGCACATAATCATTAACCCCAGCATCATAAATGAGTATAGAATAACTATTTACAATAAAATCTGGGTTTGTATATTCTTCAATATGAAAATCAAATGTAGTAGCTGTTACACTATCCACTACAGCTCTTGGTTCAGGTGCTTCCATACCATTTAACAAATAAGCTTGTCCAGTCAATGCTTTTTCAATCGCATCAAATGACCATAATTCATAATGCCAATCACCTTCAAAGCCTTGATAACTAATTTCAATTTCTGCTTGAGAAGTATCAATACCCCAGTTAAGAGTAAATCCACTCCTGTTATCAGAAGTATAAGTATCTAAGAAACTTGCAGCATCTAAAACAGAACCAGAGATACCACCAATTGATAAGTCAAATTCACCAACCATCATATAATCATAATAGTTGCTTGGGAAGTCTTTTGCAAATCCTAATAATTCAATATTAATATAATATTCAGTTGATACGAATAACTCTTCAAAAGTAGTTTTTAAGCATTCGTACACTGCAACTTGAGTTTCAGAACCACTAAAGTAGTTGTATTCAAGTGAAATAATAGTAGGATTAGCTGCAGTACCACCTGTATAATCTCCAGCTGTTACTAATGCGTCTAATGCTAAGCTATATAACGCTCTCGCTGCCGTAGGATTGTACCCATTAGTTGATGGAAATAAACCATTACCAACCGATAATCCTTGATCAGTATCACGATAAGGAACACCCATTTCTGCGTCTACTACGTAAACATCACAGAAATAATACATGTTGGTTATAAAGGTCTTTTGAACTTCTTCAGTAAGTTTTTGTCTGTCAATAGCAAAGAACATTGCCATTTTAAAGTCTTCATTTGCTAATATTGGTTCTGGAATCCATGTAGAATCAGGGAATTTTGCTCTTTGTTCCGCTTCAGTACCTAAACCATTAATCATCATTCTAAATGTAGTAGATGAAGGAACTTGTTTTAATCCAGGATTGTCTTTGTAAGTGTCATATTCATCTGGTGGAAGTGAAACAACTTCAAGTTTACCAGCTAAAAATTCTTGGAATATTACAGCTGAATCTTCAATTACTGAGAAAGTATATCCAGTATAGAAATATTCATCAGGATCATGATATATAGGGTTTTCTTTGCAACGTAAGATTTTATCGTTTTCATAATAGTCTACATAAAAAGGACCATGATAAGCGATAGTTGTTTCATTAGTACCATAGCTGTTAAAATCTCCATCTTGCAATGATTCATATAATTCGATATTAATAGGAGTAATAACAAATGAACTTAAGAAATATCTTACATTCCATTCTGACATTTCATTAACGAATGTAAATTCAAATGTTAAGTCATCAATTAATTTGATACCAACATCTGCCCAG
>CAZHSG010000010.1:0-48897 GCA_964535005.1 uncultured Candidatus Izemoplasmatales bacterium
TTTTGGTTGTTGTTTTAATCTGTATATGTTTAGTTTTCAAAGACCGATTGTTACTCGCACTCTTTCAAGCGCCTATATATTTTATCATAGCAACATTTTATTGTCAATAATTTTCTACCGGTTTTTCAAACATTTTATTAATATTCCTTCCACATCGTTAATAGACCCATCTTTGGGTGTTGTTTCAATGTAAATAATAAAATATGTATCAGTGAAAAACCCTATTTAATGAAAGAAAAAACCAAGCGATATACTTGGTTGTGTTTTTCTCATTAAATAATTCTCTATTTTTACTTAAATAACCTTAATATATCGTTGTATGTAATGAATATTAATAGGCCCATCAAAAGGAAAAACATTATCGTGTGTAACCAGTTTTCAACTTTTTGATTTGGTTTTCTTTTTGTTATTGCTTCATAACCTATAAAAACAAGTCTACCGCCGTCAAGTGCAGGTATTGGAAGCAAGTTAACTATACCTAAGTTAACACTTAGTAATCCAATCCAACTTAATAGTGAAATTATTCCTCCAGCTGCGGCTTGACTAGTCATTGAGAATATCCCAACAAAACCACTTAAATCGGAAACTCCTACTTGATTTGATGAAAACATCAGGCCAATAGTTTTAAATATAGTTGAGCCAGCTGCTGCGAAAGAATCCCAAGCTGCCCCAAAACTTCCAAAGAAACTAAATTTAGTTGAACCAGTAATTCCGATGCGACTATAGAATGAATTATACCCCATAGCACCTAAAACATCTGTACCATACGCAATATAAGTAAAGGTAAGCTCATTTCCATCTCTAATAATAACAATTTCCGTAGGGTTTTCTTCTGTAGATCCTTCACCATATCCATTCGCGAAGTTTACAACATCTTCCCAAGAATTCATTGCTACACCATCAATGCTAACCAATTCATCACCACTTAATATCTCTGAATTAATATATAAAGGAGAACCAATAACTAAATCATTTGAACTAACCGTTGAAGCAAATCCTAATCCATAAAATATTAATTGCGGAGATATTGATTGCAATTCAACTATCGCACCATCTCTTTCCACTTCAATAATATAACTATCATAGGTTTTTCCTAGTTCACTACTTACTGAATTAGTTTCACCATCCCAAGATGTAATTTCGACTCCATTAATTTTTACTATTTCATCTCCCGCTTCAATAACTGCACTAGCAGGCATATCAGTGGATACTTCCCCAATTACTGTGCTTTGTGCATCAGCAACACCGATACTTAATGAAATAATAAAGAATACAACTATAGCTAGAATGAAATTCATCAATGGACCGCCAAAAGTTGTTAAAAATCTTTGCCATTTTGTTTTAGTAACAAAATTTCTATCTTTTGGTGCTATTTGCAACGATTGTTTATCCATAACATACATTGCATTTCTTTTTACAGTGTACTCATTTATAAACAATCTACTACCAGCTTCGCTAGATAAATCAAATTCCTCAACTTTAACTTCTAAATAATCATGATAGCTAGGGTTACCCGAATTAACTATAATGCGGTTGACTTCGTTTGAACTATCAAATCCCAATCTAATTTTTTTGCCAATTTTAATGACTTCTGACTCGATTTCTTCTCCAGCCATCGATACAAATCCGCCAAATGGAATTGCTCTAATTGAAAATACAGTTTCCCCAAATTTCTTGCTATATAACCTTGGTCCCATACCAAATGAAAACTCATGACATAAAACCCCTGCTTTTCTGGCAAAAAAGAAATGTCCTAGTTCATGTATGCAGATAACAAGACTTAATACGATTAGGAAAACAAAAATATCCCATATTGTAGTTAAAAAACTTAAAGTAATAAACATATGTATTGCTCCAATCTATTTAGTATACTTAGTAAAAATCTTTTGTTTCACTAAACTATCTATTTTATATATTTCTTCTAAAGAAGGACTAGGAATAGTGATATGATCCCTTACCGCTTCAATAACTATGCTTTCAATATCTAAAAAGCTAATTTTTTCTTCTAAGAACAAACTTACTGCCGCTTCATTAGCCGCATTTAATACAGTTCTTTTGCTGCCACCAAGAGTAAAACATTCTATCGCCAAAGCGAGTAGTGGATATCTTGCGAAATCTACTTCTTTAAAACTTAGTTTACTTAGAGTTGCAAAATCCAATGAATTTGCTATACTTTTGACTCTGTTTGGATAAAACATTGCATAGCTAATCGGCAATCGCATATCATGGCTTCCAAGTTGTGCGATTATTGAATTATCAGTAAATTCTACCATTGAATGAACAATGCTTTCTCGATGAATCAATGGCTTTATCTTACTAATGTCCATATCAAACAGATATGCAGCTTCAATTATTTCAAAACCTTTATTCATCATCGTAGCTGAATCTATTGTAATTTTTTTACCCATTGACCAATTCGGATGATTTAAAGCAGCTTTTAAAGTTACTTTATCTAAATCTTTTCTAGGCAAGTCTCTAAACGGACCCCCACTAGCAGTTATTATTAGTTGTTTGATTGACTCTGCTTTTTCACCTTGTAGCACTTGCCATATAGCGCTATGTTCTGAATCAATCGGGTAGAGTTTAGTCTTGTGAATTTCTAATAGTTTTTTTATTAGATGTCCACCAACAACCAAAGTCTCCTTATTAGCTAATAATATATCTCTATTAATCTTAATGGCTTCGATAGTAGGTTCAAGTCCAACCATTCCAACCAAAGCGTTGATTAATACTGAATCTTCATCTTGTCGATTAAAAGTCGCTAATTCTACTAATCCTGAATTTCCATATACTATTTTAACACCCGGAAAAACATTTTCAAGAATTGAAGCATCTTTTTCGTCTTTGACACAAATAAGTTCCAAAGAAAATCTAGATGCAATTTCAATTACTTTCTCAATATTTGTGTATCCAGAAATCGCTATTAAATTAAAATCTTTAGGGAATTCTTCAATAACTTCAATTGTTTGATCTCCAATTGAACCCGTAGCTCCCAACAAATAAATATTTTTCATATAATTTTACTCCTAAAATATAATAACAGCCAACATCAAAAATATCGCTGCAAACATACTTGAATCAAATCTATCTAATACTCCACCATGTCCCGGTAGAAGTTGTGAATAATCTTTTATTCCAGATTCTCTTTTAAATTTAGAAGCTATCAAATCGCCAATTTGAGATATACAAGACAATACAATTGAAAGCAGTAATATTAATAAGAATCCAAAATCAAATACATTCATGTAATAACCAAATAACGTAGCTATTATCGCTCCAAATACTAGCCCACCAATTGCACCTTCTATACTTTTCTTAGGTGAAATTTCAGGAGCTAAACGATGTTTTCCAAATTTTATTCCAATTAAATATGCAAACACATCGGTTACCATCGATACCAAGAATAGATAGATTATCAAATCTATATTATTTTTCCTTAGAAATGCAAATGCAATAAAGCCAAAACTAGTATAAAATACTGTTAAAATTTGATTTCCAAAATTTTCTCTAGAAAAATCTTTTATAGCGATAAACAAAATTGCATAAAGCAACAACATTGCTATCAAAAATATAAAGACATAGATATAAAATATGATTCTAGTAAAATTAAGTACACTCATTACACTAAAAGCTAATGTTACAGGTATAGCTATATAGTCGAACCATCTAATCCCTTTATTGTTTCTAGACATTTTAGTAAATTCATAGGCTGCTATTCCAGATAGAACAACACAAAATCCTGAGAATAAGAATTCTAATTTCCCTTCTCCAAAATATAACAATAAAGCTAAAACTAAAACAAGGACAGAGCCAGTTATTATTCGCTGTTTCATTTCTATTTTAGTCCTCCAAATCTTCTATTTCTTTTATTAAACTCAATGATTGCCTTCTCTAAATCTTTTTTAGAAAATGCTGGCCAATAAGTATTACAAAAGTATAATTCTGAATAAGCTGCTTGCCATAAAAGGAAGTTGCTTAATCTCACTTCTCCACTTGGTCTAATCAATAAATCTAGCTTCGGAAGTTCTTTAGTGTATAGATATTTTTCAATGTCAGAAGGTTTTATATCTTCTGGTTTAATTTTGTTGTTTAATACATCTTTTGTGATTTGTTTTACCGCATCCGTTATTTCAGTTTGTGAGCCATAGTCAAAACAGATATTCAAAATAGTGCCTTTACGATCTTTTGTTTTGGTTGTGATTCTTTCTAAAATTTCTAAGTTTTCAGGACTAAGATGTGTCTTTCTTCCAGAAAACATTACTTTTATGTCAAATTTTTCAAAATCACTTTTGAATTTTTTTTCAAATTCACCAGGTAGTTTCATTAAAAAATTAACTTCTTTTTCCGGTCTTGACCAGTTCTCTGTAGAAAAAGCATAGACACTTAGGGCTTTTATTCCAAATTCTGAAGCCGCTAATGTAACTTTTCTAATGTTTTCTACTCCAACTTGGTGACCAAAAGTCCTAGGCATATGATGTTTCTTTGCCCACCTACCATTACCATCTAAAATAATGGCGACATGTTTAGGGATATTCAATGAATCTATTTTATTTTTTTTCATATAAGCCCCCTATCTTTCATTAAGATTATACTATATTTCTTGTGATTATTCTATGATTATTATTTTTCCTTTTTGTGTAAAAAAATATAAGACTATTGCTAGTCTTATATACTCATTATGTCTTTTTCCTTAGATTTAAAGTCTGTATCAATAATATCCGTAAATTTATCAGTTAATTTTTGAACTTCATCTTGGTAATACTTTAAATCGTCTTCTGTTATATCAGAAACTTTTTCCATTTTTTTGTAATGGCTAATAGCATCTCTTCTAATGTTTCTGATGGCGACTTTACTGTCTTCTGACATTTTATGAATAGATTTAACAAAACTTTTTCTATTTTCTTCTGTTAATGGTGGTAAAACCAATCTGATTCCAATTCCATCATTGGTTGGAGTTACTCCAATATTAGCTCCAAAAATTGCTCTTTCAATTTCTCTAACTAATGACTTATCATAGGGTTTAATATATATTTGTGTTGCCTCAGGGACAGACACGCTAGCTACTTGATTAATAGGTGTTTCTACACCATAATAATCAATAGAAATTCTTGCTAGCATTTTTGGGTTAGCTCTTCCACTTCTTATTGTTGAAAAATCTCTGTGAAGAGATTCTATTGTATGTTCCATCTTTTCTTCGGCTTCCATTAAAATCATTTCAGGCATTTTAATCACTCCTTTTTATTTTTGATCAATGTTCCGATATCTTCACCTAGAATAGCGTTTTTGATATTACCTTCTACATTCAAATCGAATACATATATATCAATATTATTATCATTACATAAAGCTGCTGCCGTTGAGTCCATAACATTTAGTTGCATTTGTAATACATCTTGGTGTGTTATTTCTTTATATTTTACAGCGTTCGGATGAGTTCTTGGATCTTTATCATATACTCCATCAGTTCCATTTTTAGCCATATAAATCATTGTTGCACCTAATTCTGCTGCTCGTAGAGCTGCAGTTGTATCGGTAGAAAAATATGGATTACCAGTCCCACCGCCAAATATTACAACACGATTTTTTTGAAAATGTGATAAAGCTTTTCTTCTGATATAAGGTTCTGCAACTTCTGGAATATTTAATGAAGTCATAACTCTAGTTTCGATTCCAAGTGATTCCAACGAATTTGATAATGCAAGAGCATTTAAAATCGTTCCAATCATTCCCATATAATCTGCACTAGATCTTTCAATCCCCATTTCAGAAGCAAGTTTTCCACGGAAGATATTACCTCCGCCAACGATTACTCCGATTTCACATAAATTTAAATCAAAAGCATCTTTTAGCTCTTTGGCAATTCTTTTTACAACTTTTGGATTAATTCCAATACCATCCGAGCCAGCTAAAGCTTCTCCGCTTACTTTAATCATTACTCTTCTTTTTGTCATAAACTCCTCCTTATTTTTTATTGAAAAAAAAGGGCATAGGATGCCCTTTAAATTATCTTGATTGATTCATTACTTCTTCTACGAAGTTATCTACTTTTTTCTCAATACCTTCACCAACAGCTAAACGTCTAAATGAAACGATACTAGCTCCTTTTGATTTTACATATTGTTCAATCGAAAGGTCTGGGTTTTTAATAAACTCTTGGTTTAATAGGCAAATAGCTTTTAAGTTCTTATTTAATCTACCAATAACCATTTTTTGAATGATTGCTTCAGGTTTTGGTTTAGTAGCTTCTGCATTTTCATTTAAAGCTGTATTTGTAAGAACTTCAGTTTCATGCTGTAATTCTTCAGCCGATATATCTTCTTTAGATAAGAATTTAGGGTTTTGAGCAGCAACGTGCATCGCAACATCTTTAGCTGTTTCAAAATCAGAATCATTTAATACAGTTAATGAAGATATTTTCCCGCCCATATGCATATATGAACCAAATTCTTGATTATCTTCTTTAACAACAACGTCGAATCTTCTGAAAGATAATTTTTCTCCGATTTTTGATATTTGTTCTAATAAAAATTCTTTTAAAGGGGTTCCCTCAACTAATACTTCTAAAGCACACTCTTCACAAGTAGCATTACTTGCTAACAAAGCGTCTCCAATTTTGTTAAGTAAATTAACAAAGTTTTCGTTTTTAGCAACAAAATCTGTTTCACAGTTAAGTTCAAAAATTATTGCTTTATTTCCAGCTGTTTTAACTACACATGCACCTTCTGCTGCAATTCTTGAAGCTTTCTTTTCAGCTTTAGCAATTCCTTTTTCTCTTAACCAATCTATAGCTTGAGCTACATTTCCTTCTGTAGCAACTAATGCTTTTTTACAATCCATCATTCCAGCACCAGTTTTATCTCTTAATTCTTTTACTAATTTAGCGGTAACTTGCATTTTATATCCTCCTTAAAACACATCATTATAATATTATCATATTTTTTTATTCAATACAATGTATTGTCTATTTTCTTTAAAAAGGGAGCTAGCAGCTCCCTAAAAATTACTTTACTTTGTTAATTCAGCTATTAGTTCAGCTTTTTTAAGTTTTGAATAACCTTTTAAACCTTTTTCTTTTGCAAGAGTTCTAAGGTCAGCAACTGTTTTTTTACTTAAATCAACAGTTGGTTTAGCTTCAACAACTGGTTTAGCAACTTTAGCAACTGGTTTAACAACTTTAGCAACTGGTTTAACAACTTTAGCAACTACAGGAGCAGGTTTTTCTACAACTGGTGTAGGTTTAACTACTACTGGTGTAGGTTTCGCTACTACCGGTGTAGGTTTCGCTACTACTGAAGTAGGTGTTGCTACTACTGGAGTAGATTTAACTACTACTGGAGTAGATTTAACTACTACTGGAGTAGATTTAACTACTACTGGAGCAGGTTTTGCTACTATCGGTGTGGTTTTCGCTACTACTGGTGTAGCTGTTGGTTCTGCTTTTTTAGTTTCTGCAGTAACTTTGGCAACATATGGTTTGTTTTCTCTTCTCACTGGTCTATTTTGTGATTTGTTGTTATATCCAGGTTTAATATATGGTCTAGATGATGCTGTTTTTTCAATTACTTTTGGAGGTTCAATAACACCACCATTAGCTTCTGTTACTGCATCAGCCATTTTGTTAACGATTAAACGTACAGAACGTAATGCGTCATCATTAGCTGGAATAATATAATCTACGTCATCAGGATCGCAGTTAGTATCTACGATTCCAAATACTGGAATATGTAATTTTCTTGCTTCTAAAATTGCGTTTCTTTCTTTTCTTGGGTCGATAATGAATATTGCTTTTGGCATCTTCTTCATTTCTTTGATTCCACCTAAGAATTTTTCTAAACGCGCCATGTCTTTTCTTAAACCGATAACTTCTTTCTTCGGTAATACCTCAAAAGTACCATCGCTTTCCATTTTTTCAAGATCATGAAGTTTCTTAATTGAACGTTTGATTGTTTTAAAGTTAGTTAACGTTCCCCCTAACCATCTTTGATTCACATAAAATTGACCTGATCTGATAGCTCCTTCTTTTACAGGATCTTGTGATTGTTTTTTTGTTCCCACAAATAAAACATTTCCACCTTCAGCTGCAATATCGAATAATGCTTTATAAGCAATATCAATTAGATCGCTTGATTTTTGTAAATCGATAATGTGGATACCATTTCTAGATGTGTAGATGTATCTTCCCATTTTTGGATTCCATCTTCTAGTTTGATGTCCGAAGTGTACCCCTGCTTCTAGCAAGGCTTTCATTGAAATAACTCCCATTTTAATTTGTTTCCTCCTATTTGATTTTTTGCCTCCACTTAATCTACGCTATTATCACCAGTTTGGCTCACGATAAATCACTCATAAGTGTGTGTATTTTGTATGGCTCAATTATTCTACCAAATTTCGACTAAGAAATCAAGGAAAACATGCTTGAAACCAGTGAAAAAGAGGTTTAGTTCCCTGTGGAACCAAAACCTCCCAATCTCTTAACATTATTTTCATCATTATCAACAGATAAGTACTTAGTAAAAATACCTTGAGCAACTCTGTCACCTTTATTAATAACAACTTCTTTTTCTCCAAAATTATATAAGATTAATTTAATTTCTCCTTCATTATCTGGATTATTATAATAATCTGAATCAATAATACCAACACTGTTTGCCTTTACTAAGTTTTTCTTGAGTGACAAACTGCTTCTAGGATACATTTGTAATACTTCATCCTTTTGCATATAAGCTTTAATTCCAGTAGGTACAAATACAATTTTTTTAGCTGGAATACTAATAGTCTCCGCAGCTGAAAAATCATAGCCAGCACTTCCACTGGTTTTTCTTGCTGGTAAATCTATTGAACTATTTAAATATTTAGTTACTACTTCAAATCCTCTTTTTTTCATAACTCATCCTAAACTTGACCGGCACCGGTCATCTTTATTTGTCTTCTAAGTTCTCTTTCAGCTTTTTCTAATTCAACATTCCTTTTTTTGTTTTCTTCAGTTCTAGCAGCTCTAATATCAGTTAAATTCTTAAATGCACTTTCTTTAGACCTACCAATAAAAGCGTCCTGAGAGACGACTGTTATTTTGTTCTTAATATTTTCTACCACTCCATTAATGACAACAACATAAAACACCATTTTTCCTTGAACTAACTTGATGTATCCAGTATCAATAGTGGATACAATCGGTACATGGTCTTTTAGGATTTCATAGTCTCCGTTATTTGAACTTGAAATAATTACAGAGCTAACTTCCTCGTTATATAATTCACCATCAGGAGTTACAATAACAATATTCATATATATACCTTATTTCTTCATAGCCTTCGCTTTTTCTTTTACAGCTTCGATATTTCCAACTAGTCTGAATGCGTCTTCAGGTAAGTCATCATATTTACCAGCTAATATTTCTTTAAAACCTTTTACAGTATCACTAACTCTAACAAAGCTTCCCTTTTGTCCGGTGAATTGTTCTGCGACATGGAAGTTTTGTGATAAGAATAGTCTAATTCTTCTTGCTCTATGAACTATAAGTTTATCATCTTCACCAAGTTCATCCATACCTAAGATAGCGATGATATCTAATAATTCATTATATCTTTGTAGGGTTCTTTGAACTTCTCTAGCAACATCATAATGTTCTTTACCAACCATTTCAGGAGTTAATGCTCTTGAAGTTGATGCTAAAGGGTCAACTGCTGGATAAATTCCTTCTTCAGAAATTTTACGTGACAAGTTGGTTGTTGCATCTAAATGAGTAAAGGTAGTTGCTGGTGCTGGATCGGTATAGTCATCGGCAGGTACGAATACCGCTTGGATTGAAGTAATTGATCCGCTTTTAGTTGAAGTAATTCTTTCTTGAAGATGTCCCATATCAGTAGCTAATGTAGGTTGGTAACCAACAGCTGATGGCATTCTTCCAAGTAAAGCTGACACTTCAGAACCAGCTTGTGTAAATCTAAAAATATTATCGATAAATAATAAAACATCTTGTTTTTCTTCATCGCGGAAATGTTCCGCCATAGTAAGTCCAGATAATCCTACTCTCATTCTAGCTCCAGGTGGTTCGTTCATTTGACCGAAAACCATTGCAGTTTTCTTGATTACACCTGATTCCATCATTTCATAGTATAGGTCATTACCTTCTCTGGTTCTTTCACCTACACCGGCAAACACTGAGATACCTCCGTGTTCTTGGGCAACATTATGAATTAATTCTTGAATTAGTACAGTTTTACCTACACCAGCTCCGCCGAATAATCCAATCTTACCACCTTTGATATATGGTGCTAAAAGGTCAACTACTTTAATTCCTGTTTCAAGGATTTCTGTAGTAGCATTTAAGTCTTCAAATTTTGGTGCAGCTCTATGAATTGGTGAATATTTAATTTTACCTTCTAAAGGTTTTCCATCAATTGGTTCCCCTAGAACATTAAACATTCTTCCTAATGTAACTTTACCAACAGGTACACAGATAAACTTACCGGTATCAGTTACCGACATTCCTCTTTTTAATCCATCTGTAGAATCCATAGCGATAGTTCTAAGTATTCCTCCGCCTAAAAACAATGATACTTCTAGAGTAAGATTGATTTCTTTGCCGTTATTATCTTTTTTTGCGATTTTTATAGTTAATGCGTTGTTAATAGCTGGCATTTCTCCTTGAAATTCAACATCAACAACTGGACCCATTACTTGAACTACTTTTCCTATATTAGCCATTAGTTCCTCCTAGCTAACCGCATTTGAGCCACCAATAATATCAGTTAATTCTGATGTTATTTGTGCTTGTCTTGCGCGGTTATAGATTAATTTTTGTTTTTGAATTATTTCTAGTGCATTATCAGTAGCACTTTTCATAGCTGTCATTCTTGATGCATGTTCAGATGTTTTAGCGTCTAGAATAATTCCATATAATGTGTTTTCTAAATATATCGGCAATAACTGATTTACAACTTCTTCAGTTGAAGGCTCAAATACGTAATCAGATACCATATTAGCTTTATCTGAAATCAAATCAGTTATGGGTAAGAACACCTCTTCATGAGTGACCTGTGAAATTGAATTGATGTAATGTGCATAAATCATTACAATTCTATCCACACCCCCAGCTAGGTACAACTCGATAAATGCTCTAGACATAGCTTGGAAATCTATGAATTTTACATCGTCACGAGAATTTATTGATTCTTTGTTAAGTAAAGGAAGTTTCTTTCTTTTACAATAACTATAACCCTTATAACCAATAGTTCCAACAATATATTCCTTACTTGACTTATGGTTTTGTTTAACCAAAACCTCAAAGTGTCTAAGGATATTAGAATTATAGGGACCAGCTAATCCACGATCACTAGTAACTAAGATATATCCAGTTTTTTTAATTTCACGTTTTTCCAATAAAGGATGCGTAAGTTCAGGGTTAGAAGACAATACATCTTCTATCAATCTTTTTACACGAGTTTTTATTGGACCAAAGCCAACATGTTTTTTTTCTACTCTTTTTAGTTTGGAAGCAGAAACCATGTTCATTGCTTTGGTGATTTGTGAAGTTTTATTTGTGGCTTCGATGCGATTCTTAATCTCACGTAATGATGCCATTTAAATCACCTACTTATATAAATTCGTTAACTAACCTGTCTAATACTTTATCTAAAGCTTCTTTTTCAGGAAGTTCTTTGGTTTTTACCATTTCTTTTAGTAATTTTTTACCATCTTCTTCACGCTTAAAAAATGAGTGAAGTTCAGTTTCGAATCTTTGGATATCACTTACTTTTACTGAATCTAGATATCCATTAGTTAAAGCATAAATACTTAAAGCCTGTAACTCGAATGGTAAAGTCTTATGTAATCCTTGTTTTAGGATTTCAACGGTTCTTTCTCCACGATCAAGTTTAGCTTTGGTAGCATCATCTAAATCAGATCCAAATTGAGTAAATGCTTCAAGTTCACGATAACTCGCTAAATCTAGTCTAAGAGTTCCCGAAACTTTTTTGATTGCTTTATGTTGTGCTGCTCCACCAACTCTTGAAACAGATAATCCAGCACTAATTGCTGGTCTGATTCCTGAGTAGAATAGTTTTGATTGTAAGAAAATTTGCCCATCAGTAATTGAAATTACATTTGTAGGAATATATGCTGATATATCTCCTTCTTGAGTTTCAATTATTGGTAAAGCTGTAATAGACCCGCCACCTAATTCATCAGATAGTTTAGCAGCTCTCTCTAATAATCTTGAATGTAAATAGAATACATCTCCTGGGAATGCTTCTCTACCTGGAGGTCTTCTTAGAAGTAACGATAACTCACGATAAGCAATTGCATGTTTCGTTAAATCATCATATATCATCAATACGTGTTTTCCTTCAAACATGAATTCTTCACCCATAGTAACACCAGCATAAGGTGCTAGATATAATAATGGTGCTGGGTCACTAGCGTTAGCTGCTACTATGATTGAATATTTCATTGCATCATGTTTTTTAAGTGTTTCGTATATGTTTAATACAGTTGTTTGTTTTTGTCCAATTGCTACATAAATACAGATAACATCTCCACCTTTTTGGTTTAGAATTGTATCTACTGCGATTGATGTTTTACCGGTTTGTCTATCCCCGATAATTAATTCTCTTTGTCCCCTGCCAATTGGTACTAAGGCATCAAGAACTTTAAGTCCAGTTTCTAGAGGTTGAGAAACTGATTGTCTTTCAATAACACCAGTTGCTTTTCTTTCAATTGGTCTAGATTTTTTAGCGTTCAGTTTACCAAGACCATCAATTGGATGTCCTAAAGGATTAACAATTCTACCGATTAACTCATGACCAACATTAACTTCTAGAATTCTACCAGTTGAATTAACTTGGTCGCCTTCTTTAACAAGTGTTGAATCATTTAGTAAGATAGCTCCTACATTATTTTTTTCCAAGTTTTGGACCATTCCATATACACCATTAGGAAAAAGTAACAATTCTCCACTCATGGCATTGTCTAATCCATATACTAAAGCAATTCCGTCACCAACGGAAATAACTGTACCAATATTTTCGGTTTTAAGATCTTTTTCATATTTTCTAATCTGTTCTTTAAGTAAAGAACTTATTTCTAAAGGATCAATTTTCATAGCTCTACCTCTTATTCTGATAAACTAGATTTCAAATCATCTAGTTGCTTGTTTATCGTTTCATCTATAACATTACCTTCGAACTCAATTCTGAAACCACCAATAATGGTGTTTTCAATTTCAACTTCAATTTTTATGTTTCTGTTATAGGTGTTTTGTAATTTCTTACTAATTTTTTCAAGATTTGTTTTAGTTAAAGGTTTTTTTGAATAAACTTTAACTTTCATAACTTTGTTAAGTTCATCAAGAATTACTTGATAAGCTACAACAACAGCTTGGATTATAGAGAATCTATCATTATCTACTAAAACTTTAAGAAAATTTAGAAGTAGTTTATCTTCGACAACTTTTTCTAACATCTCTCTTTTTTCGATTTTCGATATTTTAGGATGTGCAAAGAATTTATAAGTTTCTTCATCTAAGCCCCAAGAGAATTTATCCAATAAATCTTTAAAGACTAGTTCTTTATCAATTTCTTTGGCAAGCAAAAAAACAGCTAGTGCATATTGATGCGCAATACCTGTCATACTTTTTCACTTCTCTCTAGATTTTCTACAGCTAAATCTTGATATTTCTTATCATCTAACTCTTCTTCAATAATTTTAGAAGCCATAATAGTCGCTATAGTAACTGCCTCTTTTTGAATTTCGCTTGAGGCTTTCTTTTTTTCTAAAGCAATTTCTTGTTCAGCCTGAGTAAGTAGGTTTTTCGCTTCTCCTCTAGCCTTTCCAACAATTTCTTGTCTTTCTTCTTCGCCTTTTAATTTGGCTTTATCTAGATAGTCTTTTGATTTAGCTCTTAAATCTTGATATTTTTTATGTGTTTCTTCTTGTAATGCATGCGCTTCTTGATTAGCATCCTTTGCAGCATCAAGTTCAGCGGTCATAAGTTCTTTTCTTTTTTCTAGATAATCAGTAATTCTTCCCCAGAAAAATTTCTTAACTATTAACACTAAAACTAAAGTAGCTGCTATTTGAATAACCATATCCAATAAACTTACGCCAAGTGCTGCTTCAATTGTTTCCGATACAGCTTGCATTATTCTTTCCATAGCGTCCATACTCGTCCTCCTTAAAAGATAGTATTAAGCAAGATTTTACTTTCCTATCAAAATAATTGCGATTAAAAGTGCGTATAGTCCAGTTGTTTCTGCTACTGCTTGTGTAACAAGTGTAGTAACTAAAATTTTACCTTGTGCTTCAGGTTGGCGTCCAACTGCTTCAGCTGCCTTACCTGCTGCAAATCCTTGTCCAATCCCAGGACCCATACCAGCGATTACCGCGATACCAGCTCCAAGATAAGCCATTCCACTTGAAAAGTGTTCATTGTATTCTGTTGCAAAACGAATAATTGAATTAAAAACTGTTTCAAACATTTTCTTCCTCCTATTTATTTTCTAGCCTTCTGAGGCCATCGAAATATTTACTGTTGATAACATGAAAAATACAAAAGCTTGTATTAAACCAAAAAATATGTCAAACATGGAATGCAAGAATACTCCTGCAAATATACTAGCAAACCAACCAAGTGCTGCATAAACCATTGCGGCTATAACAGTTCCACTCATTAGGTTTACAAATAAACGTAATCCCATACTAAACGGTGTTGATACTTCTCCAATTAAATTTATTGGAACCATAATTATAGCCAATGGTTTAACGGGACCCATTAAACCTTTTATCTTATTCCAAACCCCTTGAAATTTAAACTCAGCTATTTTAATCATAAAGAAAGTTAAAACTGAAAAACTTAAGGCTATTCCTAAATTAGATAATGGTGGAGTTAATCCGAATAAAGCTATTGTATTGGCAAGTGCTAAAAATGTAATGATTGTGAATAAGTATGGGCCAAAAAATTTAAGTGGTTTCTCTGAAATATAATCTTTGATAAAATTATTAAAGAAATCTACTATTACTATACACAAGAACACAAAGCCCTTAGGTGTAGCTTCAGGATCCAATTTTTTAACCTTGTTTCCAGCGATAATAAAAACAAGTGCTAAAACAAAGACCACTATTAGTGTTGATATCACACTGGGTGATAGCGGTGCTAAAAGTTTAAAATCAAGAATTTCCATCATCTCCTTTTTTGGCAGATATTAACGCTACAGGAAAAGATATAATCCTATAGGTTAAAAGTCCCGCGAAAGTAATGTATACATTCCATTCCGGGGTTGTATGCGCAACATATAAAATTATACCAAAAAATACATATTTTACAAGATATATGATTATTGTTCTTGATTTAATTTTACTAGGATCATTCTTAAATAATTTTTTCATGATACGGTAATTCATAGATTGCATTAAAAGAACCCCTAAAACACCGAGAATATAACTAATAGCGTAGTCAAAATCTCCCCGAATTAAATAGAGAATTAAAGATACTAAAATCGCTACTGGCCAGCATAAAAGAATTGTCTTTTCGATTATATTAGCTTTTTTCATCTTCTTTTCCTCCATCTATGTTTCTCAAAACGCGTTTGATCATATTTCTAAGGCCAGAAAAAACACCTATCACAACGAATACATAGGTAAGAATAATCTGATCATCAAATAACCATTTATCTAAATATTTTCCAATAAAATATCCTAAAGCCATTGCTACAAAAGTTTCAACGAAGAACTGAACAATTAAATTGATTACAAGTAAAACATTTGTATTTTTCTTTGTTTTATTTGGTTCCAAAAAGTCTGTCTCCACAATCTCCAAGACCAGGCACAATATATCCAAATTCATTTAGTTTATCATCAATAGATACTAAATAAATATCAACATCTGGATGAGCCTCTTGTAAAGCTTTGACACCCTCAGGACAACCTACAATACCAACAAAGCTGATATCTTTACCGCCTAAGCTTTTTACTTTTTGAATCGCAGCAATTGCGCTTCCTCCAGTAGCTAACATTGGATCAACCACTAAGATAGTTGCGTTAACTACTTCTTTAGGTAATTTCACATAATACTCGTGAGGTTCTAGAGTTTCTTCGTCGCGATACAATCCAATGTGTCCAATTTTGGCCGTTGGAATAACATTATGTATTCCATCAACCATACCTAATCCAGCTCTAAGAATTGGAACAATCACTACATCTTTAGCTAAAACTTTACAAGTTGTTTTAGCTACAGGGGTTTCAATATCAACGTTTTTAGTCTCTAATCCTCTTGTAACTTCAAAAGTAACTAAAGAACCGATTTCATTAACATTCTCCCTGAATGTTTTAGTATCAGTGTTTTTGTTTCTAATAATTGATAACTTGTGTTGAATCAATGGATGATTGAATACTACTACTTTTCCCATTCTTCTACCTCATATTTTGATATTTTTTTAACTCTATTTATGTGTCTTTCTTGTTCTGATGCTTTAGTGTTTATAAAGATATTTAAAAAGTTAATTACTTCTTCAATAGTATTAACTCTAGATCCAAAAGTAATAACATTTGCATGATTATGAGTCTTAGCTGAACCTGCAGTAAAAGCCGTAGTAACCAAAGCAGCTCTGATACCTTTTACTTTATTAGCAGCAATACTCATTCCAATTCCAGTACCACATATTAAGATTCCAAAATCAACTTGTTTATCAACCACTCGCCTTGATACTTTAAATGCATAGTCCGGATAATCTGATGCTGATGAGTTATATGTGCCTTCATCTAGCGCTTCAATATTCAGTAATGTCAGGTGCTTTTTCAAAGATTCTTTATACATAAATCCTGCATGATCTGACCCAATTGCAACTATCATAAATGATCCCCCCAAGCTATTTCTCTATATCATAACAATTATAACAAAATAAGATTACTATTACAACCAAAAAAGACCATAAAAAAGAGACGATTACACGTCTCTTGCATATGAAATATTTCCTTTGCCTTTGCCTTTAGAATGATACATTGCTCTATCAGCTAAATCTAAAAGCTTTATAAAATTAAAATCATTACCAATAATAGGAACTATACCTATTGATGCACTAACATCAGCTTGTTGTCCTTCTTCATTCAAAGTTTCCACTGTGTAGATTACATTTTCAGCCTTTTTATATGCTTGTTCTTCGGTACAATTAACCAAATAAACGAAGAATTCATCGCCACCAATTCGGTAATACTTAACGTCTTCATCTTTGTCTTTTTTAAATTCCTTCGCTAATTTATCCAAATATTGGTCACCTACATTGTGACCAAAGATATCATTAATTCTTTTGAAATTATCGATATCAAAATATAACCCATATGAATGATCTGTATTTCTAGCTTTACTTAAATGTAATTTCAAAGTTTCTTTTGAAAACAGATTCGTAGCATAGTCTTTATATCTACTTTGATAAAATTTAACTGCATTTGGTACCTTATTAGAAACCCAGTTAACTCTACCATATATTAATTCATTCTCACCATTTTTTTGAGTAATTCTTTTCATACAACATATTAGCCATAAAACTCCTTTTTCTCTTTTAAATGGCAAATATATTTCAGAAAACTCTACTAGTCTAGTCATGTCTTTAACTAAATTATCAATATAATTCTTAACCCCAAAGATTTCTGAGATTGGATTTTCAATTTCTAAACTATTAATAATATCTTCAATATAGTACGTTTTTTCCTTCTCAAGACCAAACGCTCCTACATCACCAGTTAGAATCATTAATTCTGCTTTTTGCTTTTTAGTCCAATCAAAACAAAAGGTTACATGATGGTTGTCGGCAAAAACAACATCATTAACTAAGTCGATGTTGTATTTTTCAGAGACTCTATTTCTAACTTCTTGGTTGAACATAAATACTTCCTTATATTATGACTTCACCTTGTCTTAATACTTTATCCTGAGTTAAATCGTAAACGGTTGATGGTATAGAATCTAAATCTTTTCCTTCAATAACATAATCCACTAGCTTTTCAAACTTCAAAACATCGCTGTATTTAGTAATCGCTGGTTGGTTACTTAAATTCAAACTAGTCACAACCATAGGACCATGCTTCTTTAATAGTTCTAAACTTATATCATTTCCAGGTATTCTAATACCGATTGTTTTTTTACCCGCAGTTATTATATCATATACTTTTTTATTTTTAAAGAAAATAATCGTTAATTTACCAGGCCAATGTTTTTTTATGCTTGTCGTTAATACTTGTTCTTCTGCTATTAATAAATCAACTTGTTTATAGTTAGCACAAAGAATAACCATAGGTTTAGAATAGTCTCTATTCTTTATTTCATAAATTCTTTTAATTGATGGCAAATCATTAAAAAGACATCCAATACCGTAAACTGTATCAGTTGGAAATACGATTATTTTGTCTTTTAAATCATAATTCAAGTAATTATCTTGATTTAAAATCATTTCCTTCACCTAACGCTATCTTTAATATATTTTTAGGTTTATCCACAATAAAATCAGCACCTGATTTTACTAGTTCTTCTTCATCTCTAAATCCCCATAAAACTCCAATACTATCGAAGTTCGCATTTTTAGCAGTCTCTATATCGGTATTGGTATCACCTACATATAGAATATCATTTGTTGTTAAACCTAGTAACTTTACCATTTCCAAAGCAGACTCTGGGTTTGGTTTTATTTTATACTCCGGTTTTTTCCCAAAAGCCAGGTCAAACTTAAAATCTTTGAAATAGTGTTCTAGAACTGTTTCAGTTTGAAAGTGTGGCTTATTTGATAGTACATTAACAGAAATATTATTTTTCCTCAGATTTTCCAAGAGTTCCATAATACCTGGAAAGAGTTTGGTTTTAGAATTATGCTTACTAGCATATTCTCTAATATATCCAGCTTTAATATTATTAAACTCACTTGCATCTATTTTGCCTTTCGCAATAGCGGCATAGATTAGTTCATCTATTCCTTTACCCGCAAAATATTTATATTCATCTTCACAAAATTCTTTGTGGTTAAGTTTTTTTAACGCTGCGTTTACACTATCTGTAATATCAGATATTGTGTCAAGTAGTGTTCCATCTAAATCAAAAATTACTGCTTTATATAACATGTTTACTCCCATAGTGAAATTTGTTTTTCTAGTATATTTTTCACAGGTTTATAGGTTTTTCTATGAATCTCACATATACCGATATTTTTTAGTGCTTCAAGATGTTGCTTAGTTGGATATCCCATATTTTTTTCAAAACCGTATCCCGGGTATTTCAAGCTCATTTTAATCATATATTCATCTCTAACTTCTTTAGCTAGAATCGATGCTGCAGCAATTGAGGCGGATAAAGTATCGCCTTTGATTATAGCTTCATAAGGAATTTTTCCTTCTTTGAGTGGCATTGCATCTGAAAGAATAAAATCAGGTCTTACTTTTAATTTATCAATTGAAAGTAACATCCCTCTCTTTGATGCTTGATAGATATTAATAACATCTATTGTAGGTTCATCAATGAAAGTATAAGCATATGCAATAGCTTTAGCTTTTATTTCAACTAATAGTTTTTCTCTTTTTTTGTGTGATAGCTGTTTGGAATCATTTAATCCTTCAATTGGATTATTTGGATCTAATATAACAGCTGCAGCAACCAAAGGTCCCGCCAATGGCCCTCTACCTACTTCATCAACTCCAGCAATATATTTAATTCCTGAATTCCAGAGTTTTCTTTCAAATTTCAACATCATTAACTGATTCCAATGTCAACTTTCCTAATTTTAAATTTCTTAAATCATAGAGAAATAGATTTATAACTCTATCGTAGTCAATTAATCCACCACTGAGTTTGCACCCTCTTCTAATTCCAATAGCATCCATAACTTCTATGGTATCGAAATCTTCTTCTAATTCGATCCCATAGCGTTCTTTCAAACAATTAGGATAGTTTTTAACTAAAAACTTAATTCCATATAAGGCAACATCATCCAAAGGCAAAATATCGTCTTTAATAGAACCTAGCAATGCTAGATTAAATCCAACTCTCTTGCTTTCAAATTTAGGCCATAAAACGCCTGGATTATCCAAAAGTAAAAGTTCAGAGTTAGTTTTGATATAACTTTGAATTTTTGTAATACCTGGAAGATTTCCGGTTTTTACTTTGTTTTTACCAGCTAGATTATTGATAAACTGTGATTTTCCTACGTTAGGAATTCCAATTACCATAGCTCTATACTTTCTAGCTTGCATTCCTTTTTTAGCTTCTTTTTCTCGAAGAGGTTTTAAAATCTCCAAAGTTTTTTTATTTATTATGGATAATATATTTCCGGTTAATGAATTAATCGCTATGCAATTAATTCCTTTTTCCTCATATCTTTTTAACCATTCTTTAGTTAATCTATCATCTGCTAAATCTGTTTTATTAAGAATTACCAATAGTGGTTTATTCTTAATTATCTCAGCTAACATTGGATTTCTAGAAGAATCGGGAATTCTAGCATCTAATAATTCAAAAACTATATCAATAATTGGTAGTTTTTCTTCAATTAATCTTCTAGCTTTGGCCATATGGCCAGGGAACCATTGTATTTGTTTCATATTTTCACATCCATTTAATCAAGCTCACATGTTGAGTTTGATATCTTATATATTACTTTTCCTAGCATATCTTCTTCACCTACTAGACCAAAAATTCTTGAGTCTGTAGAATTATTGCGATTGTCACCTAAAACATAGTAGGCTCCCTCAGGCAAAATTCCGCTATATTTATACTCATTGGGTACATTACTTACATTGGTTTCTATTCTCATGTCGTTAACGAATACTCCAGAATCATTAATTACCAACTTATCTCCAGCATGTGCCACTAATCTTTTTATTAAATATATGCCATCAACTTCAATAATCACTATATCTTGTAAATCATAGTCATCAACATATTTGATAACAACGGCATCGTTATTACAAAAAGTTGGTTGCATTGATACACCATCAACTTGAGCAAAAGAAAAGAAGAATCCATTAACTATCATAACTATTACTAAGAATAGTGGAACCACACTAAATATATCAGCAGCGTTAAACTGTTTCTTATAAGACGGATATTTAGCAATTTGTTCCACGGTACTTTTTTTCTTTCTCGTAAAATATGATATAGCAAAAATAACATAGGCTATAAATCCTACCGTGATTATGATTACAAAGAAGAATGAGAATAGTTCAGCTACTAAAGGACTGGGAACAACATCAAATGTTCTATGTAGATTAAAGATAAAGAATTTATTTGTTTGTAGCGAGAAAAACAAAATAACACATACAGTAAACAATGTGAAAAAACTGATGATCATCCTTAATGATTTTTTCATCAGTTTTGTATTTTCAAATAATATCTCTTCTTGGTCTGTCTCGTAGTTTTCTTCTTCTGTCATAATTACTCTATACTTTCAAATATATTTGCTAATTGTGCGTATTCAACTAGAACCATTCTTGGTTTAGTTCCTGCGTTAGCTGAAACCACCCCAAATTTTTCTAATGAATTAACAATTTGTGTAGCTCTGTTAAATCCAATACCGAAAACTTGTGTAATTTTATTAAGTGAGCATTTGCCTTCTTCGACAACGTAGTTAGCTACATCTTTAAATAGTTCATCAATGTTGTCAATACTTTCTCCAGTAGCTGCTAACACTACCAAGCTTTCATGGCTAAACATATACTCAGGTCTAGCTTGGGCTTTGATATATTCTGTGATTGCTTCAATTTCTTCAGGAGACAAATAAGCCCCTTGAAGTCTTCTAGCCATACCATTTTCAGATAATAACATATCACCTTTACCTAATAGTTTTTCTGCGCCTGTCATATCTAAAACAACGCTTGAGTCAACTGATGAAGGCACTCTAAAAGCAAATCTCGCTGGGATATTAGCTTTAATAGCTCCTTTTAATATATCGGCTGAAGGTCTTTGAGTTGCTAATAAAAGATGGATTCCGACGGCTCTTGATTTTTGAGTTAATTTTAGGATTGAATCTTCTATTTCGTTTCCTCCAGTTAATAGTAAATCTGAAGCTTCTTCGATAATTACTACTATTCTAGGCATTTTTACAAAATTAGGAGAATTACGTCTTCTACTATAATAGTCCTTAACATTTATCGCTTTAAATTTTTTAAGCGTATCATATCTAGATTCCATTTCATTAACCATATACTTAAGTGATTCTATAGCAATCTTAGGATCATCAATGATTGGCGTAACTAAATGTGGGATATCTGAGAATTGTTGAAGGTCAACTTTTTTAGGGTCAATCATCATCATTTTAACTTCATCTGGTTTGTTTTTAGTGATTATTGATGCAATTATTGATGCGATACAAACAGATTTACCACTTTGTGTTGAACCAGCAACCAATCCATGAGGCATGGATTCAATCGACGTATAAACTGGTAATGCATCAATATCTAAACCGATAGCTAATAATAATGGGTCTTCAGAGTTCAAGAAGTAATCATTATCAACAACATCTCCAAAGAACACTGATTCTCTGATTTTGTTAGGAACTTCTATTCCAATGGTGTTTTTACCAGGAATAGGTGCTTCAATTCTAATTGAAAAAGCAGATAAACTCATTTGAATGTTATCTGATATTGAAGTGATTTTTTTAGTTGGAACTCCAGAGCCTAATGAGATTTCATATCTAGTTACTGTAGGACCCTTTGTATAATTCGTTACTTCACCAGCAATGCTAAATGATAATAACGTTTGATTGATAACATCAATATTTTCTTTAATCCATTCAGGTTCTGTTTCCGATTTTACTTTGGTTTTTTTAAACAAACTAACTGGTGGTAATTTATAATTGTTATAATTTATTCCTGGTTCACTAGCTTCAACCGGTTCTTTAACAACCGGTGTAACTGGTGGTTTGTACTCTTGATATTCAAAGTCATCAGAAAACGCTATGTCTTCGACAGGTTCTTCAGTCTCTGGTTCTTCACTTGAAAATAGTATTTCATCATCTTCTTTTTCTTCTTCGATAATTTCTTTATTTTCAACTTCATCTTCAGAGATAATATCTTTTAATACTTCTGATTCTATAATTTCCTTTCCTTCCGCTTCCATTGTTTCTTCGGCAGATTTAAAGAATTCATCTACTGAAACAGCTTTAGCGTGTTCACTAATAATTTCATCTGCGTTAGGAGCCGGTTGAGGAGCATCTCTTTTTAATAGATCTTCGTTAGTTAACCCTTCTTTGGTATGGACTTTATTAATACTTGAACTGTCTACTCTCATAAACTCATAGTATTGATGACCATATCTTCTTTTAGCTTCTTCTTTAGTTAATTTCTTTTTGTTTCTAAATGCATCGTATTTTTTATCTATATCGCCTCTGCCTTGTCTATCCTGAGGAATAACAACTTCATCTTTAACTACTTTCCCAAAGATTGGGGACACAAATCTGTTAGTTAAGGTTCTTTTGTCTTCAATAATATTTATTTGGGGAATATAAAACTCTCGATTGTCTTCGGTACGATTAAACCCAGGAATTATTCTTTCCGGTTTTCTTTTTTTCTTAAACAACATTATTCATCCTCACTCTCAATAAGTCTATCCATTTTCTTTTGGAGTTCTGCTTCGGTTTCTTTTGGTTTGAATATCGTTTTACTATAAATCTTATTTGTTTCCTCGCCGAAAATAGTAATTATATATTTACATAATTCTTTTGTTACCATTATTGTAGCTGGTTTAATTGCTAGTTTTCTAAACCAGTATACTGGATTAGCATAATTTAAAACAGTCCTACCAGCTGTATATATCTGTTGTAACTTAATCTTTCTGGTTATTTGCATAAGCTTTGAATTATTAATTTTCTTTCGTGTATTTAAAATTTCGATTATACTAGCTATTCTATTTTTCTTAAAGTGTTTCAGAAGCTTCCCATTCATTAAATCTTCAATTCTTTTTGTTATATAAAAACTTAAATCTAATAGTTCTTGAATCGATAGTTCATATAAAGGATATTTAGCCTTAGGAAAATAATACCTAGCTATTTCTTCGGATAACTCTAAACTTAAATCAATAGCCACTTTGAAATAGCCATTATCTGTAAGTGTTACGGTTGAATCGAGTTGGTTTTGTTTAGATTCAATCATATCCATAATTACTTTTTCATCTAAAGGAATTCCGTTAGATAACCTTACTTTTGTTTTTTTTCTTTCTTTTCTAGAGAAGAAAAAAGTGACAAGTAGAACGAATAAAACAATACCAGTAATTATTCCAATTACGAAGTATTGTATATCACGCAATTCAATCTTTAGTGCTAGAAAAAATAGATTGTTCATTATGTTAAATTGTGACATATTTATCTCTCCTATCACATTAAATTATATCTTAATTTATAATATTTTTCAATCGGTATAATAATTTGCATAAATTGATTTCTTATGAGATAATACTCTGGGTGATATTATGGAAAAATATTTAATTGCTTTGGACTTAGATGGTACTATCTTATATGATTTTGATTCTCTATCTCAAACACTATGTGAATTCATGCAAAAAATCCAAGATTTAGGTCATAAAATAGTTATCGCAACTGGTAGACCCTTACGAAGTTCAAAATTCGTTTATGAAAGATTTAATCTAAATACTCCGATTATCAATTACAATGGCGGTTTAATTACTCACCCATTAAAAAATAATTTTCCTGAAGTAAACTATACTGTAGCTAGAGAAGCTATTATTGATATTTTTGAGGATAATTTGCAACATATTAGAAATGCTTTTTCAGAGGTATATGATGCAATTTATGTATATCGTGAAGAAAAGGAAATAGAACCTTTACTCCACCTTTATGGCGCCACTGAAGTAATCTATGGTAATCTAAGAGATACCCTAAAGACTAATCCTAATGGATTCATTATCATTGGAAAACGGGGACGCGGTCAAATAATTAAAGATTATGTCGACCAAAAATACCAAGGAAAGATTCTCTGTAGAATTTGGAATCTTCAAGGTGAATATGATTCTATCTTAGAAATTTATACTCCAGAATCAAATAAAGGTCAAGCGTTAGAATATGTAGCTAACTACCTAGGTTTTGATCGGGATCATGTTGTAGCCATCGGTGATGGTCACAATGATATTGAAATGATTCAATATGCTAAACTTGGTGTTTGCGTAAGAAACGCTCACCCAGATTTAATAAAAGTTGCAGATATCGTATTAGATTACACAAGCTCTGATAATGCAGTATATCGATTTCTATCAAACTTCTTAACAAATGATAAATAAAAGGCGGATTATCTAAAACCGCCTTTTTTCTTACCTTTTTTCCTTCTCATAGCCCTTGATTCTTTTGGTTGATAAGTGCCTTGAGCCATATTTTCCATAGATTGTGGATTTATATTTTGAAACTTCTTCATCATTTTTTGTTGTTTATCAAGTGTGGATATAAGCCGATTAACTTCGGTTGTTGACCTTCCCGCACCTCTAGCTACTCTATTTCTTCTTGAACTGCTTCTTTCTAGTAGTTCAGGGGTTTTTCTTTCACCCTTTGTCATTGAACTAATAATTGCTTCAATGTATATTAATTGTTTATCATCAATTTGATCAACATTAGCCATTGTGCTCATACCAGGCAACATTTTTAAAAGGCCAGAAAATTTGCCCATTCTTTTAACCATTTTCATTTGTTTAAGCATGTCATTATAATTAAATTTTCCTGACATCATTTTTTCCATCATTGATAGAGCTTCATCTTCGTCAATTTCAGCAGTAGCTTTTTCTACCAAAGACATTACATCACCCATACCAAGAATTCTTGAAGCCATTCTTTCTGGATGGAATACTTCTATTTCAGTAAGTTTTTCACCAGTACCTGAAAACTTGATTGGTACGCCTGTGATTTTTCTGATTGACAACGCAGCTCCACCACGTGTGTCTCCATCTAATTTAGTTAAGATACATCCAGTTAAAGTTAGTGCTTCATGAAAAGCTTGTGCTACATTAACTGCATCTTGTCCAGTCATTGCATCTACTGTTAGTAGAACTTCATTTGGTTTCGCTATTTTTTCGATGTTTTTAATCTCATCCATCATAGCTTCATCAACATGAAGACGACCAGCGGTATCGATAATAACTAAATCAAAACCTTGCTCCTTCGCATAAGCTAAAGCTTCTTTAACTATTTTCTCTGGTTTGATTTTCCCCATTTCGAAAACTGGGATGTCTAATTGACTTCCTACTGTTTGTAATTGTTCAATAGCAGCTGGACGATAGATATCAGCTGCAACTAGCATTGGATTCTTATTATTGTTCTTTCTAATGTAATTAGCAAGTTTACCAGCGGTTGTTGTTTTCCCCGCTCCTTGTAGCCCAACCAATAACATAACGGTCATTTGGGTTTCATTTAGATTGACTTCAACTGTTTCTGTACCCATAAGTTTTGTTAGTTCATCATTAACAATCTTAACAACTTGTTGACCTGGATTTAATCCTTTAAGAATTTTTTCTCCATAGGCTTGTTGTTTAACTTCTTCAGTAAATTCTTTTACTACTTTATAGTTTACATCAGCCTCTAAAAGTGAGAGTCTAACTTCTCTCATCATTTGATCTATATCAGTTTCATTTAATTTTGATTTTCCAGTAATTCTTCTTAAAGCCATTTGGAAACGACTTGTTAAATTTTCAAAAGCCATATTTTACACCTTTTCTAGTTCGGAAGCTATTTCTTCTAATGATATTTTGTTTTCAGTAATTTTTTTAATTACTTTAGAAGCTAGTTTCTTTTTATCTAATACATGAAGTTTTTCTTCATAATTTTCTAAATGATTTACCACATTTTTTAGTTGCATATGAACTGCATTTCTACTTACAGAAAGAATCTCAGATATTTCTGAAAGTGAATAATCTTTTTGATAGTAATACTCAAAATAAGCTTGTTGTTTTTCTGTTAGTAATTCACCATAAATATCATACAGCAAACTAAGTCTAATCTTTTCTTTAATGTCCATTTTTTCACCTACTCAAAAAAATCTGCAAATAAACCATATATATAGTTTTCAATGTCAAAGTATTCTAAATCAGTTATTTTTTCTCCCATACCAACGAAGGAAATAGGGATTCCTAATTTGTTTCTTATAGCTAGGACAATACCACCTTTTGCAGTACCATCTAATTTAGTTAATATGATACCTGTAACATCTGTCGCTTCAGAAAATATCTTAGCTTGCGATAGACCGTTTTGTCCTGTGGTTGCATCAATTACTAAATACGTTTCAAATATTTGACTATTGGTTTCTCGCTTAATGATACGATTAATTTTACTTAATTCGCTCATCAGGTTTACTTTGTTTTGTAATCTACCAGCGGTATCAATTAATAAAACATCAATTTTATCTTCTTTAGCCTGTTTAATCGCATCGAAGATTACACTGGAAGGATCTGAACCCGCTTCCTTGCTTATAACAGGAACATCCACTCTTTCACCAAAAACTTTAAGTTGATTGATAGCTCCAGCCCTAAATGTATCTCCGGCAGCCAACATAACTGTTTTACCTTCGGCTTTTATTTTAGCAGCCATTTTACCTATTGAAGTAGTCTTTCCGGTTCCGTTAACTCCAACAAACAATATTACTGTTAATTCATCCTTATTATATCTGATATTAGTATTTAAGATTTCTCCTTTTAAATACAACTCAAACATCTTATCTACGATTACGTTTTCTAATTCAATTGGTTTTTCAATTTTGTCTTTTTTCACAGCTTCTCTAAGTGTTTCAATAAACTCTATTACTGTATCAACTCCGATATCAGCCATGATAAATATCTCTTCCAATTTAGAGAATAAATCTTCGTTTATTGTTTTAGATTTCTGTAGTATATCTTTTAATGATGATAAAGCCCCTTTTCTGGTTTTCATCATTCCTATTTTGTATTTTTCAGCTTTTCTTTTGCTTTCTTTGCTTCCGAAAAGTTTTTGAAAAAGACCCATAAGTATCACCGCCTTAAATTCATTATGTATTATAACATAATTTACATGTTTTCTAAAAAAAATTCGCTTCTAAGAAAGAAGCGAATTCAGGAAGGGTAAGTGTTATATTAACACTTTCAGGGAAATGCAACTTTACGTTGCTTAATCATAATAACACAGGATTCTGAAAGTGTCAATTGATGATTTTGTGAGGTTTATTTTTTGTATCCACACGTTTCATCGATACAATATGTTTCTCCATTTTCGTTGGTCACAAGAACATTCCCACAATTAGGACAACGCTCTTTATTAACTTTTAATGGTGAAATATATTTGCATTTAGGAAAGTTAGATGATGCTAAAAATTGATTCCCTTTATTTTTACCTTTTTTAGCAGTTCTTAAAACTAATGTTCCATCTTCACAAGATGGGCATTTCACTTTAGTATCATATACTTCAGGTTTATTTGATTTTTCATTTTGTTTAATATATTTACAATTTGGAAAACCAGAACAAGCTTCGAAATCACCGTATTTACCTACTCTAAATACCATAGGTTCTCCACATTCAGGACACATCTCTCCAGTTTTTTTAGCTTCTACTTTAGTCATATTCTTATTCGCGTTAGCAATTAATGGCATAAAGTATTGGTAGAAATCAGTTAGTACATTCACTCTTTCTTCTTTTCCTTCAGCTACTTCATCTAATGTTACTTCCATTTCTCTTGAATAGTTTGGACTTACAAACTCATGAAAGTATTTGTCTAGTTTACTTATTGTTAACATACCTTGATCAGTTGGAAAAAATTTCTTTTCCTTTAATTCAACATATTTACGATTCTTTACAGTTAATATTGTTTGTGCATAGGTTGATGGTCTACCAATACCTAAGTCTTCCATTTCCTTAATTAATCTAGCCTCAGTATATCTTGCTGGTGGTGTTGTAAATAATTGTTTGTCATATACTTTAGAAGCTGTAATTTTATCTCCGACTTTATACTTAGTTAGATCTATTTCCTTAACACCATTTTCTGTATCTAGTACTGAATAAACTTTAAGATAACCATCAAATATTTTTTTGGTACTAGTTACTCTGAAAGTAGTTCTATTATTCTTTAGAATTAAAGCTGTTGTTTCAGTTTTTTTGGCTTTCATTAAAGAAGCCAAGGCTCTAACATAAACAAGTTGATATATTTTAAATTCTGAAGCTGATAAATGTTTTTTTACAGATTCAGGAGTTCTAAGAATACTTGTAGGTCTAATAGCCTCATGAGCATCTTGAACATTTTGTTTTTTGGTTGCTTTTCTAGTATTACCATAATATTTAGTTCCGAAGTTATCAATAATATATTCTTTAGCTTCTGAAATAAAAGTTTCTGATAATCTAATCGAGTCTGTACGCATATAAGTAATTAACCCAACCGTTTCATTACCAACATCTACACCTTCATAAAGTATTTGTGCAGATTTCATAGTTCTTGTTGGTGAAAAACCATATTTGCTTGAAGCCATTTGTTGAAGTGTTGATGTGATAAATGGTGGTTTAGAATTTAGTGAGTTTGGTTTAGTATCTAATGACTCTACATCAAATTCCTTATTTAAAGAGTTTAGAATTTCATTAGAAAGTTCTTTAGTTGGAATTTTAGGTTCTTTTCCATCTAACTTAAATAATTTTGATTCTAACCCATCAAACTCAGCGTACATTTCATAATACTCTTCAACATTAAAACTATTGATTTCATTTTCTCTATCAACAATAATCTTAAGTGTAGCTGATTGAACTCTACCAGCTGATTTTGATTTAATTTTTGATTGAAGTAATTTTGATAATTTAAATCCAATTATTCTATCAAGTATTCTTCTTGTCTCTTGAGAGTTTACTAAATCCTGATTAATCTCTCCAGGGTGAACGAATGCTTCATTAACAGCCTTCCTAGTAATTTCGTTGAAAATTACTCGGTAGGTTTTTTGATTTTTTATATTTAATGTTTCTGAAAGATGCCAAGAAATTGCTTCCCCTTCTCTATCGGGGTCAGTTGCAAGATATACTTCATCAACGTCTTTTAATGATTTATTTAATGTATGAATCACTTTCTTTTTGTCTGATAAAACTTGGTATGTTGGTTTAAATCCATTTTCAACATCAACACCAAGTCCACCTGGACCTACAACTGCTAGATCTCTAACATGTCCAACTGAAGATTGAACAATATAATCTTCTCCAAGATATTGTCCAATTGTTTTTGATTTAGCTGGTGATTCTACGATAACAAGTTTTTTTGCCATAATATCTCCTCATTTCACTATAATAATATATAACATTTACAGAAATTGTCAACTGTTTTCGTTTGATAAATTTGTGTGTTTTTCCCTAATAATATATATATTATTATAAAAAGAAAAGAACCAACTGTTTTTTTGGCTCTTTATAGTTTTTTAATATTTTTCTTTTCTAAATAGCTATCTTTTTCAGATTCAACCATTTTTAGATAGTTTTCAGTGTTTACTTCAAACAATTCTATTACATTTTCCGCTATATCCTTTATCTGTGTAAAGGCTCCATAATCATGGTTAGTAATTTCTGTAACTATTTCAACATTTTTCAGCTTTAATTTATCAATATATTCAGAGATATTATCTACTGTAAAATTGATAAATACCTTGAAATTATCCCTTTTAAAAGCAACTAAAATTGAGGTGTCAATTGGCGCTTCAAGGCCGTATTCAGTAACTTCTAATCCTAGTGTAAATCGATCCCATTCTAGCAGTTTAGAATTGTTCCCATTAACATTAAAGAACTCTCCACCTAAACCCTTAATCTTGGCGATTTACTACTACTTTAATCCATTTATTACAAATGTCATTCTATCTAGTTTCTGCATATCTTTTAGTGTATATATTTTTGCCTGCGGAAAATATTTTTTAGCAATGTTTCTTAACTCGGGTCCTTTATCAAAACCGTGTTCAAAAGCTATAACAGATCGTGGTTTTAAAATCTTTCCTGCACCACTCAAAATTTCACGATAAAACCTGAGTCCATCATCGCCACCAAACAATGCAACGTGGGGTTCATTATCATAGATAATATCATCAACTTTTTCAGTGCTTGGAATATATGGTGGATTTGAAACTAATATGTCAAATTTCTTATTCATAACTGGATCTAACATATTTCCTGCTATAAAATCAACTTTTACACCTAAATTATTTGCATTCGCTTTAGCTACTTCAAGAGCCTCAACACTAATGTCTGTCGCAGTAACATTTAAGTTGCTTTGCTCTTCCTTTTTTAAGGTAACTGCTAAACATCCAGAACCAGTTCCAATGTCTACTAAATCAACTTTTTTATCCGCAAAATACTCATCATATAGCATTAAAACATTAACCACTAATTCTTCAGTTTCAAATCGCGGTATCAAGACTTGATCATTGACTATGAATTTGTGTCCATAAAAATATACATACCCCATAATCTGCTGAACAGGGATATTTTCTTCAAGATATTTATTTAATCCGTCGAAGTAATTCGTATATATTTCTTCGGGCATTTCTTCTTCATATTTTAGATATAAATCTGATGGATTAAGTTCAGAAAAGTGCAACATTAACATTCTAGTTGCACTCGTTTCTTTAGCTTTTTTTCTTGTGAGTTTATTGGCTTTTTCTAAAGCTTGTTTATAACTTGCCATTATTCTTTTTCTAACTTCCTTCTTTGTTCTTCGGTTATTAAAGCATCAACTATTGGATCCAATCTTCCATCAATTACTCTATCTAATTGTTGGATTGTAAATCCTATTCTATGATCAGTAATTCTATTTTGTGGATAATTATAAGTTCTAATTTTTTCTGATCTATCTCCGGCACCAACTTTAGATTTTCTTTCAACGCCTTCTTTTTCTAGTTTTTCTTGTAACATACGATCATACAACCTAGATCTTAGTATTTTTAAAGCGGAAGCCTTGTTTTCATGTTGACTTTTACCATCTTGACACTGAGCTACTACATTGGTTGGTACATGGGTTACTCTTACAGCTGATTTAGTTGTGTTTACGGATTGACCACCTGGTCCTGATGAACAGAACGTATCAACTCTAACATCTTCCATACTCATTTGAAAATCTATTTCTTCAGCTTCAGGCAATACTAAAACAGTCGCTGTTGAAGTGTGGATTCTACCACTTGATTCAGTTTGAGGAACACGTTGTACACGATGAACTCCAGATTCATATTTTAATAGTGAGTAAACTGCGTCACCACTAACCATGAATTCAATTTGGCTAACCCCACCAGCTTCTTTGACTTCTATATTTAGTACTTCAATCTTCCAATTCTTAGATTCTGCAAATTTATGATACATTCTATACAAATCGCTCGCAAAAATATTAGCTTCATCTCCGCCTGCAGCTCCCCTAATTTCAACAATAACATTTTTCTCGTCATTTGGGTCCTTAGGAATTAATAATAGTTCCAATTCAGCTTCAATCTTATGAATGTTTTCATGAACTTCAGCAAGTTCCATTTCAGCCATTTCTTTGATTTCTTGGTCTTTATCTTTAGTCATTTCTTTCAAATCATCTATTTGTGAATTTAGATCCTTATATCTACGATAACCCATAACGGTTTTCTCAAGATGAGAGAATTCTTTGGCTAATTCTGTAACCTTTTTTACATTGGTTGCTATCTTTGGATCTGACATCAATTTGCTAATTTCAATATATCTAGTTTCAATTTGTTCTAGTCTATCTGTTAACATTTTATACACCTCATAAATCAAGGACATCTCAATGTCCTTGTTTTTATTATCTTTCTCTTTTAACATTATTAAAGTTTGACATGTTTTTGTTAAATAACAAAGAGAAGTTTGAAGTAATTCCTGAACGGTTCTTTGCTATATTAAATTCAACGTGATTTTTATTTGATTCGTCTTGATCTTTCTCGGCTGGATTGTATAGGAATATAATAATATCAGCATCCTGTTCAATCGAACCAGACTCTCTTAAATCGGCCATGATTGGTCTTTTATTTTCACGACGTTCAAGATTACGAGATAGCTGCGATAACGCAACTACAGGTATTTTTAATTCCCTTGCCATTTCTTTTAATACACGGCTAATCTCTGAAACCTCTTGGGTTCTGTTTCCGCGATTTTCGTTAGAACCACTTAGTAATTGTAAATAATCAATTACTACAATATCAAGTTTGTCTTCTTGTTTTAACTTACGGCATTTACTTCTTAGTTCAGTAACCTTTACGGTTCCTGCATCATCAAAGTAAATATTTGTTTCTTCTAATGTCTTAGCGGCATGCTGAAGTTTTTCCCATTCTTGAGAATTTAAGTGACCTTTTCTCATGGCGGTATTATCAACTTGCGCTTGGCAAGAAAGCAGTCTCATAACTAATTGTTCTACACCCATTTCAAGCGAGAAGAATGCGATGTGAGGCTTTTCTCTTAGTTTTCCTATGTTAAGTGCTAGATTAAGAGCAAAAGCCGTCTTACCAACAGATGGCCTTGCTGCTATGATAATTAAATCAGATGGTTGTAGTCCCAATGTGTTTTGATTCAATTCATAGTATTTTGTATCTAACCCAGTTATATCTGATGTGTGCTGAGCTTGTTTGGCAATATTTTCTAGGGTATCATGTGCAACCTTAGCTACACCAACAAAATCAGATGATCTTCTTTCTTTAGTTACTGATAAAATGTTTTTTTCTACTTCATCAATAAATTCAGGAGTATTACTAACTGTTTTTGAGTCTTCTAGAATTTGGTTACAAGTACTTTGGAGTTTTCTAAGAACAGCTTTATCTTTAACTATATTTATATAATGTAGAAAATTAGCAGTTGAAGGTACTGTATTTGCTAGTTGAGTTATATATTCAACTCCACCTACTTTAGGTAGTTGATTTATACTTTCTAAGTGATTAACAACAGTAACATAGTCGATAGAAATACCTTGAATAAACAATTCTCTCATTACCTTGTACAAAAGTTTATGGCTTGGATAGTAAAAATCTGATTCGTCTAACTTATCAGTAATAGTTTTCATCATATAATTTTCAAAAAATATTGTACCTAGAACAGCTTGTTCAGCTTCTATATTAGCAGGTATTTGATCCATGTTTTCCTCCAAATTTTATTCTTCTTCTAGTACTTGTAAGTTTATAATAGCAACTACGTCTTTATGTATTTTAATATTCACTTCATAGGTACCTAGTGAATGGATATTTTCTTCTAATAGAATTTTCCTTTTGTCCACAATTAACTTGTGAGATTTCTTTAATTCATCAGCTATTTGTTTTGTGTTTATTGAACCAAATAGTTTTCCAGACTCACCAATTTTCACAAACAATTTAATTGGACTTTTTTCAATTTCAGCCTTTAGTTTTTTGGCCTTTTCTAGCCCTTTATTAGCTTCAACTTCCACTTTTTCTTTTTCTGATTCTAAAGCTTTTATATTGGCGTTATTGGCAGCTATAGCGTGCTTTGATGTCAATAGATAGTTTCCATAACCAGTCGCTATATCAATTATATCACCTTTCTTACCTTTTCCTCTAATATCTTTAATTAAGATTACTTTCATAGTTGCTTCCTCCTTATAAGTTTCACCGATGATTTTTTCAATTGTATCAGCTACTTCTTGTATTGTTTTATCTTTAAGTTGAGCAGCGGCATTGTTTAGATGACCACCTCCACCTAGTTTTTCCATAACTACAGAAACATTAAACTTATCAACTGATCTAGCTGATACAGCTACTGTATCTTCACCGATATTTCCGATAGCGAATGATCCTATAATGTTGTCAATTTCTAACAATTCGTCGGCCGTTTTAGCTAGTTGTACTCTGTCTGTCAATTCTTCTTCAGGCATTGAAGTTATTGCGAAATGATTTGATATAATTCTAGCTTGATTAACTAAATTAGTTTTAGTTTTTATATCATCTAATGATTCTCTTAGCATCAATCTTGCTTTAAAAGGGTCTGCGCCAAATCTTTTTAATCTAGCCGCAGCTTCAAAGGTTCTAACTCCTGTGCGATAAGAAAAATTGTTGGTGTCTATTATCATACCTGCGAGCATAATTGTTGCTTCAAATGGATCAACAGTTACATTTTCACCGTATAAATCAATCATTTCTGTTACTAATTCTACCGAACTTGATGCATATGGTTCAACGTAGTTAATTAAAACATCTGACAATACATTGTCCAATCTTCTGTGATGGTCAATTACGATTAAATGTTTAGTTTTTTCTATTAATTTTGGTTCGATAGATTGAACTATAGAATGATGGTCAACAATAACTAATAATGAGTCTTCTTTGATTTCATCTAAAGCATCATCAGGGTCTATTATGTATTCTAATAACTTGATGTATTCTTGATTTAACATATTAATTACTTTTTGACAAGTTTGGTCAATATTATCAAAATCTAAAACTATTTTAGCTTCTTTGTTCTTAGCTAATGCCATTTCTAAAACACCGATTGCTGATCCAAATGCGTCTACATCAGTTGCTATATGTGGCATTACATATACATTCCTAGAATTGTCAATGAAGTCTTCTAAAGCTCTTGAATTAACCTTAGCTGTAATTTTACTGCGTTTTTCTGCACTGTTATTTTTGCCACCATAAAATTTCAATGGTTGATTTTGAAGATTAACAACTACTTGATCTCCACCACGGTCTTCTGCTAAAGTTAAAGCTTCTTCTGCGGCTTCACCTAAGGCTCTTGCTTTACCTTCCAAACAAGCAAGACCTATTGATAATGTTATCCTTAAATCATTATTTTTTGAGATATCTGAAACAATATTTAAAATTTGGAATTTTTCCTTCATAATTTCTTCTAATTGATATTTATTTAAGAAAATTATCGTTTTTTCAGGTCTTAGATTATTAAAGTAGATATCATTTTTAGTACACCAATTATCAATAGCGCCTAGTAATAATCCTTGGATATTTGCTTTGTCTTGAAAATCTAGATTCCCAGTAGCGTCGCTAAAATTATCTAATTTTAAAATGCCTATAGCATCTATTGATGCATTATACTTCGCTTTTGTGAATTCTCTATCAGTTACTTCAAACATATAAATTGTTTTGTTTTTTGGATAATGAACAACATCATATTTCTTTTCATAAACATCAAGAATAAATTTACCAATTCGTTTCTCAACGCTATCTGCTAAATCCTTACTGATAATTTTAAGATTTCTTTCAACTAAAACATTAGAGAAATAATCTTTAGCTTGTGAATTTGCATAGACAATATTTCCAGAGCCATCATACAAAATGATTCCTACTGGTAGATAGTTTAATACAATATCTTCACTGTTTAATTTATGTTTATTAGTTTTACTTAATTCTCGTATTTTGTTTTCTAAATCACCAATTCTGACTCTTCTGCTTTTGTTGGTTAATAAAATTATTATATACCCAATTAACACAACAAAAAGTAGAATATTATAGAACCAAAAATATTCTGACGATAAGTTAGGCAAAATTAGAATACTTCCTAAACTAATTAGCGAAACATAGATTATAAATAAGATGATTATTTGCGTTTTTAAAGGCTTATTCATAATATACCTCTTTCAAGTTTAATTAGAATAATTATATCACAAAAGTGACTTTTTTCAAACTTGTTGCCCATTTATAGTTCTTGGTTTTTTTGTCTTTATCTATATATGTTTTTAAATCTATGATTTAAATGTTCAGCCATTAAACCAAAGAAAAAAGGCTCAAAGAGCCTCTAACTATTCTTTTACAAATGGTAGCAAAGCCATGAAGCGAGCACGTTTAATAGCTACTGCTAAATGTTTTTGATAATAAGCTTTTGTACCTGTAACACGTCTTGGTAAAATTTTACCTCTATCTGAAATAAATCTTTTTAGTAATTCATATTCCTTGAAATCAATATAATCTAATTTATTTTCTGTAAAATAACATCTTTTACGAGATCTACGACGGTTGTTTTTAAATCCTGGTCTTGGCATAATAAATCCTCCTTCTTAAAATGGTAAGTCGTCTTCGACATTGTTAAAATTGCCTTTTGGTAATTCTTCTTCCTTTGAACTTTTATTATTGTTCACTGTATTATAATCATTATTATTATTGTTATTTGGGCTATGGCTTTGACCCTTAGAATCTAAGAATACTACCGAATCACATATCACTTCTGTGATATATCTTCTAGCGTTAATTTTTTCATCCATATAATCTCTTGTTTGGATTTTTCCTTCAACGGCAACCATACTTCCTTTACCAACATACTTATGAATATTTTCAGCTTGTTTTCTCCAAGCAGTACAGCTAATAAAATCAGCGTTTTTATCGTTACCTTGAACTTGATATGGGCGATTAACGGCAAGCGTAAATGAACATACAGGAAGGTTGTTAGTACTTGTATATCTTAATTCTGGGTCCTTAGTTAATCTTCCGATTAGAACAACTTTATTAAACATAAAATACCTCCTACTATTTTTCGTCTCTAGCGATAACTATATGACGAATAACATTTTCTCTAATTTTCATTACTCGGTCTAACTCATTAATTGCGTCTACATTAGTCATTACATCTAAAACGATATAATATCCTTTTTTGAAGTCTTTAATTTCATAAGCAAGATCTTTAATGCCCCATTCATTAACTTTCAAATCTTCAGATTTATAATCAGTTAATATTTTGTTCAATTCTGCGATTAAAGCATTTCTAACTCCATCTTCAAGATTTGGACGAATGATGTACATAATTTCGTATCTTTTCATATTTTTTCCTCCTTCTGGTCTTTGGCTGTTTATTAACAGCAAGGTGAATAATTCACATCGCATTATTATATCATAATAAAAAGCGTTTGTCTATATAAAAACCTTGACAAACGCTAATATTTTTTATGTGTAAAACTAGGTATAAAACCGTATTAAACTTATAATTATGATGCAGTAGTTATCTCTTAAGTAGCCGTCTATTCTAGAGCCTCAACTCTACCTTGGAATATTTCAACCATTTCATCATAAATACTTTCATCACATATTAATAGACAATTTCCGTTCATATAATCTGCAGGATCTAATCCTTCAAATTCAGCTATTAAAGCAGGACTTGTTTCTAGTAATTCTAGCAGATAGTTTTCTGACTCAAATTCCATAACAACAACCACGTTGTCTCCGTTAGAAAAAGAATAAGTCATAAACCTTAATAAGTATGCTGGTGCTTCATCGCTTTCGGTTGTTATAGCATCATCTGTTGTTACTACTGGTGGTGCTGCTACCAATGTTGTTGTAACAACATCATCTTCAGTTGTCTCAGGTT
Organism: uncultured Candidatus Izemoplasmatales bacterium; assembly: GCA_964535005.1. Taxonomy (GTDB): domain Bacteria; phylum Bacillota_I; class Bacilli_A; order Izemoplasmatales; family Hujiaoplasmataceae; genus 4572-104. Next base: position 38,247 of record CAZHSG010000010.1, read on the forward strand.
CTTCTTCAATTGCTAATGCGTCATGAACAGCAAATAGTAAAGATCCTCCTACATTTTTATATTTATATCTTGCGTAATTTTGTTCCTCAAAGTTTTTAGTGACTTTATTCATTTGGCTACATGAAGTAAGACCACCGATTAATACTAAGAACAAAAGTGTAATTACTATTTTTTTCAAATTCCTCATCAAATTCTCCTATCTGCATAATAAATAGTATTTATTATACTTATCTCTCTAAAAGATTATATATCATAACCCAAAATAAGTCAATATTACATTTTCTTGAATGGCAATAATTATTTTTTTTTCTGGAAGAAAGGTATAAGCATTGATACTGACTTTTTATAGTCATAATATCCTTCACGATTTGTTAATCGCTTCTCCATTATAGGTATACTAATAAAAACGAAAAGTAAAATCATTGAAACTGGAAATAAAATATTAAGATCAATTACCATAGAATATGAAAAGTACATTATATATATACCAATCCAAAAAATTAATTCTCCAAAATAATTAGGATGTCTAGAAAATCGCCACAATCCAGTATTTATAGTTTGTGTTTTATCAACGTTGGTTTGTCTAAATTCTAACATTTGTTTGTCTGATATATACTGAATAAGTGGAGCTGCTAATGATATTATTGCCCCTATTACAAAAACGATATTAATTGTGTTTTCGAGAAGAATTCCATACCCATTTATTAATTGTACAAATACTACTATTGTTGGGATCATATGAATTCCAAACAAGTTTGTGATAGGATACATTTTTGGGCTTTTTTCTCTCAACATATCGTATCGCCAATCTTGATGGGTAAACCCAGTCCAATTAATCCACCAATTTCGTGTTAACCTAAAAGACCAGATTCCTACAACCAAAATCAATAGAATAGCATTCATTTTTAGACTAAACCCTTGAAACGATACTGCCCAAAAAAGCACAATAAAGAATGGTATCACACTCCAATAAGGATCATATAGTGATGCGTTCTTAATTATTAAACCAACCAAATAAATTACTAATGTCATTAGGATATCCGCTATCAACATTGTAACAATAAAATTCGCTCCATATCTAGCACCTAAAAACATGATTACTAAACCAAATAGTAAAGTAAGACCATAAACAATTAGAAATATAACTCCTGATTGTTTTTTAGTTAAATCACCTAAGTTCATAAATTACCTCCAAAAAGTCGTCTTAAATATTGTAACTTTTTATTGGAAGAGTTTCAATGACTTTTTAAAAAATTGCATTTTTGTTACGTAAACGCTTCACAAAAAAAGAGAGGAAAATATATCCTCTCTAATTATTTTAATTTATAATATAAATCATTCAAAATATATGTTGTAGCATTATCAATAATTCCTAGCCTGTCCCCGGTGAGAATCCTTTTGTGTGTGTATTCTTTGTCTTTAATAATTAATCCAAAACATACAGTACCAACAGTAATATCTTGTTCACTTACGTTTGGTCCGGCTTCCCCTGTTGTTGAGATAACAACATCCGCGTTGCTTAATTCTTTTGTTTTTCTAGCCATTTCTAGGGCTATTTCTTCAGAAACAACTCCAAAAGCATCAATTAATTCTTTACTTATGCCTAAAACATTAGTTTTTGCTCGATCAGAATATACTATATAAGATTGCTCAGTAATATTAGATGCACCAGGTATCTCAATTATAGCACTTATAATCTTTCCACCAGTTATTGATTCACATGTGCTAATCTTTAAATTTTTCTCTTTTAAAAGATCTACTAACAACTTACTTGTTTTCATAATAACTCCTACAAATTAAATCTAAAGTGGAACACATCTCCATCTTTAGCTATATATTCTTTTCCCTCTAATCTAAACTTCCCAAGTTCTTTCGCTCTAGTTTCTGATCCTGCCATAATTAAATCTTCATAGCTAATTGTCTCAGCCCTAATGAAGCCCTTTTCAAAATCTGTATGAATTGTTCCTGCGCATTGAGGTGCTTTCATACCGTTTTTAAATGTCCAAGCTCTCACTTCATCTTCACCAGCTGTTAAGAATGTTTTTAGTCCAAGAATTTCATAGCTTTCAGCTATTAACTCTTCTAATCCAGACCTAGTGACGCCCAACTCTTCCATAAACATTTCACGATCTTCGTCATCTAGCTCACCTAGTTCTTGTTCTATCTTAGCAGATATAACAACAACCTTAGCCTTATCTTTATTGGCTAATTCTTGAACTTTCTTAACATAATCATTATTTGAATAATCTGATAGTTCTTCATCAGATACATTACAAACATATATTAATGGTTTAGCAGTTAAGAAAGAAAAATTCTTAATAAGTTTTTTTTCGACAACTGTTAAATCTAAAGCTCTAATAGGTAATTGATTCTGCAATTGAATGTTAAGTTTTTCCAAAAGTATAAATTCAATAACCGCATCTGCTTCAATCTTTAATTGTGCTTTTTTTCTTATTTTAGGAAGTCTTTTTTCAATAACTTCCATATCAGCGAAAATCAGTTCAATCATAATTGTTTCTATATCTCTCAATGGATCTATAGAACCATCAACGTGGATAACATTAGGATCGTCAAAACATCTTACAACCTGAACTATTGCATCACACGTTCTAATGTGAGATAGAAATTGGTTTCCCAACCCTTCGCCTTTTGAAGCGCCTTTTACAAGTCCGGCAATATCTCTAAATTCAAAAGTTGTATAGATTGTTTTTTTTGGTTTATACATTTTAGTTAATACATCAATTCTATCATCAGGTACTTCCACTATCCCAATATTTGGTTCAATAGTCGCAAACGGATAATTTGCGGCTAATACTTTGGCTTTAGTTATTGCATTAAACAGTGTAGATTTTCCAACATTAGGAAGCCCTACAATTCCGGCAGTTACCCCCATTTACTTTTCCTCTTTCATATCGATATTATATAGTTTACAAGTATTAGAAAAAGTCTTGTTTTTAACCTCTTCTAAACTAATTCCTTTTATGTTAGCTATCTCTTTCGCTACATATAAAACGTTCTTAGGTTCATTAGTTTTCCCTCTAAAAGGTGTAGGTGATAGATAAGGTGAATCAGTTTCAACTAGTAAGTTATCTAAACTAATTTCCTTGGCCACTTCCTTTGGCACTTTTGCATTTTTAAAAGTAACTGGTCCTGCCAAAGAAATGAACATATTCAAATCTATGAATTGTTGCATTATTTCTAATGAAGCCGAATAACAATGCATAACTCCAGTTGTGTCTTTGTTTTTATTCTCTCTAATTACATTATAGGTATCGTTAGTTGCATCTCTCATATGTACAACTATTGGTTTATGGTATTTGTTAGCTAGTTTAATATGGTTTATAAACAATTCTTTTTGTTCTTCTTTAAACTGTTTTTCCCAATAATAATCTAATCCCGTTTCACCTATTGCAACTACTTTAGGATTACTCATATATTCTTCTATCCAAGACAAATCTATATTATATTCTTTTGCTTCTGATGGATGAATACCAATGGCTGCATATATTGAGTCATATTGATTTGCAAGTTCAATAGCTTTTAAACTTGACTTGTAATCGTATCCTACACATAATATTTTAGTTACATCATTTTTTTTTGCGTTTTCAATAATTTCTTCAACGTGGTCTATCAATTTTACATCGTTTAAATGTGAGTGAGAATCAAATAACATAATACTCCTAACTTATGAAAATCGAATAAATATCCAATCTACATATTTAAATAATATTCACAAATTTTGTCAACAGTAAATCCAAGTGATTCCAAAACATCATTAGGTTTAGCACTTTTACCAAATCGATCAATTCCATAAACATCATTTGCGAAACGATACCAAGTTAAACTAGCACCCATTTCAATAGCTAAACGTTTATTGCATGTATCTGGTAATACTCTATTTTGTATTTCTTTTGGCTGTGACAAGAATAACTCTACAGATGGCATTGAAACTACTCTAACATAGATATTGTTTACATTTTTTAATTGTTCTTGAACTGCTAAAGCTAGCTCAACTTCTGAACCTGTCGCAATCAAAATTGCTTCATAGTTATCAAGATCTTTTGCTATATAAGCACCAGTCTTAAATTGTTCATAAGTTACTTGATGAGTTACAGTTGTGTTTTGTCTTGTAAGAACTATAACCGACGGCTTATCTTTTGAAGTTAATGCATATCTAAATGCAAATCTAGTTTCATTAGCGTTAGCTGGTCTAAAAGTATTTAAGTTTGGAGTAGTTCTAAACATCGCTAATTGTTCAACTGGTTCATGAGTTGGACCATCTTCCCCTACAGCTACTGAATCGTGAGTGAAAATATATATCGATGGTAAGCTCATTAAAGCACTTAATCTTATTGCTGGTTTCATATAATCAGAGAAAACAAAGAAACCACCACTAAATGCTTTAAGGTGATGCAAAGTCATTCCATTAACAATGGCTGCCATTGCATGTTCTCTAACTCCAAAATTAATATTTCTACCGGTTCTACGATCAAAATCAAAATCTCCATCAACACCTTTAACTTTCGTTGATGCCGTAAGATCAGCTGATCCACCAATCATTTCAGGTAATTTTTGACTTAGTATCGGAATTAATTTTCCAATTGTATTTCTAGTTGCTTCTTTAGTTCCTATATCTGCTTGTGGAATTACTTCGTCAAAATTTACATTAAGATTTTTGTTTATAATGTTTAATAATTTATGATATTCTTCAAGATGTTCTACTTTATATTTGTCTAAAGTTCTTTCCCAATTTTCAAAAGCAGCTTTTCCTCTTTTACCAAATGACTCAGAAAAGTCAGTGTAAACCTCTTCTGGAATTTCAAAAGTATCATAATGGTAATTCATTCTAGCTCTCATTGCTTTCGATTCAGCTAATCCTATAGGTGATCCATGTGTACTAGATGTCCCTTGTGCACTTGCACCATAACCGATTATACTTTTAACTTCTATAAATACAGGTTTGTCAGAGTTTTTTACTTCATCCAATATATTGCCTAGAGTAGCTATATCATTTGGTTTATCAACTATACGGTATTCCCAGTTCATACTTTTAACTTTCATCTCAATATTATCGCTATTAGCTTTATTAGTAGGTCCATCTAATTGAATATCATTTGAATCAAACAATATAACTAATTTATTGAGTTTAAGTCTTCCTGCTAAACTCATTGATTCTAAAGTAACTCCTTCTTGTAAATCTCCATCTCCACATAATACGTAGGTATGGTGATCAATCACTTTAAGGTTATCTCTATTAAATTTAGCTGCTAAATAGCTTTCAGCCAAAGCGTTCCCTACTGCCATCGCAACACCTTGTCCAAGTGGCCCTGTAGTAGAGTCTATTCCTGGTGTGTGACCAAATTCTGGATGTCCAGGTGTAAGTGAATCTAATTGTCTAAATTCCTTTAAATCATCTATTTTGATATCATATCCTGTTAGATGTAAAATTGAATACAGTAAAGCGCTCCCGTGTCCTGCAGCCAAAAAGAATCTATCCCTGTTAAACCATTCTGGTTTTTCAGGATTAGCCATTAAATGATTATGAAATAACTCATAAACAGCACTAGCTCCCCCTAGAACAATTCCTGGATGTCCACTGTTTGCTTTATTTACCATATCAGTTCCTAAAAATCTTAATGTTTGTATTGATTTTTCCATTTTTTCACCTTCATTTATCGTGCTATTACACATATTTTTATATAAGTATTATAACATAATTTGTGTAATTCTTTGAATTTATTTACTCGTGAAAACCAAATAAAAAACCTTACTTGATTTGACTCAAATAAGGTATTTTTTTTATAAAATTATTCTAATATTGTTACTACTGAACCAGCGCCAACAGTATGTCCACCTTCACGAATTGAGAACTTAGTTCCTGTTTCCAATGCGATTGGATGAATTAACTCAACGATCATTTCAGTGTTATCTCCTGGCATAACCATTTCAACACCTTTTTCTAATTCAATAACTCCAGTGATGTCAGTTGTACGGAAATAGAACTGAGGACGATAGTTTGAGAAGAATGGAGTGTGACGTCCACCTTCGTCATGTGATAACACATAAACTTGTGCAGTAAATTTAGTATGTGGTGTAACTGATTTTGGTTTAGCAATTACTTGTCCACGTTGTACATCGTCTCTAGAAACTCCACGTAATAATAATCCTACATTATCTCCAGCTTGTGCATAATCAAGTAATTTACGGAACATTTCAACACCTGTACATACAGTTGATCTTGTTTCTTTAACACCAACAATTTCTACAGTTTCTCCAACTTTGATTTTCCCACGGTCAACTCTACCTGTAACAACAGTACCACGTCCTGTGATAGTGAATACGTCTTCGATAGGCATTAAGAATGGTTTGTCAACAGGTCTTTCTGGTACTGGAATATATGAATCAACAGCTGCCATTAATTCCAAAATAACTTCTTCTTGTTCTGGATCTCCTTGTAATGCTTTTAGAGCAGACCCAACGATAACTGGTGTGTCATCTCCTGGAAATTGATATTCGTCTAATAGTTCACGGATTTCCATGTCTACTAATTCAATTAATTCTGGATCATCAACCATATCAGATTTGTTCAAAAATACAACGATTTTTGGAACTCCAACTTGGCGTGATAATAAGATATGTTCTCTAGTTTGAGGCATAGCTCCATCAGCTGCAGATACAACTAAGATAGCTCCATCCATTTGTGCTGCTCCTGTAATCATGTTCTTAACATAATCGGCATGTCCTGGGCAGTCAACATGTGCATAATGACGGTTTGCAGTTTCATACTCGATATGAGCAGTATTAATAGTAATTCCTCTTGCTTTTTCTTCTGGTGCAGAGTCAATTGAAGCATAGTCTGCAACTTCACAATACCCTTTTTTTGCTAACACTGTGGTAATTGCCGCTGTTAAAGTAGTTTTACCATGGTCAACGTGTCCTATTGTACCAATGTTAACATGTGGTTTAGTACGTTCAAATTTAGCTTTAGCCATTTTTTTAGTCTCCTTTAATAAATTTTAGTTTTGATTTTGATTTTTCATTTGATACTTGCGCTAATCGATATTATTTTATAACAATATCGTTTATTTTGCAATGATTATATATAGAATATATCGCAATTAACTATTGCGTTTTGTAATAATTTCTTCAGAAATTGATTTTGGACATGGTTCATAATTTGAGAACTGCATTGTATGAGTTGCTCTACCTTGCGAGTTTGAACGAAGGCTTGTTGCATATCCGAACATTTCTGATAAAGGTACTTTTGCTGATACCTTCTGTGCTTTACCTAACATTTCTTGAGATTCAATTCTTCCTCTTCTTGAAGTTAAATCCCCAATTACATTACCAATGTAGTCTTCAGGTGTAACTACATCAACAATCATGATTGGTTCTAATAATACAGGCTTACATTTGTCTTTAGCTTTCTTAAGAGCCATAGACGCTGCAATTTTATATGCCATTTCACTTGAATCGACATCATGATAAGATCCATCAAATAATGTTGCTTTTAAATCCAATAATGGATATCCAGCAATAATCCCACCAGTTAATGATTCTTTAATTCCTTTGTTTACAACTTGTACGTATTCTCTAGGAACAGATCCACCAACAATCTTATCAATAAATTCATATCCTTTACCAGGGTTTGGTTCAAATCTGATCCAAACGTGTCCGTATTGTCCACGTCCACCTGATTGTCTAATAAATTTACCTTCACATTCAGCCGTAGCTTGAATAGTTTCACGATAAGATACTTGAGGATTACCAACAGTTGCTTCTACTTTGAATTCTCTTTTCATTCTATCAACAATAATTTCTAAATGTAATTCTCCCATTCCAGAAATAATTGTTTGTCCAGTTTCTTTATCTGTATATGTTCTAAAAGTTGGATCTTCTTCTGATAGTTTTTGTAAAGCGATTCCCATTTTATCTTGATCTTTTTTAGTTTTTGGTTCAATTGCTACAGAAATAACTGGTTCTGGGAATTTCATTGATTCCAGAAGCACATATTTTTTGTCTGCACACAAAGTATCACCAGTAATAGTATCTTTTAATCCAACAGCAGCAGCAATTCCACCTGAATAAACCTCGTTTATTTCAGTTCTTGAATTGGCGTGCATTTGTAAAATTCTTCCAAGTCTTTCTTTTTTGCCTTTTGTTGCGTTATAAATATATGAACCTTTTCTAGCTACTCCTGCGTAAACTCTAAAGAATGTTACTCTACCAACATATGGATCCGTCATTACCTTGAATGCTAATGCAACAAGATCTTTGTCATCATCCTGAACGATTTCAATTTCTTCTTCGTTTCTGTTGTATCCATGAATTTGCTTAACTTCAATTGGTGAAGGTAAATAATCTATTACTGCATTCATAATAAACTTAACACCTTTATTTTTAAATGCTGTACCACATATAACTGGGAAGAACTCTACTGATAAAGTAGCAGCACGAATTGCTCTTTTAAGCATTTCTTCTGTAACTTCTTCGCCATCTAAATATGTGTTCATTAATTCTTCATCATAATCAGCTATTGCATCAATCAAAGAAGCTCTTCTAACATTAGCTGTAGCGATTAACTCACTTGGTATTTCTATTTCTACATAATCTTCTTCTGGACCGCCATCAAAATGATAAGCTTTCATAGTAACTAAATCGATTATTCCAGTAAATTCATCTTCTGCTCCGATAGGCCATTGGATAGCTTCTGCTTTTTCTCCTAATCTATCATGAATAGATCTAATAGAGTATGCAAAATCCGCACCAGTTTTGTCCATCTTATTAGCAAATACTAATCTTGGAACTTTATATTCATTAGCTTGTCTCCAAACAGTTTCTGTTTGAGGTTCCACCCCCGCTTGAGCATCTAACACCGTTACAGCACCATCTAGTACACGTAAGGATCTTGATACTTCAACAGTGAAATCAACATGTCCTGGGGTATCGATAATATTAACTCTATGATTTTTCCAGAAAGCAGTAGTTGCTGCGGCAGTAATTGTAATCCCACGTTCTTGTTCTTGTTCCATCCAGTCCATTTGAGAAGCTCCATCATGTGTTTCTCCCATTTTATGAATTCTACCTGTATGATACAAGACTCTTTCTGTAGTCGTGGTTTTACCAGCATCAATATGTGCCATGATACCAATATTACGTGTATTTTCTAAACTGTATTCACGTGCCATAACTTGATTCCTTCCTTTAATTAAAATCTATAATGTGCGAAAGCTTTATTAGCTTCAGCCATTCTGTGCATATCTTCTTTTTTCTTGATTGATGATCCAACATTGTTCGATGCATCAACTATTTCTTTTGCTAATCTCTCATCCATAGTTCTTTCATTTCTTGAACGAGAATATTGCACTAACCATCTAAGTCCTAAAGTAACTCTTCTATCTGATCTTACTTCACTTGGTACTTGATAGTTTTGTCCGCCGATACGGCGGCTTCTAACTTCTAGAAGTGGCATAATGTTATTTAACGCTTCATTAAATACTTCTAATGGTTCTTTCCCTGTAATTTCTTTTACACGCCCGAACGCATTATAAAGAATGTGTTGAGCAGTACTTTTTTTACCATCTGACATTATATTATTAATTAGTTTATTTACTAGTTTTGAATTATAAATCGGATCTGGTAAGACATCTCTTTTTACAATATTTCCCTTACGAGGCATAAGTAATTCCTCCTTTCAAATTCTTGTCGATTTTTTTTATTTTTGTTTTTTAGGTCTCTTTGTTCCGTATTTTGAACGGCTTTGTTTTCTTCCCTCTACAGCAGTCGTATCTAATGTTCCTCTAACGATATGATAACGAACACCAGGTAAATCTTTAACACGACCACCACGAATAAGTACAACACTATGTTCTTGTAGTGAATGTCCTTGACCAGGTATATATGCGTTTACTTCTCCACCATTTGATAAACGAACACGAGCATATTTTCTTAATGCTGAGTTTGGTTTTTTTGGTGTCATAGTTGCTACTCTGACACAAACTCCACGTTTTTGCGGACTGTTATTATCAGTGTATTTTTTTTGTAAACTGTTGAAGCCAATATTTAACTGTGGTGCTTTAGATTTTTTTACTTTATCGTGACGACCTTTTTTGATTAGTTGATTAATAGTAGGCATATTATAAAATTTCCTCCTCTCTTACCCACACATCCGGGAGATGCGTTTGTTTCATTTTTATAAGGCTGCTAGGCAACCTATCACTTAGTTATATATTAAAGCGTTATAATTATACACTACACAGCTAGGTGTGTCAAGTATTTATTATTACACATTTTTTAACCTCAATTATTATACTACAAAAATAGGAAAAAGCCAATGTTTTTTTACAAGTTTTTTGATAAAATTTCTTTATAAAAAAGCACACATAAATGTATGCTTTTAAGAGTGTTTTTTCGACATAAAAATCACTATGTTTTTAGTGCTTTTTTATTGTTTATTACATTTTATCGCTCGTAATTTTAATATAAAAAAAGCTTAAAAGTTATGTAAATATTATGTTTTTCCAACAATAAAACGCGTCTAATACACTAACTTAATTGTAATTTAGCTTGTATATATATACTTTAATAACTGTTATTATATGCTTCTATTATGTGCAAATTTGTGAAGAAGAGTGATGAATATACACTTGTG
>CAZHSG010000011.1:0-43807 GCA_964535005.1 uncultured Candidatus Izemoplasmatales bacterium
GTGATTTGGCATCAAATATCTCCAAATCACCATAAATCTAAAGGTGTTTATTCAATTAATCTGCAATTGATGCTTTGTATTCTGCAATTTTGTCAAGTAATTGTTGATCACTTGCTACGTTACTCATGAAATAATCTACTTCAATACCGTATTCGATACTGTAATAATCATAACCAGTTTCTTCAGTTCCGGTTCTACCAGCAAGAACCAAGTTACTACTGATTTTAACAAGTTGTCCATCAGGTAATATAACGGGTGATACACCTGATGCTCCACCAGTTGAATGTTGACCAAAAATTGGAATTCCAAGTTCTTTAGCCATTGAAGCAAATAAGTTTCCTGCACTAAATGTAACTTTAGAAGTTAATACATACCAATTATAATCATAGGCAACATATTCACTTGTGTAAGAACCTGTATAGGCTTCACCATCTGCTGGGTTAATTATATGATAAGAGTATGGTTCTTCAGTCATGTATCCCAACATTCTGAATACAGAACCAAGGATTCCACCAGTATTATATGATAGGTCAATTACTACATCTACTACAGATGCAGGTAGTCCATCCATAATTACTTTGAATTCATCTGGTGTATCATTATCAAATCCAGTGACATGGATTACTGCTACTGTATCGTTATCTATTAAGTGAAATCCACCTTGGGCTTCAACTGAACCATATTTTTCTTCAAATAAATCTTGCACTGCCCAGATAGCTTCATAGAATGAATATGATCTAGGACCTAAATCATTAACTGAAGTACCAATTCCATAAGGTGTTTCATAATACCCTGGATATGAATATGAGTTATGTAAGTCATCTAAACCATAGATAACGTCAAATATTCTTCGATTAAGTTTTGTATCTGTTGCAGTAAGAATACTTTTAGCATAGGCTGACATTACGTCATAGCCAGAATCAATACCTTTATCATCAGCTAACCCATAGAAGTAATCTAGAATCCAAGCCATATAGTTATAGGTAGCTAATTTCATATCATCTTGAACTTCTTCATCATTTAGTGAACTTGTTCTTGCAAGGTCTATCGTTTCTTGTTCAGGAGAGGCATCTATTCCATAAATTGTATCTCCATTGTAATATGCATCAAAATACATATCACCTAAGAATAATTGGTTTGTTACTGCAAACGGCATTAAATAATACGTTACTCCACCTTCTTCGTAGATTACTAAGTCAAAGTTATAATCACCAAGAGGCATTGTTACTTCATGTCCGTCTTCCATATAGCCGGGCATAGCAATTAAACCATCCCCATACTCATTAACTGTAGAAAATTCGTAGTAGCTAAAGAAATTGTAATTGCTAACTGTAAATGTATTTGCATCAAAATCTATATAAGCGCTAAATTCATCAACTTCAATAGTTCCATCATCATCTTCCCATTCACTTGTATATTCAATTGATAATCCATTAGTGCCTTCAGGAGTAACTGTGATTTCATCACTATGAATAGCTCCTTGAACCATATTAATAAACGTTTGAACATCTACATAAGGTACAGTTCCATTATCCACATAGAAAATATCAACTGCAGCTAAATCAGTAAGAATGTATTCTATTGAAAGTGATACGAATGGTAATTGAACTCTAGACGTAACCTCTACTTCAGGGTTAGGTTGCAATGTAATTACAAAATCTTTTGTAGTAACGCCTGATCCATGAACTGCTCTACATGTTAATGTTACATCAACAGGATCAGATCCAACATGTGGATTAATAACAAAACCTTGAGTTGTAATAACGTTAACGTTACTAGATTCCCAGTAAAATTGTGTTGTCCATGCTTCATTACTAGCAGGCAAATCTAATGGCAAACTAATTTCTAGTTGGTTAATGTCATATATTGCCCAATCTAAATCATCAAAAACTTTGTCTGTAACTGTAACCACAAATGTAGTTTCTACTCTATTTTCATCTGAATCCACAACATAAACTGTAATTGTGTATTCTCCAGCTTCTAAAAAGTCAAAATCTCCGGCTTCAACTACTAAATTGCTTGTTAAATCTCCGTCTTGAGCATCAGTAGCTGTAATTCCGTCCAATAGGTTAATTTCCTCAACTTCTTGGATAAGTTTGTTGCTAACCCCTAATATCTCGGGTTCAGCTTTTTGTGTATCAGTAGATTCTTGTGTTGTATCTTCTGTAGTTACTGCCTGTGTTGTCACAGCTTCTGTAGTTGTTTCTTCACCGCAGGCTACAACGCCAAATACAAAGAATACTGATAAAATCAATAAATATAATTTCTTCACTATTTTAAATCTCCTCTCTCTTTCTTCTCATCAAGTAATAGTCGCAATTTTACTTAAATTTCAGATTTTAAATATTATATCGTATCGCCCTCTAAAAAACAACACAGATTAATAATATAAAAATGAAAATGCTTTCTAAATTTGCATTTCCATACCTATTATAATTGTTTTGTATAAAAATGTCACTTCATTTATGGAATTTCCTGTGTTATCATATAAATATAAGACAAGTTTGGAGGATATTATGGATAATTTAAACATCACTAATTTTAATCAAATCTTAAATGAATACACCGAATTACAGAAAATAGAAAAGAAAAAAACGATGAAGACTACGTCAGTTATCACAGGATTCTTCTTTGTGGTCTCGGCAATATTTTTGTTGTTGGGTATAAATCCCTATAAAAATGGTCTAATGATTACTTTTTATATTCTAATTGGAATCACAGGATTACTACTTATTACACTAGTAATACTACATTTTGCATTTCATAGTAATAAACCACTATTTAAATACCTATATAAGAAGGCTGTTGAAGAAGTAAATTTATCTGAAAACACTAATATTTCCATTGGAGCCATTCTTAAAGACAAAGAATTCATTATCGATGGTGCACTATTCCCTCTTGGTAGTGGTAGGTTATTAAGATATAAACTAAATTTTACTAGTAGAAATGGTCACAACACCACGATCTATGATACTTACATATATACTCAAGTTAATAAGTCAACTATTGTCCACATTGATGGATTATATTTTATACTTGGAATTAGACCAGAATTTCCGTTTCAATTAAGATCTAAGGGTAGACCAAGATCAAAAAATAAAAAGATGGTAAAAGCCAACTCAGATAAAAATGTTAAAGAATATGTTCAAGAAGGTCAAACTCAAAAAATTCCTGAAAAATACTATGCTTTATATAAAAAACTACATACAAGTAAAATGCCAGTGTTTATGTCAGGCATGAATACAGATGTTCACGTTGCGCTTCATGGCTATCATAAATTTAGAAAAATCAAAATTCTAACTATCGAAGAATTCGAAAATTTAAAAAAATATCTATCCTCAATCGTAAAAATAGCTAATAATATGTATGAAACAATAGAATAATAATAAAAGTCATTTCGTTTTGAAATGACTTTACTTTTTTATGTTTTTTTAACTACTACTATTAATTGTGTACAACCTTGGATTCCATTATCTTTAATATATTCTTTAATAGTTTCTGCTTCAGCTGTATGTTTCGCAATCAGTTTTTCATCATTTAGGCGTTTTAATAACATATCAACTGTTTTAATCATTCCTTCAATTTCCGCTTCTGTCGATTCATTCACAGGAACTTGCATATCCCAAGCGTCTACAAAGTCAAATTTTGTGTTTTTATTAATTACATCTATGATTTCTTGCCTATTGTAGGTTTCATTATGAGTAATCCCAGTTTCTCGATCTAGTTTAGCGCTGAAATGATGAACCAGTAAGTGACTTATTTGTGCTTTATTAAGATTATCTTTCATCATTTCATTAAACAATAGATACCCTCCTGGTTTAACTAGAGCTTCCATAGCTTGGAATCTACCTAATATATCATCCAGATGATGAAGTGAATTAGATAAACACACAATATCAAAATATTCTTTAGGGAACCCGGTATTTATAATGTCTTTTTCGATTATTTTAATTTTATCATTTTTTTCAAAATATTTGCTAGCAATTTCTACTGCTTTGTCATAAATGTCAATACCTACTATTTTTTCATAGTCCTTGTACAAATAATCAATTAATCCAATAAAATTTCCTCTTCCAGTTCCAACATCCAAAATTTTTGCATTTAGGTTGTTTTTCAAAAATTCTCTAAGTTTTTCCATTTATGCCCTCCATATATAATAAAATTATACAATATTCAATTACAAATTCAAATGTTTTTTAGGATAGGCATATTTTTTGAAGTTTCATGATATAATTATTTAAACAACTTGGAGGCGCATATGAAAAAAACAGATTTGATTTTTATATCTATTTTTTTACTTTTTATTAGTATTTTAATTATTCCTTTTACAAGAGAGGGATTTGAAAGTCTAACTGACAGTTATCCTTATATAATGGGGTTCATAAAAACCGCTATTTTAGCTTCTATGGGAGAAATGTTAGCAAGTAGAATATCTGTTGGTAAATATTTATCAAGAAAAGGCATACTTCCTAGATTTATCATTTGGGGTATTCTTGGAATGGGATTCGTCTTAATGTTTAAAATCTTTGCTTCTGGTGTAACCGAAGCAATGAATTCAAATATTCTTCCTAATGTATCAGGATCTGGATTTTTTAGTAATTTATATAGAGCATTCATGATTAGTTTAATTATGAATATCGTCTTCGCACCTACATTTATGATTTTACATAGAATTACAGATACTTATATTGATTTAAGAAATAAGAATAAATCTAAAGTTTCTGTAAATCAAATCATTGAAAATATAGAGTGGAAAACCTTTTTTGGATTTGTAATATTTAAAACAATTCCATTATTTTGGATTCCTGCTCACACAATTACATTTATGCTACCAGAAAACTACCGCGTCCTAATGGCTGCTTTTCTTTCAATGGCACTTGGATTAATACTTACACTTTCAAAAATAAGTTCCAAAAAAGGAGTGGCAAATGAAATCGTTTCGTAAGGAATTGTGGTTTAAAACACAAAAAAGAAGAGAGTTTATAAATATAACTAAATCAATTGAAGAAGCGATAGCGGAAAGCAAGATATCCGAAGGTTTGGTTTTAGTTAATGCAATGCATATTACTGCTTCTGTTTTTGTTAATGACGATGAGAGAGGTTTGCATCAAGACTTTGAAAATTTTTTAGAAAAAGTCGCACCGGAAAAGCCACATAGTCAATACCTTCATAACGGTTATGAGGATAATGCGGATGCTCATATAAAAAGACAAATTTTTGGTAGGGAAGTAGTTTGTGCAATTACCAAGGGCGAACTAGATTTTGGCCCATGGGAACAAATATTTTATGGTGAATTTGATGGGTTAAGAGAGAAAAGAGTTTTAGTGAAAATAATAGGAGATTGATAAAAAACGGTGCATTTTTTACCGTTTTTTTAATATTCAATTAGAAATATGAACAAATATTCATATTTTTTCTAATAACCTATTGAAATAGATGCTTCATTTTGTTACAATGTTGTAAAATAATTAAATTGTTTAGGGGGAGAACATGACATATTTAATTTACATTGCATTAGGTTTAAGCTTACTAGCTATCTTTTATGCATTTTTTCTTTATCGCAAGGTATTAGAGGCTCCTATGGGAGATGAGGATGTAGTTAGAATAGCTGGCTACATTAAAGAAGGCGCAAACGCCTTTATCAAACGTGAATACTTGATTATCGTTATCTTTGTATTTGTTGCATTTTTTGTTATTTGGATTTCACCTTTAGGATTACATAGCGCTTTAGCTTTTGTCTTAGGTGCTGTCTTTAGCGCTTCTGCTGGATTGATTGGTATGAAGAGTGCAACTGATTCAAACTCAAGAACCGCAACTGCTGCAAAACATCATGGTATGCAGAGAGCTCTAGGTGTTGCCTTTAAAGGTGGTGCTGTAATGGGTATGTGCGTTGTTGGATTTGGGTTATTGGGAGTAATAATTGTATTCTCAATCGCAAATCAAGGTTTAGGCATTGAAGCATATCACGCAGTAGAAATAGCTGCTGGTTATAGTTTAGGTGCTTCAAGTATTGCGTTATTTGGTCGAGTTGGCGGCGGTATTTATACTAAAGCAGCTGATGTTGGCGCAGATTTAGTAGGGAAAATTGAAGCAGGTATTCCCGAAGATGATCCTAGAAACCCAGCGGTTATTGCTGATAACGTTGGTGATAATGTTGGTGATGTTGCTGGTATGGGAAGTGATCTTTTAGAATCCTATGTTAGTTCTATTATTGGGGCAGCAACTATTGGGGCTTTATGGTTCAGCGTTGAAGGTGTTATCTTTGTATTAATCGTTGCTGGATTTGGAATATTATCTTCTATTGTTGGTACTCTATTTGTTAGAGGTAAAGAAGGATCAAATCCACATAGAGCATTAAAACTTGGAACCTATGCTAGTGCTGGATTATTCGTTTTAATTGTTTTAATACTTAACTGGTATTTTGTATCTAAAGGTATATTTGATACTACTCATTTGGATTTCTTATATGGACCATTTATATCTGTTGTAATTGGTTTAGGTGTTGGATTATTTATTGCTTTTGTAAGTGAATTCTACACCGCTTCTGAATATCGTTTTGTAAAAGAAATTGCTAAACAATCAGAAACTGGACACGCTACAAACATCATAAGCGGTTTCGCAACCGGTATGCAAAGTACAGCTTTTCCAGTTATAATGATTGCTATTGGAACTGTTGGCGCTTTCCACTTTGGTGGTTTATATGGTATTGGTTTAGCGGCTGTTGGGATGTTAGGAACAGCTGGAATGACAGTATCTGTAGATGCATATGGACCTATCGCTGATAATGCTGGTGGTATTGCTCAAATGGCAAAGATGGATAAAGAAGTTAGAGAAATCACTGATAAACTAGATAGTGTTGGAAACACCACTGCTGCTATTGCAAAAGGATTTGCAATTGGTAGTGCTGCCTTAACGGCTTTAGCTTTATTTAGTGCCTTCACTCAAGCAGCTGGTTTAACTGGTATTGATATCACCAAACCTAATGTAATTGCTGGATTAATGATTGGTGGTATGTTATCCTTTCTATTTAGTTCACTTACTATTAAAAGTGTTGGTAGAGCAGCCAATAAGATGATTGATGAAGTTCGAAGACAATTCAGAGATATTCCTGGAATTCTTGAAGGAACTGCAATTCCTGATTATGCTGAATGTGTAAAAATTTCAACCGATGCTGCATTAAAAGAAATGATATTCCCAGCTTTACTTGCTATTGCAACTCCATTAGTAGTTGGATTTATATTTGGGGCTGAAGCTTTAGGTGGTATGTTAGCTGGGACATTGATAACGGGTATTGTGTTAGCAATCTTCATGGCTAATGCTGGTGGTGCTTGGGATAACGCTAAAAAATATATTGAAGCTGGTCATAATGGCGGACGAGGTAGTTTAGCTCATCAAGCTGGTATTACTGGTGATACAGTAGGTGATCCACTTAAAGATACAGCGGGACCAGCTATTGATATTCTAATAAAATTGATGACAACTATTAGCTTAGTATGTGCTACATTATTTGGTTCAGGTTTATTATAAACAAAAACAAAAAAGCCTAATTAAATTTAGGCTTTTTTTTAAAAAAAATATATCTACTTTTTTCGCATTTTTTTGTATAATCTTGTATAATATATAGATGAAAGGTTTGCTGGAGGTAACAAATGAAAACAAAAAAATCAAATCTATATGACAAATTAAATCATTTAACTTTAGAGCATCGTATTTTTGTTGTTATAGCTATTATCGGTATTATTTTTTCATTTTATACTGGAACATTAAATCTTATTCTAAATAAGGGAATCATTCCAATATTAGCATCATATCTAGCGGGAATATTGACAATTATAATTCTTATAGTAACTTTAAAAAAGCAGACTTATGACAATTACGCTTTTATTGGATTAATATTGTTACCGATAATAATATATCCTTTGATTTGGATAACCTCTGGAGGATCAACTGGTATAATGCCATTAGCCTATATTTTAAATATATTGTTTATTCCATTGGTGCTAAAGCGAAAAAAAGCAAAAATTGTTCTTCATGTAAATATTGTTACATTAGTAAGTCTTTTGCTAATTGAGTCATTTTCACCAAATACAATCACGCCTTATTCCAACTCAACAATCAGAATTATTGATATTAGTTTTGTTTTACTTATAATCATTGGTAGTGTATATTTATTAGCTACGATTCTAAACCTAGAGTACAAGAATAAAATTGAATCATTAAGTATAACTCAGAAACAACTTAAAGCCCAATCAATCACCGATGAATTAAGTGGATTATTCAATCGAAGACATATTAAAGATGTGCTGACAAATAACCTAAACAACAATATAAAAATGTCGATAGTTATGGTGGATATTGATGATTTTAAAAACATAAACGATACCTTTGGCCACTCCGTAGGTGATCGTGTAATCATAACAATCTCCGAAGTATTAAAAACCACAAATCCAGCTGGTAATGTTGTTGGTAGAATTGGTGGAGAAGAGTTTTTGATAATCTTTGAAAACGATGATATTAATTCAGTTATTGTTCAAGCCGAAAAACTTCGAGCTAAAATTGAATCACTAACAATAAAGGACGTTACATATCCAGTAACGATTAGTCTAGGCACCTATGACACTGTGGAGCATGACTCAATAGATAATATTTTAGTTGAAGTTGATAAGTGTTTATATGAAGCAAAAAAACTTGGGAAAAATAAAGTAGTCAGTTTTTCTAAAAATCAAAAGTAAAGCGTGAATATAATCACGCTTTTTTTATATGTATTTATATCTCAAAATAACAACTGTGTTTTATAATTTTACTGCTTCACCCTAAACAAAACGTTCTATATGTAATATAGCAGATATTATTGGTGAAGACTAGCGAATTAGCAGAAATTATGATAGACTAATATTAACGTAAAGATAGAGAGGTATATTATGAATTTTAATGAATTTAAATATCAGAGACCTGATATTAAAAAAGTACAAAAAGAATTAGCAGATTTGACTGCATTAATCGGCGAATCAGAATCTTTGGAAACCGAATTAGTAGCTATCCAAAAAGTGTTCGATATAATGGATGAAATAGACACTTTGGAAAACCTAGCTAGTATTAGAAACGCAATAGATACAACCGATAAATTCTATGAGGCAGAACAAGACTTTTTTGATTTAAGTTCTCCAAATCTTCAAGAATCTTATCAAGCATTCAACAAAAAACTATTAGTTTCTAAAAACCGTGAAGGATTAGAGAATAAATTAGGTAAACTAATTTTCGAACAAACTGAATTATCTCAAAAAACCTTCAAACCAGAAATTATCCCTGACTTACAAAAAGAAAACCAATTATCTACTGAGTACTCAAAACTATTAGCTAGTGCTAAAATTGAGTTTGATGGTGGAGTTTACAATCTAAGTCAAATGGGTCCATTTTTGCAAAAACCAGAGAGAGATACTAGACATAGAGCTCAATTAGCTGTATCAGGATTTATGTCTAAAAATGAAGTTTCTCTTGATAGAATTTACGATGAAATGGTTAAAATTAGAACAGAAATCGCACATAAGTTAGGATATAAAAACTATGTACAATTAGGCTATGATCGTTTAGGTAGAACTGATTATAATGCTAGTGATGTTAAACAATATCGCGACCAAGTATATGAGCATATAGTTCCACTCGCAAAAGAGTTAGCTGATAGAAAAGCTAAAAGAATCGGTATCACAGATTATAAATCATACGACTTAGCTTTATCATTCAAATCAGGCAACCCTAAACCGCAAGGTGATCGTGCTTGGCAAGTTGAAAAAGCAGTCAAAATGTATGATGAATTATCACCAGAAACTGGTAAATTCTTCCACAGAATGGTTGATATGAATGTTCTAGAATTGGACGCTAAACCTGGTAAATCAGGTGGCGGCTGGTGTACATTTATTCCTAAATACTCAACACCGTACATATTCGCGAACTTTAATGGTACTGCCCATGACGTTACAGTTTTGACTCACGAAGCAGGACATGCTTTCCAAGTGTACCAATCAAAAGACTTAATTCCAAATTATCGTTGGCCAACACTTGAAGCTTGTGAAATTCATTCAATGAGCATGGAATTTATAACTTGGCCATGGATGAAGAACTTCTTTATCCAAGACACAGAAAAATTTAAGTTCCAACATCTATCTTCTTCTTTGACATTTTTACCTTATGGTGTTTTAGTAGATGAATTCCAACATGAAATATATGCTAAGCCAGAAATGACTCCAGATGAAAGAAAAGCTATTTGGAGAAGTCTTGAAAAGAAATACCTTCCTTACAAAGATTACGGTGATGATGCATTCTTAGAAAAAGGTACCTATTGGTTTAGACAAGGTCATATTTTTAGTTCTCCATTCTATTACATAGATTATACATTAGCTCAAGTTTGTGCTTTCCAATATTTTGTTAAATCAAGAGAAAACCACAAATCAGCTTTCGCTAGTTACCTAGCTTTATGTAAATTAGGTGGATCTAAAGCTTTCACTGGTTTAGTAGAAAGCGCTGGTTTAGATAATCCTTTCAAAGCTGGAACAATTGCAAAAGTAGTTGCACCTATCAAAGCATATCTAAACAGTGTAGATGATATGAAATTATAATAATAAAAGGCTAGCAATAGCCTTTTTAATTATATGTTTAAGGAGTTAAAATGAAAAGAATTCTTATAATTGGTTCTCCAGGTAGTGGAAAATCTACATGTTCAAAAATACTAAGTAAAATCCTTAATTATCCTATACTGCATTTAGATAGGATTTTTCATATTGATAATTATAACCAAATATCTAGAGAAGAATTAAAAGTAAAAATAAAACAGTTTATAGATCAAAATGAGAACTACATTATCGATGGTAACTACACAGGAACACTAGAACTTAGAACAGAGTCAGCCGATACTATTATTTATTTTGATATTGAACCTAAAATCTGCCTTAAAAATATATTAGATAGGATTAAAAAAAACAAATCTAGAGATGATATAGCCCCTGGTTTCGACAATAGTATTATCGACCCTGAATTTATAGAGTATGTGAAAAAATTTAATGTAAATGTTCAACCTAGAATTGAAAATATTCTTAATAAGTACACAGTAGAAATCATTAGAATTAAAAATTATAAAGAACTAGAAGATTTTTACAATTCTTTTAAAAAATAAACGCAATCTAATTGTTAATTATCATATTATGTTATATAATTACAAATATAAGGAGTGATAATTATGAACAAAAAATTAGAAGATGCAATAAATACTCAACTTAACTTTGAAATTGAATCTGCATTTGTATATTTAGCAATGAAGAACTATTTAGAAAGTCTATCTTTAGATGGATTTGTTAATTGGTTTGACATCCAATTTCAAGAAGAAATGGCACACGCTCAAAAATTTATGAATTTTGTGAATGAACGTGATGGCCGTGTTGAAATTAGAGGTTTCGAAACACCAAGAAATGAATTTGAATCTGTATTAGAGGTTTTAGAAGTTTCACTAAACCACGAAAAAGAAGTTACTAGAAGAATCAATAATCTAATGAAATTAGCTATTGAAGAAGCAGATTATGCAAGTGTAAGTCTTTTAAACTGGTATATTGACGAACAAGTTGAAGAGGAAGATAATTTCTCTAAACTAATTGCTAAAGTTAAACTACTTAAGGGTTCTGGACTTTTCATGTTAGATAAAGAACTAGCAACAAGAGTATTCGTACCGATTGTAAAATAGAATTATCTCTATAGATAGGGGTATTTCTAGTAAATTGTTAACAAAAAAAAGACGAGAAATCGTCTTTTTATTTATTTTGTTGGTTGAATATAACTGAAAATATATTTTATAAAGAAAAAAAACTGTATTAGTATTCCAATCCCGCTAATACCCATTATAACTAATGTTGTAACTCCCTCATATCTAATTCCCGTTGTAGCTCCTATAGGATTACTACTGTAATCTGCAAAAAAAGTACCTTGACTTCCAAAAATAAATATTATACCCAAAAGTGCTAGAAAAATTAAGATGTTAAAACGAACTGCAAATTTTTTACTCATAATAGGCTCTCTTATAATGAGTATAACATATTTTATAAAAACTTTATAATAAATTTTTAAGATTTATGTTTATTTTGTTAAATATAAATAATAACAATGCAATTGACATAGTTTACAATGTAATAGGTGCTTACTTGTGAACAAGAGTGTTCTTCCCTATCAGTGCAGCTAAATAAACTTTAATGAATAATAAAAAAACCTTAAATTTTTAAGGTTTTTTTTGTTATTTCATTTTATTATTATTTTATAGCTGTATTAATATTGTTATGGTAAACTACAAACCTAGTAAATACGAATTCAGTAACAAAATTAACTAACATTGTTCCTATTAAAACTACGTATTCATTCCAACCAATACTCGTACTCGTTAAAGCGTCCCCCCACCAAGTTGATAAAGGTGTAAATACTGCGTAATAACAAGCAACCTTAAACATCGCCAATGGGATGTTTGCAGCTGATTTGAATGTGAATTTACGGTTTAAAGTAAAATTCCATAACACCGATAAAGTTAGAGCGATTAAATATGCTGGCCAATACTTCATTTTAGCAATTTCATGTAATAGTGTAAATGAAATCACTTGAATTATTCCTGCAGAGATTGAGAATAAAGTGAACTTTAAAAAATGGATTAAATTATCTTTTTTTGTTAACACTATATCTTGTTTTTTATTCATGAGTTCCCTCTTCTAAGTTTCTAATATATTTATCCATTTCAAGAGCCGCTTCTTTACCAGCGCCCATTGCTAAAATTACAGTAGCTGCACCACTTACAATATCTCCACCAGCAAATACTCCTGGTATTGAGGTTTGATATTCATTAACTACTATTCTGCCTCTAGAATCTGTTTCTAGATTTGGGGTAGCCTTTTTTATGATAGGATTTGGACTCTGTCCAATTGAAATTATGCTTGAATCTATTTCAAAGGTTTTAAACTTATTGGTAGGTATTGGTCTTCTCCTACCAGAAGCATCCTCTTCTCCTAGTTCCATAATTTCACATTTAACTTCTTTAAGTCGGTAGTTTTCACCGATATATTCAACTGGATTTAATAATAGTCTTAAGTCTATGCCTTCTTCAATAGCATGATGAACTTCTTCTAATCTTGCTGGAAGAGCATTCATGTCTCTTCTATATAATACAAAGACATTTTCAGCACCTAGTCTTTTAGCGGTTCTAGCGGCATCCATGGCTACATTTCCTCCACCTACAACTGCGACATTTTGTCCGATTCTTACAGGAGTTGGTGCTTCAGGAAATCTATTTGCTTTCATAAGGTTAACCCTAGTTAGAAACTCGTTAGCGAAATATATCCCGGTCAAGTTTTCCCCTTTAATACCTAGGGACTTTGGTAATCCTGCCCCGTTACCTAAAAATACTGATTTATATTTGTATTCATTTAATAATTGATCAATAGTTATCGATTTTCCAATAATAACATTTTTATAAAAGTTAACTCCAAGTTCTTTAACTTTGTTAATTTCTTTATCCACTATTGATTTTGGTAATCTAAAATCTGGGATTCCATATTTCAAAACTCCACCAAACTCATGGAGAGCTTCATAAATATCTACAGTATATCCCATTCTTCTTAGGCTAGCTGCGGCACTTAGCCCTGCTGGCCCACTACCAACTATAGCTACTTTGATATTGTTTTCAATTATACATTCATCAATTTTTAAATCGTTTTCTAAAGCATAATCTCCCAAAAATCGTTCTAACGCTCCAATAGAAACGCTTTTACCTTTAAGTGATAGAATACAAGCTTCTTCACACTGTTTTTCTTGAGGACAAACTCTACCACATACAGATGGAAGAATATTTGATTTGTATATTGTAAAATAGGCTTCACTCAATTCTTCTCCATTAATTTGCATAATAAATTTAGGTATATCAATATTAACTGGACAAGCTTTAACACATCTTGGGTTTTTACAATCAAGACATCTGCTAGCTTCTATTTTAGCTAATTCTAGATCATATCCTAGAGCTACTTCACAGAAGTTAGTACTTCTTTCTTTGGCTTCCTGTACCGGCATTATTGTTCTGTCTATTTTCATGCTATTTACCCAACTTCAATTTACAGATATGTGTTTCTTCTTCTTTGTAATAGTTTTGTCTGGCCATTAATTCATCAAAATCAACACCTTCAGCTGGAAAGTCTGGTCCATCAACACAAGCAAATTTAGTTTCACCATTTATTGTTACACGGCAATTACCACACATGCCCGTTCCATCTATCATAATTGGGTTTAAAGAAACATCTGTTTTTATGTTATATTTTTTGTTTAAAGCAACGGTGTTTTTCATCATAATAAGCGGACCAATAGCTATAGATAAATCATACTTTTTTGTTTGGTAAAGTTCTTCAGCGACTTGAGTCACAAAACCTTTTGTTCCAAATGAACCATCATCAGTTGCATAGTAAATGTTTTCACAAAA
This sequence comes from uncultured Candidatus Izemoplasmatales bacterium, assembly GCA_964535005.1. Classification (GTDB taxonomy): domain Bacteria; phylum Bacillota_I; class Bacilli_A; order Izemoplasmatales; family Hujiaoplasmataceae; genus 4572-104. The sequence continues at coordinate 14,489 of CAZHSG010000011.1, forward strand.
CTTTTTGTATTCATCGATTAAGATTAAATGTTCTTTAGTTCTACCACCAATAATTAAATCAACTTTGGCGCCTAGTCTCGCGTATTCTTTAAGCTGAGGAAATAATGGCGCAGATCCTACTCCGCCGGCTATTCCTACAACTGTTTTAACTTCTCTAATGTGGGTAGGTTGTCCTAGAGGACCTACCACATCAAATAAACTATCGCCAACCTTTTTTTGACTTAACAAGGTTGTTGAATAGCCTAGTTTTTGATATATAATTGTTATATTATCTTCTTTAGTTTCTACTATAGTTAATGGAATTCTTTCGCCAACTTCATCAACTCTTACAATTAAGAAATTTCCTGGTTTAGCATTTTTCGCTACTAGTGGCGCTTTAATAACCATTAATTCCACATCAACATTTAGTATTTCTTTCTTTTCAATTATGTACATTCTTGGCTCCTTAAGGTAAGTAAGTTGTTTGATTATAAGATAAAAGAATTTTTACCTCTTATGTATTTTATAATAATTTAGATATAAGGTCAATGAATAAATGACAATATATAATTTATATATTCCAACGAAAATCACAAATTGTAAGTTGATTCATAATATCACTACTTCAAAAAAATAAAAGACCAAGAGATCAATCCCTTAGTCATAGTATAAATAAAGTGCTTTTTTGTCCCGTTTTTATCGATTAGTTTTTGAACGTTTAAAAAACAATCGTTTCTTAGTATATACTTGTTTGAAACTTTTTGAACCAATTTTAATTCTAGGATCAATTAACGTATTTAAGATATCTATTACTAAAGAAAAAACTAATGCAAAACTCATATAAAATACCGCTACCAGTATGGCAATTGGGATATTTATATTTACATAATTTCCAAACCCAAATCCTACTATTAGATTATCATAAAATAGATTAGCTACTCCTTGAATGTTATAAATAATTTCAACCAGAAATGAGCTACCCAAAACAAATAAGAATGAATTAGATATTTCTGGAAAAATAGCAACAATTGCGTTTTTAGAAGCATGGCGAAGTATACATTGTAGCTTTGTTAGGCCTTTAGTTCTAGCAAGTAATAAATACTCTTCGTGCATCGCATCTGCAATCTCACCACGAACAAGTTGAATAATTTTTGAAAGCGGCCATAATGACAAAGCTAACACAGGAATAACTAAACCCTTTAGCGCTACAATAGGGTCAGTCGTTCCAACGGGGTATAATGACGGTACTACTTTTAATCCCCAACCTAACGACAGCATTAATAACCACACAGCAATAAAACTTGGTAAAGAACTTAATATAGTACTTAATGTGCTAATCAACTTATCAATCCAAGTATTCTTATTCATTCCAGCTATTGTTCCTAAAACAAGACCACCCGTTACAAAAAAGATTAAAGATGCTATGGTTATTGTTAAAGTGTAATGAACTTTTTCAAAAACTATTGGCCAAGCTGGGTCTCCCAAATTTGAGTAACCCCAATCCCACTTAGTTACTATATTTGTAAAATAAATAACAAACTCAGACCAAATAAATGGTAAAAATTCCAGTAATTTTACATCTCCGTAGTATTTTTCTATCATTGCCAACCAAATACTAAAAAATAATAGTGTAATTATTATAACTATAGTAACAAATATAAGTATTACCCTATTAATAATGTGTCTTAACATAGGTTTCTCTCTTTCATGTGAGTAACTAGATTAACTGTTTTTTTTATAATAAAAATTCATAGATTTCATATGAACCTTTTACATTATATCACAAATTAATTACTTTTAAAATCAACTTTCGGTTGAATTTAAGCCTAATTTCTGCGTTTTAAACAATTTCAATAAAAAATGTTAGTTAAACACAATCTTTTTGTGTCTAACTAACATCTTATTTATCAATAATAAATATTTATTTTGAATAGAAAGTCTTTATATTCTATCCTAAAGCTACATCTAGTAGCATCATTACCGCAAACCCAATCATAGCTCCAACAGTCGCTACTTTTGAAGTTTTCAGCATTTGTGATTCTGGAATTAATTCTTCAATAACAACATAGATCATAGCTCCAGCTGCGAACGCTAATGCATATGGTAAAAAGTTTCTCATTGAAATTGCTAATATTGCACCTAATACCCCGGCAATTGGTTCAACAATACCACTGTATTGTCCAATCATAAAGGCTTTTCCTCTAGGCATACCTTCTCTTCTTAAAGGAATACTTACTGCAGCACCTTCTGGGAAGTTTTGGATCCCTATCCCAATCGCTAATGCAATTGCTGCTCCTACTGAAGCTCCAGGTAAACCAGCTGCAGCTGCACCAAATGCAACTCCAACAGCTAATCCTTCAGGTATATTATGAAGCGTAATAGCTAAAACTAATAAAGTAGATCTTTGCCAAGAACTTTTCACGCCTTCTTTATGGTTTGACTCTTGATGTAAATGTGGTAAAAGTCTATCAACAATCATTAAAAATGCTCCCCCTGCTAAAAAACCAATAACTGCAGGAACCCAAGGAATCATTCCTAATTCTTCTGCTAATAATATTCCTGGATTTAGTAAACTCCAAAATGAAGCAGCAATCATAACTCCAGCACTAAATCCTAACATTCCGTTTAGAATATTTAGATTTATTTTAGCAAATGGAAATACGAGAGCAGCCCCTGCAACAGTCATAAAATATGTAAATGCAGTACCAACTAATGCTGCTACAATGGGATTTATGCTTTCAAAAAACTCAATCATGTAATTTCCCCCTTTTTCTCTAAAATTATATCATAAATATTGGCAATTGTGTTTTACATAAGCATATTTTTTTGCATAAATAAAAAAAACTGACATTTGGCATGTCAGTTTTTATTTACTATTTAGATTTCTTTTCAGTTTTTTTTGGTTCTTCAACTAGTTTTTTTACTGCTTTTTTTGGTGCTTCCGGTTTTTTATCTTTTCCTAGAAAACTAGGTAATTCCATACCAGTCATTTTGAACAAATCACTCATCGGTGGTATAGCTTTAATTAACCCTGATGCGAAGTTAGCAGTTTGAGTTTTACCATCCGCAGCTTGTCCGCCATCCCAAACAGTAACTTTATCAAATTTCAAGTTCTTAATTGCTTCAACTTGAATTCCAACTAATGTTTCAAGTTTATCAGCAATTAAATATTGAATAGCTGATGCTGAATCATTTCCTGATGCTTTTACAAGTTCCATGAACCCAGCTGCTTGTTTAGAAAGAATATCAAAAGTACCACGTGCTTCAGCTTCCATTTTAGAATAGATACCATCTGCTTCACCTTTAGCTTTTCTTCTTGTTTCTTCAGCTATTGCTTCGGCTTCAATTACTTTTTTAAGTTTTTCGATTTCTGATTTAATAATAACGTCAGCTTCTAATGATGCTTTTTCTCTAGCAGCTCTTGCAAGCTCAGCTTCTTTTTCAGCTACATATGATTCTTCTAAAGCTTTTGCAGATGCGATTTTTTCAGCTGCAGTTGCTCTTCTTAAAGATTCAGCTTCAATTTCTCTACGTGTTGCGTCTGATTTAGAAATATCTCCTAAAGATTTATTTTCCCCTTCAATTGCTAAAGCATCTGCTGTAGCCACTTGAATTCTTTGATCTCTATGAGCTTCTGCTTCACCAATTGATCCATCACGGTTTCTTTCGGCTACTGATTTTTTAGCGTCATTTATCGCTTTCGATGCTGCTTCTTTTCCTAATGCTTCAATATATCCTGATTCATCATTGATATCAGTAACATTAACGTTGATTAAACGTAGTCCAATTTTCTTTAATTCTGTTTCTACATTATCAGAAACTGCTTCTAAGAATTTGTCTCTGTTTGTATTTATATCTTCAATATCCATTGTCGCTATAACCAAACGTAATTGTCCGAAGATAATATCTTTTGCCAATTCTTGGATTTCAGTTAATTGTAATCCTAGTAAACGTTCAGCTGCATTTTGCATTACTGCAGGTTCTGTAGATATACCAACTGTGAATCTTGAAGGCACATCGATACGGATATTTTGACGTGATAAAGCTTGAGTTAAGTCTACACTAATTGATAGTGGAGTTAAGTCTAGATATTGATATGCTTGAATAAATGGATACACAAATTTTGCACCACCATGAACACAAGCTGCTGATTTACTTGAACCATCAGCGTTGACTCCTACTTTACCATATACTACTAAAATTTTGTCCGATGGACATTTTCTAATTCTCGAAACAATAAAGACTAAAACCATAAATACAATTACTACAATTGCAACTACTAGTCCTATTGCATCTCCTGCTGCTAAAATTCTTAACATACTTTATATCTCCTTTTTATAATTTTTTAACAACTAATGTTGTTTCATTTTCTAAACTAATTATTTTTACTTCTGTTTTTGACATAATATCTTCTTTTTCTTTAGTTATAGCATCTACCTCAACCATTTTACCTTGGTGAGTAAATATAACTTTCCCTTTGCCAATAGCATTTTTAGGAACTCTTATATATACCACTGCGGTTTTACCTACAGCGCCTTTATAATCTAGGTTTCCTGATGATTCAAGTTTCATTGTAGCTTTCATAGCCATAGCTAATAAAACACTCGCTATTGCTCCTGCAATTATCCCAATTACAATTGCTAACCATACACTAACATCGTCTGCTAATAGATAAACTGTCCAACCACCAATACTAAAGAATGCTAGTACACCTCTGATCGTTAGAATCCTTAATCCACTTATTGATATAATCGAATCATGATTATAACCGTCAACATCTCCGGTTCCATCAACGTCATCAAAATCAATATCTCCGTCAAAATCGATATCAATATCTACATCCCCATCAAAAGATTCTGCACCATCCATACCAATTAACATTAGGATGATAAATATAACCATAATTATTGTAGCTGATATCGCTACTATAAATGATACTTGTTGAAGATTTGATAGGTTATCCCACCACATAATTTTACCCCCTTATAATGAAATGACTCTTTATATATTTTATCACAGAAATCAAGAAAAACATATAAAACTCACTAAATATTTGTGGAAATATCACAATTCAATTTTAGACTAATTTATATGTTTTATTTATTAAGTACAATAAGCAATATATAAAACAATTTTTATACCGTTTTTTCAGATTTTAACAGTTGTTTATTGCGATAGTATAATACTATATCTACAGAAACCATTAAAGCGTTTAACATATACAGTGCAATAACAAAGTCTTTATTATACATAAATTTATGAATTATCCCAAATATATATCCAAGCACTACTACATACATAAATATTAGACTCTTACCTTTAATACTTTTACTTTTTATACTTTTATATATTGATAATGGCCATGCAAAGCCAAAACACAATAACATACCTATTTCAAATACGCTCATATTGTAACCTCCTGATATATCAAGAAATATTATATCATTTTTCGAATATTATTATACTAACTATTAAAAAAGTTTAATCTAATTGGACAGAGATTAAACTTTAATCATTGTTTATAATAGTTTCAAATATCTCTAATTCTTTAATACCAAGTTCAGTTAGTTTGTAGATGCCCCTATCAACTCTTTCAAACCATTGATAATAGTTTTTATATAATATATGAGTAGCTTTTTTATTCTTTGTTAATTGGGTAATTTCTTTGGTTGCTAAAGGCCCATCTTTTAAAGTAATAGCTATATCTATGGCTTGTTCTCTATATACAGTAACAATTTTCTTTCTTGTACTACCCCCGATATTAACAGCTGTTTTTCTTTCAGTAAATTCTTTCAGCAACATCTTCTTTTTCTTGTTATTTTGTCTAAAAGCATACTCTTTAGGGTCTAGTAATACATCTACTTTATTCTTTTCAACATCTACTACAATTAATCCTAAACGCAGTCTGTGGAGCAAATGTATTTTTTCTCTAAAAGCTTTACTTCTAATAGTTTTATATCCAGGGTTAAAAATCGCCAAATATACGTTATCGTATAACCTTTGACGATTACAACCTTGATACAATAACTTCATAGATAGATTCTTCTTCATCTCTACAATAAGAACTGTGTCATCTTTTTTAGCTACAATATCCACATTTAAAACTTCTGCTTTTACATCATAGCCCAACTCATTAAGGTATTCTTTAATTGGGTTAAACATATCTTTTTCGAGCATAATATCTCCTGTCTTAGTCTTTAGGGTCGATTATCAAAGTCTTGAAAATCTGTTATTTGCATCATGAACCATTCTTTAGTATTATCAATTCCGCTTTCTGATTCTATTGTATCCAATAAATCCTCTATAGTGGCTATTTCAAATTTATATGTATTAAAATATTCACTCATTATATCATAGAATTTTTCATTGTCCCCATCTAAAAATTCATCAACATAGTATCTAAACATTGAAGGTCCATGGTAATAGATTAAGTATGCATAGAGATCTCCAAATTCATCTACTTTTTGCAAGAGAGAATCTCCGACAGACATTTCATATCTTTCAGTAAATCGATCCTGTAGACTACTACGATAATCTAATTGGTTGTTATACCCTTCCATTCCATATAAATTATAGTAATATAACGATTCCATGTATGTTGTAACTGCTTCATCAAGAAATGATTCATCTGATTGATCGTTACCAACCATTGAATAAAACCATTGATGGATTATTTCATGAACTACCGTTCCTATACTTATATCATAGCTACAATATATAACACCACTGCTTTCCATACCATAATAGTTTCCATATTCTAAAGTGAAATTGTCATAGGGATAATTACCAATTTCAGTTTCAAAAAAATCAAATGTATTTGTTAGGGCTTCTTTAGATAAATTTAACTCAGATTCAGTTAAGTCTTTAAGTGAATATATTTGGAATATTCTATTCCCAACTATATGATCATAAACACTATAATTTGGTGATGCACTAAATGAAAAGTCTCGTGCGTTTTTAATTTCATATTGGCTTATTTGACGATTATCTTCATCTCCCTGAAAAATCAAGTTTCCCCCGGTAGCTATTTCATATGAGTTTGGTGTATTGATGATTACATAGTAATCGCCAACTTCATTGTAATATGATTCTCCTCTAAAGGTGAATGCATCTATATTCCAACCTTCATCATCATATATCGCAACAAAAGGATAGAAAAACATGGTTAGATAATAATCCCCATAGTCAGCTATTCTTCCGTGGTCCCAGTAATCAAACTCATATTTAAATTGAATATTAATCCTTTCACCCTTTTTAAGAGTTTTATCTAATTCAACATATATTTGTGTGTTGTCTGCACCTTTAATCTCATATTCACAATCCTTATCATTGATTGATAGAGATTGTAAATCAACATTGTAGTCCCTTGAACTAGGGTTATCTGCATTTGGATATAAAGTAATATATAACTCGTCTAAATCATAGTCATCATTCTTAAAATACAACTCTCCTTCCACTTTTAAAGAATCACTATCTTCATCTAAATAGATATCTAAAGTGTAAACATTGTTATCAGTGCTGTATTTAGGGTCATTATTACATCCCAGCAAGAAAAGCGATAAAAGCAAAACTATTATCAGTTTCTTCATATAATCCCCTCCTTATGCTTAAGAAACAAGTAGTAACGAAATAACTATGTGTTGTTAAACAATTATAACATTTTAATAATATTATAAAAAATCACAATAATATTGTATTTAAAAACATTATTATACCAAACTGTAATATAATGTTTATAAGAATAGATTGAAACGAGGTATTTACATGAATAATCCCTACTATAATACGCGCAATTGTGTCCATGCTAAAAATGGTGTTGTAGCTACAAGCGAAGGATTAGCTGCACAGGCTGGTTTAGAAATCCTCAAAAAAGGTGGAAATGCAATTGATGCAGCTGTAGCTACAGCTGCTGCTTTAACGGTCGTCGAACCTTGTAGCAACGGTATAGGTAGTGATAATTTTGTACTTGTATACTTTAAGGATAAACTATATGGCATGAATAGTTCTGGCTACAGTTCTAAAAATATATCAATTGATAAATTGAAAGCCAGAGGTTATACTGAAATGCCTAAAGCTGGCATTATCCCAATCACAATACCAGGAACTCCTAAAGGCTGGGCTAGATTGATTGAGAGATTTGGTAATCTTAGTCTATATGAAGTTTTAAAGCCAGCTATCGCATTAGCTAGAGATGGTTTTTCACTTGGTAATTCAGTTGGTTGGTACTTTGATAATGCAATTGCATATTATCAAAAACAGAATACAACAGACGAGTTCAAACACTTCTTTGATGTGTTCACAAAAGCAGGAAAAAGATATCGTGCTGGTGATATATTTCAAAGCGATGATTTAGCTGATACTTTAGAATCAATCGGTAAAACAAATAGTGATAGTTTTTATAAAGGTCATCTAGCTGATAAAATTGTAGAATTTATGATAAAATATAATGGCTTTATCGATCATAGTGATCTTTCGGAATATGACTGTGAGTTTGTAGAACCAATTAGTATTAACTATAAAGGTTATGATATATGTGAAATACCACCTAACGGTCAAGGTATTACTGCGTTAATGGCTTTAAATTTGCTCAAAGACAAAACTTTTACTCAAGGCACAGTTGAAACAACTCATAAACAAATAGAAGCCCTTAAAATAGCATTTAGTGACACTTTAAAATATGTTACGGATCCAAAATTTATGAAAATGAATAAAGACTTTTTATTGAGTGATGAATATATTAAACTTCGTAACAAGGATTTAACAGATAAAGCGCTGCTTCACGAACCTATCGACTACGCAAAAAGTGGCACAGTATACTTAGCCACAGCTGATAAAGATGGTAACATGGTTTCTTTTATTCAAAGTAACTATATGGGATTTGGTTCTGGTATCGTAATTGACGGCACAGGAATATCTATGCAAAATCGTGGTCATACATTTAAGTTAGACCCTAATCACTATAATTGTTTAAAACCAAGAAAAAGAACCTATCATACTATTATTCCTGGATTTATTATGAAAGATAATAAAGCAGTAGGTCCATTTGGAGTAATGGGTGGCTTTATGCAACCCCAAGGGCATCTACAAGTTGTGATGAATATGATTGATTTTAAAATGAATCCTCAAAGTGCATTGGATGCACCTAGATTTAGATGGGATCAAAATCTAGATGTAAGTCTAGAAAACACTTTTAGTGAAGATATTCTAAATGCACTAAAAGAAAAAGGACACGCTATTAAATTTGAACCTAGAGGTGATAAATTTGGTAGAGGTCAAATTATACTAAAGAAAGATGACCACTACCTAGCAGGAACCGAAACTAGATGTGATGGTCACATATCATACTACTAAATATAAGGAGTCTCCATGAAGAAAATCGTAGCGCTACTAACATTAATCATTACAATTTCATTTGTCAGTTGTGGATTTGAACCAAGTATAACAACTTCCACATCAACTGAAACAACAGTCGAATCGATTACCCAAGACGCAACTACGGTGTCAACGAACTCGTCAACGACTGAACCAACAACGGTGTCAACGACTGAAATTGATACAACACCTGACGAAAGACATGATTTAATAAACGAAGAGTTCGCAACTTTTGAATTATTACTTCCAAATGAAATAAGTGCAAATTTTACTATGCCTTCAATGACCAATGAGGATATCACAGTTCTCTTCTTTCAAGATGATATACTTTTTGAAACAAATAAATTTATATATATACCTAGCGCGCTAGGTGTAAATAGTAACCTCAAAGTAAAATTAACCTACCAAGGAATAACCATTACTAAAGAATATTCTATTTTTTCCACAAGGGATGATTTGCTCTATAGCCAATATCTAATTGAACAAGGGTTCAACGAGATAGACTTATTATTAGATGAAGAATTGCCAGCAGTTATTGAATCAGACTTAAAAATACCTGACGTTAATTTTCTTGGAGCTAGGATTACCTTTAGTACTGAAACATCAAGAATTTATAATAATTATTTTATTTTTCCGTTTCCACTCCAAGATACTAACTTTACATTGACGGCTAAAATTGAATATCGCGAAGTAATAAGATTCGTTGACTATACCATCACAATGAAAGGTCTGTCTAATTTATCAAGAATATCAGAAATCTTTATAGTTACAGAAGGCTATCAGGCAGTTACATCAAAAGATATCTATATAAATGCTTCATTCTCACTTTTCTCCTATGATGATGATTTAAATCAAATCCCTATACTTACTAATCAAAATATTAAAATTAGGGGTAGAGGTAATTCTACATTCTATATGCCTAAACAATCATTCCGTATCAAGTTTGGCTCAAAAACTCCATTACTTTTCGATAATTCAGAATCTGATTGGGTTTTATTAGCTAATTTTACTGACCATACATTGATTAGAAATTATTTAGCTCATAGTTTATCTGAGAGTATGAACATGGCATTTACACCGGCTGCAGCATTTGTAGATGTATACTTTAATGGTGAATACGTCGGAAACTACATGTTAACAGATCAAATAGAAGTTACTAATGATCGGGTAGATATCGAAGAACATTCATTAGATATAGATACTGGTTACTTACTGGAAATGGACAAAAGACTGGACGATTTAACCCTTGAGGGTATAGAAGGTGTTGATTTCTTCATTATTTATGGAATTCCATATGTGATTAAATCACCTAAAACTGATTCTTATTATTATTCCAAAGAGCAATTTAATTTCATACAGGATTACATTTGGCAAGTTCATATGGCATTACTTAATAAACAAGATTATTCAGACCTTATTGATGAAGCAACATTTATTGATTGGTTTATAATTCAAGAACTATTCAAAAATGTTGACTCCGGCTTTTCAAGTGTTTATATGTACAAAGATAAAGGTGGAAAACTTAAAATGGGTCCGATTTGGGATTTTGACCTATCAACGAGCAATCCCGGACATTTGTCGGATGATTTGAGAGTTCCAGAAGGTTGGTATACTTCATTACCTTATAAAAATATTTGGTACACCTATCTTATGGAATATGATAGCTTTCGACAAAATTTAAAAACGAGATGGAACGAAATTTATGACTATCAAATTAAAGACTTATTAGATAGTGTTTATCCAGTAGCCAATTCTATAGCTAAATCAAGATATTTAAATTTCGAACTCTGGGATGTAATTGGTAAATGGGATGACTGGTATACAAGTCCTGAGGTTTTAGCAGCGGTCACCTATGAAGAGCAAGTTAAACTACTATACGATTATCTATACATTAGAAGTCTTTGGCTTAACGAAGAAATAAATAGGTTTAAATAAACTATAATAACTACATAAAAATATAACAAAAAGCAACTATTCGGCATAACCAAATAGTTGCTTTTTACCTTTTAGAAGTCTTCATTGATAAAAATGCCGCGTTTAAAAAGGCATTTTTTTGATACTTAAATTAAAAATTTTATATATTTTGTGATTGTAATGCTGTAATCGCAGCAACTGCGACTATATCTTCAGAACAGCATCCTCTTGATAAATCATTAACTGGTCTGCTTAACCCTTGAGTAATTGGACCATAAGCCTCTGCATTGGCTAATCTTTCTACTAACTTATAGCCAATATTTCCTGCTTGTAAATCAGGGAATACTAATACGTTGGCACAGCCAGCCACATTACTTAACGGAGCTTTTATTTTAGCTACTCTAGGTACGATAGCTGCGTCAAGTTGAAATTCACCATCCACTTTTAAATTTGGATACTTGCTTTTTACAATCTCAGTTGCAGTAACTACCTTGCTAACAAGGTCTCCACTAGCACTTCCAAGTGTTGAATAAGAAAGCATTGCAACTTTAGGCTCTTCTTTTGTCAAATAGTCAAATGATTTTGCTGTTTGTACAGCAATTTCTGCCAACTCATTTGCATCTGGATTTGCAACCAATCCGCAATCTGCAAATGCAAAGATTTTATTGGTAACATTAGTTGCTTTAGGTACGTCCATAAGGAAAAACGAAGACACAAGTCTTACATTCTTTGCAGTCCTTAGAATTTGGAGTGCTGGCCTTAGCACATCACTGCTTGATGTAATTGCTCCCGCAACCATACCATCAGCATCCATGCTTTTAATCATCATAACCCCAAAATATACTGTATTTAGAACAAGTTTATCAGCTTCTTCTTTTGTCATTCCTTTTGCTTTGCGTAACTCAAACAATTTTAAACTATATGAATTAAGTTTATTGGAATCCTCAACAACTATTACTTGAATACCTTCATTTTGGATTCTTCTTACCTGGTCATTAACATCCGCAGCATTAATCAAAACAATTACATTCGCAATGTTTTGATTTTGTATTGTCTGTGCAGCTTCAATGACTCTTTGATCTTTACCTTCGGCTAGTACAATTGTTTGTTTATTTTGTTTTGCTCGCTCAATCATTCGATTTAAAAGGCTCATTTTGTCATCTCTCACTACTTCAAAATTTTATAATCATTTTCAGTTTTTATTGAATCAACAATTCCAGCAATACATAAATCTATGGGCGCATAATCACTCGTCGCATTTGTAACAGTTCTTGCTGATTTACCTTCTGCTATAATAATAACAGTATCACCAACACCAGCTCCAACGCCATCTATAGCGATTTTTTCATCTCCAAATGGTTTTAAAAATTCATCGATGGGTTGCACAAACAAAATTTTCTTACCTTTAACTAATTTATTTTTATGGGTTGAAACTAAATTTCCAACCACTTTAGCTAGTTGCATATATTCACCTCAAATTTATAGATTATTCATCTAATCTATATACACTATCAATGATACCAACAATTCCAGCATCTACGCAGGCAGTCGGAATAGGAAGGTTCATTGCACCTTCTTTTTTCTGTGAATAAAAAACATATTCACCCACGCCTGCACCGAAATTATCTCCAGCCACAATAGGGTTTCCTACGGACTCATATTTTGAGTTAACCGGTTGAATCACAAGAAGAGAAACTCCCTTGATATCTTTAATTTTTATTGTTGACGTAACCATACCAATAACTTTAGCTAATTGCATGGTGTCACCCCCTATTGTTTAATAATTGTTCTTCGACTTCTAAAATACTTTTGATTCTTTGCATATTTCTATCACCTTCAAATTTGGTAGTCAAGAAAGTTTTTACGATTTCATTTGCAACACCTTCACCAATTACCATACTTCCAAGCGTTAAAACATTTGCACCATTATGATGTCTAGCGTTTCTTGCAGTATATATTTCATTAGCACAAGCAGCCAACACTTTTGGAACTTTATTAGCCATCATAGCTGATCCGATTCCAGCTCCATCAATCATAATACCAAAATCGCATTTGTTTGCTGAAACTGCACTCGCTACTAAGAAAGCGTAATCTGGATAATCACATCTGTTTTTATTAAAAGTTCCAAAATCTTCATATTGAACATTTAACTCTTCTGACAGAAACTTTTTGATTTTTTCCTTTAGTTCATAACCACCATGGTCACATCCTATAGCTATTTTCATGGTTACATCTCCTTCTTATTCTTACTGAAGACGTTTTTTCCTTCTATATCGACATAGTCAATAATAGCCATAATTGTTGCATCCACAGGCTTATTTAATGTAAGTTCTGTTAATCTTGCTGAACTCCCACTAACAACTAAAACCAGCTCTGAATCGCCAGCTCCAACAGCATCAATTGCTACTGCTGATTTACCTTCATCTTTAAAAGTAATAATATTTACTGGTTGAACAACATACATCTTTAAACTATTCATGCGTGGATCCTTTTGTGTGCAAACAACGGTTCCAACTATTCTAGCAGCATACATATAATCTCCTCTTTTCTAGGCATTAGTAAGTACCTGTAGTGGGTTTTGTCCCCTTAACAATATTTATACCTGAACTTGTTCCAATTCTAGTCGCACCTGCAGCGATCATTGCTCTTGCAGTTTCTAAATCGCGGACTCCACCTGAGGCTTTAACACCCATTTTTGGTCCTACGACTTGACGCATAAGTTTAATGTCTGCGATGGTAGCTCCACCTTTATTAAATCCCGTTGAAGTTTTTACGAAATCAGCTCCAGCCATTTTGGCAATTGTACAAGCTTTAATTTTTTCTTCATCGTTCAATAAATTGGTTTCTAAAATAACTTTAACTATAGCACGACCTCTTGCAGCATGTGTAACACCTTCAATGTCTTTTTTAACAATATTCCAGTCACCTGATTTAAGCGCTCCAATATTGATAACCATATCAATTTCATGTGCTCCATTTTTTAGTGCGTCATAAGTTTCATCAACTTTTGCTCTAGTAGTTGATGCTCCCAAAGGGAATCCAACTACTGCACATGTAAGTACACCGCTTCCTTTTAGTTGACTTGAAACTAAAGAAACGTAATGTGTGTTAACACATACAGATTTAAACTTATATTCAATTGCCTCTTTACATACTTTTTTAATATCTGCTTCTGTTGCTTCTGGCTTTAACAGCGTATGATCTATCATTGAAGCTAAATCAATATTGCTACTTGATACACTTGCGTTTGATCCATTATCTTCTTTTGATATCTTACGATATATTTCCTCGGCAATTTTTTCTATTAATTTATCTAATTCCATATTCTCAGCTCTTTTCAATTTTCTTTTTTAAATTCCAAATAATTCTTTATTCAAGTATTTTTTGATCAATACTTTGATGCATAATTGCTTAAATTATTTTTCGCCTTTTGGTTTTTCTTCTAAGCTACTTAACAATTTTTCAACATCTGCATGTGGTCTTGGTATTACATGTACTGAAACAAGTTCTCCAACACGTCTTGCTGCTTCAGATCCTGCTTCCGTTGCTGCTTTAACTGCACCAACATCTCCACGTACCATTACAGTTACTAATCCATAACCGGATTTTTCTTTTCCAATTAGTCTAACGTTTGCTGCTTTCACCATTGCATCTGCAGCTTCAACAGCGCCTACAAATCCTCTAGTTTCAATTAATCCTAATGCTTCTTTCATTTTTGTTTCCTCCATTTTTCTTTTTTTTGGTTTTCATACTTCTGATAAATTTTGTTACTTTTTCTACTAATTATTTAGATTTTATTAGTTGTTCAACATCTGGGTGTGGGCTTGGTATTACATGTACAGAAACTAATTCACCAACGCGTCTTGCTGCTTCAGATCCCGCTTCTGTTGCTGCTTTTACTGCACCAACATCTCCACGCACCATAACAGTTACTAGTCCGTGACCAGTGTTTTCTTTACCAATAAGTCTAACGTTTGCTGCTTTTACCATTGCATCTGCAGCTTCAATTGCTCCAATGAATCCTCTAGTTTCTACTAATCCTAATGCTTCTTTCATTCTTGTTACCTCCATTTTATTTTTTTTAAATCAATTTTTCAAACATTTCTTTACTAATTTTTGGAATTACTGCCGTATGGGCAAGTAATCCATCGTCTTTATTTGCCGCTACTGCAGCTTCTATAGCGGCTTGAACATTACTAACATCTCCGGTCAGTATTGTAAATGCTTTTCCTCCGAGCCCACGTCCCAATCTAATTTCTAAAAGTTCAACATGTGCTGCTTTAACAGCAGCATCAGATAATAGAACAGCGGACGCAAGCGAATAGGTTTCAATAATTCCTACTGCACCCATAGGTGCTATTTCTGTAGTACAACTAAGGGCTTCAAAAACTTGTTTATGAATATTTGGTATCACTATGTCCTTCACCAAAGATCTTCCTGATTTTCTCGCACCTACTTCAATTGCGCTTTTTACAGCTGATACTTTTCCCCTGACCATAACTACATATTTACCTGGGCAAGATGCATAGGCTCCAATTAGTTTTACATCAGCAGTTTTAACGATAGCATCTCCGGCTTCAATACCGCGTGCTATACTATTTAATTCTATCATGCCTAATGCTTCCATATAACCAATCCTCTCTATGCTTGAATTTCTATGTATGTATCTGTGATACTTATTATCTTACCGCTAATACTTGCATGAATATTAGCTCCTAATTTATCGTAACAACTTGCAATAAGGTCGCCCTTATTAACAATATCATCAACTTGGATAACCGCTGTTGCTGGTACACCTATATGTTGTTTAAGTAAAATTTTAACGTTTGTTGTTCTTATCAAACTTTCACTTAAAGGAGCAGCAACATCGTAATCACCTAATTCAATTCTAGCAATTAACCTTTTAGTAGGTACTTTCTTGCTTTCTCTCAAAGGATCCACTTCATATGGAACTACCTTTTCTGTTTTAGCACCTAGTTTAAGTAAACTTTGTTTTACCATATTTGTGATTTTTCCAGGATCTAAATCCATTGGACATGCATATAAACTACATAATTGACAATCACAACAAGATATAACGGATGCAATAGAGCCAAGCGCGCTTGGGTCTTCGTTTGCAAGTCCCCTCATTACTTTATGTGGTTCAGTAATCTTTCCTAGTATGTCCCTCGGACACATTTCAGTACAATAATTACATTGGCAACAAATTGCTTTTGTTAGTTGTAAATCGATTATAGTTTTACGAGTTTTTTTAACTACAAGATAGTGATCTTTTGGTAGGACAATGATACCACCTGTAAGTTTGGTTACCGGCGCATCCCAGTCTTCCTCAATAAAACCCATCATTGGTCCACCTACATTTAAACTATAATTGCTTAAATCTGACGGTCCTTCACACTCTTTAATCAGTTGACTAAAGGGTGTGCCAACTGAGGCAACCAACGTTTGAGGTTTTTTAACAGCCCCAGCAATTGTAATTACTCTTTCAGTAACAGGAATATTTCTTGCAATATTGATTGCTGTAGCTACATTAATAACAACTGCTCCAACATCTAAAGGTAGACCCATGTTTGGAATTACTTTTTTAATAACTTCATAAACGAGTTGTTGCTCATCACCTGCTGGGTAAAAATCTTGAAGAATCTTTAATTCTATCGAATTTTCTTGACTAACAAGTTCTTCTAGTTTTGCAATTGCTTTCTTGTATTTACCTTTTAAACCAATAACTCCTCTTGAAGCTCCGGTTGTAATCATAGCTATTTTTAATCCAGCAAGAACATCCTCACCATAAAACTCCATTAATTGTTGATCGACTCTTAATAATGGTTCACATTCAGCACCATTAATAATCACTATTTCTGCATTACAATTAAGTTTTACGTGTGTAGGAAATCCAGCGCCACCGGCGCCTACTATTCCAGCATCTTTTATTTCTTGAATATAATTTCGAGTCATATTATTCGCTCCTAGTCGACAATGGATTATATTATTCTAAATCCACCTGATAAAGTACATCTTCTTATTCTTGTAAAACTTTTTGCAGAGGTTAAACCCTCTCCTGTAGGTGTCGCAATTGTTAGGGTAGTAAATCCTTCGCCTTCTATTCCTAGACCTGCGTAAGATGGTGCATTCTTAACAAATATTGATGTATCTAAAGCTCTTGCAGCAAGAGTTAAATTTGTTACACTTTCTGAGTGCATAATTGCTGTATGATGGCGTCCACCCTCAGCAGCTACCGCTTTATTTATTGCTTCTTCAATAGTAAAAACTCTTACTATACCAAACACTGGCATCAACATTTCAATTGTAACAAAAGGATGAGTATCAGGAACTTCAGCAATAATCAATTTATAATCTTTATTCGCAGTAATATTACAAGCTTTTAGGATATCCGACGCACATTTACCAACATATTTCCTGTTTATAACAGTCTTGCCATCCTTATTCTTTATAAAAACTACCTTTTCAACTATTTCTATTTCATGACGCTTAAGTTCATAGGCACTATTTTTTATCATTTCATTTCTTAATTCGTTAAATACGTTGTTAAAAACAAATGCTTCTTTTTCGGCTGTACATAGAATACCATTATCGAAACTGGCCCCACTAACAATGTCCTTACCTGCTTTTTTAATATTTGCTGTATCATCAACTATAACAGGTGGATTACCTGGTCCAGCGGCTATAACTTTTTTCCCACTTACCATGGCTACTCCAACAACTGCTTCGCCACCAGTAACAACTAGCATTCTAATATCTTTGTGATGCATTATTACTTTACTTGTAGCCATTGTAGGATTAATTGGAGCGGTTAAAAGTTCTTTAGGCCCACCAACTTCGCTTATTGCTTTATTAAGTAAAGCAATGGTTTCCAAAGTTACATTTTTAGCGGAAGGATGAGGATTGTAAACAACACCATTCCCTGCAGCTACCATACTAATACTATTATTAATTATAGTTGAACTAGGATTTGTTGAAGGTGTAATTGAACCAATTACTCCAAATGGTGCCCGCTCAACTAAAGTCATTCCATCATCACCAGTGAAAGCTTGAGATAGTAGGTCTTCTGTCCCGGGAGTTTTTTCTGCAGCAAGTAAATTTTTAATAATTTTATCATCAACTCTACCAAAGCCTGTTTCTTCTTGAGCCATAACAGCTAACTTTTTAGCGTTATCAATGCTTGTCTTACGCATTGCCGCAATAATTTCATCACGCTTTTTCATAGTAAGTTCCATTAATTGCTTTTGTGATTCTTTAGCTGCTCTAATTGCATCTTCAACGTTTTTAAAACACCCTAGATGTCCAGGGTTAGATGTTTCACGAGGTGTATTATTCGATCCATATTTTTCTTCCATCTCTGCTCTTAATTTTTCTATTAAATCTGTCGAACTCATTTTAGTCCTCCTCATTGTTTTATTTCCATTTTGACATTTTACTTATTTTATAATTAAATCAGATTACTCAAAGACAAAATTTAGTTTCTTTGGTGTTAATTGTGTTATTTACCATTAAGAAGATCGCTTATTTCTATGAAAGTTTGTGCGCTTAAACTAGCTCCTCCGATTAAGAACCCATTTACGCTTTGTGCAAGTGCTAATTCTTTTACATTAGCTGGTTTAACACTTCCACCATATAACAACGGAATTTCTTTACCGATATCATTACCATATTCATTAACTAAAAAGTTTCTGAGGAACATATGTATTTCTTCCACTTGATCAGGAGTCGCTGTTTCTCCAGTACCAATTGCCCAAATTGGTTCATAGGCAATAATTACTTTTGAAATATCAGACTTATCAATTCGAGAAAATGCAGTTTTTATTTGATTAACAAGGAATTGTTTAAAATCCTCATGTTTTCTTTGTTCTAGATTTTCTCCAACGCATAGAATAGGCTTAATTTGATTTTGTATACATGAGAGAATCTTTTTTGAAGCAAAATCATCGCACTCATAGAATATAGTCCTTCGCTCAGAATGACCAATAATTGCATATTTACATCCAAAATCACGCATCATTTCAATTGAAAATTCACCAGTGAACGCACCGTTATCTTTAGGATAAAAGTTTTGCGTGCCATATAAAATTTTGCTATAGCGTAACTTTTCTTCAAATAAGTATAAATACGCAGAAGGTGGCGCTATAACCACGGTATTTTTTTCGCCGAAATCATGATTAACAATATCATCGAGAAAAGTGATAACTTCTTTTTTAGTTTTATTCATTTTCCAGTTTCCAACCACAAGAAAATCCTGTATTTGGAATACTCCAGTTACTATCTCTTTTCTAACTATTCTTTCTATTTCTCTTTTATCCATATATGTGTGAACTCCTTACTTTTTAACTAATTTTTCAGAACCTCTTAGAACTAATTTTGTTTCGAGTAAAACTTCTTTGATTGATGAAGATTTTACTTCTTTATTTTCAATTAAGTCAAACAACATCTCTGCAGCCACTTCACCCATTTTCGTTGTTGGTCTTGATACTGTGGAAATGTTAAGATTCATTATTTCAAACATATCAACATCATCAAAACTTATAAATGCCATATCTTCAGGTATAGATAACCCTTCCTCAATTAGTGCTTTAACACATCCTTGAGCCATCATATTGTTAGCAGCGAAAATCGCTGTTGGCTTATTTTTGAGTTTTAGTATATTTTTTGTAATATCATATCCAGTTTTTCGCTTAAAGTCCCCAAAGAACACATTTTCTTTGTCAACTTCCATATTATAAACTCTTAAAGCATTTTCATAGCCATAGAATCGCTCTCTACCCGGTTTTGATGACATTGGGCCAGAAATGATTGCGATATTTTTATGTCCTTCATTTAATAGTGCACTAACTGCGTTATAAGCACCAGTAACACTATCTATAAATACAGAATTAAAATGAGATAAATTTATTCCTCTATCAAGCAACACAATTGGCACTCCTAAAACTTCAAGTTGATATAAATATTTAGAATTATATTCTACTTGATCAGTTTTTGGTGTAATGATTAAGCCCATAACGTGCTGAGTCTTAAACAGTTCCAAATATTTTAATTCTTTTTCCATCTGTTCCTCGGTGTTGCAAACCAACAAACTAGATGAATATTTATCAGCTATTGTTGATATACCCTTTATTACTTCTCCAAAAAAGGGATTAGAAATATCTGGAATAATAACACCGATAATATTTGTTTTTCTATTGGTCGCTGATTGGCCTAATATTGCGTCTTCATCTGCTAGCTCATGAAAAGCTTTTAAAACCAAATTTTTGGTTTCTTCCTTAACATAACCAATTTGATTCATGACTCTTGACACGGTAGCGACAGAAACACCTGCTTTAATAGCAACATCTTTATTCTTTACCATTTTTATATACCTTCACAAATCTATGTAATTTTCTTTCACACGCATTTACGTGTATCTTCTTTTATTGTAAGGGTTTTATACCGTTTTGTCAAGGTAAAATCAAGAAATAACATGATTTTATGTAATATTATTACACATATAATTATTTGATTACACATTTATTAATCAAAAATATAGTTATGTTCAGCTTTCAATGAAGTTTCATAAAAAAAGGTTTATCCCTGTGTTTTGGGATAAACCTTTAACTTAATATTTGTCTTATTTAATCTTCTAGTAAACCAAGAATTTCTTCTTTTAATTTGATAAAATGTTCTTCTTCAATTACTAATTCCTTAGAGTTTTTATGTAATCTATTAGAGTAATCAATATCATAGCTTTTTATGATGTTCTTTTCTCCGCTTCGCATAACATAGATTTTAGTACCTAATAGTAAAGCTTCCTCAATATCATGGGTAACAAAAAAAATCGTAGAATTGTTCTTTTTCCATAGATTACGAATCATTGTTTGCATTTTTTTTCTTGTGAAACTATCTAAAGCTCCAAAAGGTTCATCCATTAGAATTACATCAGGATGATTTGCAAGAGTTCTAGCAATAGCCACTCTTTGCATTTGACCACCTGACAATTCAAATACTTTTGAATCCTTGTACTCAAGCAATTCAACTTGAGATAGATATTTATCGCAGGTACTCTCAATTTCTTTTTTGGTTAATTTAGCTAGTTTAGGTCCAATTGAAACATTTTGTTTTACTGTATACCATGGAAACAGATTAGGTTCTTGAAATACAACACCTCTAGCTCTGTCAGGACCAGTTATCTCTTTACCATTCATGGTTATTTTTCCCCTAGTTGGCGTTATAAATCCAGCTATAGCTTTTAACAAAGTGCTCTTTCCACAACCAGATGGTCCCAGAATACAAACAAATTCATTTTCATAGATTTCTAAAGATACATCGTTAATCGCCGCTAACGTTTCTTCATCCATGTCATAATCAATATTAATATTTTCTATTTCAATTAGTTTTTTCATTATCCACTTCCAATGAATATGAGTTATTTATAAAAGCAGCTACTTCTTCTCTGGTAATACTGCGGCTTAAAAAGTCTTGATCTATCAAAAAAAATGTTTGTGAGTACATTGTATCAATATAACCATTTATATATGTTTCATTTTTCATTTCTGCTAGACTAGTCCAAATTGAACCATCAACTTGAACAGTAATATCTTCTACTGTTAATTCAAGTTCAATTGATAGTAAATTGATTGCTTCAGTTTTGTGTGATTTGAAATACTCATAGGCTTCCATCATACATTCTATATATGTTTCAACTAATTCAGGATTTTCATCGGCAAAAGATTTTCTAGCTAATTCAATGTTCGCTGTCATATAACCTTTAGCAATCATATCTTCACTAGATACTAGAACCGTACCATCTAACAATAAAAGACCTAATGATGGCTGCCAAGTGTATGCTGCATCGATATCGCCTCGATTCCAAGCAGCAACTAGTTCTGGTGTCTTCATATTCAATAATTGAACATCATCTTCGATTCCAGCTTCTTTTAGCACATTAAGTAAAACATAATGGGCAGTTGAAGCAAAAGTTGTAGCGATTGTTTTTCCGGCTAGATCTTCAACAGTTGTAATATTTGCACTATCTTTAACAACCAGCGCTTCCACAGCACCTAGGGTTTCATGTATCCAAACAAGTTCTGCATCAAGGTTACTTCCCAGAGCAACAAGTCCATTGATATTACCCATTGTTGCGAAATCGATATCTCCTGATACAATTCCTTTATTAGCATCAACACCAGAATCAAAATAGTAATAATTTACTTCATATCCTAATGCATTGTATTTTTCTTCAAATAATCCCATTTGTTTGGCCAACATAGCATCATTAGGGACTCTAAGCAATCCTAGATTAACCTCTTTTTTATTCCCGCCACAGCTAACTAACATAACTGTGATTAATAGTAACAATATGATTTGTATTTTTTTCATTATGCTTTTCCTTTCCAAAAAACTACTTTATTTTCAACAAACTGAAGGAACTTGTCTAACAATATCGCAGATACTCCAATAATGATAATTCCAACAAATATGACATCTGATTTTAAATAATTTGATGCATCAAGTATCATCCAACCGATTCCGGATACAGCGGCAATCATCTCGGCACTTACTAGAGTTGTATAAGCAACTCCTGTAGCCGTTCTGATACCTGTGAAAATATTAGGAAGCGCTGCAGGAAATACTACCTGAGTAAATACTTGAAATTTTTTAGCTCCCAAAGTTTTTACTGATAAAATGTAATCTTGTCTTACCAATTTTACTGCTTGAACACAACTTATGTAAACCGGAGCGAACGCAGCGATAAACAGGAGTACAATCTTTGATGTATTACCAATACCTAACCATAGTACTAATAACATATAGTAAGCAAGTGGTGGTAATGGTCTAACAAATTCAACAACCGTTGAAACAACTGTTTCAATTTTTTTTACGTAACCACTTACTAATCCAAGTGGAACAGCAATTACTACAGCTAGGAAGATTGATAGGAATAATCTACCAAAACTAGCGGTTAAATGTTGGTAAAAAGGTATGTGATTGTATCCATTTTTAATAATATCAATAAACGCTAATACTACTTTGTACGGAGATGGAACTAGGGTTGGGTTAACTAAATCTAGTGCTGGAATTGTTAATAAAAACCAAAACAAAATTATAACTAACCAGACTATTAACTTTTTAAATTTCATAGTTATCTCCTTCCAAATGTTCATAATTACTCTTTAATTATTATATCTTATGTATTAATAAAATACCATCATTTTTTCGTTTAAAAAAGCAAACCTCCAAATCTATGTTTGAAGGTTTACTAAATTATTAAATTATTTAATAAATATTATTAGTTTTTTGGACAATCTACTTTTTTATAGAATGCTTTTCTAATCATATTACCAATATATCCTCCAGCAAATAGGAAGAAGAAATATAACCATCCTGCTAATGAGAAGTTAGCGATTGGAGTATATAATGCTCCAACGTTACAACCAAGTGATAATCTAGTACCGAACCCTAGTAATAAACCACCAGCAACGAATAATGCGATTTCCAAAGGTTTAATTTTTAATCCAGCTTTGAATGCAGTTGTGAATTTGCCAGATAATAATAATCCTACAAACGCACCAACGATGATACCAATGTTTTGCATGTATCCAGCTGATTTAAATAATGATGTATTGAAAGAAGATGTAGCTTTTTCTATAGTCCATCCAGTAAAGTTAGCTAGAGAATCTAAAGAAACTCCAAACCATCTGTGTAGGATAGTTCCAAACCAGTTTCCATAAACTGTTGAAGCTCCCCAACCTGTATTAGTTACTGCATATAACATTCCGAATAATACTGCTATAGTTATTGCAGTTTGAGTCATTGACCATTTTTTTACAAAGAATTTGTTCCAAATTGTTGGTTCAACTTCTTCAACAGCTTTGATTTCTGGAGTAGGGAAGTTTTTAGCAACTTTCTTTTCATACCATTTAGCTAATGTTCCAACTAAAGCAGCTAATAAGATAGTAACTAGTAAAGCTCCTACAACACCAACAGCCATGTTAGTTCCGTTTGCACTGAACCAATCAACCATCCATACACCAT
Organism: uncultured Candidatus Izemoplasmatales bacterium; assembly: GCA_964535005.1. GTDB lineage: Bacteria > Bacillota_I > Bacilli_A > Izemoplasmatales > Hujiaoplasmataceae > 4572-104. The sequence continues at coordinate 38,774 of CAZHSG010000011.1, forward strand.
TGTAAGCTCCACCTGAAGTGAATATAGAATTTCTTACAAATCCAGAAGACATTAACGGGAAGCCTAAGAATACACCAACACCAAAGAATAATAAAGTGATTAATGCGCGGCTAAATCCAAGAGGTACATCTTGTAAAACTCCAGTTGCACAGCAACTTGAGAATGCCATACCTATACCGAATAAAACACCACCGAATAATAATCCCCAAGAAATTGGGTTAACCCATAAACTAGGATTGCTTCCACCAACGATGAATGCTCCAACTATCATTGCTGATACTACGAACATGATCATTAATGATCTAATTAATTTTGTAGATCCTGTTCTACAAGCTCTGTTTGATAAACCTGCAAATCCAAAATCTCCTCTTGTTAATGTATAACCAAATCCAAGACCGATTAAACATTTAACGAATACTGTTCCTGAGAATGCCCCTGCAAACCCTAATACTAATACTAATGCGATTAAAGCAAATCCGATTATTGCCTCAATTTTACTTCTTTTACTCATAGTTTTCATCTTTCCTCCACGAAAATTTTTTATATAAAATTGTAATTTGTTACAATCTTATCTCTTTTTAATGTTACATCTTCGAAATATTGATTACAGCATATTCCTAAGTATGAACCTGAGATGTTATATACATTGTCAAATCCTAATTGACCTAAGGCACGTGTTACATTATATGATCTTTGAGCAGATCTACAATGTAAATATACTGGTCTGTCATGAGGAATTTCGTTTAATCTTTGTCTGAATTCACTCATTGGGATGTTATGGGCAGTTTTAATATGTCCTGTTTCCCATTCATTAGGTTCTCTAACATCGATAACGTATCCACCGTTTTCAACGATACCTCTTACTTCTGATACTTTAATTTGTTTAAACTCACCATTTAATATGTTTAAAGCAACTAAAGCAGCGTGGTTAAGTGGGTCTTTTGCAGTTGAGAACATTGGAGAATAACATAACTCTAATTCTTTTAGGTCATCTAATGTTCCTCTTTTTGTGATTAATGCAGCAATAACGTCAACTCTCTTATCAACATTACCTTTACCTATTGCTTGACATCCTACGATTCTTCCTGTAGGAACTTCAAATAATAGTTTTACGTGTATTTGATTAGAACCAGGAATAAGTCCTACGATATCATTTGGAATTATGTATACGTAATCGTATTGAATGCTTCCTGTTTGACATTGTTTTTCATTTAATCCTGTATTAGCAGCATTTATTTCAAATACTTTGACACAACTTGATCCAATAACACCTTTATTATGTACAGTTCTTCCATACATATCATCAGCAGCACCTCTTGCTTGTCTTTGAGCTGGTCCAGCTAAAGTAAGTCTTGTAGGTTTTTGAAGTTGTGTACAGTAAGTTTCTATTGCATCTCCAACAGCATAAACGTCTTTTATGTTTGTGCGATAGTTTGCATCAACTTTGATACCACCAGTAACGCCTAGTTTAACACCAGCAGCAACTGCTAAGCTAACTTCAGGTCTTACACCAATAGCCATGATAACGATTTGAGCTTTTATTTCTCTACCGCTTGAAGTAACTACTCTGTCTTCTTTGATTTCACTTAACCCATCACTTACAATTAGGTCTACTCCATTGTCAAGAATTTCTTTGTGAAGTAATTGTGCCATATCTTTGTCGAATGGTATCATGATTTGATTAGCTGCTTCAACTAAGGTTACATGTAGACCTGCCATATGTAAGTTTTCCATAACTTCAACACCGATAAATCCACCACCGATAACAGCAACGTCTTTTACATTGTTTTCTTTAATATAATTGTCAATTTTCACGATATCTGGAACGTTTCTTACTGGAAAAACATGTTTTGCATCGATGCCTTTGATAGAACGAGGCATGATAGGATTTGCACCTGGAGATAAGAATAACTTGTCGTATTCTTGCTCGTAAGTTTTACCTGTCAAAACGTCTTTTACAACTACTTTGTGTTCTTCTGATTTGATTTCAACAACTTCACTATTAACTTTAGCGTTAATATTGTATTGTTTTGCAAATTGATCTGGACACATTAAAACTAAACTATCGCTTTCAGCAACTGTTCTGCTTAGAAAGAACGGTAATGCACAATTCGAGAAAGATACATGAGGTCCTCTTTCAAACATTGTTACTTCTGCGTGTTCGTCAAGTCTTCTTACTCTAGCGGCAACAGATGCCCCGCCAGCAACTCCACCTACTATTAATACTTTTTTTGCCATGTTGAACTCCTTTAATTTTATTTAAAACGCCATTGTATATTATACATATAAACTTTATTATTTCAAGCAATACTATAATTTAAATATCGAATGAAATATGCAGTTTAGATTAGTTAAATAAAACAATAGATTTTCTTAACTTTTTTTAGTGTTTTTTTAGGTATATTTTTAATTACTTAATTTAGGTTAAATAATATGGTTTTACTCCAACAGTAATTATAACATATACCCTATACAAGGTCTACTATTAATTTATTAAATTTAGAATTACTATAGTTAATCATTTTTATAACAACTATTAGTTTACAAATATAACTACTGCATATCAAAACATAATTTAATTTACCATAAAAGAAAATGTATTTTTCATCTAAATATAGCGCTATTTGTAGTGCTAAGATAATATATAATTGTTGCACAAGACTAACATTTTTTTATATTATTTTATGTAAACGCTTGCTATAAATTGAAGGAATTTATTTGTATAAAAAACTTTTTTGGTTAGATATTTTCTTATATAACGCCTTTTACGCACCTATATATTCACCTTTTGAATGTTGAAAACCCTTGATATTTACTTGCTTTGAAGCACCAAATAAATTATTTGTTTTCGCAATCAAAAAATAGAGATATTAAATGTGCAATATCTACACACAAAATACCTCTAAAATATATGCTTTTTTTCAAGCTAATTTATAATTTCACAAAACAATTTGTTTAGTTAGTTTTTAACTCTTAAATACTATAGTTCTTTAACTACTTCTTTTATCCAATTTGCTAATTTCTTACTAGCTTTATTGGCAACAGAAACAACATTATCGTGAGAGTGTTTCATTTTTTGAATGCCAGTAGCCATATTTGTTATTGTTGCAAAAGCTAAAGTTTTAATTCCTAGGTAATTACTAACTATAGTTTCTGGTACCGTACTCATGCCTATCGCATCACTACCCATTGTTTTAACCATGCGAATTTCAGCTTTAGTTTCATAATAAGGACCCATAAATGCAGCATATACACCTTCTACATACTTAATTCCAAGTTGTTTTGCTTTGTTTTTTGCAATACTTCTCAGATTAAGATCATATGGTTCTGTCATATCAGGGAAACGCGGTCCGAATCTATCATCATTTTCTCCAACCAAAGGGTTAGACGGCATTAGATTAATAAAATCGTTAACAACCATTATTGTTCCTGGTTCAACTTTTTCTGTGTTTATTCCTCCGCAAGAGTTAGTTAAGATAAGATTTTCAATTCCTAATAATTTAAAGACATAGATAGGAAATGTAATGTCTTTCATAGAATAACCCTCATAGTAATGGAACCTGCCACTCATCAATAAGACTGGAACTCCATTTAAGATTCCACTTACAAGTAAGGATTTATGTCCCTTTACAGTACTTATCTTAAAGTTAGGAATATCCTTATAATCAATTTCTATCTTTTGTTCTAGTTCATCCATAATGCTAGTTAATCCGCTGCCTAGGATAATAGCAGTTTTAGGTTTCAGTTCAACAACACTCTCTATATATTCCTTAGCTTCTAGTACTTTATCGTACATCAAATCACCTCTCACTCAGTATAGCAAATAAATAACTCAAATAAAACAAGATAATAAAAAACTACAAAATAGAAATTTTGTAGTTTTATCATTTTATTGAATTAATAATTGATTCCAGCTGCTTTAATATTGTTTTTATCATGGCTACTACATGGCGTTACACCATATACCATTCCACAATTAGAACATTTTTCCTCAAAATGTATCATTTCAAATACTTCTTCACATTCACACTTAACAAAATGTGGCGTCTCTAATAATCCAGCACTAACGGCTACCATTCTTACTTTATCAACAATAGCTTTCCCATCATTTAAGTCTGGTGCACAACCATCATTTCCTGCGCAAGATTTAATTCTATCTTCGGTTTTTTTGTCCATATTATCATCTCCCAATTAGCATTATACAATATCTATTTAAATTAGTATAACAATTCGATAATTTTTTTTGCGTTATATACTACTTTATAAATTCAAAACTAAGTAGTTAATAGTATTTACTCTACTAACTAAGTCACACAATATGTTATAATTAGCTATACTGGAGGTAGCATATGTCTAATTTAGTTAATAAGTTAAAACAAAGACGTTCTTATCGAGAATTTGAAACTGAAACTTTTGATATTCAAATCCTAATTGATGCAATCGAAGCTGCTAAACACGCTCCTAATGGTGCTAATAAACAACCTTGGACTTTCTGTATTGTTAAAGATCCTGAAATAAAAAAACAAATCAGAGCACAATCAGAACTTGTAGAGAGTAGTTTTTATAAAAAAATCTCCGACACTTGGCAATCTGATTTAAATCATCTAAGTGTAAATACTGAAAAACCATTTTTGGAACAAGCTCCATATCTAATCGTGATATTTAAGCATTCATTCCAATTTGATAATGAAGGTAATCGTACTAATGTATATTACCCCGATATATCTATAGGTATAGCGACCGGTATACTAATATCTGCTCTAACAGACTTTGGGATAGATATTCTAACTTATACTCCTTCTCCAAATCAGTTTTTAAAAGATATATTAAAACGGCCTGAGAACGAAAAACCTTTCCTTGTGTTAGTGTGTGGTAAGGGATCAAAAAATTATAAACTTCCAAAAATTACCAAAAAATCTAATGAAGAAATAATTAAGATATATTAAGCATATAAAATATAAAAAGAGACATAGTAGATGTAATGTGTACCCTATGTCAAGGACTATTTAAAAAAAAGACTTTATTAATTGAATC
>CAZHSG010000012.1:0-42879 GCA_964535005.1 uncultured Candidatus Izemoplasmatales bacterium
ACAATAAGTACTGCCATAAAGATAGTTATGGCTCTATCTACCGAATATTTTGCTAAATTTTTCATTATGTCCTCCTATAAATTAAAAACCGACCGATAAGTCGGTCGGTAATAATTTTATCATTGTTTAACCAGTTTAGCAAGTAAAAATACTTGCTAAAGACAAACTTTATAATTTAATAATTTTTTACATAAAAGTTCTCTTTCTTTTTGGCTTAATCTCAGCTCCTTGAATCGCTCTTACTCTATTCCCAAATTATCGAACAATTCCATAACATCATATCAGAATAAATAGAATTAGGAACTACTCTTCAATAGTTCCTAATATATATTTGAAATTATTTTACCATAGTAAATTTAACAATACTTAACTTTCACAAATTTAATTAATATAAATTAAGATCTAATACTATCAATAATACTAATCAATTCATCTTCATCAGTAACATCTTCCATTTGATAATCTACATCAATACCAGCTTCGCTATTTACAAATTCATAGCCATCAACTTCATTACCTATTCTATAAGAAATTGTTTGATTAGAACTCATATGTAAAATAGATCCGCCAGGAACAATTAGCCCATCTAACCAACAACTTCCACCATAGGTAGCCTGACCTATAGTAGGTATATCTAAATCTTTAGCTATTATGGTAAATAAGTTAGCACAACTGAATGATGCATTAGATGCTAATACATAGAAGTTATAATCAAAAGCTACATTATCAGAATCTATTAGATAGGTTACTCCTGAATCATCAACTTGACATAATGAATGATAAGGAATAAATTCTTCGGTCATATACCCAAACATATAGAATGCACTATCAATCAGACCTCCACCATTCAAACTAACATCAACAACTACATCAGTTACACCTATAGGTAAGGAATTTAAGAAAGCTAAAAAATGATCTTGTGTATCTTCTTTGAAACTTCTTAAATGGAAAACTGCGATAGTTCCATCTGAAAGTATTCTAGTTTTTGGTTCGCTATAAATACCATATCTAGAATACAATAATCCAGCTAAGTCCGCATAATTATTAAAATATTCTACTGTATGAGATCCTAGATATTTAGTTGCACCATAATTAAGATATGGTCCATTATAATATCCACCATATATAGACATTGAATGTATATCATCCAAAGATTCAAGTGAATACCTTAGTCCTCTGTAAAATTCTAGATCATCACCCTCTAATATTTTTTTCGCATAAGCATTTACAATAGCGTATCCCGAATCGATTTCTAGATAGTCTTTTAAACCATATGCATAGTCAAAAGCTAATGCCATATAATTATAAGCAGCTAAACGCACATCGTATGGCGCTTCTTTTGTATTAAAGCTACTTTCAAGAAAGTCATGGTCTAAAGAAATATCCTGTTTAATTCCATGACTGAAAGCTCCGTATATTTTATCTCCATTATAATACACTTCAAAAAACTTATAACTATTAAAGAAAAGATTAAGCACATCTAGAGGAACTAAATAATTTGTATCAGTTCCTTCATTGTAAATAAATATATCAAAGTTATATTCTCCTAAAGGTATAGTTAATTCAGTAGGTTCGTTATAAGCTTCACGGTGAAATGTAAGTCCATCGTAATTATGACTGTCAGGCCAAATAGCCGCTCCCATAAAGAAGTAATAGCTATTTAGTGTTAGCGTGTTTTCCTCAAAATCAAGTAAAAGCCAATACTCTTCAAAGACTTCAACAGTTTCCATGTGTTCTAAAATTGGTGCTCTATATGATAATCTTAATTGATTATCTCCGATTGGTGTATATGTAATCCAACTTGATTGATATCCACCATCTATCATATTAACAAACGATTCAACATCCATATATGGTAATTCACCATCATCAACATAGAATACTTGTACAGCTGGGTCCTCTGTTAAATCAAACTCATCAGTATAAGATACAAATGGCACAGTTCGAGTTTCTGTAACTCCAGTGATTTCATCATTTGGTTCTATTGTAAAAGAAAAATCCTTTGTTAAAACAGATGGTCCATTAACTGCTGTACATGTCATTATGACATCTACTGGGTCTGACCCAACTGGTGGATTAATAATTACCCCTTGATTGGTAATTACATAAGGATTTTGTGATTTCCAATAAAAGAAAGTTGAATTAGAAGTCCACTGAGGCAATACTATAGGTATACTTAATTCTATTGCATCTAAATCACTTTCCGCTTGTAAATAAGAACTATCTCTCGAGATAGTTGTTAAAGGCTCGGTTGTGGTAACTACTTCTTCGATAGTAGTTACCTCTTCGGTGGTTGTTTCAACTTCCAAAGTTGTTTCAACTTCCAAAGTTGTTACTTGTTCTGTTGTCGTATCTGTTGTATCTTCTACACACGCAACAAAAAATAATATCAAAAATGATGATATTATTAGTAAGAAAATCTTCTTCATTATAAATCTCCCTTCAATAATGAAATTCATGTCATTCTAGAAGTTAGGATTCTATATATAATTCATAATAATAAAGTAATTTTCATATGTTTTGAAGTATGAGTTAAATACAAAAATACCTATAATGTTAGTGTTAATGTATCACTAACTATTCAGTATGTTTATGATGTAATTTAATTGTTTTGCACTTTTTTTTATTATACTACTTATACTTAAATATATCAATCCGATTTGTATAAATGGTCACATCACTTGATAAAGAAGAATCCTGCAAAGAATTAGCAGTAAATAACTGTAAAAAAGTATTATTATCCCAATGCCTACCATTAAAGTTAATATATATAGATTCACCTAAAAGAATAGAAAACTCATAACCATTAAATGCGCCATGGATGATATTATACTTTGGTATATCCTTTTTTACGGACTAGAACCACAAAAAAAGGCGAATAGTTTAAAAACTACTCCCCTAAATCTGGCTTTTTTGGTGCGCCATGACGGATTCGAACCGGCGACCCAATGATTAAGAGTCATTTGCTCTACCAACTGAGCTAATAGCGCGTGCACATTATATATTAAATCAAAAGTATGTATTTGTAAATAGAAACTTAATGATTTTTAATAAATTCTTCAAAATCGGCGAATTTAATGAAATATAACCCATCAATTTTTTGATGTTTTTTTGCTTTGAATACATCACTTTCATTTATATACTTTGTAATGTTGTGACAACCAGGGTAAATCAAGATAATCTTCACTAAGTTCTTGTTATCTTTTTCATGGCTCATAAATCTTCTAATGCCACTAACAAAATGTGGTTTTGTTGAACGTTTCCAATCTTTTACATCCGCATTTATTACTACTCGATCAGCGTTAGTTATTATTATTTCATATCTAGGATTCATATCGATTAATTTAACTAGGTATTTTTTTTCTGATTCTACTTCCATTTGATAGACATCATTACATTTTAGTTCTTTTATAGAAGGGTTTTCTAAGGTTATTTCAAATGCATCTGAGATTTTCTTCATTACTATATTATATCTTATTCTTTTAATTCCTAAATAAACAATAAAAAGCAAGATAAAACCTGCTAATGCAATTAATAAAATTTCCCACCACAACATACTTCTCACCTCTAGACTTAATAATAATACAAGATATAATTTAGTTTGTCAAACCAAAAGAAAATAGTTGCCAAGTTTTTGGCAACTAAAAACATTTTCTCGATAATTTAACTTACTTTTTCAAATAATTCTGTAAGCACATCATATAAAGTTTGACTGTGTACAGTAACTCCTGCTAAATCATCAATTAAGGCAGTTCCGTCAATCGTTCCTCCGCGTCCAGCTATAGCTGCGAGATTTTCATCCCAGCCATTTGTTTCAATGTAATCGGTTATCAGGTTGGCTTGTTCATACCATTCTAAAGATGTTTTTTCGTCGCTAGAAACCCATTCTCCACCAACGAACTCATATTCTGAACCTATACCTTTCATACCGTAATCATCACCAAGTTCTTGTTTGGTTTTTCCATTCCAAGCAAATGTTTCACCATCAGGCTGTCCTTGTAATACATCTAACATCAAATTTATGAATTCACCTTTTGAATCCATTTCCATCGATGTAATGTATATATCATCAGATGCACATAGAAGCGCTTGGAATTTCCCAGCTTTCGCTAATTCAACAGCTTCAAGTGCTAATGCAAGATACCCTTCATTAGTAATAGTAACTCCGGCAACATTAGAGATTCTTTCTTCAACAGTTTCAACAGAATTGACACCATTTTCTAGTAGATACTCCTCGATAAGATTGGCTTGTTCATACCATTCGTTCTCTGGTTTTTCTCCCGTTTTTACGACCCATGTTCCCTCGACTAGTTCATATCTAGTACCATATGATTTCATATTATAATTGTCAGCTAACTCTTTCTTTGTCAATTCATTCCAAGCATATGTGTATACTGGAACTTCATCATCGCTTATTGTAGCTGTACCTTGTCTTGCATTGATATCATATCCTACAATTTCCCCATTCTCAATTGTAACAGTAACATAGGTCAGTTGCGGGGCATTACTATGAACTGATACTTCATAGGCAGTGAATTTTCCGTCTACTATATATTTACTGTCGTTACAACTTATTAGAAGTAGAGTTGAAACTACTGCTAACAGCAGTAAAAATACTTTTTTCATTCTTTCCTCCTTCTTTTATTTTTTTGATACACTACTATTATAATATATATGTAAAAAGTTTCCAAATAATGTCATAAAAATTCTTTTTTATATATAAAAAAAACTGAAATTTGAACAATTTCAGTTTTAATTATTATATGTTTTTTAAGTAGTTTTTTTTGCGTAGTATTCCTTTAAATATGCTTTTAATAGTGGTAAATCATCTTTTTTCATTGGTTTACAAAGTTCTGGTTTCGCCTTATTACTTAATAAAGCGATAGCCATTTCTTTACAACCTGGAAAACCACATGCACCACAATTATATTTAGGTAATAATTGTACTACTTCTTCAATGCTTGGATCTTCTTCTACGTAAAACACTTTGCTAACAACTGATATTAGAACTCCTAGTATAAATCCGATTCCAGCTAATACAATAGCCGGTATAAGTATCGCCATTAAATAATACCCCCAAATCTAGAGAATATAATTGCTAAAATAGCCGCAACTACTAAAGCGATTGGAATCCCTTGAAATGCTTTTGGTACTGGTGCTTTGTCTATTTTCTCTCTTAACATCGAGAAGATAAACATTACAAATATAAATCCTAGTCCGATGAATGTGGTATAGATTACCATTTCACCAAAATTATGTTCTTTGGAAATATTTAGGATTGCTACACCTAGTACAGCACAGTTTGTAGTAATCAATGGTAAATATATACCTAGAGCTTTATATAAGCCCGGTGATACCTTTTTAATAAAAGTTTCAACCATTTGTACAAGTGAAGCAATAACGATGATAAATACAATGGTTCTCATATATTCAATGCTTAGTGTTTCTAATACATATTTATATAATACCCAAGTTACCATACTTGATATTAACATAACAAATAATACTGCAAATCCCATTCCTAATGCGCTGCTTCTTTTCTTAGATACTCCCAAGAAAGGACAGATTCCTAGAAATTGAGAAAGTAATATGTTTTCAGCGATGAAAGCTGTAAAGGCTAAGGCAATAATTTTATCCATTTGCTTTCACTCCCTTCGCTAACTTTTCTGCTCTTTTGTTTCCTATAGCGGTTATACCAGCTAGGATCAATCCAAATGATAGGAACGCTCCTACCGGCTGAACAAACATAGCTATTGGTTCCATACCTAGAAAATCAAAGATAAATGATAAATTAATTGATAAACTTCCCCAGATAGTAATTGAACCAGCTCCTAAGAATTCTCTAAAGATACTGATTATTGCAATAGCTCCAGTAAATCCTAAAGCCATTCCAACACCATCTAGTACTGAGTCAACTGGTTTGTTAGATGAAGCGAATGCTTCTGCTCTACCTAGAATAATACAGTTAACAACAATAAGTGGTATAAACACTCCTAATGATAAGTATAAATCATATAGGAATGCATGCATGAACATTTCAACTATAGTTACTAGAGTTGCTATAACTACAATATAAACTGGTATACGTACTGGTTTTACTAGTTCTGCTAGTTTTTCATTACTCATTATTAATGAGATAATTAAGTTAGATAGTACTAGTACAAAGAATACTCCAATACCCATTCCTATTGCATTTTCTAATGATGTAGTTACCGCTAAAGATGGGCACATCCCAAGAACTGAGACAAATAGTGGATTCTCTTTAACAAAGCCTTTTAGTAGGTTTTCTTTTTTAGTCATCAAGACCACCTCCAAAATCGCCATTTGCTCTTTGAGACACTATATTAAAACATTCTAATATACCATCAGACGTAAAGGTAACACCTGATACAGAGTCAAATCCAGATAAATCGGAAATGATATCAATATTGAAATCATTGCTTACAATATCCGCACCGAATCCAGTTGTCTCTTTATGACTTACTACAGAATAACCCTGGATAGTCATATCACTATTGACAACAATTAACATTTGAATTGGAGCATCACCACTATAGCCATTTGCTGAAACTAAATAGCCCAGTGCTTCTATATCGTTATTATCTTTATTTCTTAAAATAAATATTGAATCAACTGTATCGTCTTCCAAATCTCTTTTTTCTAAACCATATAAATCGGTTAATTCATATGAATCATAATTATCATCTTCAACATCGAAATAAAACTCTTTTAAAGCATTAAATTGTGCTCCAGCTTCATTCGCTGCTATATAATCTGCAGTTAGATAGTTAACTGTAGCAAGTAATGTTCCACAAATAATACCTAGAATTAATAATACTAATCCTGCTTTCAGTCCATTATTCATCTTAATTACCTCCTTCAAGTGAATCCATAAATAGATTCAGTAAAGCAAATAATTCTTGCATTGCAATTCCTGTACCTTCAGATGCACCAGAAATTGAATCTACTGGATAGGTTCCAGCCATGTATTGATCAATCATTTGGTTCTCAACTGTCGGTCCAGCTCCACCATTATAGGCAGTATTATACTCATTATCATAGTTTTCTGAAGAGGTTACTGTATAAGAAGCTACTCCATCGGAACTATCGTTAAGAACAAATTCTACTTGTATAGGTGCTGCGGGAACAAAACCAACAGCTCCCATAACTAATGTTTTACTATTTTCATCATAACTAATTAGATAAGCTAAATTAGATAGTATATCTTCTTGTTCTGAATGGTGTTTTACAGCAGATAAAACAAATCCTTCGGGTTCAACACCTGTTATCATTTCAACATAACCGAAAGTTAAGTCAACATATGAAACCAATGTTTCTCCCTCATATGTAAAGGTCGCTATATATGGCTTTTCTGTGAATGTTTCAAAATCAAAATTATACTCTAACGAAACTAAACCAACTTTATCATAATATCTTTGCTCGTTTTCAACTTCATCAGGTGCAACCAATGAACTAACATATCTTGAATACATTCCACCAAAAACGAAAATTAAAATTACTACTAGCCATAATCCAATGATTAGGCCTTTATCTTGAATAAATTTTTTCATATTAGAAGATACCTCCTAAATTGAAAATAGGTAAATATAAACTATATAAACTACCAGCTTTAGTAACAGCATAGATTGTTAGAACTAAAAGTATTCCAAACAAAATACATATTTGTAATAGAGCCGGCTTTTTCCATCTGTGTGCTCGAATAATCGAAGTGTATTTGTCGATTGGTAAAGCGAAGATGTTTAAAACGATAAGTGATGTTCCAACTCCTTCTGGCAAACTACCAACAAACCTAAATAGAATTGTAAGTGACGCTAACAATAAAGCAAAGACAACTTTTCCAAGTGGATTCTTCGGAGTAGTTACTGGTTCGGTAATCATGAACACCGCACCGAACATTACTCCACCCGTAAATATACTATAGAGTGGGAACCAAATGTTGGATTGTCCATTCATCGCTCCTACAATCCATGATAGTCCAAATACTGCGCCAACATAAACTAAAGGAGTATACCATTTAATAACTTTTCTAGCACTTAGCCAGATATAACTTATAAGAATAAGTAATACAGAAGTTTCACCAACTCCTCCAGGAGTTAATCCTAGGAAGAAATCCCAAAGGTTTCCAAACGGAGCGACTACTGCATTATATGTTAAAACTTTATTAACTGATAACATAGCTAAAGGTGTAGCTCCAGCATATGCGTCAATTAAAACTTCAGACGCATTGAAGTATCCACCAGCTGAATTAATGACACCCATTAATCCAAATTTAATAGCTGCATAACCTAATAGAGCAGGATTAAATACATTATGTCCAAATCCACCAAATAATAGTTTACCAATAATATTAGCAACAAAACACCCAAACATTAATACCCAGATAGGCGTATACATTGGTAACATCAACGCTAGGATTAATCCAGGGATTACTCCATATGACGTTTTAAGTTTCACCATTAATGATTCTTTATCTTTAGCGCCCATCATGTAGAAAGCTATTGCTTCCATAACAAATGAGATAATACCACCCATTAAAATGAAGAACAATGGATAGAACATTTCCCAAACATTAATATTTCCTTGGGTATAAACTAAAATTCCGTTTTTATACCAAGCAAATAGAATTACAGGTAATAATCCAATAAGGAAATCGCGCATAATGATACCAGTTCCATGGTTTTTATTATCCGCTATTCTTAGAAACGGCGCTTTTCCGCCAGCAAATCTAGCCATTATTTAGCCCCCTTCCTAAGTAGTTCTTTTGCTCTTATTACTGAGTCTGAAATCTCAACATGAGAAGGACATACATAAGAACAAAGTCCACATTGAACACATTTCATTGCGTTTAGTTGTTTAATTAACGGTATATCTTTTGATTCAAAAGCTTTTTTTATTTCTGTCGGTGTTAAATATACAGGACAAACATCTGCACATTGTCCACAGCCTAAACATTCAGGATGTAATCCTTCAATTAATGGTTTAACAATAACCGCACCTAATGTATCATTAACAATGAGATCATCAATGAATATAGCTCTACCAGTCATTGGCCCACCAGCTATATAATTAGCTTTCTTGGGTTCTAGGTTAGTGGTATATCCACCACACTTAGCAACCAACTCACTAACTTTCGTTCCGATTGGAACGTAGAAATTTGTAGGTTTATTAATGCCTTCCCCAGTTATTGTAATCGGTTTTGAAATCAACGGTATGTTTTGTTCAACTATATCAGAGAAAACAATTGCGGTTGTTGAATTATTTTCAATAACACCAATCTCACTAGGTAGTTGAGTATATGTTTTTCCTGTTATTCGTTCAATAATGTATTTTTCCCAACCTGCTGGGTATACATCTTTTACTTCATACAGTTCAATATTTTTATATTTTGGTAAAAATCCTTTCAATACTTCGCGAATTTTTTTATTGTAATTTTTGAATACGATGACACCTTTTTGCGCATCCGCAGCTCTCATAAAATACGATAATCCTTTGAGCAATTTTTCCGGATATGACAAAATAAAACTATAATCACAAGTTAAATAAGGTTCACATTCAACTGCATTGATAATAACGGTATCTATCTTTACTTTTGTTTGATATTTAATATATGTTGGGAATCCAGCTCCACCTAGTCCTACTAAACCAGAATCTTTCATCATAACGCAAAGTTCTTCTCTAGTCAGTGATTCAATATTTCTGTTTGGTTTTATAGAATCATCCAAGGTGTTTTTAAAATCATTTTTGATTTCCAAAGCTTCAATCATTTTACCACTGGAATGCCAGACTTTTTTAATTCCAGTAACTGTCCCACTAATCGATGAATGAACATTCATTTCTCCAAACCCTTCTCTTACAGCTATGGTTTGGCCGGCTTTAACTTCATCACCAATTTCAACTACACTTTTTATCGGTCCAATTGGTTTTACCAAATGTATGTATACAAATTCAGGATTAAAATACTCTTGTAATGGTAAATTTTTTGACATTGATTTTCTACCATCGATATGAATCCCTTTTGTTTTTTGAAAAATCATATGTTTCCTCCGTTTTGTAAATTTCTCCAACCAATATTATAACATAAGGTTTGTGAGATACAAAGACATAATATAAAAATTTTATATGTAAATTTATGAAAAATATTTCAGTACTAAATCAATGGCTTTTTTGATGTTTTCTCGTGTTAAATCGTAGTGAGTTACAAATCTAAAAACACCTTCATATGGTAAAATTTTAATACCATTTTCGTATAAGTATTCATCTAATTTATATTTTCTGTCATCATCAATATCAAAGAATACCATATTGATATCTCTTTGAGTTTTATCAATTTTTATTTTCGGCATTTTTTCAAAAAGCGATTCCATATACGCTGCATTTTCATGATCGATATGTAACCTTTTTGACATTACGTTAATCGATATTATTGCACAGGCTGCTAATATACCAATTTGACGCATTCCTCCACCCATGACTTTTCTTTTTAATCTAGCTTCATCAATAAATTCTTGAGAACCAACTAATACTGTACCAACAGGTGACCCTAGGGCTTTAGATAAACAAACACTAACTGAATCACCGTATTTAGCTACTTCACTAACATCTACTCCCAAAGCGGTAGCTGCGTTGAAGATTCTAGCTCCATCTAAATGTACTGCTATATTGTGTTTTTTAGCTATGTTATATACTTTTTCCATGTAGTCTAGCGGAATTGCTTTTCCGTTATAGGCATTCTCCATACAAATAAGTTTAGTTTGTGTAGTTGAGATTGATCTTTTCTTAATCACTCTTTCCAGTTTTTCTAAATCCCATATCCCTTGGTCGCTTTCCAAAGTGAATAATTGAACCGATGATATAATTGGTGAAGCTCCAGATTCATGTTGAACAATATGAGAATCCTGATCAACAATTACTTCATCGCCTTGTCTACAATGTGTAAATAGTGACAGTTGATTAGAGAATACTCCAGAAGGAACAAATACTCCAGCTTCTTTTCCTAAAGTTTTCGCGACTAAATCTTCCAATTCATTAACTGTTGGATCATCACTAAATACATCATCTCCAACAGGAGCGTTAAACATTGCTTCACGCATTTCTTTGGTTGGTCTTGTGACTGTGTCACTTCTTAAATCAATAAATTCCATTCTATTCCCCGATTACCCTCTCTTGATATCTCTTTGACACTTCTAGTATTTTTTTATAAAAATCTTCATATAAATCGACTAGCTCTAGATTATCCAGTCGACCTACATTTTTTTTAATTACTTCAACTTCTCTAGCTTTATCAAACACTTCTAAATCATTTTCTTTTTTGAATAAAGCCACTTGTTTGACAACTTGCATTCTTTCCAAAAACAGGTTTTGAATGCTTTCATCAATGATATCAATTTCATTTCTTAAGTCTTTCATATATCACACCTCTTTAATATGGTTTACCATATTATTTTAACACAAAATTACCTTTATGTTTAAACAACAAAAAAAGATTATTTAATATCTTCAAATTAAATAGTCTTTTTAATAATATTTGTTTATATACGACAGTATATTAGGTGTCTAAAACTAAAAGATAATTATCAATATTGTCAAATAAAAAAGCCCTAATAATTAGGACTAGTATATTTATAAATTTTTAAGGTATCTGTTCATAGCGACTGCTGCGTGAGCACCATCACTTGTTGCTTTAACAATTTGTAATAGTCCACCAATACAGTCTCCTGCTGCGTATAGTCCAGGAATATTGGTCATGAATTTATCATCAACCACAATGTTATTGTTTTCCAAGAAAGCACCCATCCTTAATGCAAAGTCTGATGCAGACGGTGATCCAATGGCGATGAATAATACATCAACATCATATTCACTATTTTCTGTAACAACTTTTTTAATGGTTTCTTCACCTTTAATTTCAGTGATTTTTTCCGAAACAACAGTTTCTTCTACTTCAACTTTTAAATCCATTCCATTTGTGAAAATAGTAATGTCTTTACTAAAGTTTTTAAGTATTTCTAACTCTTCTTCCATAAACTCTTTATTTCCAACTAAACCAATTTTTTTATTGCGATAAATAAATCCATCGCAGATTGCACAGTAAGAAATGCCTTTTCCAATATAATCATTGAATCCTTTAACACGTAGGTTAACTTGATTTTTACCTGTTGCTAATAATACGCTTTTTGCTTTGTATTCGCCTTTAATTGTTTTCACTGAGAATTCAGGAAAGCTTTCAATAGCTAGCACTTCGTCTTCAATCACTTCAACACCTAGTCTTTTAGCTTGGGCTATACCTCTAGCTAATAATTCGGGTCCAGTGATGGTATTTTCAAATCCGTAATAGTTATCAATGTGGGCAGTTTTACCCAAGGCCCCTGAATCTTTCATTATCAATAAAACATTCTTTTTAAACCTCTGTAAATAAATAGAGGCAGTAGCTCCTGCTGGTCCACCACCTATTACTATTGCGTCGTACATATTAAAGACCTAAACGTTTGATTAAATCTTCTTTTCTCATTAAACCTATTACTTGATTTTTAAGCTGTCCATTTTCAAATAATAAAACTGTTGGAATGCTAGAAATACGGTATTGGTTTGCTAAATAACCTTGTTCATCAACGTTAACTTTAGCTATTTTAACTTTACCTTCTAATTCAGTAGCAATATCTTCTAAAACTGGTGCTAACATTAGACATGGTCTACACCATTGAGCCCAAAAATCTACGATTACTGGAACATCTGATTCTAATACTTCTTTTTTAAATGTGTCTGTCGTTACTTTAACTGGCATAATTTGTATCCTCCTAATTCAAAATTTCCTACTTATATTAACAAATGTTTATTATTTATTCAACTGATTTGCTTAAAAATCACTTTCATCTAATCTAAAGACTGTCCAGTCTTCTAGAGAGATAGCTTTTTTCTTCTTATAGAACTCAATCGCAGATTTATTCCAATTTAAACAAACCCATTCCATTCTACCACAATTATTTTCATACGCTTCCTCAACTAAGTAGTTAAAAAGGTCATTTCCTATACCTTTACCTCGGTATTTAGGTAACACAAATAAATCTTCTAGATATAACCCTTTTTTTCCTTTGAATGTCGAGAAATTATAAAAATATAATGCAAAACCTACTGCTTTATCATCATAGTAAGCTAGCAGAACTTTGGCGTTATTATCATCAAATAATTCTTTTTCTAGCAACCCTTCAGTCGCTTCCACTTCAGCTAGTAGTTTTTCATATTCAGCAATACCCTTTATTAGACTAAGTATTAGGATAGTATCTTCTCTTTTAGCTTTTCTTATAGTAGTCGACATATTAATTACCCTGTTTTTGCTTTATCAGTTCTTGATATTTTTTATAGATTAGATCCGCCAAGTCAGTAAGAGAGATATTGGTTGTATCAATTATCAAGTCTAACCCTTCAATCGCTGATAAATTGAAGTCTTTACGATCAGATAGAATTCTGCGGTTTATATCTTTTTGTTTATCTTTGCGTTCTTTCATTCTAGACATTCTAACTGATTCATCTGTTTTTAGATAGATTGCGACAATTAGACATGGGTTTATTCTTAGAAAAGACTTTAATCCTTGGGGTTCTAAGATAATGAATTTGTTATCTTCTAACTCGTTTTTAGGTGTTCCATATAAATAGTTGTTATATTCAGCTGTTTCTGTAAAATAGTTTTCTTTTTGTAATTCTTTAAATCTTTCAAACGAAAAAAAATGATAATCAAATCCGTCAATCTCATTAATTCGTTTTGGTCTAGTAGTACTAGTAACAACTCTAGAAATCGGATATCTATTTATCATTATTTTAGCTGATTCTGTTTTTCCTGATGCACTTGGGCCTAAAAGTACTAACATTTAACCCTCCGTAATTTATTATATAATTATTATACCAAAAAAACATTAGATAGTAATTAGAAAATTAAATATTATTGATATTTGCCAAATTTGTTTAAAAGTAGTATAATATCCTAAGTATTTTTGATTAATCTGCGAAGGTAGGTATCTTAATGAAAAAACGAAAAATTACTCCATTAGCTATTATCGTTTTAAGCTTTCTATTTATTATATTATTAGGAGTATTTCTTTTAAAATTAAATATTTCAACACAGACTGATGAAGCTCTATCTTGGGTAGATTCACTTTTCTTATCAACCTCTGCAGTGTGTGTTACTGGGCTTTCAACAATTCCAGATCTTTCAATCACATTATCAGTTTTTGGTAAAGTAATTTTAGCTTTACTTATTCAAATTGGTGGAATTGGAATCGTTACTATAGCAATCTATGTATTGATCGTTTTAGGAATCAAGATCGGGGTTACCGAAAGATACGTAATTAAAGAAGCGTTAAATCAAAACTCCTTATCCGGAGTCGTTAGATTGGTTAAATCAATTATTATTACAACTTTAATTATTGAATTTTTTGGGATGATCGTCAATTTTATTGTTTTCAGCCCAGATTATGAATTTTGGAAAGCTCTCGGAATTTCAGCATTCCATTCAATATCTTCATTTAATAATGCTGGATTTGATATCATAGGAAGCACTTCTATTCAAGCTTATAGTTCAAATATATTGTTGAATCTCAATACAATGTTACTAATTATAGTCGGTGGTATTGGATTTATAGTAATTAGAGATGTATTAAATAAGAAGAAATGGTCAAGTCTTAGTTTATATTCTAAGATTGTATTAAAAACTACCTTATTCTTAATTGTTTCTGGAACATTGATTATAAAATTATTTGATTATGGAAACGCAACTTGGTTGCAAGCCATA
Organism: uncultured Candidatus Izemoplasmatales bacterium; assembly: GCA_964535005.1. Taxonomy (GTDB): domain Bacteria; phylum Bacillota_I; class Bacilli_A; order Izemoplasmatales; family Hujiaoplasmataceae; genus 4572-104. The sequence goes on from CAZHSG010000012.1 coordinate 14,804, forward strand.
TTCACAAGTGTTACAACTAGAACGGCAGGCTTTTCTACCATAGATATTAATCTGTTTTCCTATTCAACTCTGATGGTAATTATGGTATTTATGTTCATTGGGGCTTCTCCTAACTCAACTGGTGGGGGGGTTAAAACAACAGCTGTCTATATTATGTATAAATCCATTGTAAGTTTCTTAAAAGGAAAACCTACAATAGTAAATAAACGTAGAATTGCTGACGAAGCGAGAACTAAAGCTTTCACTTTGGCTGGTTTAGCCATCGTTTCAATTATAGTAGTCTTTGTTATTTTAACTAAAATTGAAGCTGGTAATCCTCATTTCGACATACCTTTCCTAGATATGCTATTTGAAACGTTTAGTGCCTTTGGTACAGTAGGACTTAGTATGGGTATAACATCCATGTTAATGCCAGCATCTAAAGTGCTGTTATCCATGATGATGTTTCTTGGGCGTTTAGGTCCAATCTCGATATTTGGTATTATGAATAAAAACTGGGGTCATTCTCACGTTTCTAATATTGAATACGCAACAGAAAAAATAATAATCGGATAATAAATAAATCCTCTACGAATTTGTAGAGGATTTTTCTATGCATGGAATCTTTTTTTGATTTCTTCCTTAATCGATTTAGGAAAAAAGAATATGATAAATAGTAGAATTGATAACGCAACTCCAAATGCACCAATTGATGGCCAGGCAACATCAACAACTTTGAAAAATGCTAGGAATAACGGCACAATCGAGAATACTATAATTATTAGGAGATAAAAGAAATAATCTCTGTAGTTCAACCTTTTTATCCATATTATTACTGATATAGCTAGGTCACAGGCAACTAATAAGAATGGCATCAAGTAATTAACTGACCAACCATTATTATCCATAACGGTCGAGTAATCAATGTAAATTAATAATAATATCAGCAAAACAGTTAATAGCGCTAATCTAAACGCTATATTTCTTCTTGATAGAACACCCACTCTAACTAAAAACCAGAAGTATATAGTCGCACCAATTGGAATCAATGACCAATAGGTGCCAGAATTATCAAGAATATTAACAATAATTAAAATTATTACAGAAATAATAGTCGCTAATAATACAACTTTTTTTGTTGTTGGCAATATTTTTCTTCTGAGTGATACATATTCTGGGTAGACTTCTTTAAATTTAGGGTCTGTTTCCCCGGTTAATATTTGATGACATAGCGGACAGTATGGTTGCTTTGTCTCTATAGTTATATTGCATTTATCGCATTTTTTCATACATACTCCTCCACAAAATTACTTTCTATCTTAACATTTATACCTAATTCAGTAAAATGTCTAAAAAATTCTCTTTCAATATTTGTTTCTATTATCGATCTCGTAAAAGTAATTTTTAAGTTATCTTTAAAAGAAAGAATTGAACAGTTCACTGCGTTATAATACCCAGCAAAAACTGCGGCTGTAACATCTAAAACGTAGGGTTGCATTGACTCAGGAAATATAATTCGTCCAATGTTAGTTAAACTCATTGAGTTAAGTTTCATTCCTAACATATTATAACCTATTTTAAGTGCATAACGTTTTACATAATAGGGTAAAAATCTTAGAAGTACATTCTTTTCAAAAGCAACGTTTTCACTCATTTTACGTATTAATTCTTCTTTTGTCATACCTTCTCTAAATTGTTTTTTAGCTAATATGAATAGTTCTTCTAAAGTAATATCAGAACGTGTCATTACCATATCAGTCTTTACAAAATTAGAGAAATTACGTAAAGTTTCTGAAGGGAAATGTTTTCTCAAATTTACCGGGACAAATATTTTTACTGGAGCCTGATTGGCTCTTAGATGTTCTCTGTATCTTATCTGAGTATTATAGATTGTGAACATCATTAATGCGGCGAAATACTCAGTCATTTTGAGCCCTTTACTTCTTGCTAAATCTATCATAGCTTTGGTGCTTATAGTGCCGGAAATTAATCCTGTATTATAATCAGGCAATTGAGTTCCTTTTATTCTATAAGCTCTTTTTTCGGGCACATGTTTACGGTTTTTACTGTCATAATATTTCATATGTGAATCTTCATATTCAACTTTTGAAGGTCTTTCATTCTTTGTTCTTATTATATTATCAGGCTTAATATCATCCCCAGTTAACTTCAAATACTCATAAAGTAATGATTGTAATAAAGCTATAACTCCCCCACCATCAGCTAGAGCATGAAACATCTCAATAGCAATCAAGTTGTTTCTATATAATATCCTAAATAAATAATTATTACTTTCTTTAGGAATTAGAGCTCCACATACTTGATGAGTCATTTTAGTAATTTCAAATGGTTTTGTATTGTGATCAAAGTAATTCCAAAAAAAACCATGTTTTAGTCTAACTTTAAACATTGGATATCTTTCAAGCGTTCCGAGCGCTGCCATTTGCAGAATATCAGGATCAATTTCTTCTGTTAGTGCAATTTGAACTCTAAATGTATTTGTTTCTCGATGATTTGAAACCTCTGGAAATATTTTTCCAGAGTTATCTAATCTAAACCAATCTGTGTGTTTAGCTGTATCTATCATATTAACCTCTTAATTTCTCATTCATATACTCTTTGATAATTCTCCAAGCTTTTCTAGACGAATGCATCTTATTAAAGCCAAAGGGAAAAGCGTGAAACATGCCTAAAAAGTTATGAACTTCGACTTCATTATTTTCTTTTACAAGTTCTGCTACATCCAATGTGTCAGACTCAATTATCTCATCTCCACCAACAAACATCAACATGTCTGTGAACTTACTAAAATCACCATATTTAGGTGATATATATGGTTCTACAACACTATTTCTTCTTGTGTATGCTTTAATATTTAGAGGCTGTGTTCCTTCGCCAAATAATGGATCAACGTATTTATTTTTATCGTGAGATTTGCCATTCATCGCCAAATTAGTCCAGGCCGACATAGTAATTATTGCTCTTGGTAAAGTTATAGAATTATCCCTTAAATATAATGTAGTGGCTATTGCTAAACCACCCCCGGCTGAATCGCCAGCCATCATGATATTTTCTGGTTTATAACCACTAGCTAGTAAATATTTATACACTCTAACTGATTCATTTAGAGCTTGTGGATATGGGTATTTTGGAGCCAAACTATAGATAGGTGAAAAAACTTTTAGGTTCGATTTTAAGCCTAAATATTTTTCGGCTGATTTACGGTAAGTATCATTAAAATCTAATACGTAAGCTCCACCATGTAATTGAATTAATGCAAATTTAGACTCTTCAGATTTCCTAGAAATACATTCTACGATTAACCCCTCAAGGTTAAGGGTTTCATTTTCTACCCCTCTTGGAAAACGATAATTATCGGAAAGTTTGGATGAATATAAAAACTTTAGGTTAAAATTCTTTCGATTTTTGACAGTATCGAATCTAGTCCCAAATTTCATTAAAGAAACTCCAAATTTGTCGCTTAACTTTTGATTGTAATTATTGTATTTTAGCATTCTCTCACCTTATTCCAATTATAACATTTATTTATGTATAGATTGTGTATTATATTTAAAATTCAACATTTCGCGAACAATATTATAAATAATAGTATATAATAATATTAGTAAAAAGGAAAAGGTGAATTTATGAAAGTGTTAGAAAGATTTTTAAATTATGTTAAATTTGATACTCAATCAGAAATGGAAGTTGAACAATATCCTTCAACTTTAAAACAATTAGAATTAGCTAAATTTATTAAAAAAGAGTTAATTAATTTAAATGTTAAATGTGGTATAGATGAATTCGGTTATTTAATTGGTAGAATACCAAGCAACATTGATAGAAAAGTACCCAAACTAGCTTTGATAGCACATTTAGATACTTCTCCTGACGCATCTGGAAAAGATGTAAAACCAAGGATAATTAAAAATTATCAAGGTGGAGATATAGTTCTTAATGAAGAACAAAACATAGTTCTTAAACCTTCTGTGTTTCCTTCACTAAACACTAATATTGGCCATGATTTAGTTGTAACTGATGGAACAACTCTATTAGGTGCTGATGATAAATTAGGAATTGCTGAAACAATGACAGTTGTAGAATATATTCAAGCAAATCCAGATTTCAAACATGGTGACATTGTTGTTTTATTTACTCCTGATGAAGAAGTTGGAAACGGGACCAAATTTGTTGATATGTCTAAGATAAATGCTGATTTCGGTTATACTTTAGATGGTGGAAAAGTTGGAGAAATCGCTTTTGAAAACTTTAACGCAGCTGGCGCTAAAGTAACTATTCATGGAAAATCAGTACATCCAGGTTCAGCTAAAAATAAAATGGTGCATTCAGTAAATCTAGCCTATGAGTTTGATAAATTATTATCTACAGATATGCGCCCAGAGCACACTGAAAACTATGAAGGTTTTAATCATTTAATTCAGATAAAAGGAAATGTAGAAAAAAGTATAATGGATTATATCATTAGAAATCATGACCGCGAACTATTTGAAGCTCAAAAACAAGATTTTGTAGCTGCTTGTGAATCAATCAATAAAAAATATGGTGACAAATCTTGTTTATTAGAAATAAATGATTCTTACTTCAATATGAATGAAATTCTAAAAGATTATAAATATGTTATTGATATTGCAATCAGTGCTATTAAAGAAGAAAATATAGATCCAATTATTGAACCTATTAGAGGTGGAACTGATGGAGCTAGATTAACCTATATGGGATTACCATGTCCAAATCTTGGGACAGGTGGTTATAATTATCACGGTCCATTTGAATACGCTTCTATTCCAGAGATGAGTAAGGCAGTCGAAATCGCTAAAAGAATTATAACTAAGATTACGGAATTATAGAAAATACGGCGCTTAGATGCGTCGTATTATTTTTATCTAGTTACAAAAATCTGGAGCTTTTTTATTTCAATAAAACAAATTAGAATGAAAAAATCTTTTAGGTTTAGCAAAAGATTATTTGTGTATGATATAATTATTTAACAGGAAGGAGATTAATATGAAGAAAAGAACAATTTTTAGTTTGATTATTATAGTTGGATTTTTAGCCCAATTTATATTAGCGAACTTCGTATTTAGAAATTTCCCTCCAGTAATATCTTTTATCTTACTGGTTCCATTTTATTTATTAACCTATCTGTATTATAGAAGATACAAGTTAATTACTGTAATCTGTTTCATTTCGATTTTCACATTAATGGCTAATCTATTTATGCTAGGTTATCTTGGTGAATTTGCATTATATTCAAATAAGATTAGATTAATAGGTATGGTTTCCTTTTTCGGGTGTTTAATCAATAATTTGTTAGCTTTTATCTTGATTCTACAAGTAGAACCAAGGAGTAAATTTTTAAAGGGTTTAGTGGTATTTATAGTATTAGTAAATTACTTTTTCTTTTCCTATTATCTATTTCCTCTTACAAACATTCTAGCATCTATTTTTGGCCCTAATCAAGTCGTCATTGATAACATGTTAGTTATATTGCAGATATTTTTGTATGTATTACAAGCCTTTATAGTTATCAGTCAAGTAATCATAATATTCAAATTTGATTTTGAGGAAGAGTATTACCTGAAATCAAAAACTTTATCATAATAAAAGGGAGATATAAAATCTCCCTATTTTTTATTCAAAAATAAATTCTATAGTAGCCATATCTCCGTCCAGATACAGTACTCTTATGTCTACTCCGATAAGCGAATTATCATTCCATGAATAGGTTGGATAGACGTTGCCACCTAAAACATCTCCCACGTGGAATAAATCATCATTATCAGCCCAGTAATCATCATCTATTGAACCATCCATATCAGCTTCAATGATTTTAACTACTTTAAACTGAGTATCAGTATTATTGTTGTTAAATATTGAATAGTAATATAAATCATCATTGTAACCATTATCTATTTGAGCAGTGACATGATAAATTAATACTCCTGGTTGATTAAATGTGATATCCTTATCAGCTTCAAACAATCCAGTTGGAGTATGAAAATCAATTAGTAAATATTCGTCAAAAATTGTATTACTCCAATGGTCAATTAATAATAGTACTTGTCCAGTTTCAGCATATGATAACAGATCAACAGTCATCGATTCTTCTACTACTAGAGGTGTAATCCAACCCAATAATATTTTTGAGAATGGTCCATGGTCTCCATAGGTACCGTCCATAATATCAGCTCCGCCTAGTCCACCACTATTATAGTTATCTTCATAGTTATAATCATAATAATCATCTAACCCTAACATATGTCCTGTTTCATGAATTATTGTTCTCGCATCGATATCTTCATCGTTGTCATTAAAGAAATCTGTTCCACTCCAAGTAAAGTAATATGGTTCTACTCCATCAAAATAATCTTCAGGAAAATCCCCTTTATCATAGGCATACATATCTTGATATGCCCACCATAAGTCAGATCCACATTCAAAACTTACTGGATGTGTATAGATAATATATACCCCATCAATATAACCATCACTATTAGAATCATAGTCTGTATAATCTATTTCACCATCGTAGAATTTCAAAGCATCATAGATAATATCAGAATCAGCAAAAGTTACATCATCATCTCCGTATAACCAATCACCAGTAATTGGGTCAACAGCCCATAATTTATAATACTCATTTTCATAATAGCTAGCAGTTTCATTAGCTCTAAAACTATATATATCCGCAGATAAATCTAATTTACCGAATGAACTTTTATCATAGTAACTTCTTAATGATTCATAATCTAGATCTTCTGAAGCTCCGTTAAAGGCAATATCAACGTCATTCATTGATACGCCACTATCTGCAAATGGTTCATCACTAAAATCTACAACAAAAACTAATACCTTAGCTACACCGATTGAAGGAATGCCAATTATGCTTAGTTCATCTTGTAATAAAGAATAACCAGAAGGTAAAAATGGTTCTGCGCCAACAACAGTAGTTTCTGTGGTTGTAGCTTCTGTGGTGGTTGTAGCTTCTGTGGTGGTTGTAGCTTCTGTGGTAGTAGTTTGTGTGGTTGTAGGTACATTTGTTGTCTGTTCCGTGGTTGTCCCCTGAGTGGTTGTTGCCTCAGTTGTTGTTGTTGTTGTTGTTGTTGTTGTTGTTGTTGCATCAATTGTAGTTGTTGCCTCAGTTGTTGTTGGAATATTAGTCGTACTAATAATAGTCGTTTCAGTTCTTAATGTTGTTTCATTGGTTGTTTGTGCAGCTGTCGTTGTTGTTGCTCCAGTTGTACTTAAAAAATCACATGAAACAAATAAAAGACTAAAAATTGTTAAAAATATTAATAAAATAATTCTTTTCTTCATCATACGCCTCCCTAACTGGGTTTTCTTATTACTTCACTTTTGATGTAAAAACTTTGTATAAGCATTATCTCATTATTGAACTATGTTGTCAACTATAAAAACTTTTAGAATTAGTGTATAAATTGATAATTATATGGTAAAATATATGTAGAAAATTTACAAACAGGAGAGAGATATGAACAAAAGAAATATACTTATGATAATTGTTGGGATAACTGCAATTACAAATTTAGTTTTAAGCAGGGTAATTACTAATTATTCTCCTATACTAGAATTATGTTTAACAGTGCCATTTTTCTTGATAATCATAATTTTTTATAGAAAAACGCCTTTAATTACAGCGTTCTGTGTTTTGACAGTCTTATCACAATTTGGATACTACATGGTGATGGAAAATGCTGCAAGAATATCTTTAGATTCAATTACACAAAGAATTTACGGCTCTTTCTCGTTTTTCGCAGGAATAGCTGCTTTCTTCGTTGCATTCGCAGTGGTTCTACAAAACAAGACTTACAAATTAATTGAAAGAAGTTTTCTATACTTCGCAATTATAAATTATGTGTTTTTCTCATATTTTAATTTTTATCTACATTCTTATTTAATTAGATTTTTTGGCCCGTTTGAAATACATATAATTAAAATGTACCAGGTATATTATGTTGTACTTATTGTTATTGAGGTTTCATTGGTAGTACTTCAAATTATATTAATTTACTTCTTGGAACGTAACAAATGGTTTGAATTAAGATTAAAACTAAGAGATCAAGAAATAATGAATTCTAAAATTACTGATTAAAGTTGAAAGTGTCGCTGACACTTTCTTTTTTTGCACCAAAAAAAGCCTAATCTAATAGGCTTTCTCTGATATAAAAATATTAGGGATGTTAGAAAAAATTTTCGACATTACTATAGCTTTTTTTAATTGCGGTTAAAATATCTGCAAATGAATTTTCGTAAGCTTTATCTTCAATTTCAACACAAGCACAGTTATCAAAACTAGTGCTTTTTATAGCTTCGATAAAACATTTCCAGTCTATTCCTCCCTCGCCAGGGATTTTAGGTGACATATAATTTAATGGGTAGGTAAAGATACCATACTCATCGATTTTATCTTGGTAAACTTTTATATCTTTTAAGTGAATATGAAATATTCTAGATTCAAACTCTTTCAATGGTTTGATGTAATCCATTCCTTGAAGATGTAAATGTGAAGGGTCATAGCTAAGACCAAAATACTTTGATGGAATAAATTCAAACATTTTACGCCACATTGCTGGACTAGAAGCTAGGTTTTTACCTCCTGGCCATTCATCTTTTGTAAAATACATCGGGCAATTCTCAATACCTACTTGTACTTTAAGTTCTTCAGCGTATCTAATTACTTCTGGCCAATACTTTTTAAACAAATCAAAATTGTCTTCATCGCTCAAACTAGGGTTTTTACCAATAAATGTACTTATTCTATTAACTCCTAGGTCAGAAGCTGCTTTGATTATTTTTTTAATATGATTTAAATAAAACATACGTTTTTCTAAATCAGGATCTAACGGGTTTGGATAATATCCTAAAGCCATTATTTCTATGTTTTTGCTTTTTGCATAGTCTAAAATATATTTAACTATGTTAGCATCTAGTGTATCCACATCAATATGAGTTACTCCAGCATATCTTCTTTCGCTAACACCTTTTGGCCAACAAACTAGTTCAACAGCCTGATAATTATTTTTACTGGCAATATCTAATACCTCTTCAAAAGTTGAATCAGGTAAGATAGCACTCAATAATCCTAGTTTCATTTTACTTCACCTCGTCAATTTTTACCCAAGTACTAGTTCTTGCACTTTCGTAGATTTTTTCGTTTAGAATCATTTGTCTTAATCCATCTTTAAAATTAGCATAAAGTTTTCTTTTTGGTTGGTTATAAACTTGCTTAAAAACTTGTTTGAATGCGTCTGGGAACCCTTCCATATGTTCAGAAGGATAATCAATTAAGTCCTTAACTTCTGGCATTAATATAGTGTCTTTAGAAATAATTTCGGTTGGTTTATCTCTATATCTTATCTGAACATCAGTTAGATTAGCTAAATTCCATTCAAGAGAAGCTTTGTCTCCGGATAATAACATTTCAATTCTGTTTTTAATTCCGGCACTCATTTGAGAAAATGTAGCATTACCAATAGCTCCGTTATCAAAACGATACATAATCATTGCCATGTCTTCGGTATCAATATCTATTAATTCATAGTTATCAGATTTGTTTGTTGAAAAAGTTTTTGTTTCACCTAAAGATTTTTTTCTTCTAGGATGAACAGTTTTAAATTCAGCAAATACTTCTGTAATTTTGTTTCCAGTAATATATTCAACTAAATCCATCCAGTGAGACCCGATATCAGCTACTGCTCTGGTTAATCCAGATTCGTTGCTATTAAGTCTCCAAGAATAATCAGTATCATATAATAACCAATCTTGTATATATGTTCCATTCACAGAAAACACATTTCCTATTTTGCCTTGCTCTACTAATGTTTTTGCGTATGCACAAGCAGGGTATAAACGGTTATGGTAATTAACCGCATTAATTAGATTTTTCGATTCAGCTAGTTCAGCTAATTCTTTAGCTTCTTTGATATTTAGTGTTAATGGTTTTTCTAATACTACATTTATATTGTTCTCTAACGCATATTTAGCGATAGGATAATGAGTATTGTTTGGGGTACAAACATGGACAAAATCTAGATCCAATTGATCTATCATTTTTTTATAGTCTGTAAATGTATTATCTATATATAGTTGTTTTGCTTTTTCTTCTACATTGAAGGTATCACAGATTGCAACAACTTCTACATTGCCTAATCTCCTTAAAGCTTCAATATGTACTACACCTATAAAGCCTGTCCCAATTACAGCAGTTTTGAATTTTTTCATATTTATCACCCTTTATATTTTATACTATATAATCGTTTACATTATTATTATACATATTTTCAAATTAAATTGCAAATTTTTTATTTTTTTTAGAAAAAACCTAAATGTAAGCCTTGACAAGAGGTGTTTATATGATATAATAACTTTGTAAACGATTACAAGAATTTAAGCTTTATTGAAGGGATTTGTGCTTATTATGACAATCAAAGATATTGCAAAATTGTGTAATACTTCAGTTGCGACTGTATCAAGAGTTATTAATGATGACCCTAAAGTTGCTGATGCAACAAGACAAAAAGTTTTAGATGTTATTAAGGAACAAAAGTTTGTTCCTAATATAACAGGAAGAAATTTAAGAACTCAAAAAAGCAAAAAGATTTTAGTTCTGCTACCTACAATGGACAACCAATTTTATACTCGCATATTACAAGGTATTGATGATAAAGCTGGAGAAGTTGGATATGATGTTCTAGTAGCTATAACAAATCAAGATGAAGCACAAGAATCTAAGTATCTTGATATGTTAAGAATGAAAACTGTAGATGGGTGTATTAGTTTCTTTAATACTCTAAGCCATGAAAAAATTTCAAATCTAGCTAAGGACTATCCTTTTGTTCAATGTTGTGAACCAACATTAAATGCGAATGTATCAAGTGTAGTTGTAAATAATAGACAAGCAATCTATGAAACCTGCGTAGAATTTATACAAGCAGGCCACAAAAGAATCGCAATGATAAGTGGTAATTATTATAAATATTCTGAACAACTTAGAGAAAACGGATACAAAGAAGCATTGAAAGAGAACGGTATTGAAGTCGATGAAGATTTAATCATTAAAAACTTTTATAGATATAAAGATGGATCTGATGCTGCAAAAAAATTTATGAAACTTAAAAACCCGCCAACTGCAATTATATGTGTTTCTGATTCAATTGCTTTAGGCGCTATTAGTGAATTAAAAAATTTAGGGAAAGTTGTTGGAAAAGACGTAAAAGTAATCGGTTTTGATAATACAGCAATTACTGAGTATTACTACCCAACAATTTCATCAATCGCTCAACCTAGATATGATTTAGGCCGAGAAGCATTTAAATTACTTCTCGAAAAATTAGAAGATAATACATCTTCTTACAAACAAATTATATTACCGCATAGAATTGTACACAGAGAATCAACCAAACCAAGTTTATAAAGTTTTACCAAAAACTTATAATAAAAACAAAAATAGGAGGATTTCAAAATGAAAAAAATTATTAGTTTCGTATTTGTATTATTTGCAGCATTTGCATTAACTGCTTGTGGTGGCGGAGAAGACGTTAAAACAATCGCAGTTATTATGCCTAGTGCTGACCACGGGTTCTTAGGAGAAAGTATCAACCATGCTGAAGCAGCTACATCAACATTAGCTACAGCAGCTGGTTATGAATACACTTTCTTAATTTCTGATGACGTAGTTCAACAATCAAACCAAATCGACCAAGTTGTTGCTGACGGTGTAGATGTTGTTGTATTATGGCCTCATAATGGTGATGAATTAAAATCAGCTGCTCAAACAATTGTTGACGCTGGTATCCCATTAATTGTTTATGACAGATTAATCAGTGATTTCAATGAAACTGCTGAATTATTAGGTGATAACGTAACTATCGGTGAAGAAACTGGTACTTACTTCAACACTTATTTTGCTTCTGATTTATTAGCTGGTAAAGTTCAAATATTAGAATTTAAAGGTGATAACTCAAGTGTTCCAACGCAAAGACATGATGGTTTCTTTAGTACTGCTGACGCTAACTTTGAAGTAGTTCAAGACTGGTCAACTGGTTGGTCAAAAGACACAGCTCAAACACAAATGGAAACATTCTTAAGTGGAGAACAAGCTACTGTAGAATCAATCCGCGCTATCTTTACACATGACGCTGAAGTTGCTGCTGGAGTATTAGCTGCTATTGAAGGTTATGATGGAGCATATACTCTAAACATTGAATTAGTTTCAGCTGTTAGTGCATCAAAAGAATTATTATCATTATTTGATCACTATGAAGCTTTAGGAATTGACCAAGTTGCATTTTCATTCTCACCAGCAATGGTAGTGGATGCTATCCAATTAGGAATAGACGTTTTAAATGGCGATACTGTAAGTGGTCAACATTTAGTAGCAACTGAAATGGTTGATAATACTAATTTTGAAGCATTTATGACTGGTCCAGTATATACTTTAAGATATTCTTTAGAAGATTAGTACATTGTAATTAATTGTAGTCGGCTAGAGAGATCTAGTCGACTATATTTTTTTAAAAAATTCATTAAGGAGTGAGATTATGAATGTCAAATTCAAAAATATCTATAAAAATTTTGGCGCTGTTCAAGCAGTAAATAATGTATCATTAGAGATCAAAGAAGCTGAAATACATGGTTTATTAGGCGAAAATGGAGCTGGCAAAAGTACTTTGATGAATATTTTAGGTGGTGTCTTAGCCCCTACAAAAGGAATAATAGAAATTGATGGTGTTGATTATTCCCATTTAACGCCGCAAAAAGCTTCAGATTTAGGAATTAGTTTTATTCACCAAGAGTTAAACTTAGTTAATGATTTAAAAGTTTATGAAAACTTATTTATTCATAGAGAGTTAACTAAAAACATAGTTTTTCTTGATAAAAAACAAATGATTGAAAAGTCATATGAACTTTTCAAAAGAATGAATGTAGATATTGATCCAACAGCTTTTGTTAGAGATATAGATACTTTACAAAAACAATTAGTCGAAATTGCAAGATCGATCTTATTTAAAAGCAAGTTAATCATTATGGATGAACCAACTACTGCTTTGACTAACACTGAGATTGATAACCTGTTTAAAATCATGAGAGACGTTAAGAAACAAGGTATAAGTTGTATTTATATCTCTCATAAAATGCCTGAGTTATTTGAGATTTGCGATAGATATACTGTATTAAGAGATGGAAAATTTATCCAATCTGGTTTATTTAAAGATATCAACGAGAAAATAGCTACTGAACTATTAGTTGGTAGATCTATGATCGAAGAATCTGAAATAAAAAGGGCACAAGTTAAAACCGAAAATGTTTTTGAAGTTAAAGACATTAGTTGTGAAAAATTCTTTAAAAATATTAGTTTTAATGTTAAAAAAGGTGAAGTTTTAGCTATTACTGGATTATTTGGTGATGGTAGAGGAGAATTAAGTGAATGTCTATTTGGAGCCAGAAAATTGACTTCAGGTGAAATCCATTTAAATGGTAAGAAAATGAATCTATCTTCTATCACAAAAGTAATTAAATCCGGTGTTAGTATGATACCTAGAAACAGAAAAGAAAGATCAATTATAGAAGATATGAAAATACTTGATAATGTTTCTATAGCTCATTTTACTTCACAACACAAAAAAATATTTATCAGCGAAAAAGAGGAGTTAGCAAGATTTGAAAAGAATCGTAAAACAACTAATATAAAAGTTGGTTCACCAAAAGATTTGATTACTTCATTATCTGGTGGTAACCAACAAAAAGTTATTTTTGCGAGATGGTTTGAATTAGACTCAGACGTATATATAATGGATAACCCAACTCAAGGTATTGATGTTGGAGCCAAATTCGAAGTTTATCAATTAATAAATAACCTAGTAGAACAAGGAAAGTCAATCATTGTATTTTCTTCCGAGTTTCCTGAAATTTACAAGATAGCTCATCGATGTATAATAATGTACAAGGGTGAGATAAACAAAATTATAAATCACAATAAATTAAATGAAGTAGATGTAATGTATTACTCTACTGGTTCTAATAAAAAGGAGGCTTAAGATGGCTGATCAAGTTAAAAAAATCAAAAAAACAGATTTCAAAGACTTTTGGCATAACAAGGCATGGCCATTTCTTAAGAATCTACTAGTCAATCACAATTATATTATATCGCTATTATTACTATTAATTATAGGTAGAATAGCAAGTGATAACTTCCTAAGCTTTGGTAACCTTATTGGATTAGTAAAATCATCCACATTCATAGGAATAATCGCTTTGGGTATGACGCTTGTTATTATCTCAGGTGGTATTGATTTGTCTGTAGGTGCAATATTAGGTTTTACTGCTGCTAATACTGCTGTAATCTTTAATTTAACCGAAAGTATTTTATTAAGTTTAATATTCGCTATAGTCTTTGGGGCTATTCTTGGATTGTTTAATGGTATATTTGTTGGGAGATTTAAAGTAGCTCCGTTCATTGTCACACTTGCTACTTTAGCTGCCTTTAGATCACTTACTGTTCAACAAGGTTCTGGTGGACCAATCCTAATTAATCAAGAAGCTTACTATAGTACGTTAAGAAATATAGGTTATGGTAAATTCTTAGATATACCTTATCTAGTATGGATATTTGTCATACTTGTGGTATTGGTATTAATATTAATGACAAAAACTAAATTTGGTAGATATGTTTATGCAGTTGGTTCAAATGAAAAAGCTGCTAGATTATCTGGAATAAATGTAAATAGAATTAAAGTCTTGGTTTATACTTTGACTGGTGTATTAACAGGTATCGCCGCTTTCCTATACGTTACTCGATTTGGCTCAGTTGATACTTCTACTGCCGGTAAAGGTTTTGAATTAGATGCGATTGCTGCGGTTGCTATTGGTGGTACATCAATGGCTGGTGGTAAAGGATTTGTACAAGGTACATTCTTTGGTATTGTTGTTTTGTATGCAATTGATGCTGTTCTTACCGCATTTAAAGTGCCAGCGTTTGTTAATGACTTAATCAAAGGTATATTGATTTTAGGAGCTGTATTACTTCAAAAAGCTCTTAACAGAAACAAAAAAGATAACTAGATCCCTCCATTATTTTTAAATAGTAAAACTAAAATAATGTAAAAGAAAACGACTCTCACCAGAGTCGTTTTTTGTATGCTTAACAATATTTATTAATTAGCTTTTGAAATTTAACCTCATCATCACCTTCTGGTAGTTCACAACCAAATGGAAATAAACTCCAATATTCATCGTGATTCAGTTCTTCATTTGGCTTAACTTCTTTATATTCACCTAAAGTTTCTAATTCCATGAATAAGTCTTTAGTATAAGTTTCATAGTTAACGTTGTTATCAGTATAAACTGCATTCTCGATTCGATCGAATTTCTTAACAAGAACATCTTCCTTTGTAAGATATAAAATACGACCCTTGTTTAATTTCATTCCGACTTTATAAGCTAATGGGTTTCCTGGTTCCATTCTTAGAGAGAAAAATTTATCTCCATAATAAGCTCTTGGATCATTATTCTTTGCTCCAAAATTCCATAAAGAATAATACCTTTGCGGGTTAAATCCAGTTTCATTATTAGGTAAAGGTATTATTTCTAATCCAGGTCCTTTACACATTGATAATGACCAACAAGCCATTTTCTTATTTTCATTTGACAGATTCTTTATTTTATTACTAACTTTAATAAGGTTATCTGCTTGAAATTCTAGGCTGAAAACTAGTTGAATATTAGTTCCAACTTGTGGTTTTTGAACCAAAGTTATTTTATTTCCTTCCACCTGATAGGTAATAGGATCGTTATCAGGATAATAGGTTGCGTAGTTTTCTGGACTCTTCCATAGTCGATGACCACCATAACTATGCCAAGTAGCACCTTTGAAGAAGATTTCATCCTGATCCTTAGTCTTAACAGAAACCAAATCGTTTAAATCTTGAAAAAGAATGTTCTCTCCACCCAATCTTCTAAAACTAATAATTCTTGGGCCAATATCAAGAGTTGCGATAATTTCTAAAGTACCATTATCAATTTTTAAACACTTACCATATTTCTTATAGTCTATTTTTTCGCAGTTTAAGCTCATAAAATCCTCCTTGTAATTACTGTAATTATATCATATATTAACAATATAAAAAATGGAAAAAGGAAGAAATTATCTTCCTTTTCTTAATCTTTTATCAATTATTCTTTGACGTTCAATTTCTCTTTGTTTATTAAATCTATTTAACCTAATAACTTTAAGATATTGTTTATATCTTTCAAAATCTAATTCGCCAGTTTGTAAACTCTTTTGTACTAAACATCCCGGTTCTTTATTGTGTGTACAATCTTTATAATAACAGCCTTCACTTAATGACTGAATATCTTCGAAACTTCCTTCTGACACAAAATATGACGATACAATACGTATTCCAGGTGTATCTATTACTTTTCCACCAGCTTTTAAGTGTATTAGTTCTCGATTTACAGTTGCGTGTCTGCCTTGTGCATCAGATAATCTAATTAATTTAGTTTTAAAATGCTCTTCTCCAATTAATTTATTGATAACTGTAGATTTTCCTACTCCACTACTTCCTATAAATACAGCTGTGTTTTCCGCTATTACATTTTTTAGGTTTAGTATGTCTATGTCATTATAGACAGTAATCGCTATTATCTCATTATTTGTCAACGTTTTAGTTTTGTTTATATACTCTTCTATATCTTCACATAAGTCTTTTTTAGTTAATAGAATAACTGTTTTGAAATTAGAATCATAGGTCAATGTTAGAAAATTTCTAAGTTTTCTTAGATTAAAATCTTCATTCAAAGACATACAAATAAATACAATATCAACATTAACGGCTAATATTTGTCTTTCTTGTACAAATCCTACATCTAATCTGTCTAATACAGATGTTCTTTCACATATAGATTCTATAATACCAAAGTTTTCATCAACAGCTCTATATTTAACAAAATCGCCAATCTGTGGAAAATCACTTTTTAGATAGTTCATGTATTTGAATCTACCACTGACTTCCATCATGGTTTTATTTTCATTATGTTCCACTAAATATCTTTCTTTGTATACAGCAATTGCTTGACCCAATAAAAGAGAATTCTCTTTCTGTTTACTAATCAATATATATCTCCTTTCTTGTTAAGATTAGATACATCAGTGCAAACAAAAAGGACCGCAAATGGGCCCTCATAAATTATATAATAAGGTTTATTTGCTTATTGATGTATCTTCAGTTTTAAAATTTAATGTTCCCATCATAATACATCACTCCTTCTTTGAATCTATACAAATAATACTATATCTGGGGATAATTGTTAATTTATTTTTTCAGTTGATAAGTTGCATAAGTGATTGTAGTATCAGTGTTTTTGGCTGCTTCATCTACAAATCCACTAAACTTAAATCCCAATTTAATAGCAAGACCTAATGAAGGCTTGTTATTTTTATCTGTCCAGATATCAAATACAGTAAACCCTAACTCTTCATAGCAAAAATCAATAGTTTTATTTAAGACCTCATACATATATCCCTTACCTCTATGCTCTGGATATATTGTATAACCAAATTCGATTGAGTTAACTTCATAGTCAACATTCCATGCGGATAGGGTTCCAACTGGTTTGTCTGACTTTTTATCACAAATCATCCAAAACAGCGAAGTTTCTAAGTGATCTTTAAACATTCTTTTGAAAAACACTTCAACATCTGCTTTTGTTTCTGCAACTTTGTAGTCAGCGAACTCAAAGTTTTTAGGGTTTTTCAAATAATTGAATTGATGCTCATAATCACTTGGTTTAGGCGCTCTTAAGATTAGTCTTTTAGTATTAAGTTCTTTATATTTAAGTTTACCCATTGCTCCGCCTCCGCTTGATGCTCTTTGTAATAAATACTATTGCTATAATGATAGTTATAAATATTGATGTGAATTTCAAAGTTGTTAGTATTCCACTCATAGTCGATAAAAATGACCCTACACCTATACTTAGGTGAAAATCAATAATTAGGTTTTCAAATAAATCACATAACATCGCTAATACTGGCAATAACATTAAATATTTAAATTTATTTTTTCCTTCGATAAATCTATCTAAGATGAGAACTAAAAGTGGGTAAAACGTTACTATGAATAAATAGTCAATACTATGTAATATTCGGTAATATCCGATTTGAGCAGCTGATATACTTTCTAATGCTGATACAAACTTATCCCCTGAATAATATAATAGTAAATCAAGCATATATTCGCTATTGAAATCAGATAACAATCCAAATACTTTCGTGCCCATTAATATGTAACAAAAAGCACTGATAACTAGAAGTATTCTAAATATCCGTTTTGTATTGTATCTATGTATAAAGTTCATCAGTTTTTGTAACATATTCATCACCTCTAACAATTATTATATATTATTTGTGATTAATTTGGTAAAAAATAAAAGGATTCTCGTTAAAGAATCCTTATTTTCTATAAATTATTATTTTTAACTCTCTCTATTAACTCAATAACCTTAATTTTTATTAAATCACGAGTTACTTCAAAAGCTACTTTAGGTCCACCACTAGGGTCATCTAATCCCCAATCCTCACGGTGTTTAGCAGGGATATATGGGCATTCTACTCCACAACCCATAGTAATTAAAATATCAAATTTATTGGGAATAGCATCTAGTAATTTACTAGTAGCATGACTCATATCAATACCTAAATCTTCCATTACTTTAATAGCCATAGGTTTTGGTTTGCTATATTTTTTTGTACCTGCTGAATAGATATTAAATGATTCACTAGCTAGGTATTTTAGAAAACCTTCTGCCATTATGCTTCGACAACTATTATGAGTACATATAAAAGCAATTGTTTTTTTCATGATAAAATGTCCCCCACTACTATAATGCTATATCATCTAATTGGGTAAAATGACTCTAAATGTTGTTAATCCATCTACGTTATCAAAGTTGATTTCACCTTTAAGTTTGTCAACTATTTTTTTTGTTAATGTCAACCCAACTCCAGTTGAACCTTCATTTCTTGCTTTATCAGCTATATAGAACAGTTGAAAGACTTTTTCATAATCTTCGGTTGGAATTATTTGTCCACTATTACTAATTGATAATTGTAGTTTATTATCTATATTTTTTAGTGAAATTTTTATCTCTTCTGACTCATCGGAAAACTTAATAGCGTTACTTAGTAGATTTAAAATTATTTGATAGGTTAACTCCTTATTGCTTTTGATATGTATTTCGTCTAATTCTAGATCAAAGGTAAGGTTCTTTTCTTCCCAAATTAATTGTGCCATTTGAATGATATTTCGGATTTGTTCAGCGAAATTATATTCATCGTCTTTGCTGATAATTGAAGTGCTATCTATTAATGATATCTGTAACATATTGTTAGCTAAATTAGATAATCTGGTGCTTTCACTCATGATGATATCTAGATAGTTCTGTCTTTCTTCACCTGATAAATCACTGTTTTCTAGTAATTCTGCGTATCCTCTTATTACTGATAATGGAGTCTTAAACTCATGTGAAAAATTCCTGACGAATTCCTTATTTAGGTACTCATTTGATTTGAGTTCTTTTGTCATTAAATTAAAATTTGATGATAGATTCGCTATTTCATCTTTGCCTTTGGTGTCCAATTCGAAATCATAATCACCGGCCATTACGCTTACTGTTGCTTTATCTATATCTTTAACTCTTTTAACAATGAAATGATTAAAAGCTGTTGTAAAGACTAATAACGTAAGTGCCAACATAATTAGAACAGCAATAAAGAAATTGTCTTCGGTCATGGTTTCGTGAAAATTACTACCAATAATAAATGTAAATATAACTCTAGCTATTGCTCCAGATATAAACATTGTTCCCATAGAAATCATAATTACTTTTCCACTTAATTTTTTCATTTGATCACCGCCTTGTAACCTAATCCTCTTACAGTTATGATTTCATAATCAATTGTGATTACTTTTTCTCTAAGTCTTTTTATATGTGTATCTACTGTTCTTTCATAACTTTCATTATCAAATCCCCATATTTCATTCATTAATTGTTGCCTTGTGAATATTTGACTAGGAGATGCTAGCAATTTATATAACAAATTAAATTCTTTAATAGTTAGGACTATCTGTTTATCCAATACCAAACATGACTTTGCATTATAATCAAGGTGAATGTTTTTTAGGTTTAACACACTTTCACTAACAATTTTATATCTTCTTAGTAGTGCCTTAACTCTAAGAATTAATTCCTTCATATTAACAGGCTTGACCATATAATCATCGGCCCCACTACTAAATCCTTTTTCTTTGTCGTGATAGGAGTCAAGCGCTGTTAACATTATAATTGGAATATTGTCATTCGAGTACCTTACTTTTTTTACGAGTGAATTACCATCAACATAGGGCATCATAATATCAGTTACAATCAAATCTATATGTATATTTTCAAAAACCTCATAGGCTTCACTTCCATTTTCTGATTGTATGATTTCATAGCCATATTTTTCTAAATTTTTAGCTATAATATGCCTTAGATGAATATCGTCTTCTACGACTAGTATTTTCAACATGTAATCACTCCTTTATTATATTTATTCTGTTCTTAATGCAATTACTGGATCTTTATTCGCCGCTATTTTACTAGGTATTATTCCTGATATTAATGTCAATGCACTACTTAAAAGTATTAACCCGGTTGCGCTATATATACTTAATGTTGCAAAGCCAGATATTCCTAGTAGATTTTCTAATATTATGTTTACCGGTATTTGCAATAACAAATAGATTAATATACCGAATACTCCAGCACCTAACCCAATTAATAGAGTTTCAGCTGTAAAGATTCTTGATATATCTTTTTTTCTTGCACCTAAACTTCTCATAATACCGATTTCTTTGGTTCTCTCTATTACTGATACATAGGTGATTATACCAATCATAATTGAAGAAACTACTAAACTAATTCCTGCAAATGCCCCTAGAATTATTGTAATTGTACTAATCATTCCTGATATTGTAGTTGATATTGTTTCTGCTAAATCTGTGTAAATAATTGTATCTTCATCTGCTAACCCAACATTATAAGTATCTAAATAACTTTTAATCTCATCTTTTGATTCAAATGATACTGGGTAGATTTGAATCCCTGTAGGTGTTGAGTCTCCACCAATATTTTGCATAACTAAATCGTAGGCTACTTGTTCGTTAAATCCCATACCTGTTAATACATTCATAGTAGGATCAGCTATTTGTGCTAATACTATATCTGAATTGCTTGAATCTTCAAGGAGGTAGTCTGTTAACATTGTTGTATAACCAATACCTTCACTTAACACTTCGCTTGAAGCATCTTCATTAACTCTTAGTATACCAACTATAGATAAAGTGATTGAATCTAAGTTTTCATACATACTCTCTAGGTCAGACCCATTTACAAATACATCGCCTACTTGATTATAGTATACATTATTTGGAATTACCTTAAAGTCTTTACCTATAAAATCAGAGAAAGTATAGTCTTCTTCTATATCATAGCCAAGAGCTTCAAGAGTTGTTACGTCTAGTTGGTTCATATTATCAACAACTAAAACAACTTCGTTGTAATTGGTAGGATAACTACCTTCTAGTATATCATATTGTGACTCTACAAATTCTTGATTGTTAGGTAATTCATTAACAACTGAATTTGAACCAAACATGCTCATAAAGCCACCACCACCAGCTGACTCAACTTTGTTAAATGACCCATTATTTGCTTCGGTGATCATTTGAATAGAAATTGATCTTGTGTATGCAATAGAATTATATAAAGTTGTGTCCATATCATCTATGTGACTCATTATATCTTCGGTGAAAACGTTAGTATGAACAACTGTGTTTTGGTCTTCATTAAAAGAGTAAATAATCGATTCATTCGGGAACTCTAGTGCTTCTTGATCATCATTATTCATAAATGCTCCAGGTCCGCCACTGCTTCCGCCCATGGTAGTAGCTATAACTTCGCTATTTATGCTAATAGGGAATCCAGCTAAGCTATCGCTTTGAATATCATTAACATAGTTTGTCATACCAGCTGATATCGCTAAAACTAGAGCTATCCCAATAATACCAATACTACCAGCTAATGTTGTAATTAAAGTTCTACCTTTTTTTGTTATTAGATTCTTAAAACTTGTTCTTATTGCTGACATAAACGACATTGAGGTCTTACTGTTAACTAGGTTTCCGCCTACTTTTACGTCGCCATTAGCAGGGTTAGAATCACTTAAAATTTCTCCATCAAGTAGGTTGACAATTCTATCACTATATTTATTTGCGATTTTTGAATTATGGGTAACCATAATTACTAAACGATCTCTACTAATTTCTTTAATTAATTTCATAATTTGACTAGAAGTTTTACTGTCAATTGCTCCAGTAGGTTCATCGGCTAAAAGAATTTTAGGATTATTAACAAGTGCTCTCGCAATTGCTACTCTTTGCATTTGTCCACCTGATAATTGATTTGGTTTTTTATAAACCTGATCTTTAAGTCCTACTTCTTCTAATACTTTTATCGATCTTTCTTTTCTTTCTTTACTACTTACTCCTGATAAAGAAAGTGCCATCTCAACATTTTCTAATACAGATAAATGAGAGATTAAATTATAGTTTTGGAAAACAAACCCTATCGTTGTATTTCTATAGGCATCCCAATCATTATCCTTATATAGTTTAGTAGATTTGCCATCTATCAATAAATCACCTGAAGTATATTTATCTAGTCCCCCGATGATATTTAACATTGTTGTCTTACCACAACCAGATGGTCCTAGTATCGAAACAAACTCATTTTTTCTGAACTTCAAGTCCACATTTTTTAATGCTTCTACTGTTGTATCACCAACATAGTAATTCTTGCTTAAATTCTTTAATTCTAACATTATTTTATTCCTTCTTTCATTTTTTAATTGATTTTGGGTTTTAAATCCAAACATATTATAAAAAATGAATTTGAACTGAATGTGAAATAATTAAATTTATTTAGAAAAGTTTGATTGACTAATAAAAACATAGGGTATATAATACCGTTAGAGTTATATGAGCGAGTAGTAATATAAGGAGGACACAATGGGTATTCAAGTTATTTTAAAGATGGTGGCCGATAGAAACCGTTTAAGGATTATTAATATAATAAAGGATAATGCATTATGTGTTGGCGAGATTCAAACCTTACTAGGAACAACTCAGTCAAATACATCCAGACACTTAGAAAAGCTTAAATCAAGTGGTTTAACTGATTATTACAAGGATGCTCAGAGAATTTTTTATTTTATTAAAAAGGACGTATTTATAAAATACAGATTTTTTAATGATTTAGTTTATATAGACACATTAAAAGATAATCAATTTATTCAAGACGCTGAGCGCTTAGAGAAATACAAAGCAAGTGGATTGAATTGTGAAGACTTGCGAAGTATCGGTTTTGATTATAATAAAATAATTTTTTAGTAAGTAAAAGACACATTAATGGAGCAATTAGGTAAATTATGAATATATATATTATGGGAGCTATAATTTTAATTATTGCTATTACAATGGCGATGGTTGGCAAAGGTGGCGGTAACTTTTATGTAATCGCAATGGTTTTTGGTGGTTTAGCAATGCATCAAGCAGCGTCAACCTCTCAAGCAATAATGCTAGGTACCAGTTTAGCAGCAATGCTTATATTTAGTAAAAATAAAAAAGTAGATTGGAAGTTGGCGTTGATTATCGACCCTCCTACTGATATCATGGCTTTTGTTGGCGGTTATTATGCTGGTAAAATTGAAGGAGATACACTAAAAATAATTTTTGCAGTCATATTAATTTTAGTTTCAATTTTTATGTTTATAAACGTAAAAGAGAAACCCCATGTTGAAAAGCATAAATTCGGTTATTGGAACAGAACATTCAATGGTCATAGTTATACGGTTAATCTTTGGTTGACAATCCCCTTAACTGCATTAGTTGGACTATTTGCAGGAGCTGTAGGAATTAGTGGTGGAGCGTTCAAAATTCCTTTAATGGTAATGCTGTGTGGAGTACCAATGGGAATAGCAATTGGAACATCTAGTGCGATGGTAGCTGTAACAGCATTAATGGGTTTGCTAGGGCATAGTATTACTGGTGGTTTTGATTTTATGTTTGCATTACCATTAATCGCTTTAGCTATTGTTGGTGGGATATTTGGCAGTAAATTCGCTTTAAAAAGTAAACCAGTAAATCTTAAAAAAATCTTTGCATTTACTAATTTGGCAGCGGGAATAATTATGTTAATCAATATCATTATATAAAAAAACTAGTTTAGTTTCATACTAACCTAGTTTTATTTTTTTATATTAATCCGAGTTCTTGAATTGTTACTTTTGGTTTAGAGAAAACAAATGTTTTTGGTTTAAACGTAATTTTATATTTTCTACCTGGACTTAGTGAGTAAGTTTCATTGTACTTGAAAGACTCACCATTCAAATATGGTACTCCAAAATGTAAAGTGAATTTTGGTTGTAATTTTAAAGTTAATTTATCTTCCACCATTTTATATTTATCAACTTCGTTTATAACAATATTTGGAAAAGAATTAATCATAAATTGATCTTTTCTACTTAAAAACTTAAATTCAACTATTACTTCTGTCATTACATCAACTGTTTCAATATTTTGAGCTTCTTTAGGCTCAAGGTTTTCTTCACCATAATGTTTTGCTTCATTTCTCGAAAACTTTTTAGCAACAAAATACAAAACTAAAATTACTGCAGCAAACGTTAAAAATCCGGGCATATTCCACACTCCTTAATGATAATTTTTATTTATTCTATCATAAAAATAGGCAAGTTTACAAGCGAATTCCTTATATCTTAATAAAAATATGTTTTATTTCCCTAATCCCAACGTCTAGGATCACCTTTTATAGTATCTAGAAATTTCATATCTTCTTCTTCAATTTCGAAATCTAACTCGGTATTTTGAATTATTCTATTTTCATGCGTAGATTTAGGTAGTGGAGCTACACCTTTTTGCAATAAGTACCTCAAACATATTTGCGCAGATGAAACCTGATATTTATCAGCAGTTTTCTTTATGTCTTCATTAGTAAGAAGGTATCCAATTCCAAGTGGTGAATAGGCTTCAATAAATATATTTCTTTCTTTGCAGAAATTGATTGTCTCAGATTGGTCAATACCGATGAAATATCCGATTTGATTTGCATGTGGAACAATTTCACAGTTATTTAGAATATTTTCTATATCTTTTGGAGCAAAATTGGATACTCCAATTGCTCTAATTTTTTTCTTTAGATAAAATTCTTCTAATACTTTGTAAACTTCTACATTCCCTTTACTATAATCTTTACCCATTTCATTCCAAGGCCAAGGAGCATGAATTAAATATAAGTCTATATAATCTACCCCTAGAAGCTCTATTGATTTTAGGAATGTAGCTTTAGCTTCTTCATATTTTTTTATCTCAGCTGGTAGTTTAGTGGTAATAAATATTTCAGTTCTAGGAATCCCTGAGTCTTTAATGGCTTTTCCAACACTTTCTTCGTTTTGATAAGCAGCTGCTGTATCGATATGTCTATAGCCATTTTTTAATGCTAAGGCAACTGATTTATAGGCTTCTTCTCCTGATTTAACTTGCCAAGTACCAAAACCAACTTTGGGAATTTTTACTCCATTGCTTAGTTCATAGCTTTTTTGATATTCTTTCATGATTATCTCACTTTCTTCATAAATTCTTTAAGTTCATTTGTTTTAGGTTCATCCAACATTACTGGTAATCCGTGTTCATAGATTTTTCCATCATACATAAAAATTACGTAGTCAGCAAAATCTCTAACGAAACTTAGTACATGGGTTACAAATATGAATTCTTTTCCTGAATCTCTTAACTCCTCGACAGCAGTTAAAACTTCATGCGTTAATATTGGATCTAATGATGAAGTTGGTTCATCAAGAAATATAATATCAGGATCAATACTAAGAGCTCTAGCTATAGAAGCTCTTTGTGCTTGCCCACCAGAAACGTTTTTAGGTAATTTATGTGTTTGATCATGGAGATGTAAAAGGTTTAAATATTTAAGTGCCATCGCTTCAGCTTCTACTTTGGTTTTTCCACGAGTTTTTTCTAGAACAAGGGTTATATTTCTTAAAAGAGATAAATGTGGAAAGAGATTATGGTTTTGAAAAACAAACCCAACTTTCTTTTTATATGCTTCT
The DNA here is from genome assembly GCA_964535005.1 of uncultured Candidatus Izemoplasmatales bacterium. GTDB lineage: Bacteria > Bacillota_I > Bacilli_A > Izemoplasmatales > Hujiaoplasmataceae > 4572-104. Next base: position 41,061 of record CAZHSG010000012.1, read on the forward strand.
TCGTTAACATTCATTTCATTTATGAATACATCACCATTAGTTGGTTTCTCCATACCGGACATTATTCTAATCAAGGTTGATTTACCTGAACCAGAGACACCTATTATAGCTATGGATTTATATTTATTTAATTCAAATGTTAAGTCGTGTAAGACTTCTACTTCGTATGTATGTGATAGATTTTTGAGTTCTAATTTCATAATGACCACTTCCTTTCAACAAGTTTTGAAAATTGTGATAGCGGAATGGTTATTATTAAATATAACACCCACATCAAAATATATCCTTCAACATAGGCAAAACTACCATATTGAGCTAATAATATATTATAGTAGAGTTCATTAAATGATAAAACATTTAATAGCGCACTACCTTTAATTATCAATGAAAAATTGTTCATCATCGGCGGCATTAAAATCCTTATTACTTGTGGGATAATAATATACCTGTATTTTTGATAAGATGTGAACCCAAATAAGTCCATCGCCATATATTGTTCTTCAGATATACTTGAAAAAGCAGATTTAAATACATTTTTCATATATGGGGACATATAAATAATTAGAGCTATCGTTCCCATTACAATCCGATTATAGGTGTTGAATGCTGGACCAATTAGAAAAGCCGATATAATTATTAATACTAAAAGTGGGGTCCCATATATTATTTCTGTAAATACATCTACAATTGCATTAAAATATTTAATTTTTGATTTTGATAGTAAATATAATATAAATCCTAACACTAGACTTCCAAGCAAAGAAATAATTGATACAATGATCGTATTTAAAAATCCTTTTGAAATTAAACTAGTGTATTCACTGTATGGAGCAAATGAAAAATCAGTAGCTTGACGCAATACTATAAATACCATAAAAGCAAGAACGGTTAGTATTGCGAGTGTGTAGGATATTATATTATTCAGCTTATTCTTCTGTGTAGAATTCAAGTCCATACCTTCCTAAATCTTCTAACAAAACAGCGTCCCATTTTGTGGCTAACACTTCATATAATCCACCAGTTTGGTTAAATGTGGCTATAAATGCATTTGCCTGTGCTAATAGATCTGCATTACCTTCTTTGACAGCCATCCCAATAGGACTAGAGACGAAAGCGTCCCATACTACTATAGTAGTTGTTGAATTTGCATTAAATCCATCTACGACCGGATTAGCGCTCATTAACAGAATGTCTGAAGTTCCTTGGGCTATTGATTCAACAGCAGTTCCTAAATCCGTAGCTGATATAACATCTTTTCCATAGTCTTCAGGAATTGTAGTCGATACTTGAGATGCAATTCCTACAAATTGAGCATCTGTTATCGCTAGTAAATCTTCTACTGATGAATTCTCATCTATGTTGTTTGCTTCAGCGAAATCTTTATTAACTAAAGAAATGATTTTGAAATAGAAATATGGATTAGAAAAATCCACTGCTTGTTCTCTTTCTTCGGTAATGCTCATTGAAGCAATAGCTATATCAATTTCTCCTGAGTTGATAGCCGGTATTAAAGCGGCGAAGTTAGTATTTACTATTTCTACTTCTCTTCCGATGAATTCTCCAAACGCTAGTGCCACATCAACACTGATACCTTTTGGGTTTACTTCAGAGTCAATAGTTTCGAATGGTGGATATCTTAGGTCCATTCCTACTTTTAACACCTCTAAAGTAGTGGTGCTATCACTATTTGTTGTTGTTTTTGTTGTTTCTTGACTACATGCTGATAATATTGCTATAGAAAGTATTAAAGCAAATATCAGTATTAATTTTTTCATATTGTTCTCCCTATATATAATTTTTATTATATCTATGATACCAT
>CAZHSG010000013.1:0-40040 GCA_964535005.1 uncultured Candidatus Izemoplasmatales bacterium
ATCAGTTCAATATATAGTATCTTATTATGTGTCCGTTTTCCTTGACACAGTGTAAGAATAGGGCTTTTTTATTTATAAATTGTTATATTTTTTTAAAAAGGTCTTTCAATTCTTTGTTTGAAAAAGAATATTGTTTTTTACAAAATTCACATGTTATTTTTACAGGATTAACTTCATCTATCAATTCTTTGATATCTTTTTTACCCAAAGAGATGATCCCTTTTTCAAATCTTAGTTTTGAACAATCACATTTATAAAATAATGGCATTTCCTCAAGCAATTCATGATCACCTTCAGTAATTAGGTTAATTATGTCTTCGGGTTTGTTACCAGTTTGTATTAATTCAGATATTGGTTTCATTGCACCAATATTCTTTTCAATTTTTTTAATAGTTTCTTCCTTAGTTCCAGGCATAAGTTGTAGAATGAAACCACCACTAGCAAATACCTCATTCATTTCATTAACTAAAACTCCTAAACCTACAGATGAAGGAATTTGTTCACTAACAACGAAGTAATAGGTAAAGTCATCGCCGATTTCTCCAGTTTGTAATCTTGCGCTTGATGTAAAGACATTTCTGATTTTTAAATCTTTAGTAACGTGAATAAAACCATCATTACCTACAGCAAGTCCAACAGCCAATTTATCTTTTTGAGAGAAATGTACTTTTGGATGTTCTATGGTGCCTTTTACTTCACCATGAGCATTCACTGAAGTAACTATTTCGCCTACTGGACCACCACCATCGATTCGTACAGTTAGAGTTTGGTCTCCTTTATACATTGCACCCATAATTAATGAAGCCGTTAAGACTCTCCCAAAAGCAGCACTTGCAGCTGGCCAAGTGCCATGTATTTTTCTAGCTTCTTCAACTAAATTTGTAGTAGAAGCAGCGTATATTCTTACGGTTCCATCAAAGGCATAAGCCTTTACTAAATAATCCCTCATATAAATCACATCCCGAAAAAGATTATATCACATTTTTAAAAAAACGATAGTGTTTTGTTTTTTGAATTAGATATTATATAATATTATGTATTCGAAATGAAAGAGTGTGTTATATATGAAGTGGAAAATAAGAGACTTAGAAATTGATAATCAAGTTTTAGTCGCACCTATGGCGGGTGTGACTAATTTAGCGTATAGATTAATCCTCAAAGAATTTGGTGCTGGATTGATATATACAGAAATGATTTCTGATAAGGGATTGCTATATGAAAATCAAAGAACCAAAAACATGATTGAGATTGTTGACTATGAAAAACCAATAGGATTGCAACTTTTTGGTAGTGAAGTAGAATCTATGACTAAAGCAGCAATCTTCATTGATAAACATTCAGGCGCTAGTATTATCGATATAAATATGGGGTGTCCAGTAAACAAAGTTACAAAGGCAGGGGCGGGTAGTAAATTAATGACAACACCAGACTTAGCATATGAAATTGTTAGCGAAATCGTTAAAAATGTAGCCAAACCAGTAACTGTTAAGATCAGAATGGGTTGGGATCATACAAATATTAACGCTGTAGAGTTCGCAAAAAAGATGGAAAGCGCAGGAGCTAGCGCAATTTGTATACATGGTAGAACACGTAAGGATATGTGCTCAGGTAAGGCGGATTACGGTATTATTAAGGAAGTTAAAGAAAATGTTAAAATTCCAGTAATTGGTAACGGAGACATCAAAACTCCCGAAGACGCAAAGCGAATGTTGGACTATACTAAGTGCGATGCAGTGATGATTGGTAGAGGGTTGTTGGGTAACCCGTTTTTAATTAAACAAATAAATGACTACTTAAAAACTGGCAAGTATGAAAAGGTAGTTAGTTTAAAAACACGGAAAAACTATATATTAAAACATTTAAATAAACTAGTAGAATTAAAGGGAGAGCGTGTAGCTATTTTAGAAATGCGGAGCCACGCTGCGTGGTATATTAAGGGTTTGAAAGGTTCTGCAAGAATAAAATCAGAAATTGTTCAAACCAGTTCAATTCTAGAATTGCAAAAAATAATCGAAAAATATTTTAGTGAATTAAAATAAAAAGTGGAAAAGCTCCACTTTTTTATTTTATATATTTTTTGTATTTATTGAAGTGAAATTCATCAAGTTCAACTTGAACATTGATTCCAACATCTAAATATTCTGTCTCCAGAACATTTGAATTTTCTTTCAAATCTGAATAGATCTCACTTTTGTTGAATGGAATTAACATTTTAACATTCTTTATAGATTTATATAATTCGTTATCTATTAACTTCAATAGCTTTTCTATGTTGATATTATTCAAGGCAGAAACTGTTATTGAATGTTCTCTTGAAATGTGTGGTAATGTCTCTACAATGTCAATTTTATTGAAAACGTAAATAATTGGTATGTCTTTTATATTTAACTCTTTTAATACTTCTTCCACGGTATGTATTTGGTTTTCATAGTCTGTATTAGATACATCGATGACGTGTAATATTAAAGAAGCCTCTGATATTTCTTCTAAAGTTGACTTGAACGCTTCAACTAAATGATGAGGTAGTTTATCAATAAAACCAACTGTATCAGTCAATAAAAAATTATGATTATTATCAAGATGAATTTGTTTTGTCTTAGTTTCTAATGTTGCGAATAACATATTTTTTTTGAACATGTATCCTTCTTTATGAGCTGTAGCTACATCAATGATTGAATTCATTAAAGTAGATTTACCTGAATTTGTATAACCAGTTAAAGCGACTGTGAAGACATCATTCTTTTTCCTTTTTTCTCTTTGAGTCCTTCTTACTTTAACTAATTCATTTAAATCTTTTTTAAGTTTGGTAACTTTATTTCTTAGTACGCGTCGATCCAATTCTAGTTGTTGCTCACCAGGACCTTTTGATCCGGTTCCTGATTTTTGTCTAGATAGATACTTATGCATACCGATTATTCTAGGCATAAAATATTTTGCTTGAGCTAGTTCAACTTGTAACATAGCCTCTTTTGTTTTAGCTCTTCTAGCAAAGATATCTAGAATTAATACTGTGCGGTCAATAACTTTGACACTTAGTACTTCTTCAAGATTTCTTATGTGACTAGGGCTAAGTTCATCATTAAAAATCACTAGATCCGCATCTAATGTGGTTATGATTTCTAGTAATTCATTTACTTTACCTTTGCCAATATAAAAATTAGAGGTTGGTTTTTCTCTTTTTTGAATCATTGTATGTAAAACAGTTACATTACAAGCAGTGGCTAAATTCGCCAATTCCAACATCGAATTATCAAAATTATCATCATTATTTTGGTCAAGTCCTACTAAAATAGCTTCTTCCATTGTATCACCCTAGTATTATTATATAATATAATTACAGTAAATATAATAATAATCTATAAATTGCGACTTTTCTTGAATATCAACATATGATATAATATAACGACATTAATAATAAATTGAGGGGTTTTTATGGGCAAAATAAAAACAAAACTAACTAAATTAAAGAACCGATTCTCTAGTTTTATTCAGAGAACTTTTTCTAGTAGGAAAAAAACACTGAAATTTGTAGCTATTATTTGCTTCACAATACTATTCCTTTTGGAAATAAGTATGATTCTGATTAATAATAGTTTCTATAACAATGCATCCGATGATATTTTACAATATTATACAATTATTGTTGATTTTATAAGTGGATTAAAAGACGGAACTGTTTCATGGTTTAACATCAATAACTATTTTGGAGCTTCATTCTTTTCAGATATCTATTATATTCCAATAGATTTATTTACGGGATCAACGTTCTTGCTAAGTTATCTAATGCCGATAGAAGTAGCTTATTCAGTAACTGAGTTATTGAAAATATTTGTAGGAGTTATGTTGCTTGCATACTACTTATCCTTGCAAGGTATGAAGAATAGAACTATTTTTTGGATGAGTATGATTTATTTCATTGGTGGAGGAACAGTAAGTTTTATGGCCTTCCCGGTATTCTTATCGCTGACTGCTTATATGCCGTTAGCGTTAATTGTAATTCATTTTTTCTTCCACAAAAAACGCTGGATTGTACCATTATTCGCGCTAGCCAGTATATTCTATGATTTCTATTTGGGATATACGATATTAGCATTTAGTTGTATAGCATTTTTGATTGAATACTTTAAAAGACCTAATTTTAAGTTATTAATTTTTGCAAAAGAGTTGCTTATATTTGTGGGATTACTACTCTTAGGAGTTGTGATGTCAGCTGTAATTGCTTATCCTTCAATACTATATATTTTAGAAGAAACCTATCGAGGAACCGGTGATTTTAATGCTTGGATTATAAATATTGGTAGTTATGAATTAAAACTATTCCAGCCAAACATATATGTTAGGTTTGTTGCTAAGCTATTTACAGAACAAAAACCTATTGGGTTCTATGGTTTTGAAAATAGTTATGCTACTGAACATATTTCTCTATATATCTCTATGGTTGGGTTAGTATTTATGAACTATATCTTCTTTATGAAGGATAAAATCAGTAGAATCTATAAAGGCACGATTTTTGTAGCTATTATATTCATGATTTTCCCTTTGTTCTCTTATGTTTTTTCTGGAACATTGGATAGTCCTTATACAAGATGGATAAATATGTTGCCAATTTTTCAAATAATGATTTTAGCGCATGTTTTTGATAAATTTGGATTTGAAAAAGTTAAGATGAAGTTTATGACTATTATAATTAGCGTTATGCTAGTTATAATCGGGGCTTTAATATATTATTATATCTCGCAAATTAAGCTAGATGACTATTTAGCTTCAAGAGACGTTTTGACCGCAGATACTGTATTATTAGGTGTTTCTGCATTGTATTTAATTATTATGTTGATATTTGGATGGTTAAAAAAATGGACTGTTGTAAAATGGTTCTTTTGGATTGAATTCTTTGTAGCTATAGGTTACGCATATTCAGGACCATTATCAATAAATAATAAAATTGAAACATTTGAAAGCGCTCATGAGATAAATGAGTATTTAGATGATGTTTTAGATGATGAAGAGTTCTACAGAGTTTATGTTGATATAGATAACCTAAGTGTAGAAGATACTAATTTTAATAGAATGACTGGATACGCAACCAATACTGGAATATTCCATTCTTGGACAGATGCTGAAACTAATGAAATAAGTTATTTGTTGTTTAGCACTCACGAATATCAATCAAAAAACAAAATGAATACATTTGGATATTATTTGAATCACTTCCTGGGGTACAAATATGTATTAATTAATGCAGACAGTGATTATGCTTTTGATGACCAGTATTTTATTTTACATGCAAGCAATGAAAGTTATAAATTGTATGAAGTTAAAGATTCTAGTCCTTTTAAGGTTTATGAATCCTACTTAACCTATGAAGATTTTACAGCCTATAATTGGAGAAATTCTAATCAAGCAACTGAAAAAGTGCTTTTAATGGGGGCTTTAATTGATTCTGAGAGATATGTAACTTCAGATTTCAATCTAGAAAAAATATATCCTGAAAATGAATCAAGTAGCGATACAATTAATATTTATACTACAATAAACACAGCTACCAATGTTGTAACACATGGAATAGTTGATGAGTCAGACAGCCTATTTTATAAGTATTTAAATGAAGATTTGGATATTGATTTTAATATGGGAGCTATCTATTTTAAGGATATTCATTTAAACGTTGATTCATATAAAGAAGTATTTATGGAATTTTCTGATGGTACCAGAAAGGCTTGTTTGATACAGCCAGACCAAAGCCATCAAGTAAAATGTGAGTTTTTTAAAACACCGACAGCTATCTTTATAGAAGATACAACTTCAATGAACTCAAGACCTACTCTACAAGTAAGGCAAGAGAGCGCTATTAATGCTGCAGCTTACCTAGTATATGATCTAAACGGGATTGATATTGAATCAGCGACCGGAATAATCAATTTTTCATTAAATACTACATTCAATTTCCAAAGAACTTTTGTGGTAGACGAATTTGGGGATGAATTTGAGTGTTTGGATGGATTCTATTCATTTGAATCTAAACCAGATAAACTGTATATGTATAAAACAACCAAGATGTATGAGTATTCAAATCTATTTAGTTTATCTTTAAAATTTTCCTATGACGATTTGAGTGATTCTAGCGCTTTATTAACCCAAGATTTTATTAATGACAAGTATTTATCTATTAAAAATGGTAAAATTAATTTAAGTTACTTGAATTCAAGTGATTCTGCATATAATCAAATAGTTATTATACCAGTTGTGTATTCTGATGACTGGAAGTTTAGTAGTAATATAGAATACGAGACAATTAGCACGAGTGGTGGGTTCCTTGGCATTATTATTCCTAGTGGAACTAGTTATGTTAATATCTCTTTAAAATTCATTCCTAAAGGATTAACCTATGGAGGATTAGCTTCTTTAGGAGGTTTAGTAGTATACCTAGGTATTTTTATGCCTTCATGGATTAGAAAGAGAAAGAAAAATGGAGATGAGATTCAATGAAAAAAGGTAGAATAATTGTACCGGCATATAATGAAAATGTAAATATTTCTTTGTTTTATGATGAAGTTATAAAATACTTGAACCATGATAATTATGAGTTCGATATTTTATATGTTAACGACGGTTCAAAAGATGAAACATTGGATGAAATAAAAAAACTTAATAAGAAAGACAAAAGAGTAAAATATATTTCTTTATCAAGAAATTTTGGTAAGGAATCAGCTATGCATGCAGGTCTTGTGAATTCACAAGACAAAGATTTTGTAATTATGATTGACTGTGACCTTCAACAACCACCTTCATTAATTCCTGATATGATTAAATATCATGAAGAAGGGTATAAAATCGTTTTTACTAAAGGTAAAGGTCGTAAAAACGAGCCTAAGTTAAGAGCTTTCTTAGCTAATTGGTTTTATCGTATATATAACGCATATACGGAAATGCCTTTAGAAAACGGAACTAAAGATTATCAGTTATTAGACAAAACAGTTGTAAAAGCATTCTTAGAAATAAAAGATAACTATCGTTTTATCAAAGGAATGTTCTCTTGGGTAGGTTATCCAAGGAAATGTATTGAATATGATTTTATTCAAAGACAACACGGAAAAGGTACTTGGAGTTTTAAATCTTTGATGAGATATGCTTTTAATGGTATGAACCAATTTTCAACGATATTACTAATATTACCAGTGATAACTGCAATTATTAGCATATTATTGGTCGCAATGAATATTGTTTTATACAATGTATCAGTATTTACTACTTCAGAATTAATATTAGGGTTACAAACTAGCTTTATTTTATTTATTCTAGGAATTATGAGTTACGTAATTATATATTTGTTATATCAAAATCGAAAACAAGTTTTAAATCGACCGATATATCTTATACATGAAACATCGGAGGATATGAACGTTGAATAAGATTTGGAATTTCATTAAGAAACACTTTTTAACTAAAAAGTTTTTAACTTTTGGGATAATTGGTGTAGCTAATACTGGCATTCATATGCTTGTATACTATATTTTTTATAACCCTCTAGACATAGGGCCGTTTTGGTCAAATACTTTGGCTTTTATTACAGCTTCTGTTTTTTCTTATTTCGCTAATGCGATATTTACTTTCAAACCAAAAAAGAAATCTACAGTTCAATTCTCTGTAGTAATGGTGGTATACCTTACTAGATTGCTTATAAGTTCAAGTTTAGCGTCGTTATTTGATTCGATGTTTATTAACTGGTTCAAGATTGACTATGAAGCAAGTAGTCTACTATCATTATTAGCTCCATTCCTAGCTTCGGCTTTATTAATACCAATAGCGTATTTCGCTTTAGATTGGGTTTTCAAAAAAACTGATGGCAGTGAAGAAAAAGAATAAATTTACCTTTTAATCAACTGGTAAATGAGATAAAATATAATTATAGAAAGGCGTGGTACGATGGATAATTTTACTACAGTATTGCTGATAACATACTTATACGCAATATTTTTATTAATCCTAAGAATTAAAGTTTCATACAATGCAATTAGGTTTTTTAAAGTGTTGTTGATTCTGCTAGCAATATCCGGATTAATATTTTTAATTAAATATACTGGCAATTTAACCTTATATGTTAGGATTATTGTGTTTATACCTGTGCCTTACCTTCTGATTATGACTTATTTAACAGAAATCATGAATATACTAAAGAAATTTGGATTTAATCGTTTAATTAAAAGACCAATAAAAATTGATAACGAATTAGCTGATCATCTATTGAGTTCAGTAGAGTTTTTATCAAAAAGAAAAATAGGGGCTTTAATAACTATTGAAAGAAATATTAACTTAACCCCATTTATCAACAAAGCTTTAATGATTAACGCTGATGTATCTAAAGAATTGTTAACTTCAATTTTTATACCATCAACACCACTACATGATGGAGCTGTAATCATTAGAGGAAATAAAATTCTTTGTGCTAAAACCTACTATCCTTCTACCGAAAGAACTGATTTGCCTATGACCTATGGAACTAGACATCGAGCAGCTATTGGTATCAGCGAACAGAGTGATGCTTTAACGATTGTTGTTTCTGAAGAAACCGGTAATGTTAGCGTGACTGTAAACCGACAAATGGAATATAATGTAAGTAGAGAAACCTTAAATTTATATTTCGAAAAATTTCTTCGGATTAATTAAAGCGCTAGCTGCGCTTTTATTTTTAGAAGAAGTGATTAGTATTTATTAATTCTTATTAAGTTTGGAGGTGTTATTTTGAACCAATATGATTGTATAGTATACGGAAATGATGTGTACGGCTTGACTGTCGCACTTTATTTAGCGAGGAAAATGCGTAAAGTTTTAGTGATTCAAGATGCATCTAAATTAGAAGACAATTTTGAAACGGTTGATATCACTGATCCAGAAAACAATAAATATCACTTTGAATACAATCCAAAAGGCATTATTTCGGGGATGGATAAAACTGGTTTAATGTATGAATATTTGGATGATTTAGGGTTAGCTGATGAAATTAAAACAACAAAAATAACAGAAGAAATAGTTGTTAATTTTGATAATACCCTAAGGAAAAGAATTAATACTTTTGAACAATATAGAGTTTATTTGGTCAGGTATTATCCTAAAAGTCGTGATCGAATTCATAGATTCTTTGATGATTTAGAGAGACATTATGAAAACTACCACACGCAATATATCAATATGTTAAGAAATACTGATTATACCTTAACTTCATTGATGATTGAATGGGGAGATTATAGTTTAGGAGAGTTACTAAAAAAATATTTTGTATCAGAAGAATTAAAAAATGAGTTATTACTAGATAATAATATCAATGGATTGAATAAAGACGATATTAACTCATATAATTTCTTTAGTAACTATTTTATTGGTTTAAGAGCAGGGTTCTTTTATCTAGAAGATTCAGAAAAGGCTTTAAGAGGTAAATTAATTAAAAAACTTAAGTTAATCAATCCCGATATTATTCTAAAAACCAGAGTTAAAGATATTATAAAGGACGAAGATGGTAAGATTAAGGCCTTTGTTGACAAATCAGACAAAGAATATTCTGCAAAGTTCTTCTTTGTTGAAAAAGAGCCAATTACTTTTTATAATAAATACTTTAAAGATGTAGAAGACGATATGAAGATTATAAGTTCATATTTTCCAAACATTAATTCTAAACAGAAAATCAATACAATGTATTTAGCAATTAATCGTTTTCCAAAAGATGTTGGAATCAATGAATTAATCTATTATTTTAAGAATGAAAAAACAACGTCTTCAAAAATCATTAAGATGTTTAATTATTCTAAGTATATTAAAGGTGATAAAAGAAAAAAACAAGGACTTCTTTGTGTCGATTATACCTATGATGACGCAACAGGGGCTTCAAAAGATGAATTATTGAAAAGATTATATGAAGTATTCCCAAAACTGAAGAAAACCGTTGTAGGAGTAAAAGAAGGTAAACCTAGAAAACATTTAACTATGTTAAGTGATCTTAATTTACGTCAACACCTTTCTATTAATGAAATGATCGAAATTGAAGCGTTTGAACATATTCAAGTATTTGATAATCTATACGTGGGAAGTAATTTGTTTAGACCAGAAGCTGGTACATTTGGTATTATAAATCAAGCGATAATGTTTGCTGACAAGATTGAGGACAAACTATACTTTGGCGAAGATGATGATATCTATCATTATTTAAACAATGATGAGATAATGACGATGATCAGACATAATTTTGATTATAAAATCTTTGGAAATAAAGAAATTCATGTTAATTTTCATATTGGTAAGAATACATATTATGTAAAAACCAAAGGGAAAAATATCGTGGTTCATCACGGTAAGTTTCCACAATCAGATTTATCTATATATACAACAAATGATAGATTGTCTAATCTATTATTAAAGAAGATTACTTTTAGTGAAGTTTTGGATGCAGGATCACTTAAATATCGTGGTGATAAGGAATTACTTTTCCAAGCTGTGAATGCTTTTAATCTAGATGATTATCAAGAATACAATCCTCTAGATTTTAAGAAGTCAAAATATAAAAACCTAGGTATTAAATTTTTGTTTGGTTATTTTGGCGTATATACTATAGCGGCTTTATTGTCTAACTATGTTAATGGAATTTATATTTATCCATGCGCACTCGCAATAGTTTTGGTTCTAGGGTATTTTAAGTATCGGTCATATGAAGAAGTAAATTGGTTTGAAGTATTTTTAGGAATTCTATTCTTTATAGGGTTGATATTATCGATATTTTGGCCTTACTTTAACCAACTACGATTTGATGATCATTTACTAGGAATAATGGCTTTGACACTGTTGATATCAGTATTTGCTAATAAGCCAGTAATTTACAATTTTAGTAAATTCGACCAAAATATTGATTATCGTAATTCAATATTGTTTAAAGTTATAAGTAATGGGTTAACTTTTGTATGGGGCAGTCTATTTTTAGCTGTTTTAGTAGGAACTTATATCACCGGAGATGAATATGTATCAGTTTTATACAACTTTTTCATCTTAGGTATTTTCTTGGTTTATTACTATCCTACAATTTATGTAAAAACAAATATAAAAAGATAGAGGTTATTTGAGTTATGAGCGATTTATTTATTTACATTTCTTTAGCTTTGATTGTATTGTTGTTCTTTTTTAGTACTGTAATCTATAAAAAAACAAGAATCTGGAAAATAATCATAGTTATCCTTACCGGAGGACTATATGGGGTCATCAGATTTTTGCCAGATGTTATAACATTCATCACAATCGAAAAAGCTTTAGAATATTATACTTATTTTCTTTTCTTCATAGTAATATTACTAGCTATAACATTTAAAAATAAGATTAAAATCACTCAGAATCTAACCGATTATGATTTTTTCGAACTGGAAAAAGAATTAGATGATATAAAAGAGGTATCTGATTTACTGAGATTAAGATTTATATCAACAATTGGTTTGTTAAATGAAGGTTTAATATTTTATGATGAAGATTTAGAGGGTATGTTCGTTACCGAAAAAGCTTCGGAAATATTAATGACTAAAGACAGCGATTTAAAAACCGATGATTATATAAAATTAATTCACAAAGAAGATCAGACTCAATATTTACAAGTAATTAAGAAAGCTAGTAAAAAGTATCCAAATTATGAAGTTAAATATCGTATTAAAAGAAATAATGGGTATATATGGATTGAAGAAAAAGGGAAATTATTTACCCATAATAATAAAAATTATCAAGTATCTTCAATTAGGGGAATTGATATAAAGCTATTTCCTGATACGATGATACACGAATTAGATTCAATACCTGATGAAGGACAATTAACACAAGTTCTAGTTCAGGCTAGAAAAGAAAAGGAATCATTCCATTTAGTTTTGATGCATTTAACAAACATTCCCGACATAAACCGTAGATTTGGGAGAGATGTTGGAAATCTAATGATTGCGGAATATATTAAAAAAATGCGATATAATTTTGCTAGAGAACACAACTCTATATTTAGAATCACCGGAATTGAATTTGCATTAGTTATCAAAGAAGAACAAAAATATGAAGTATTAAAAAGAGCCTTATTAAGCGGTGGAGATTTAATTAATTTAAGATTAAACATCGGAGGTATCCAACAAATAGTATATCCTAATGTGGGTATTGTAAAACATGACCCTTGGTCTAATTATGAAGTAAATGATTTCTTGAGTCTAGGTAATAAAGCTTTAGAAGAAGCGATTAGAAATAATAAGAAAAATTATTCAATATTTGGAGAGTAACTATGTTTTCAGCCATAATTGTAGCCGCAGGCAGCGCGAGAAGAACAGGATTAGGGTATAATAAAATATTCTATAAAATAAAAGATAAAACCCTAATCGAATATAGTATAAAACCTTTTTTAGATGATGAAGATTTCAAAGAAATCATCATAGTTTTATCAAAGGAAGATCTTAAAGAAATAAGATCGCTATTTTCCCATCCAAAAATCAAGTATGTTATCGGTGGTAGTACGAGACAAAAATCTGTGTTTAACGGATTGAGTTTAGTCAATGAAGAACATGTATTTATTCACGATAGTGCAAGGCCAAATATATCTAAAGAAGATATTCTTAAAGCTAAAGAACTTACCGTCACAGAGGACGCTATAGTTTTATATATCCCCGCAAAGGATTCTGTGGTAGAATATAGTGGGAATAAAATTAATAAGTATTTAAAGAGAGATTTAATCGGTTTGATTCAAACGCCCCAGGTATTCAATAGTAAGTTGATAAAGAAAGCTCACTCATTAGCTATAAATAATAAAAACACATATACAGATGATGCGAGTTTATATATGAATGAGTTAAAGAATAAGGTATACTTAATAGAGGGTAGTGAATTAAATATTAAAGCTACTACTAAATTAGACCTATTTATATTGGAGGAACTACTATGATTAAAATTGGATTTTCTAAAGACGTTCACCCTATGATTGAAGGACATCCATTTGTATTGGGTGGAGTCAAAATAGAACATCATAAAGGTTCGCGGGGTTATTCAGATGGAGATTGTTTATTACACGCAGTCGCCGAATCTATTCTAGGAGCGATGGCTCTAGGAGATTTAGGTAAGTTTTTTCCTGATGACAATCCAAAATATGAAGGTTATGATTCAAAATTAATATTAAAAGAAGTATTTGATTATGTGTATAAGCAAGGTTATGAAGTTTCAAATTTGGATTGTATGGTTTCGTTGGAAAAACCAATGCTAAGACCATATATTAAGCAGATGCGAGTAATCATAGCCGGAGTACTGAAATGCGAGAGAAGTCAGATATCAATAAAAGCTACAACCTTTGAAGGGTTAGGCACTATTGGTAGAGAAGAAGCAATAATGTGTGAGGCAGTTGTATTGTTAGAAAGCGCAGCTTATATGGTTGATTAATTGGGCTAATAATAGCCCAATGTTTTTTTCAAGTGATATTTCTTGGAAAAATTTAATTTTATGTTAAAATAATATATGCTAGGAGAGATAAAATGATAGAAACAATCCATGGAGAATTTGATTTAGTTAAAAATTATAGAGATGCTTTTGTTTTAGATGACTTTAACAAGAGGTATTTAGATGTATTTAGTATTTATCCGTATTTAGTAGGGGATTATTCCGCGGGTCTTTTAAGACTGAAAGGATTTACTCCTGATAATTATAATCAAATTCCAGATTATTTAATTGAATCATGTGCACCTAACTGTGCATACTTTATCTTGAAAAATCCTAAGTTCGATCCATATTTGGATAGACGAGAATAGAGGAGCATTATGACTTACGAAGAAATTATTGTAGAAATAAAAGAAGTAGTTGAATTAATTAGGCCATATATTAACAGAGATGGTGGAGACATAGAATTTGTAAAATTCGAAGATGGTATTGTGTTTGTAAAACTTAAAGGTGCATGTGTTGGTTGCGCTGGATTTGAAGATACATTATCAGAATTAGTAGAAGATACAATGTTAGAGAGAGTACCGGGCGTAATCGGAGTAGAACACGTTTGGTAAGAGGTATATTATGAATAAAACAACAAACAATATGAAAGATATCTGTATTAAATTATTGAATGATAGAGGCGTGGGCTTAGATGATATCGCTGATATAGTTTATGATTTGCAAAAAAAATATGTTCCAGAAATAACAAAAGAGATATGTTTAGATGCAATTAACAGGGTCTTAGGTAAAAGAGAAGTTCAAAACGCTATTTTAACTGGGATAGAACTTGATGTTTTAGCTGAGAAAAACTTATTATCAGAGCCATTACAAACTTTGATTAATACAGATAATCCATTATATGGAATTGATGAAATTTTAGTTTTGTCTATTTGCAATGTGTATGGATCAATTGGATTAACTAACTTTGGTTATGTTGATAAAGTAAAACCAGGAATTATTGGCAGACTTGATAAGATGGGCAAGGAAACAAATACTTGCCACACTTTCATGGATGATATTATTGGTGCGATAGCTGCGGCTGCGGCTAGCAGTGTAGCGCATAACGCAGAAGATGATGAATAATATTTAGAAAACTCACTAATGAGTTTTCTTTTTTTTATGGTATAATGTATACAGTTTCTTTGAGGGGTGTTTGTATGAAAAAAGGTGACATCGTCAAAGGTCGGATTACTAGTATAAAACCGTATGGGGCTTTTGTAAAAGTCGATGATTTAATCGATGGAATGATTCATATTTCAGAAATTAGTGAAGGGTTTGTCAGGAGTATAGAAGACTATCTTACTATAGGAGAAATAGTGACATTAGAGGTAATTAAAGTATCTGATGATAACAAATTATCTATGAGTTATAAATCTCAAAATAGTAGTGGACGAAAAAAACGCGAAGTTGTTAATCTAGTCTATGGGTTTAAACCTTTAGCAGATAAATTAGACGAATGGGTAAAATTATATTTCGAGAAACGATAGAAATTTCTGTCGTTTTTTCTTTTTGAAGAGAGAGTATATGTGATATAATGAATTGTAAAAAATTATAGGAGGTAAATATGGAAAAATATATAAATTTAGATTATAGTTATGCAAAATCTTTTGTTAGTGAAAAGGATTTAAATGCAATTCAATCTGAGGTGTCAGAAGCCAGAAAAATGCTTGATGAAAAAACAGGCACTGGTAGTGATTTTCTTGGTTGGGTAGATTTACCAAAGGACTATAACAGAGAAGAATTTGAAAGAATAATACTAGCTGCAAGAAAAATTAGAAAACAATCAAGAGTTTTAGTTGTTATAGGGATTGGCGGTTCATATTTAGGCGCCAAATCAGCTCTAGAAGCTTTAACTCCTTATTTCCCAAAAAGAAGAAGCGTTGAAGTCTTATTTGCAGGGCACAACATGTCTTCAACTTACCTTAACGAACTATGTGAGTATTTAAAAAACAAAGATTTTTCAATAAACGTGATTTCAAAATCAGGTACTACCACTGAACCAGCGATTGCATTTAGAGTTATTAAAAAATTGTTGGAAGAAAAATATGGCTTAGAAGAAGCGAAAGAAAGAATTTATGCGACAACAGATAAAGAGAAGGGTGCTTTAAGACAATTAGCTATCAAAAATGGTTATGAAACTTTTGTTGTACCTGATAACATAGGTGGAAGGTATTCAGTATTAACTCCTGTTGGGTTATTACCAATAGCCGCAGCTGGTATTGATATCAAAGCGATGTTAAGAGGGGCTAAAAACGCTAGAAGTTATTATTCTAAAAAAAGTATTTATAAAAACGATGTACATATGTATGTTGCTATTAGAAACGTATTATATAGAAACAACAAATCAATTGAGATGTTAGTTAATTATGAACCAAAACTTAATTTCCTAGGCGAATGGTGGAAACAACTATTTGGAGAATCAGAAGGGAAAGATCACAAAGGATTATTTATAGCTAGTGCATCTTTTAGTACTGATTTACATTCTTTAGGACAATATATTCAAGATGGTGAAAGAATATTATTTGAAACAGTATTGAATATTGAAAAACCTAATAAGAAAATCACAATTACTGAAGATGACTTAAATTTAGATGGACTTAACTATCTAAAAGACGAAACACTAGACTATGTTAACAAACAAGCATTAAAAGGAACATTATTAGCACATAAAGATGGTGGAGTTCCTAATTTAGTTATAAATATCCCTGAATTAAGTGCTTATAGCTTTGGATATTTAGTATATTTCTTTGAATTAGCTTGTGGAGTATCTGGTTACGTATTGGGAGTTAATCCTTTTAATCAACCGGGAGTAGAAGCTTATAAAAAGAATATGTTTGCTTTACTAGGTAAATCGGGATATGAAGAATTAAAAAAAGAATTGGAAGAAAAACTATAAAAAGAAAACCACTCATTAATTTGAGTGGTATTTTTTTGCTATATTGTTTTTAAAGTCTTTTTTATTAAATGCTATAAACTCTCTTGAAGCAACTTTTTTTATGCTAACATTACTTACATTATCAATGGCTTCACCATCGGTTTGAAAATAATGTGGAGTTGGTATTTTGATTTCAATTTGTTTACCCTTTAAGAATGTTGCACTATGTTTTAAGTACTTATGCCAACCTAGATATATTGACACAAAAACCATTTGAATTAGAAATTTATTAAGATTATGAGCAATAAACAAAATGAAGTTATCATCGGTAATATCCGCAGTAGCTGTAGCTTTCATTCCGCCACCGAAGTACTTTCCATTTTGGATGGCAACCAAATAAGCATTTTCAAATGTATGAGTTTTACCGTCAACGACTACTTCAAAATTTGTTCTCTTAAATTTAAGAATAGCCCTGAAGAAATGTATAAAATATGACAACTTACTTTTATTCTTATCGTTATTTACGTAATGACAAATTAACGAGTCAATGCCGATTCCAGCACCGTTAATGAACTTAACAGTTTTATTATCCGTTACTGCTTCACCAATAATAATATTTCCTTTTTTGATTCGTTTTAAGCTTCTAAGGAAGTCATTTCCTGACCCGGATTTAGCTAAATAAATATTTTGTTTAATCTTTGAAATATCTACATTATTGATTAAGTAATTTAAAGAACCATCTCCGCCTAGATATATAATATCTGTAAAGCGTGGAGATTTATCTAGAAAATCATTTAAGTTTTCGATTTTAAGAGTTGATCTAAGCATAAATGGTATTGAGTTTTTCTTGAAAAACTTAACCATTTTATTAGTTGTTTTCTTAGATTTTCTATTATTTGATAATGGATTATGTATTATTAAGAACATAAAAGTCACCTCTAACATATTTGTGTGTTATTTTTCTTCTAGTATATTATAGCACAGAACAATATATTCAATTTAATAAAGTTGTAGTATTAAAGCCAATATTTGGTAAAAATAATAGAGTTTTGGTCAATATATGTTATAATCTTACTGTAAATTTATTGTAATTAGGAGAGATTTTGTGGAAATAAAGTTATATATAAATTCACTTGAAGATACGAACCAGTTAGCGGGAATAATTTCTAATAAATTGTTTCCAGGATTCATTCTTGGTTTAACAGGTGATTTAGGCTCAGGAAAAACAACATTCACTAAATATTTAGCTAAACATATGGGGATATTAGATAATCTAAATTCGCCTACTTTTACGATTTTAAAGATCTATGAGGGAGATATAAATTTAAACCATATGGATGTTTATAGATTAGAGAATGTAGGCTATGATTATGAGTTGGATGACTATATCTTTGGGGATGGAGTCAGCGTAATTGAATGGTACCAGTATATTGAGACAATGTTACCAAAAGAACTGCTGAAAATCTCTATAAAAGTTTTAAATAGTAATAAAAGAGAAGTGTTAATTCAAGGGGAAGGAAGGTATGAATCAATTGTTGAAGAAATTAGTAATAGATACCGCGACTAAACATATCTATTTAAGTTTAGTTATTGACGGTTTAGAAAAACAAAGTATTTATCAAGAAGGCATAAACAATCATTCAGTGACTATTATACCTTTACTTGATCGAATGCTAAATGAAGAAAATATTGGATTAAAAGATTTAGATGAGATTATTGTCGGAATTGGACCTGGTAGCTATACCGGTGTAAGAATTGGAGTTACAGTTGCCAAGATGATTGGATACCTTAACGACATCAAAGTTTATACCATATCTTCATTGGCTTTAATAGCCTCTTCATCAGACAATGAATATATCCTACCTTATATAGATGCAAGAAGGGGAAATGCCTTTATGGCAATGTTTAAGCAGTGTGATGGCATGTTACAAAGAATAGAAGAGGATTGTTTAGAAAAAATTGAAGACTATAGAGAAAAACACCAAATAGACTATGATTTTATAACAGACGGAAAACCAAAAATTCAGAAGATATTAACATCTAAATTATTAGAAGAAGTTTCTAATATTCATGAGTTGAAGCCCAACTATTTAAGAATAACCGAAGCGGAAAGAAATCTGAAGTAATATGGAAGTTATTATTAGAGATATGCATATATCTGATATTAATATGATCGCTAAGTATGACTTAATTATGCTCGGAGAAACAATGGGCGAAGATACAATTAAAGAACATATAGAAAATAATAACTTAATGAAATACTTAGTTATGGAAACAAAAGCAGAAAATTACTTCATTGGTCAAATGAGTTTGTGGATTGACGAAGACAAAGCTCAAATTAATAATTTTTACATTATTAAGGATTTTCAGAAACAGAAATTAGGCAGAAAATTCCTTGAATATGTATTGAAACACTTTGAGTCTATTGGAATAAATGAAATTACTTTGGAAGTAAAAAAATCAAATGAAATAGCAATAAATTTGTATGAAGCTTACGGATTTAAGCAAGTATCAATTCGCAAGAATTATTATCCGAATGGAGAAGATGCATATTTAATGTATTTAAGAATTGGAAGTGATTAATAAATGTATGTTTTAGGAGTAGAAACTAGTTGTGATGAGACTAGCGTTAGCGTTACTTTAGATGGAAAAGAAGTTCTATCTAATGTAGTATTATCACAAATAGATATACATAAAAATTATGGTGGTGTAGTTCCAGAAATTGCATCAAGAGAACATATAAAAGGAATAACCTATGTTTTTGACCAAGCAATTAAAGATGCTGGATTAAAATTTGAAGACATAGATTTAATAGCCGTAACTATGGGACCGGGACTGATTGGTTCTTTGTTAATAGGCGTTAATGCCGCAAAAGTAGTAAGTTTAAATTTTAATATACCAATTATTGGGGTTCACCATATAAGTGGACATATCTATGCTAGTCATATTGATCACGATATGGAGTTTCCATTGATAGCTTTAGTTGTGTCTGGTGGACACACAGAGTTAATCCTAATGAAAGAACATTTTTCATTTGAAAAACTAGGCGAAACTCAAGATGACGCAGTAGGTGAAGCTTACGATAAAGTCGCTAGAGTATTAGGCTTATCATACCCTGGAGGACCAATTGTAGATAAATTGGCTAGAAGTGGTGTTGAAGAATACCGTTTTCCAAGGCCAATGATTGACTCTCATGATTTCAATTTTAGTTTC
Organism: uncultured Candidatus Izemoplasmatales bacterium; assembly: GCA_964535005.1. Classification (GTDB taxonomy): domain Bacteria; phylum Bacillota_I; class Bacilli_A; order Izemoplasmatales; family Hujiaoplasmataceae; genus 4572-104. The sequence goes on from CAZHSG010000013.1 coordinate 19,550, forward strand.
TCAGGTTTAAAATCACATGTTATTAATTTGAATCATAATATGAAGCAAAGAAATGAAGAAATTAATGTTGAAAACTTCTGTAGAAGCTTTCAAGAAGCTGTAAGTGATGTGTTAGTTGCTAAAACAATCAAAGCTAAGGAAAAATACACAGTAAAACAGATTTTAGTTGCTGGTGGAGTTGCTGCTAACTCAGGATTAAGAGCTAAAATGAAAGAAAGAATTACAGATATACCTGTATATTTTCCTAAAATGGCTTATTGTACAGATAACGCAGCTATGATATCAATAGCTGGATACTATAAATATCAAAAAGAACAAAAAGTTGATGACCTAATGTTAAATGGATCATCAAGACTTGACTTAGTGAAGGAGAAATAATTATGGAAATAGAATCTAATTTTATTAAAACAATTATGGAAAACGATTTAAAAGAAAAAAAGGTAAATGAAATTGTAACTAGATTCCCGCCTGAACCAAATGCGTATTTACATATTGGACATGCTAGAGCTATTATTACCAATTTTGAATTAGCTAAAGCCTTTGGCGGTAAAACAAATTTAAGATTTGATGATACAAACCCAGTTAAAGAAGATAGTTCATTCGTAGAAGCGATTAAAGAAGATATTCACTGGCTAGGTTATGAACCAGCTAAAATTCTCTTTGGTTCTGATTACTTTGAACAAACATACGAATTAGCTGTTAAGCTAATAAAAAAAGGTTTAGCTTTTGTTTGTGATTTAACCCAAGATGAAATGAGAGAATACCGCGGGACGTTGACTAAAACAGGTAAAGACTCACCATATAGAAATCGTTCAGTGGAAGAAAACCTAAAATTGTTTGAAGAAATGAAAGATGGGAAATACGCTGATGGTGAAAAAACTCTAAGAGTTAAAATAGACATGCAATCACCTAATATGAATATGCGAGATCCTATTATCTATAGAATCATTCACATTGAACATCATAATACCGGCAATAAATGGTGTATTTATCCGATGTATGACTTTGCTCATCCACTTCAAGACTCAATTGAAGGAGTAACTCATTCATTATGTTCTTTAGAATATGATGATCACAGAGTTTTGTATGATTGGGTTATTGAAAAATGTGAAATGCCACACGTTTCTCACCAACATGAGTTTGGTAGACTTAACATAACAAACACAATTATGTCAAAAAGATATCTTAAACAATTAGTTGAAAAAGGTCTAGTTAGAGGTTATGATGATCCTAGAATGCCTACTTTAGTTGGATTAAGAAGAAGAGGATATACTAGGGATTCAATTAGAAACTTTGTATTGGGTACTGGATTATCAAGAATCAACTCTACCGTTTCTAGCGAAATGTTAGAAACATCAGTAAGAAATGATCTAAATTATAAAGTGAAAAGAGTAAATGCAGTTTTAGATCCTTTGAAAGTAGTTATTACTAACTATCCTGAAGGAGAAATAGAATGGATTGATGTTCCATTTAATCCAGACAATGAAGAATTAGGTTCAAGAAAAATTGCCTTTGGTAGAAATGTATTTATCGAAAAAGAGGACTTCTTAGAAGTTAAACCTAACAAAAAGTGGAAAAGATTATCACTAGGATTAGAAGTTAGGTTAATGCATGCTTACTTTATTAAGTGTAATGAAATCAAATATGATGACTTTGGTAATATTGTGGAATTACAATGTACCTATGATGTAAAAACTAAATCAGGGTCAGGCTTTAAAGATAGAAAACCTAATGGTAATATTCATTTTGTTGAAGCATCTACAGCTAAAAAAGCACAATTCAATTTATTTGAGCCTTTAATGTTAGATTCTGATTCTAAAAGAGATATGGAAGAAAGATTAAATCCAAATTCTTGGAATGAATTAAGTGGTTTTGTCGAAACTTCATTAGAAAATACGCATTCATCAGAAAGATTCCAATTTATTAGAAAAGGTTATTTCGCAACTGACTATGACACAAATGAAGATTCATTAGTCTTCAATAGAATATGTGAATTACGCTCAAGTTTTAAATAAAAGCCAATTAATTTTGGCTTTTTCTTTTTATACCTTGACAGATTAGGTATAATTTTCTATAATATACCTAGATAGATTAGGCATGGAGGAAAATAATGATACAAAAAATTAGAGAGTATGTATATTATCAGTTAAGATTTGATACAACAAAAGGTAACGAAGAGGTAAAAGAAGAAATTATTTCAAATATTAGTGATCGATATGATGAATTTTTTGAAAAAACAAAAGATGAAAACTATGCATATATTCAGGCGATAAAATCAATGGGAGATTTTACTGAAGGAAAACATAAAGAGGCAGAAACAAAAGCTTATAAACCTTCAATTCCAGAAATGTTCTTAATATCAGGAGTTATTCTAGCTGTATTCGGTTCGCTGATTGTATTTTTTAGCGTTTTTGCTGGAACAATAGTAATTATGCTAAGTATTATTACTTTTGCTGTAGGTGCTAGTTACCTTTATCAAGAAAGTCAATATATTAAAGAGGTTGAATTCGACATAGAGAAGCACAATGATTATTTAACTAAAATCTTTAGTTATATAAAAACTTGTTTTGTATTTTGGGCTATTGGGCTATCATATATATTAGCTGGGATTTTAAACAGCATTATAACTTATTTTGTATTATTAAATGCAGGTGTGAGTGGTAATGTTGAGGGGTTAAAAACCGCGTTAACAGTTGCTATCTTAGGATTTATAATATTCTTTATAATATTCCTTTTTATTTTTAAAAATATATATCAGAGATTATTGAACAGGTATTATGAGTTAACAGGTGTTAAAGACTTGCAATCAAAACTTAATGTGGCAAAGAATTTCTTGAAGAATGGCGTAAAAGAAGAAATGGTATCTAAGTCTTTAGTAATAGATAAGTATTGGTTTTATCCAAGTATTATTTTAATGACTTTGGTGATAGTGTTGTTATTCCCGCTTTGGATAAGCGGATACGGGGTAGATACTATGTTGATTCTATCAATAGCTCACTTAGCGGATGGGAGAATTGTAACAGTTTATGTATTATTATATTTAATCCCACTAATCGTCGTATTTGCTCTCTCAATATTGAGTTTAACTAAAACGATTAAGAACAGAATAGTAGCTCCACTTTCATATATTATTTTAACTATAATGTATATATTAACTGCGTCTATAGAACTTCAAACGCATGTTTATGCCGGAACTGATGGGATTATTGTATTATTCTTTGTCAGTATAGCATTTATTATATTACTAGTTATAGGAGCGCTAAGGAATTCGTTTAGACCAAATGTAAACAAATGTAAAGGATGAGTAATATGGATATTTTCGGAGATTTGCTAAGGGGTCATTCTGATATGATTTTATTAAGTGTTTTAATAGATGAAGACTCGTATGGATACATGATAAATAAGAAAATTGAAGAAATAACTCAAGAAAAATTTACGTTCACCGAAGCCACCCTCTATACAAGCTTTAAAAGGCTTGTTAACATGGGATTCTTAACAACCTATTGGTTGGAAAGTAAGTCGGGTAAAAAACGCAAATATTACTCAATAACTAACACGGGTAAAGAGTACTTAACTAATAAGAAGGATGCATGGGTACAAATGCAAAATATAATTAACAAAATAGTTAATAAATAAAGGGCCATTATTGGCCCTTTTTAATATGAATTTAAGTAAGAAACAATATTTGAAAAAGTGTGAAATTAATCCAAAAATCTAGGCATATCATATATAATAATTTGCTAAAATATGGTATAATATTTATAGGTGATAATGTGGCAAATGTATTTTTTGAAAACTTAAATGATAGACAAATTCAAGCAGTAAAAAATGTTGTTGGTCCAGTTATGGCAATAGCTGGTGCTGGCTCAGGAAAAACTAGAGTTTTAACTAATAGAATTGCTTATTTAATTGGAGAAATCGGTATTGCTCCTAGTAATATATTAGCTATAACATTTACAAATAGAGCGGCTGGAGAAATGAGAAGCCGTATTTTTAATTTGATTGATTTTCCAATAGGTGGAATTTGGATTTCAACATTTCATGCAATGGGAGCTAAAATCCTAAGGTATGATATTCATAACCTAGGCTATGATAAAAACTTTCAAATTGTCGATGATGAAGATTCGAATATAATTACTAAGAATTTATTAAAAAAGCATAACTACGATTTAAAGGAATACTCTTCTAAAATTCTTAGTAAACTAATAGCTAAAGTAAAAGGAAACCAATTGGATTCTGATTTTTTAGAAGAACCTATTAAGTCAGTAGTTAATCAAATATATCCTGAATATAACGATTACTTGAAGGATAATAATCTAGTAGATTTTCAAGATTTATTGATTTTAACTTTAAGGGTACTTAAAAACTTTCCGCAAGTGCTAGAAAAATATCAAAGAATGTTTCAATATATTTTAGTAGATGAATTTCAAGATACCAATGATTTACAATATGAAATTGTTAAATTATTAGCCAAATCTCATCACAACCTATTCATTGTGGGCGATGAAGATCAATCAATATACGCCTTTAGAGGTTCTAACATAAGAAATATTAAAAAATTTATGGTAGATTTCCCTGAACATTTAAAAATTATTTTAGACCAAAACTACCGTTCTAGAGATAATATACTTAAAGCAGCTAACTCTGTAATTAAAAACAACCGTTCAAGAATACCTAAAGACCTTTTTTCAACATTAGGTCCAGGTGAAAAAATAGTGCATTTTAAAGCCGGAAACGGTGATGAAGAAGCTTACTATATCTATGATAAGATTAGAATGTTGCTTAATGAAGGATATAATAAGAAAGATATTGCGATATTGTATCGCAATAACTCAATGAGTAGGAAATTTGAGGATATCTTCTTAAAATACAATTTAGCACACAAAGTTGTAGGAAACGTTTCTTTCTATAAAAGGAAAGAAATTAAAGATGTTATCGCGTATTTGCACCTTATAATCAACAAAGGGGATGACTATTCTTTCTCAAGAGCGTGTAATATCCCAAAACGTGGATTAGGAGGAGTATCATACGGAAAACTTGCTATTTATGCTAAAGATAATCACCTTAAAATGTTAGATGTTATCGATGAAGATATGCCGTTTGTATCAAAAAAATCTAAACAATCTCTAATCCAGTTTAAAAATATGATTGTAGATTTGCAGAACGAGATTGAAAACAGAAGTTTATTAGAAACCTATGATTTATTATTAGAAAAATCAGGCTATAAAGCAATGCTTGAAAACACTGATTTAACTAGAGAAAAAGCATTTGAATCTGAACGAAGACTAGATAACGTTTATGAGTTCAAAACTGTAATAATTGAAAAAAGCAAAGGGTATGACCCTGTGTTTTCTAAATATGAAATACTATATTCTATGCTTAATGATTTAGCTTTAAGAGAAGAAGCTGAAGACAGTATGGATGACAAGGACTTCATAAGTTTGATGACAGTGCATTCAGCTAAAGGGTTAGAATTTAGAGCTTTATTTATAATGGGACTAGAACAATCGATATTCCCATCAGGCCAAAGTCTTAAAGAAATGAATAATGTTGAAGAAGAAAGAAGACTATTTTATGTAGCTTTAACAAGAGCTAAAGAACTTGTTTTCTTAACTAACTGTAGAACCAGATTTATGTATGGAGATTTTAAAGAAAATCTTGATTCACAATTTCTAGATGAAATTGATGAAGAATTATTAGATAGAAAAGGTATGTATAGACCAAAAAAAATAGTCATTGACAAACCATATCATCGTGTACCTAAAGTAGCTAAACCAGTTGTATATGAATATGAAGAAACAAAACAAAAAGTAAGTTTAGGAAACAAAATATTACATAAAAAGTTTGGAAAAGGTGTTGTTGTGTCTTTATCTGATGAAAAAGTTACAGTTGCTTTTAAAAGCGAAGTTGGAATCAAAATATTACTAAAAGATCACCCAAGTTATGAAATAATGGAGTAAAAAAATGGATGAAAAGAAACGTATTATTGAATTAAGAGAAATTCTTAAGAAAGCAAATTTTGAATATTATGTACAAGATAATCCTACTTTAAGTGATTATGATTTTGATATGCTTTTAAATGAACTTTCTGTACTTGAAATGAAGTATCCAGAACTAGTAACTAAAGACTCTCCAACTCAAAGAGTGGGTGGAATAGCCACATCTAAGTTTAGTAAAATAACTCACGAAAGAAGAATGTTATCACTTGGCAACTTATTTAGCGAAGATGATGTTATTGATTTTGACAACAAAATCAATAAAGTAGTTGATAACTATACGTATACAGCTGACTTAAAAATAGATGGGTTATCTGTAGCGATAAGATACAAGGATGGATATCTAGAACAAGCCGCTACTAGAGGCGATGGAGTTGTTGGGGAAGATATAACTGAAAACGTAAAAACTATCAGATCGATTCCCTTAAAAATTAATTACCTTGGCAACCTAGAAGTTAGAGGAGAAATTTTTATATCTAAAAATAATTTTGAAAAATTAAATATAAGAAGAGAAGAAAAGAATCTAGATTTATTTAGAAACCCTAGAAACGCAGCTGCCGGAACTATGAGACAACTAAATCCAGCAATTGTATCTAAAAGAAATCTTGATGTATTCATTCATTACATGGTTAAAGATAATGAAATCAAAAATCACTATGAATCATTGATGTATCTTAAAAAGTTAGGCTTCAAAATTAATAAAGAAACCAAAAAATGCAAAGACATTCATGAAGTAATATCTTTCATTAATATAGTTGAACAAACAAGATTTGATCTACCCTATGAAATTGATGGAGTGGTCATTAAAATCAATGAATTTGATTTATATGATAAAATTGGTTATACAGCTAAATATCCTAAATGGGCAATAGCATATAAGTTTAAAGCCTTAGAAGTTGAAACAATTCTAAATGAAATCCGTTTCCAAATTGGAAGAACTGGCGTTGTTAAGCCAGTTGCGGAACTAGAACCAGTCATGATATCTGGATCTCTAGTATCTAGAGCTACCTTACACAATGAAGATTTTTGTAAAGAAAGAGATATTCACATTGGCGATACTGTTGTTGTTAGAAAAGCTGGAGAAATAATTCCAGAAGTGCTAAGAGTTATACCTGAAAAACGGAATGGTTCTGAAGTTGAGTTTAAAATGATTACAAACTGTCCTAAATGTGATTCTTTACTTTTAAGAAATCCTGGTGAAGCAGATTACTATTGTGTGAATCCTAATTGTGAAGCAAAACATTTAGAAGGTATTATTCATTTTGCTTCAAGAGAAGCCTATAACATTGATGGTTTAGGAGAAAGTATTTTAACTGAACTATTTAATGATGGATATGTTACTAATGTAGCTGATATTTTTGTATTAGAAAATCACTATGATGATTTAATTCAAAGAGAAAGATTTGGCGAAAAGAGCGTTAATAATTTAATTAACGCTATCAATGATAGCAAGAAGAATAATTTAGATAAACTAATATTTGGGCTTGGAATTAGACATGTTGGTAGTAAAGTTTCAAAAGTTCTAGTGGAAGAAATTAAAACTTTAGACAATTTCTATAATCAAAACATTGAAGGTTTATTGGAAATTAATGAAGTGGGCCAAGCTATAGCTAAATCAGTGATTGAATACTTTTCTAACGAGAAGAATCAAAAGCTATTGAACCGATTAGTTGAATACAATCTAAACACTAAATATACTTCATCTAAAGTGGAGATGGAAACAGTATTTACCGGTAAAACAGTGGTTATTACTGGAACCTTATTGAATTATTCTCGTAATGAAGCAAAAGAGATTATTGAGAATTTAGGTGGGAATGTATCTTCATCAGTCTCTAAAAAAACAGATTATATATTGCTAGGAGAAAACCCTGGATCAAAATATAAAAAAGGGTTAGATTTAGGAGTGAAGATTCTCACTGAATCAGAGTTTGAAGAAAAAATAAAATAGCAGGTGGTATTTTGAGCGAATATATTACAATTAAAGGTGCACGAGAGAATAACCTTAAGTCAATCGACTTAAAATTCAAAAAAAATCAATTAATAGTTATGACAGGCCTTTCCGGTTCCGGAAAGACCAGTTTAGCTTTTGATACTATATATGAAGAAGGTCGACGTAGATATGTCGAGTCTTTAAGCGCGTATGCAAGACAGTTTTTAGGGAGCATGGAAAAACCTGATGTAGATTCAATTGAAGGATTATCACCAGCTATATCTATAGACCAAAAAACAACAAGTCATAATCCGAGATCAACTGTAGGAACTATTACTGAAATCTATGATTATGTAAGATTAATGTATGCAAGAATAGGTAAACCAATTTGCCCTACACATGGAACTGAAATTAAATCTCAAACAATTACAGAAATGACTAACAAGGTTCTTGAATATAATGGAGAAAGATTAATTATTCTATCTCCAGTAGTTAGAGGCAAAAAAGGCACCCATGAAAAAACCATTGCTTCTTTAAGAAAAGATGGCTATACAAGAGTTAAGATTAATCAAGAGGAATTTGAATTAGACCAAGAAATCAAATTAACTAAAAACAAACGTTATGATATTGACGTCGTGATTGATAGAGTTGTGGTCAAGGAATCAATTACATCGAGAATTTATGATTCTTTAGAAGTGGCGGCTAAACTAGGAAATGGCTTAGTAAAAGTATTTGTTAAAGAAAAAGAAGTTTTGTTTTCTGAACATTTCTCATGTCCATTATGTGGATTTACATTGCCGGAATTAGAGCCTAGATTGTTTTCTTTTAACTCACCTTACGGTGCATGTAAAACCTGCTCAGGATTAGGATTTAACCGTAAAATAGATGTTAATCGTTTGATACTTGACGACGGATTGTCAATTGATCAAGGAGTGTTTAGTAAGTATACAGGTCAAGAATCTATATATTACCAACAATTAGAACAAACCGCTTTAGCACATAACATTAATATATCTACACCTTTTAAAGATTTAACTGAAAAGGAAAAAAATATCCTTTTGTATGGTTCTGAAGAAGAAGTTCATTTTAAATATGTTTCTAAAACCGGGAATATGTTTCATCAATCAAAGAAACCATTTGAAGGTGTTATCAATAGTTTAGAAAGAAGATATATCATGACCACTTCTAAAGCGATTAGAGAGTGGATTGAAAAAATGATGACGGATACACCTTGTCGTGTTTGTCATGGTAAAAAATTAAATGAAGAAGCTTTATCAGTATTCGTTGCTGGTAAAAATATTTATGATTTTACCGAATTAAGCATTATTCATTTAAAAGATTTTATTGATAATATGAAGTTATCTGATAAGGATTACGAGATAGCGAAACCAATTATCAAAGAGATAAAGGAAAGACTTAATTTCTTGATTAATGTTGGATTAGATTATCTATCTTTATCAAGAACATCAGGCACACTATCTGGTGGAGAATCTCAAAGAATTAGATTAGCTACTCAAATTGGCTCTAGATTAACAGGTGTACTCTATGTTTTAGATGAACCATCAATTGGATTGCATCAAAGAGATAACTATCGGCTTATAGAAACTCTTAAAGGCATGAGAGATCTAGGAAATACAATGATAGTTGTAGAACATGATACAGAAATGATCACTTCAAGTGATTTGATAGTTGATATTGGTCCAGGTGCCGGCGTTGAAGGTGGAGAAATTGTATTTGTAGGTACTCCAGAAGAAATTCTTAAAGACCATAATTCACTTACAGGCAAATATTTGCGCGGTGAAGAACGAATCGAAATCCCTGAAACAAGAAGAGAACATAAAAGAGGCTATTTAGAAGTGAAAAGCGCTTTTGAAAACAATCTTAAAAATATTGATGTAGACTTTCCAATCGGATGTATTACAGTAGTTACAGGAGTGTCTGGTTCAGGCAAATCCTCACTTGTTAATGAAGTGTTATACAAAAACCTAGTTAATAAAATCTCAAGAAAAACTGTAACTGCAGGTAAATGTAAAGCAATAAAAAATTATGAAGAGTTTGATAAAATAATTGATATTAACCAATCACCAATTGGTAGAACGCCTAGATCAAACCCAGCTACTTATACTGGAGTTTTTGATGAAATCAGAAACCTTTTCGCTAAAACAAAAGAAGCTAAATTAAGAGGTTATCAAAAAGGTAGATTCTCATTTAACGTTAAAGGTGGTAGATGTGAACATTGTTCTGGAGATGGTGTAATTAAAATTGAAATGCATTTTATGCCGAACTTATATGTAGAATGTGAAGAGTGTCATGGTAAAAGGTATAATCAAGAAACGCTTCAAGTGAAATACAGAGGTAAAACTATCGCTGATGTATTAGAAATGAGAGTTGAAGAAGCCTTAGAGTTCTTTAAAAATATTCCAAAGATATACAATCGTTTAAATACTATTAATGAAGTTGGATTAGGTTATATTAAATTAGGCCAATCTTCAATAACTCTATCAGGCGGTGAAGCTCAAAGAGTGAAACTATCTTCTGAGTTATATAAAAGAATCACAGATAAATCAATATACATACTAGATGAACCAACAACAGGATTACATCCTCATGATGTGAAAAAACTAGTATCAGTATTACAAAATATTGTTGATAAAGGAGCTACCGTTATTGTCATCGAACATAACTTAGATGTAATTAAAATAGCTGACCATATTATTGATTTAGGCCCAGAAGGTGGGGACAGAGGCGGTCAATTAATCGCTAGTGGCACACCGGAAAGCGTGGCTTTGAATAAAAATAGTTATACGGGCGAGTATTTAAATAAGTTTTTTAATTTGAACAAGTAGATTAAACTACTTGTTCTTCCAATGTTTTTACTCGTGTTTTTAAATGAATTATGGTATTATATTTATAGAAATTATTAGGCAGGATTTAATATGGATAACAAAGACAAAGACATAAGAAAAGAAATTGAAGAGTTAGAAAAATTAATAAATAAAGTAAAAAAACAAAACGAAGAAGAAAAAAGAAAACAAATTAAAAAGCCGAAGAATACAGTTGTTCGGATTAACCTAGCAGCTACGTATTCGTCTAATTTTTGGATAAATATAGTTTTCTCATTTTTAATTAACTTCATCGTTATTTTTGCTGTATTAAAACTTTTTGAGTTCGCAATAATCACAAATGATATCTTCATCATATATTTAGTAGTTATATTTACCGGATTTGAGGAGACTTATAGAAGGTATTTACTTACTAAACAAGTTAGAGTAGTTTTATATACATCGGGTCTGATATTTACATTCCTTAATATATTGATATTCTATTTTATGGATCTGGTATTATTTGAAGAAACATTTTCATTCGTAAATTATCTTTATCCAGTAGCTTTTGTAGTTTTATTCCAAGCTATTAGAGCTGTGATTAAGAATTTGTATATAAGATTAAATCATCGAAGCGCTTTAAAAAAAATTAAAAGGAAATAGGTGATTGTATTGGCAAGTATTCCAATTAGTGAAGTAATTAAAGGGTTAAAACTAGAAATTTTAGCTGGGAAAAAAGGTGTTACTAGAAAAGTAGCTAATCCAAGTTTATCAAAACCAGGATTAGAATTAGCTGGTATGTTTGATTTTTATGAACATGATAGAATTCAAGTAATTGGTTCTAAAGAAGGTACTTTTTTTCATTGGCTTGATGATAATGATAAAGCAGCTAGAGTTAAGCTGCTTTTTGAAAAAGACCCACCAGCATTTATTTTTTCTACTAATGTTGTTGTTCCTGAACTTTTTATTAAGTTTGCGAATAAATTTAATATTCCAGTATTAAAAAGTTCACATTCAACCACATCATTATTTAGTGAGCTCCATGCGTTTTTACAAGCTAAGCTAGCTGACAGAACATCGATGCACGGTGTATTAATGGATATTAATGGTGTTGGAGTTTTAATAACTGGTAAAAGTGGTTTAGGTAAGTCAGAAGTTGCCTTAGAATTGATTAGAAGAGGATATATTCTAGTCGCAGATGACATGGTTGAAATATATCAACTTGAAAAAGGTGTTATCATAGGGGAAGCGCCTGATGTATTAAAAAAATATTTGGAAATTCGTGGAGTTGGAATAGTTAACGTAGTTTATCTATTTGGAGTAAGAGCCTACCGTGAAAATAAAAAGATTTCTTTGATTGTAGAATTAGAAAAATGGGATGGAACTACAGAATTTGATCGATTAGGAACGAAAGAAGATTTTTATAAGGTATTTGATTCATTTATTTCCAAGTCATCAATCCCAATTACAGAAGCTAGAAATATAGCTACTCTAGTAGAGGCTGCTGCACATGATTTTAAATCAAAACAATTAGGGTATAATTCAGCTAATGAATTTAATAAGTTGCTAAATGAAGAAATCAAAAAAAATCAACTTAAAGGAACTGAGGAACAAAATGAATAAGTATTTAAAAGGAATATTATTGATACTGATAACAGTATTTACTTTCACTTTGGTAAGTTGTGGTGAAAATACAGAACCAGCTACAGATTTCTATGATGTTACTTTCGTAGACTATGATGGAACTGTATTAAAAACCGTAACGTGTATAGTTGGAGAAGTTTGTGATATAACACCCCCAACAGAACCAGATAATAAAGAAAATTGTGATTTTACTCGTTGGTCATTATTCGATAGTGAATATACTGATATAGATCGTGATACAGAAGTAGAAGCAATCTATACTTTAGATAACAGAGTAATTACAATTGGAGGTAGGTCGATTGTATTCTATTCTTTCTTTATAATTACAGGGATTGTTGTTTCGCTATTTTTAGGACTAAAAGAATGTGATAGATTAAGCATTAAAAGAGATGACCTAATAGATGGATTCTTATGGATAGTTCCAGTAGCTATTCTAGGTTCTAGACTTTGGTATGTAGCATTTGAATTAGGTAACTTTGTATATGGAGGATTTTTCCCTTCGCTGTTAAGAATAATTGGGTTCTCAAGTGGAACTTTAGATTTTTCTAACTTCGGTCTTGCGGGGTTAGCGATTCATGGAGCGTTTACAACGGCGATTATTTGTGCATATTTCTATACTAGAAGGAAAAAAATGGATTTACTTAGAATTATTGATATTGTAGCTATAGGATTTATTTTAGCTCAAGCATTTGGTAGGTGGGGTAATTTCTTCAATCAAGAAGCACATGGTGGCATAGTTGGTGGAATCACTAACAACGTTGCGAACCTATCGCTTGAACAACAATTTAGTTTCCTGAAGAATACATTACATTTGCCTGAGTTCATAGTAAATAATATGTATATTCAAAGAGGATTACACTCAATAGGAGTAGAACCACTAACTGGATTCTATCATCCAACTTTCTTCTATGAATCAAGTATTAACTTAGTTGGATTCGCTATTATGTTATTCCTAAGAAGAAGTAAAAGAATTTATTTTGGTGAATTATTATCATTCTACTTAATTTGGTATGGTGGATTAAGAATCTTTATTGAAACCATGAGAACCGATCCACTTGTATTTGATATATTTGGAATAACTATGAAATCAGCTATAGTTACTTCTGTCTTGATGATTTTAGGCGGTATAGCATTATCTACATATATTAGAATCAAAAGAAAAGGTCAGACATATGGAACAGTACCTGGTTATTTTGGAAATAAAAAGGTGATTACTGAAGCAGCAGAAGTTATAGAAGAAAAAGAATAATAGGAGTGATTATATGTCATTTTCTACGGAGATAAAAACAGAACTGCATAGTTTAAAACAATTGGACTGTTGTAATAAAGCTGAGTTATCTGCTTTATTACATATAGGTGGTTCAATTGAGAAGAATAGTTTGGGGTTAAACCTAGTTTTCCAAACGACTAATAACTCTGTGGTAAGAAGATTTATGATGTTGTTAAAATCTTTATATGATATTGATTTAACAATAATCAAAAAACAATCTAATAAATTAAGAAAACATGATATTTTCATTTTGAAAATATCAAATAAAATTGAGTTTTTATTAAGTGATTTATCTTTAATTAATGAATCAGCGATATTCTTTCAAGATGTCGAAGCTAGATTAATTGAAAACGAGTGTTGTAAGAAAGCATATCTAAGAGGAGCGTTCCTAGCAACTGGATCGATTAATTCTCCAGAAACTAGTGCCTATCATCTAGAAATTCAAGCTTTTTCAATTGTACAAGCGAATATTATAAAGGATATTGCAAATTATTTTAGTTTAAATGCTAAAGTAGCTAAAAATAAAAGAGGTCATATTGCTTATATTAAGGAAGCTGAAAAAATCGCAGATTTTCTAAGGGTAGTTGGAGCTAGCAATTCTTTGTTTGATTTTGAAGATTCAAGAATTAAGCGAGATTTCAAGAATTCAATTAACCGAGTGATGAACTGTGATTTAGCTAATGAAAAAAAGGCGATGTTAGCTGCGATAAAGCAATTGGAATATATTGAAATTGTGGAGAGAAGATATAAGAATAACTTAAGCAAGAGTATGAGCGAAGCAATATTTTTAAGAAGAAAATATCCTGAATCAACATTGTTGGAGTTAAGTTATGCATCTTTAGAATATTACGAAAAGCGAATATCAAAGTCAGCTCTTAATCATAGATTTAGAGCAATCAAAGACTTAGCTAACCGAGTTTTAATTGAAGAGGTAGTAAAATGATTATCGGTATTGGGACTGATATCCTAAAAATATCAAGAATAAAATTAGAACACTCAAAAAGAGTTCTAAGCAGTGAAGAATTAGATGTATTTAATAATTTAAAATTAGAATCAAAAAAAATAGAATACTTGGCAGGAAGATTTTCTGTTAAAGAAGCTATTATTAAAGCTATTGGACATACAAAATACAAAATTGGAATGAGAGAAATCGCTATTTTAAACGATGAAACTGGAATGCCATATATTAAAAAACCAATATATGATGACATTAAAATTTTCATTAGTTTGTCTCATGAACAAGATAATTGTGTGGGACTTTGTGTAATAGAAAATGTGTAGTTTTGTGGAAGATAAAAAATTATCTTGCAAAAAAGGTTAAAATTAAGTAAAATATATAATGCTGAGGTGAGAATATGGCAACTTATAAAAAAGGATTTAAAAAACAAAATTCAGAAACAGTTTTATTAAAAATTATCATCGGAATAATCGTAGCAGTATTTGTTTTCGTAATTGTTGCATTCATTTACGATTCAACAACACAATGGAAAGATTATTCAGAATACACTCAAGTTACTGAGTATGCAAACATTTTTGATTATACAAATGGTGGCGACGAAGCTTTAGAAGACTATGTAATATATTTCTTTAGTACCGATTGTCCAAATTGTGTAAACATTAAAAATGATGTATTAAAAGATGGTAACAGACTAAATAAAGATAGCGAAATGTTCTTTATCGCTAATGCTGATCAAATGACTGACACAGATGCTGAACTTGAAGACTATTTGACTACAATAGGTGTAGAGTCTACAAAATACGGAACACCATTATTACTTGTTGTAATTGATGGCGAATTTTCTGAAGTATTTTTGGGATCAAGTGATGTTGTTGAAGCAATTGACAGTATTGAAGCTGGAACATACGAAGGATTTAACGAATAATTAGTTATTAAATCACTTTAAAAACCTTTACGATAACGTAGAGGTTTTTTTAAATGAATTGAATACTTAATAAATCATAACTGTAATAACTGTAATAACTAAAAAATGGATGTATAAAGATATCTGTAACTTCATACAAAACACAGAATTCTTTTTTGTAAAAACGTCTATTTTATGGTAAAATATACTAGATAGGATTGGTGAAATTTATGGAATATGTTAATGCAAATTTAATAAAGCAAGTGGCTAAAAATCAAGGAATTAAAGTTAAACAAGTTGAAGTTGTTTTAGCTATGCTTGGTGAAGGTAATACCGTACCATTTATTGCTAGGTATCGTAAAGAACAAACAGGTTCTTTAGATGAAGAACAAATTAGGGCAGTAGAAAAAGAATTTGAGTATGGTAAAAGTCTTGATAAAAGAAAAGAAGATATTACTAGATTGATAGATGAAAAAGGTATGTTAACCGAGGAATTGAAAGCTGAAATTACAAAATGTAATAAGTTAGTAGATATAGAAGACATTTATAGACCATTTAAAGAAAAGAAAAAAACTAAAGCTACAGAAGCAATTAAAAAAGGGTTGGAACCATTAGCGAATATAATATTAATGTTTCCAGATGTTACTGATTTAAATGCTTTAGCTGAACCATATATTACAGAAGAAGTTAAAAGCATTGAAGAAGCTTTCGAAGGCGCAAAACATATCATAGCTGAAACGATATCAGATAACGCTAACTACCGTAAATGGATAAGAGACTACACAAATAATAATGCCTTAATTGTAACTAAGATTAAGAAAAAAGCTGTAGATGAATTGAATACTTATCAAAACTTTTATGATTATGAAGAAGCGCTTAAGCGTATTAAGCTATATAGAATACTAGCTATTAACAGAGCTGAGAAAGAAAAAATAATTACAGTAAAAATTAGTGTATCTGTAGATGAAATTCTTAGTTATCTAGACAGACAAATAATTAGTGACTTTGATTCAATAGTTATTCCGTTGATTCAAGATGCTTATAAAGATGCGTATAAAAGATTAATTAGCGGATCTATTGAAAGAGAAATCAGATCTGATTTTACTGATAGAGCTGAAAATCAAGCAATTCACATATTCTCAGAGAATTTAAGAGCACTGTTATTACAACCGCCATTAAAGGGAAAAATGGTTCTCGGAGTAGACCCTGCTTTTAGAACAGGATGTAAATTAGCTGTCATAGATAATTTTGGTAAATATATGGCCAAAGGGGTTATCTACCCTCATGAAGCTTACAGGGGCGGAAGACCAGATTTTAAAAAATTAACTGATGCTAGAAGATTGATTACAAATATAGTAAAGAAATATGATATTGATATTATCGCAATTGGTAATGGTACAGCTTCAAGAGAAACCGAAGCTTTTATCGTAGGTATTATCAAAGAACAAAAATTAACAGCTAAATATGTAATTGTTAGTGAAGCAGGAGCATCAGTTTATTCGGCTTCAGATTTAGCTAGAGAAGAATTCCCTGATTTTCAAGTAGAAGAACGTTCGGCTGTTAGTATTGCTAGACGTATGCAAGATCCTTTGAGTGAGTTAGTTAAGATTGATCCTAAATCAATTGGTGTAGGTCAATATCAACATGACGTTACGCAAGCAAAACTGTCAGATTCATTAGATTTTGTGGTTTCAACCGCTGTTAACCAAATTGGAGTGAATGTAAATACCGCTTCTTACTCTTTATTAAAATACATTTCAGGATTGTCAGCTAAATTAGCTAAGAACATCGTGATTTATAGAGAAGAAAATGGACCATTCAAGAATAGAAAAAACATAAAAAAAGTTGCTAAAATGGGACCTAAATCATTTGAGCAATCTGTAGGATTCCTAAGAATATTCAATTCTGAAAATCCTTTGGATAAAACACCAATTCATCCAGAAAGCTATGATTTAGCTAAAGATGTCCTAAAATATCTACATTTAAACGCAGATGACATCGGAACTCCCAAATGCAAACTAATTATAAACAACTGTAATGTAGATAGATTAGTTAGAGACTTAAAACAAAACATAATTGTTATAGAAGATATTTTAGATTCATTTGTAGCTCCTACAAGAGACCTTAGAGATGAGTTTCCACAACCGCTTTTAAAAAGTGAGTTACTAAGCTTAGAAGATTTAAAACCAGATATGGAATTACAAGGTACTGTAAGAAACGTAGTTGACTTTGGAGCTTTCATTGATGTAGGAATCAAAGAAGCAGGGTTAGTTCATATATCTAAAATGAGTAATCAATTTATCAAACATCCACTAGAAATGGTAAGTGTTGGCAACATTGTTAAAGTTTGGGTTATATCTGTAGATATTCAAAGAAAAAGATTACAATTAACAATGGTTGACCCTTTAAAAAAACCTGATTTTGTTAGCTAAAAGGAAATTCAATTTATAAAGTTATATAGTACACTACTTTTTTCTATATGAATGTAATATAATATAGATATATTAAAACAATAATTAAGGAGGTTTTTAATATGGCAAAAGCAAAATTTGGTTACGGTTGGCTTATTAAATGGATTTTAGCTGCGATTTTAATAGCTGCTGGGGTATTAATGAAGATATATGATGAGAAAATAGTTTATGCAACTACTGGTATAGCTATTGTAATGTTCTCTTTATTTAGAGTTGTTCCTTTAATGAAAACTCTTAAAAAAGAAGTGCTTAGAACAATTAATTTGATAGAAATTATCTTTGATACCCTTCTTGGTGGATTAATGATATTTGTTGTGTTTTCAGGAAAATTAGATGTAGCTGGTAGCATCTGGGTTGGTTTATATGGATACATGTTGACGTTCTTTTTCTTAGCTAGAGGTATTATATACTTTGTATCGCTTTTCTACTTTGAAGAAAAATCAGAACCGATTAAATTTTGGTTCCATCTAATATGTATTGCACTAGGACCAGTAATTTTAACATTATCTATTTTAGGCGAAGAAATTATCCCTGCTTTAGGATGGATGATTTTATTTATCGCTGTTGGTGGCGGTGGTTATCTAGGATATGATGGATTTGGTGGCTATAAGAAATATCGTGAAAAATCAAAAGCATTAAACGCTAAAAAACAAGCTGAAAAACAAGCTGAAGCCAAGCCAATTGTAGAAAAAGAATTGCCACAACCTATAAAGGATGAAGTAGAAGAAAAAGAAACTTATATTAATTAAATAATAGTTGACAGTTAGCCTAAATTAAAGTAAAATAATATGGCTGACTGTTATTATTGGAGCAATACTCAAGCGGCTGAAGAGGCGCCCCTGCTAAGGGTGTAGGTCGGGCAACCGGCGCGAGAGTTCAAATCTCTCTTGCTCCGCCATCAGAAAATTAAAAGGCGATTAATATCGCCTTTTATTAATTTCAAGGAGATAGTATATTTATCAGAGTTCTAAAATATGCATATCAATATAGCAATCGCTTTATAAGTGTTATAATCTATGTGGAATTATTAAAGGTGAAATTATGAAAAAAGAAAGATATTTAATAGTAATGTTTTTTCTTATCCAGAATATTATTCATAATCTCGGACATCCAGTAACTCCTGAATTTGTTAGGAGCCTAGGAATACAAGACTATATGTTTGGTGTATTCTTTGCGACTATGAGTTTAGGGTTAATGATTGGTGGCCCGATATGGGGATCGTTAGGGGATAAAGGTAAGAAGAAACTATATATTGTGATTGGGTTATTGATGTACAGTGTAGGACAATTTGGATTTGGTTATTCTGGTAATCAGTATGTAATGGTATTCTTTAGAATATTAAGTGGATTAGGTGTTGTAAGTTCAATAACTTTATTTACTAGCCATTTAATTGAAATAACCGATAAAAAGGACCGCACAAGATTTCTAGCTTATGTAGGAGCGGCAGTTACGTTAGGAGCTTCACTTGGGTATTATTTAGGTGGATTCTTATCTACAAATTTATTTATGAGAGATTTATTCAATATAACAAATAACAAAGAAATATTTTTAATACAAGCTGTATTAAATATATTATATATTGGCTTAGTTATGTTACTGTTTAAAGACAGGAAATGTGCAATGCCAACCAATAAGAAAACAAATGCATTTGAAAGCTTTAAATTCATTAAGCAGATTGATTTCAAGTTAGTACTATTCTTAATAGCTTTAGCATTTATTACGATGGGAGCTATAAATCTGAATAAGTTCATTGATGTGTACTTCAACGATTTGAATTTTGACACCTTGGAGTTAGGAACTTTTAAAATGGTGACTGGATTGGTGTCATTGGTCACGAGTATATTCTTAGTTCCACTATTCGCAAGAATTAGAAAACAAATTGGCTTAATGATTGGAATTCAAGTTTTAGCCTCGATAATAGTATTTTATACTTTTAGATCTTCAACATTTTTATTAACTGTTTATACTTTTTATATGATATATATTATTACAAAAGCAGTCTTCACACCTTTAGAACAGAATTATATTTCTTCACATGCTAAAGAAGGTGAGTTTGGTAAAATTATGGGAATTAGGCAATCATTCTTATCAATTGGAATGGTTATAGGGCCTTTAGTAGGTGGTATATTATATGAATATAAGCCATTATGGTTATTTGATTCAAGCGCTATAGCATTCCTAATAGGATTTGGTATATTGGTAGTAGTATTGATTCTATATAAAAAAGAAAAAATAGCTAGTGAAAACGGATAATACACCGATTTCACTAGTTTTTTAGTACCTATTCGGCCTATGTTGTTGTTTTTTTAGCTTATCATCTCTATAATAATTATCATAAGGGTGTGAGAAGTATGAAAAAACTTAAAGCAAGACTCTTGAAAGCTAGGAGTTTTTAAAGTGTAAAAACTTATAAAAACCCACTACTTTTTGTAATTGGAATGATGGGGCTGTAAAAAAACAGTCTAAGTAAGAAAAGTTTATAAAAACAAAAACCAG
>CAZHSG010000014.1:0-36911 GCA_964535005.1 uncultured Candidatus Izemoplasmatales bacterium
TGGTTTTTGTTTTTATAAACTTTTTATCTTTGGGCTATTTCTTTACAGCCCCTTTCTTTTATTTTGTTTTAGAAACTATCGTTTAGTACATCTTCAACTGCTTTTTCTTCTTCTGTTTTTTCTTCAACTGGTTCAGAAACAGTAGTTTTTATTGTTTCAACTTCTTCTGTAGGTAATTCTTCTTCAGTAACATCAATTAAAGCAATTGTTGAAACCGTGTGTTCTTCAACTAAGTTAATAATCTTAACGCCTTGTGTAGCTCTCTTAGTGATTGATATTTGATTTATAGGTGTTCTGATTATAATTCCTTTATCAGATACAACTAATAAGTCTTCATCACCTACAACACTAATCAATTTAGCTAGATTACCATTTTTTTCTGTAATGTTAATGGTTTTTACACCTTTACCACCACGGTTTTGACATCTATATTCATCAACTTCTGTTCTTTTACCATATCCTAGTTTGGTTATAGCAAGAATTTGATTTCTATCTTCAGTAACTGAGGTAACTCCAATTACTGATTCCTGATCTTTAAGATCAATTCCTCTAACTCCACTAGCTGTTCTACCCATACTGCGGACATCGGTTTCTTTAAAGCGAATTGCTTTTCCGTTTGAAGCCCCAATAATTATATCTCTAGTTCCATCGGTTAATTTAACTGAATGTAGCAAATCACCTTCTCTTAAAGTGATAGCCTTAATACCGTTTACTCTAATA
This sequence comes from uncultured Candidatus Izemoplasmatales bacterium, assembly GCA_964535005.1. Taxonomy (GTDB): domain Bacteria; phylum Bacillota_I; class Bacilli_A; order Izemoplasmatales; family Hujiaoplasmataceae; genus 4572-104. The sequence goes on from CAZHSG010000014.1 coordinate 721, forward strand.
TTTTGGAAATCAGCTACTTTTGTTCTTTTAACTACGCCTTTTGCTGTAGTGAAGAACATGTACCCTTCATCAAAGTCCTTAAGAGTCATAACAGCTGCTAATTCTTCACCTTCAACAAGGTTAAGCAGATTAACAATTGGTAATCCTTTAGAGTTTCTGCCATAATTTGGAACTTTATATCCCTTCATCTTATAAACTCTACCTAATGTGGTAAAGAATAATAGATAATCATGGGTTTGAGTGAAGATAATTGAATCAATTATGTCGTCTTCGTTAAGGTTCATTCCGGTTTTACCGCGTCCTCCACGATTTTGAGCTCGATATACATCAACATTCATTCTCTTAACGTAGCCATTGGTTGTTACTGCGATGATTACATCTTCAACTGGGATTAAATCTTCGTCTTCGATATCATAATCTCCATATATGTCGATTTCTGATCTTCTTTCATCACCATATTTGTCCTTCATTTCATTTGCTTCATCAATTAATATATTATTTTGTTTTTCAGGACTAGCAAGTGTATTCTTTAAATCGTCTATTTGACTGTGTAATTCACTTACTTCTTTATTTATTTTGTCTCTTTCAAGTCCAGATAATCTTCTTAGTTGCATTGAAAGAATCGCTTTTGCTTGAACAGTGCTTAAATTAAACGCTTCAATTATTTTAGCTTCGGTATCATCATAGGATGCTCTAATTATTTTTATAACTTCATCAATATTTTCTAGCGCAATGATAAATCCTTCTAACAAATGTAACCTTTGATTAGCTTTTTCTAGATCATAATTAGTTTTTCTAATTAGTATTTCCACTTGATGATTATAATAGTGACCAATAATATCTATTAAACTTAAAACTTCTGGTCTTTCATTAACTAAAGCTAACATATTTGCCCCAAAAGATACTTGTAATTGCGAGTTTTTGTATAAATTATTCAATAAAACTTCTGGATTAACATCTTTTCTAAGTTCTAAAATAACTCTCATACCGTTTTTAAGACTTGATTCATCTCTTAAATCGGTAATTCCTTCGATTTTTTTGTCTTTAGCTAATTCTGCGATTTTATCTATTAGGTTAGTTTTGTTTACTTGGTATGGTATTTCTCTGATGATAATTTGTTTTTTACCATTAGCCATTTCTTTAATATCTGTTTTAGCTTTAACACGGATAATACCTCTACCTGTTGCATAGGCTTGAACTATCCCTGATTGGCCTAGAATTACGCCTCCTGTAGGAAAATCTGGGCCTTTAATGTGTTGCATCATTTCTTCTAAAGTAATATCTTTATTGTGAATATATGCAATATACCCATCAATAACTTCGTTTAAGTTATGTGGTGGAATATTGGTTGTCATACCTACTGCAATACCAGTAGCTCCATTAAGTAGTAAGTTAGGTATTCTTGTTGGTAAAACTTTTGGCTCAGTTTCCGAACCATCATAGTTATCAACAAAATCTACGGTGTTTTTCTTAAGATCTTTTATAATTTCCATTGTAATTTTACTCATTTTAGCTTCGGTATAACGTGATGCCGCCGCTGGGTCACCATCGATAGAACCAAAGTTACCATGACCATTAACTAATGGATAGCGAAAACTGAAGTTTTGAGCCATTCTAACCATTGAATCATAGATAGCTGCGTCTCCATGAGGATGATATTTACCCATAACGTCCCCAACGATACGTGCTGATTTTTTAAATGATTTATCTGGAAATACTCCAAGTTCTTCCATGCCATAAAGAATTCTTCTGTGTACTGGTTTTAACCCGTCTCTCACATCTGGTAAAGCTCTAGCAACTATTACACTCATTGCGTAAGAAAGAAAAGAGCTCTTCATTTCATTAGTAATGTTTATTTCGACAATTCTATCAGAATTTTTTTCTTCTTCAATATTGTTGTCGTCAATAATATTATTATCTTCCATAATTTCCTCCTACACGTCTAAATTCTTAACGTATTCAGCATTAGTTTGAATAAATTCTCTTCTGCTTGCTACATCATCACCCATTAGCATATAGAATACTCTATCTGCTTCTAATGCGTCTTCTAAAGAAACTTTTAATAACGTTCTTGAATCTGGGTCCATTGTTGTATCCCAAAGTTGTTCGGGGTTCATTTCCCCTAGCCCTTTGTATCTTTGAATTGTTGGTTTTGATTTAAATTCAGCCAAAATCGGTTCTAATTCTTCTTCAACATAAGCATATTTTATTGTTTTTCCTGATTGAACCTTGAATAATGGTGGTTGAGCTATATAAACGTAACCTTTTTCGATTAGATTTCTTAAATACCTAAAGAAGAAAGTAAGTAATAACGTTCTAATGTGTGCCCCATCAACATCGGCATCGGTCATAATTATGATTTTATGATATCTAGCTTTTTCAATATCAAATTCTTCACCAATACCACAGCCGAACGCTTGAATCATTGATAATATTTCTTTATTTTGTAAAGCTTTATCTAATCTAGATTTTTCTACATTCAATACTTTACCTCTTAATGGTAATATTGCTTGGAACTCTGAATTTCTACCCTGTTTGGCTGAACCGCCGGCAGAATCCCCTTCCACAATGTATATTTCTGATTTGGTTGCATCCTTAGATCTACAGTCAGCAAGCTTAGATGCAAAACCTAGAGCATCTAAAGGTGACTTTCTTCTAGTAGCTTCCCTTGCTTTTTTAGCCGCTAGTCGTGCTCTTTGGGCCATCATGGCTTTTTCTATGATAATCTTAGCTGCATTAGGCGTTTCTAATAAAAATCTGTCTAATCCCTTTTTCATAATCTGAGAAACTGCAGTTCTTGCGTCGCTATTTCCTAGTTTTGATTTAGTTTGTCCCTCGAATTGAGGGTCAGGATGTTTGATTGATACTATAGCTACTAAACCTTCTCTAGTATCATCGCCTGAAAGTGATTCATCTTTTTTAAATAAGTTATTTGATTTTCCATAATTATTAAGAATAGTTGTTAAAGTTCTTTTGAAACCTTCTTCATGGGTTCCACCTTCGCCGTTGGTAATGTTATTTGTGAATGGATAGATGCTTTGTGCGTATCCATTATTGTATTGCATAGCTATTTCAACCAAAATATCATCTGAAACACCTTCAAAATACGCTACGTCATGGTGAAGAACATCTTTTCCTTCGTTTAGGAACTCTACATACTCTTTAACCCCACCTTCGTAACGGTAATTCTTTTCAATATATAGATTTTCAGATCTACTATCGCTAATAGAAAATTGAATTCCTTTATTTAGAAATGCTAATTGTTGAATTCTGATTCTCAGAATTTCAAATTCGAAATGTTGAGTTTCCTTAAAAATCTCTGGATCAGGTAAAAAAGTAACGGTTGTTCCCGATACATCCGTATCACCTAATAACTTTAGTTCTTTATCTAGAAATCCATGTTCGAATTCAATCATATATTTTTTTCCGTCTTTATGAATTTCTACAGTCATATAAGTACTTAATGCATTAACTACTGAAGCACCTACTCCGTGTAATCCTCCGGATACTTTATATGATTTATGGTCAAACTTACCACCAGCATGTAAAGTTGTATATACTGTTTCTACTGAAGGTCTTAAAGTTTTAGGATGGATATCAACTGGTATCCCCCTACCATTATCAGTTACTCTAATAACATTACCAGGTAGAATTTCCACTTTGATAGTATCACAAAATCCAGCTAACGCTTCATCAACTGAGTTATCTACTATTTCCCATACTAAATGGTGTAATCCTCTTGAAGCTGTAGTCCCAATATACATACCAGGACGTTTTTTTACCGCCTCTAACCCCTCTAGTATCTGTATATTACTGGCATCATACTTGTTATAATCATCCATTTCAATAATCCTCCCTAATTGTGTTGTTTTGGACTCTAAATATTTTTGAATCTTTCAATATTGATTTTTCAATATTATCTAGATGTGTTGTTGTTATAATTGCTTGAGTTTCTAGTTTCATCAAATATCTAATTAATTTGTTTTGTCTCTTAGAATCTAATTCGCTAAAAACATCATCTAATAAAAATATTGGTCTTTCTTGGTTTTTAGCAAAGATAATATCACTTATTGCTAATATTATTGCTAACACCATAATTCTTTGTTCACCTTGAGATGCATTGTCCTTAGCTTGATTCTTATCAATAAGAAAATCATAGTCATCTCTATGCGGTCCAAGATTAGTTGTTTTTAAATATAAGTCATTTTTATATTTCGATTTTATTTTAGATTCAATATCACCTTCTACTGAAGGGTTATATTTAAATACAAAGTCTGATTGTTTATCAGACAGAAAGCGATACATATTTTTCAATGATTCGTTTATCTTGTCAATAAACACTTTTCTAAAATTAACGATGGTTTTAGCTGAAACTGATAATTGTTCTGTTAGAATATCCAGCAATGTTAAATCTGGGTTCTCAGATTCAGATAATTTCTTTAGTAATTCATTTCTTTGTTTCAATAAAATTTTATAATTTGATAACTCAAATAAATATTGTTTATCAATTTGTCCATAAACAATATCTATAAAGTACCTTCGGTCTTTTGGTGAGCCTTTAATAATTAATAAATCCTCAGGTAGAAAAGATAGAATGTTTATTGTACCTATGTAATTGCTGAGTTTTTTTACCTCTTGACTATTGATTAGCGCTCTTTTGCCTTTTTCAGAAATTATTACTTTTAATTGTAACTTTTTACCTCTAGCAAATGCATTGGCATTAATTCTTGTGAACTCATGATTATATCGAATTAAATTAGTTTCATTAGTTTTATACGATTTTGCTAAAGACAAAAAATATATTGCTTCTAGTAAATTGGTTTTTCCACTTCCATTATCACCCACGAAGAAATTAACCCCTTTACCAAAAACAACTTCTTGTTTGTTATAATTCCGAAAATTATAAAGCGATAAATCATTAAGTTTCATCAGATTCGATAAGATATGTTTGAAATCCAACTCTAACTTGATCTCCAGGATATATCTTTTTTCCTCTTCTGTTTTCTAATTCACTATTTAAGAATATATCAGTGTTTTGTAAAAAAAATTTTACTTCACCACCAGAGCCGATTATACTCGCAAATTTAAGTAATTGTCCTAGTGTAATATATTCTGTTTTAATGACTACCTTTTTCATAATTTCCCCTTATAGTATTACTATATATATATTATATTATATATAAACAAAAAATACAATATATATCGCGTAAAATCTCCCTTATTTTTAACTTTTTTTCTTGTATAGGTAATTATACCCAAAACAACAAAAACACCGCTAAATTAAATTTAAGCGGTGTTATTCTTTTTTAGGTATTTAAAATCTTATTTTTTTACTATTTTATGTAAGAAATCAACCATTGTATATAACCAATGTCTATCAAGTTTAATTGTATCAAGTATTATGTATATTCTTTCACGTTTATACGCAAACCTAATATATTTTGATATCTCAATTCCGGTTTTAAATAAATCATCACCAGCTAATGCTTTGGTTCCATCTAAAGAAAGTACTAAACTAATGTTTGTTTTGTTCTCAATAATCTTCTCAACCTGCATTTCTCTTGTCAAGAACTCAAATAGTTTCTCATATATGTATATTTCCAATTGTTGATCGTATTTCCCAAATCTATCGGTCAATTCACTTAACAAATCGAATGCTTCATCAATTGATTTTATTTTCTTTATTTTCTTATGCATCTCAATTTTGATGTAGTCGTCTTCGATGTACTTATTGTCGATAAACCTAGAAACATGGGCTTTAACGCCTCGTTTCGATTTTTTGATTTTAGGCTCTCCATTTACATTAGAAATTTCTTCTTCAAGGATTTTCATGTACATGTCAATACCAACAGAATCCATAAATCCAGACTGTTCACGACCCAACACATCACCAGCTCCTCTGATAGACAAATCTCTAATCGCAATCTTGAACCCAGATCCAAGCTCTGTAAACTCTTTAATTACCTGTAATCTTTTTTCTGCTTCTTCGGTTAAAATTTTGTTCTTTTTATACATCAAGTATGAGTAAGCAATTTTATCACTTCGCCCTACTCTTCCTCGTATCTGATATAACTGGGATAAGCCCAGCATATCAGCATCGTGGACTATTAGTGTGTTAGCGTTTGGTATATCAATTCCGGTCTCAATTATGGTGGTAGAGACTAATACATCTACCTCTTGGTTGATGAAGTTGTCTATCACCTTTTCAAGGTCGTTCTTACGCATCTTGCCATGGGCCACATCTATTGTTGCTTCAGGTATTAACTTTTGAAGCTTGTCAGCTATAAAATCTATATCTTCTACTCTATTGTACAAATAGAAGACTTGACCATTCCTTGCCAGTTCTCTCTCAATTGAATCTTTGATAATTATCTCGTTTCTTTCTAATACATAAGTTTGAATGGGATACCTGTTTTCTGGTGCAGTCTCTAGTAGAGACATATTTTTAACGCCCATTATAGCCATATGAAGAGTTCTAGGTATTGGTGTAGCCGACAAAGATAAGACATCAATATCAACTTTGATTTCCTTAATTATCTCTTTGTGTAAAACTCCAAATCTTTGTTCTTCATCGATAACTAATAATCCTAAATCTTTATATTCGATATCTTTGCTAAGAATTCTATGGGTTCCAATGAGAATATCTATTAAACCTTCTTTAAGATTTTGGAGCGTCTCTCTTTGGTTTTTCTTAGTAATGAAACGATTCAGCAAAGCTACATTTACTCCATATTCTTCCAGTCTATTCTTGAATGTTGTGTAATGTTGTTTTGATAAAACTGTAGTTGGCGCTAGATAGGCCACTTGTTTTCCGTTTAATACTGCCTTAAAAGCCGCTCTTAAAGCTATTTCGGTTTTGCCGAAACCAACATCACCACAAATTAATCTATCCATAGGAGTCTTTTTAGCCATATCACTGAAGACATCGTTGATTGTTTTTATTTGATCAATTGTCTCACGATATGGGAAACTGTCTTTAAGCTCTTGTTCTAGCTGAGAAAACTCCTGAAATGCAAATCCAGACGCATTTTCTCTACTCGCATATAGTTTTATTAATTGGTCCGCTATTTCTTTTACTTGATCCCTAACTCTTTTTTTTGTTTTAGACCAATCATTACCTCCAAGTTTTGATAGTCTAGGAGAGAACCCTTCATTTCCAGAATACTTATGAATCTGATCTATTGCATCTAGTGATACATATAGTTTATCACCACCACGATATTCAATATGAATGTAATCATTAACTGCGTTTCCAAACTTCATTGTTTTAATTTCTAGAAACTTTCCTATACCATAATCATAGTGAACAACGTAGTCGCCTTTTTTAAGATCATTGATGCTATTAAGGCGGTTTGATTTTTTATAAACTGAAACATAATCGCCTCTTTTTCTAGATATATGTTTCTTCGTTAATGCTTCTTCGGTAATTAGGTTGATTTCAAAACTATCCGAATAAAAGTCAAAAACATGGTCACTAACAATTAGGTTAATGGTGTTGCTACATAGGTGTTCTCTTGTCTTAAGTATTGTGTGTTCAATTGACTTGCTTTTCAAAATACTAGCAAACTTCTTCCTAGATTGTGCGCTCTTAAATGCAATTACTTGTGTTAATACATCCCTATTTTTAGCCAATTCCCTATACAGAAACTCCAGGTTGTCACTATAGGTTAAAGCTTCCTTACCAAAGACAGAGTATTGAATTGGAAAGTCTTTCTTATATTGATAATCAAGGTAATCGATGATCACTGATTTATGTCTAAGCAATTCATTAAAATCATAAAGCATACTGAATTCTAATTTAGGATAATCTGAAGCTGACAAATACCAGTCTTTTATTTCTTCAATTAGTATCTTGTTTTGTTCTTTGATTCTATGGAAATCTATGAGAAACATGTTTGAGTTTTTACTGTAGTCTAAAATGGTAAAATGTTCTTTAGTTAGGAAGGGTAGATACCTAATCAGTCTGTCTAGTTCATCATGATTTTTTAAGTTTTCTAAATCCTTTTTTACTAAGTCTATAGTTTCCTTTTTTAAATCTATTTTGGATATCTTATCCTCAATTAGATTCTCCAAATAATTGAAATCATCATCTGAATAGAAGAATTCAACCATTGGTAATAGTTCAATATTCTTTACTTCCTTAATTGACCTCTGAGAATCAATATCAAATTCCTTTATAACATCTAGAGTGTCTCCAAAAAAGTCTAACCTGAAAGGATTCTTCGCTCCTAGAGGAAATATATCAACTATTCCACCTCGAATTGAGAAATCACCTATTTTTTCAACTGTATATTCTTTTTTGTATCCATAATCGATAAGTTTATCAGCTAGATGTTTTAAAGAATACTCTTTGTTCTTAGCCAACTTTATTATTGAGTCTAACCATTTTTGTAATGGTAGTTCTGGTTTTAGAATCCCAAATAAGTTAATAACAACAATTCTTTTTGGATCAGTAATTATCTTTTTGATTGTGTTTATACGCTCTATTCTAAATTCAATTGAAGATACCAATAACTCATTGGTAATAAACTCATCCTGTGGAAAAAAGCACACTTTTTCTGATTCTAAAACTTGACATAATTTATCATATATCAATTGAGCTTTATATAGATTGGGAGTTACTAAAAATATCGTTTCATTGTTTTGATGAAAGTATTCCATAGTTAACAACAAGGCATTATCCTCGTTGGTATTGTTTATATACACCTCATTATTTTTCTTAATTGAGTGCGTAATTTCCTTCATTAAACTGTTTGATTTTAAGAAATCTAGAACTTTATTCATCAGTGCCTCCACGTGCTTTTCGCGAGTAATTTACTCGCTAGGGTTATATACAATTTTTTTTATTATTTATTATTTTGGATTCTAAATGCCATTTTTGATAATATTCTGTTAGGAATAAATCTAACAAAAAAGTATAGTAATTTAATTGAGAATCCAGGAATAATTAATGATTTTCTTTTTTTAATACCCTTGATTATTTCTCTCGCACACTTGTTCGCACTTATGCCATGATTAATTGCAGCATTAGCCACTTCATTGAACTCAGTATTTACCGGTCCAGGAGTCACAACTAATACTCTAACATTTTTCTTTTGTTTTTTCAACTCATAGTTAATAGCTCTAGAAAAACGGTTTACATAGGCTTTTGATGCCGAATATGTAGAGTGTCTTGGCATTGGTAAAAAACCAGCCGAAGACCCTATATTAACTACATTGCCCTTATCATAATTCTTTATATATAGTTTAGTAAGAATTTGTACAGCTTTGATATTTAAATCCAGCATACTTAATTCTTTGTCTAAATCTGTTTCTGAAAACAATCCAAGATAGCCAAAGCCAGCATTATTAATTAGTAGATCTACATCCAGCTTCTTAATTCGATTAAAAAGTTCAAAACAATTAGCTTGAACAGATAAATCTAATACTTCTATCTTTACATCTATATCATATTTAGTTAATGCTATTTTTACTTCTTTTAATTTGTCTTCTCTTCTAGCTACTAAAACTAAGCTATATCCTTCTTTTGCTAATAGGAAAGCTAATTCTTTACCTAACCCCGAGCTAGCGCCTGTTACTACTGCATACATATAATCACCCTATCCACTTTTTAATTGATTTGTTTTTTTTCTCTTAAGTAATAAATATACTCCTAATCCAACCATAATTAGACTTAAATACTGTGATGGAGATGGATAGGTATTATATTGGGTAGTAATAAAACCAAATATAGAACCACGATCATCACCTCTTAAGAGTTCATTAAGAATTCTAAACGTTCCATAACCAATTAGATAGACTTCAACTTCCATATTCTTAAATGATTTTACTTTATTTAAAAGAATAAATAATATAAATAAGAAAATTGATTCAAATAGTTGAGTTGGATATACTGATACATCGCCAGAATGTCCGTGTGGGAAGTTTACCCCAAGGAATGATTCTGTTGGTATTCCATAACAACAACCAGCTAAGAAACATCCAATTCTACCAATAGCGTGGGCTATAACTACCCCAGTAATAATTGTATTAAGGATTTTTCTTAAATCTTTGTTGCTTTCTTTATATCCATATTTAATAAACAATATTAAAGCAGCCAATCCTCCGATTAAACCACCAATAAAAGTAACAGAACCAAACGATTCTTTAATTATTTCAATAAATGTCAATCCTGAATCAGTCATTTCACGGAAGTTTCCAATAAAATGAAAAACACCATCAACAATATATGATGATAACAGGGTTATTCCTAGACTTAGAACCAAAAATAATAATAGTTTATTGGTTTGTTTTCTAGTATAACCATCTTTTTTCTCTAATCTTCTAGCTACATACGCCAACATAACAAATAAACCTATCATAATCATAATGTCATACATAGGTAAATTATATCCGAAAACGTCAGGCAATAAATAAGGATACATAACATCAACTCCTATAAAAATTATAACATATTTATTGTATTTTCTACCCTAAAATGCAAAAGAACGAGCCGAAGCTCGTTCTTAAATAATTATTGTATATTTTAACCTTTTGTAGCCCCAGCCGCAATACCTTCAATTAGATATCTTTGGAATATCATATAAAGAATTGTAATTGGTACAGCCACAATTAAAGCACCTGAAGCAAACATTGTATAACTTGAGGTTTGAGGGTTTTGAATCATTGAAAATAACCCAACCGCAATTGTCCATTGTTTTGAAACCGCATCAGGATCAGTAGTTCCTGCTAATTGTACATCCAGTAAATACTTAGGTAACATATAATCCATCCATGGAGCCATAAATAAAATTACCGCAACAAATGATAGAATTGGAACTGACAATGGCAAGATAATCTTAAAGAATATCTGCGTTTTAGTAGCTCCATCAAGCATAGCTGATTCATCTAAGTCTTTAGGAATTTGTGATAAATATCCTTTAATCAACCAAATGTTTCCAGGTATACTACCACCTACATAAAGTACCGTTAACCAAGTTGGCTTACCTAATAATCCAAATACTTGGAATAAAGTAAACATCGCAATTAATCCCATAAATGAAGGGAATACTTGCAACACTAGAATTGTCATCAATCCAGCTTTTTTACCTTTAAATTTAAATCTAGCAAATACATATCCTGCACCAGTAACGAAGACAACACCTAATAACATAGACAATACAGCAATGATAAGTGTGTTTTTATACCATGTTAAAAATTGGGTTTCTTGGAATAGTTCAGTATAGTTTGCGAATGTAACTTGTGCTGGCCACAAAGTTGTTGGCAATCCAGATGTATTGGTAAATGAACTACCAAGTAAATAAACAACTGGGAATGCAACAATTCCTGCAGCTAACGTTAAGAATCCAAAAGTTAAAAACTTCATTAATAACTCTTTAGGTCCTAATATTGCTTTATAAGATTCTTTAAAAAACTGTTTTCTTTCTTTTAATTTTACTGCTCGAATTATTCCATAGACAGGGATTAATCCAATAAAATTGCCGGCTAATTTTTTATATCCTTTTTTCGCATATATTTCTCCAGCGATGCCACTATGCATCAACCAAAATACGACTATAAGATAGACAGTTATTATCGTTCCAAACATAATTAATCCTCCTTAAATGCTCTTGTTTGGGAGAAGTTCCATGCTGCAACTGTCCCTACAAGAATAAAGATTAATATTGAGAAAACTGATGCCATGTTATATACTTTTTTTTCAACTGTCAGTGTATACATCCATGATATCAAAATATCTGTGCTTCCGGCAAAAGCCGTGTCTATGTCTCCGGCTCCAGTACCCCCTTGAGTAATAAAGTAAATTACCCCGAAATTGTTAAAGTTCCCTGAGAAAGTCATAACTAAGATCGGTGAAAGAGAATACATTACCAAAGGAAAGGTAATAAAATTAAATTTTTGAGACTTAGAGGCTCCATCTATATCAGCAGCTTCATATAACGTTCTATCAATTGAAGTCATAATAGAAGTCATTAAAGCCATGAAATAAGGTGCACCTAGCCATATATTAACAACTATCAAGGTTATCCTAACAAACCAAACGTTATTGGCGTTAGTAAACCATTGAATGTTATCGTATCCTAAATAAAACAATCTTTGTAGTGCTGGCAATGAATCACTAAAAGCTTGCCCTAATATTCCCCAGTTTCGGAATATCTGGTTTACTCCCATAGTTTCAAAAAGGGAGTTAATGACCCCTCGATCGCTAAAGATAACCGAGAATGCCATCTGTGAAATCAACGCTGGAATCGCCCAAGGTAAAATCAAGAACGTTCTCCAGAATTTTTTGAAATGAACTCTTTCTGAATTAATAACAACAGCTAAGAACATACCACCAAAGAATACGGTAGCAGTTGAAGCGATTGACCAAATGATTGTCCAAACTAATACATTCCAGAATGTTTCAGCGAAAGGAATTCCTTCTCCGAAACTAAAAATTCTAGCAAAGTTTGAGAATCCAACCCAGGTAAATAATCCAGTATCCGAGTCAAAACCACTATAACTTGTAAATGCAATTAAGAAACCAAACAATATTGGCATCAGAGTAATAAATGTAATTACAAATACAGCTGGTATCATCATGACATATTCAAATCCATGAGTAAAGATGTTATCAAACCACATTTTATCGGTTACCCGATTATTGGTTTCCACATATTTTTTACTGGTCTTATAGGCATCACTTATTCCCCAAATGTATATCATTACAAAGTAAAATAACAATAGGGTGTAAATTAATCCTTTGATTAATAAGTATGATGATACGTGACCTAATAGCGGTGTTTCATCAAGAACACCACCAACTGCGGGGTAGGTTATACCACTTTCAGTATAACTAACTGATTTTAATGCATCATGTAAACTATTATACGAGTATACAACTTTTTCGGTAGTTCCCAGAGTGGCCAAGGACCAAATACCTCTTAGAAAATTCCCGGCTTTATCGTAAAAGAAATTGTAATATTGGTTTTCAAAAGTATCTCTTAACTCTGGATTAATTGAAAAATATACCTCAATTAACATTCTGTTATAATTTCCAGAATCAAAGCTAGTGTTTCCGCTATATCTAGCCGTTATATAATTTCTAAAATAATTTGTAAATTCTGTTCCATTATAACCATGTACGATTTCATATGATAATTCAGGTATATATCTTACATATAAAACATTACTATTAGAAAAAATTAAATCACCTTTAATATCCATTTTGTCTAATGATGCTAAATAAATAAAATTATTTGAATCTTGTGCATCAACATAATCTGTACTATCTAAAATGTTTGTATATCTGTAATCCGAAGATCCTAATACAGAATCACTAATAGTTGATTTTATATAAATAACTTCTGTTAAAGAATCATAGTAGAATGAACCTGTTCTTTTATATTCTGTAAAATCTGTGACGTCCATAATTAAATCTGTAGAGTCATTGACATTTACATAAAAAACTTCCCTAGTTTCTCCTTCACCAGTAATTACTCTATAGTATTCATCTCCGTTTTCTGCGTAGATATTAACTCCATATATTATATCGGTAAAATTCATAGCATCAATCGATGTATCGTCTGTACCGATTAACAAATCGGTATCCTTAACAATTCCAGTATTTGATGTACCAATTCCATCTTCAGTATTTACAAGGTCTGTAGATAATATAAAATACCTTGCGGTAGATGCATCTACTATTTGTACCGCGACATAATCAAGTAACTCTTGCATTGTGAATCCATCTGCTTTAACGGTTTGATAATATGCTTCAAACTCCGGAAAATCTACTTCTCCTTCTGCGGTTTGAAATGCAAAGTTTTGATAAAACACTCTAGAAAAATCATCAGAGAATAATTCCCCTGTTTCAGCTGTTAACTTATCATACGGATCGACTTTTTCAAAATAATGGCTACTAGATATTTCCATACCTATAAATGTAGCAAAAAAGACAAAGAAAAACAGTGCTTTTATGAACTGTTTATTAAATATCTGTCCCAATCCAGGAATGAACCCAGAAGCTACACCTTTTAAAATGTGTTTTCCGTTTTTTTTCATTTTTTTCTCCTATATTTTTGTATAAAACTTAAGAAAGAAGGCCTTCTCGCGAAGGCCATTCTAATTACTCCTAAGTAGTATTAAGAAGCCAATGCTTTTGAAGCAGAGTATGATGCTTCAGCTTTCTTTTGTTCTGTAGATATATCTGCCGCTTGATTCCATACGTTAATAACCATAGTTTCAGCAGCTGACCAGTAATAAGTTACTTCAGCAATAGTAGGCATTGGAATTGATGTTTGAAGTTGTTCTAACATAACTTGCATATAAACATCTGTAGAAATACCTTCAATATTTGATAAATCTTTTAATGCAGGAGCATCATTTGAAGTTGTATAAAGAATTTGTTGAGCTTCTTCTGTTGCTAAGAACGATACAAAATCAATTGCTGCAGCTTTATTGTTTGAATATTGATAAACAGCAACCATTTGAGAACCAGCGAAAGTTTGAACTTCACCAGTAACTCCAGGAGTATTAGCAGCAAAACCAGGTATTGTTGTTGCACCTAAGTTTTCAGCACCAATTTTATCTTCAAAAGTTGTAATTGACCAAGGACCAGCAAGAATCATTGCAGCTTGACCTTGTTCAAATGCCGTTGTACCAACTGAATTATGAGAATCATTTCCAGTTACAACTGGTCTTAAATCATTATACATCCAGTCTAATGCATTTGTTAAATTTTCAGATTCAAATCCAACCAATGTACCATCAGTACCATCTACTCCATGAGGCCTCCAACCGAAAGCTGAATAAAAAGCTTGGTTGTAATAATTATCTGCCCAATGAGAGTTTGTAGTAAGTAATTGTTTTCCTTCATTTGCAGCTGCAAATGTTTCAGAAAATGCAATTACGTCTTGCCAAGTTTCTAAAGCAGCTACTTCAGCATCAGTAATCATTGTTTTGTTATACATCATAAACACTGATTCAATTGAAATAGGTACTGCATATAGAGTAGGATTTGTTGATCCTCTTGTTCCTGCTGTTGCAATTTCCATTGCAACATCTAACATAGTGTCGTCTAACTCTTCATATAGTTCGTTAGGAAGTGGATAAACCAAATCTTCTAACATTGCTAATGATAAGTGGTCATGAGGAAACATAAACACATCTGCCCCATTACCAGATACACCATAAGTTTTAAGTCTGTCACGAGAATCTAAAGCTCCCATGTGTTGGAATGTTACTTCAATATCAGGATATTCTGCGTTAAAAGCAGGAATTAATTCATCCATGAATAATCCATCTGTATCATCCATCCAAACTGTAATTGTAGTTGATTTTACCTGACTTTCATTAAAATTAATTATGTTAGGTAATAAATCTTCGTCACAACTAACTAATGTGAAAAGTGCGAACACTGATAAAAATATAGCTAATAATTTTTTCATAATCATATTCTCCCTTCACCCATTAAATCCAGTCTCTTCTTTTTACAAAGAAAAGAACGATTCCTAATAATCCAATACCAGCGATGCTAGCACTTGCTGCGCCACATCCTGTTTCTGGAGCTGTTACGTTAATTGTAAATGCTGCTGTAGCTTCATTACCCCAGTTATCAAACACTGTTAATGTAACTACATGAGCACCAACTTCATTCATGTCAACTGAACCTTCGCCATCTTTAACATAAACACGGTCAGTAACTGTTCCGTCACGATCATCAACAGCCCTTAATACAGGCCATAATTCAGAACTCCAACCTTCGCCAGCAACGATTGATACTGATTCATCACTAATGAATGTAATTTCTGGAGCTTCTTCATCAATATTTACTTCAACTTCTGCCATTTGTTGATCAGCAGGATCTGTTTCACCATTATTGAACTTCAGGATATAATCATGTCCTGCTACTAAGTCGTCGTTTAATACAACAACTAATTCAGTAATAACGTCTTTTTCTAAATTATAGTTAAGTTCTTTAATAGCATTTGTCATTTCAGTTTCTCCGTCCCATAGGGTAAAGAAACCTTCTAAATCTATTAATACTCTTTCGTATTCATCTTTTGTATATGTAACATAATCATAGATTGGGTCACCTTTTACAAAATTCATTAATTCATCAACGAAATCTGCACGTACTTCAGTGTATGCAAATGTTCCAACTTCTGTACCAGCAATACCAGTATAAATAACTTTTACATCGCCAGCTACCATACCATCAAAGTATGAAGTTGCTCCATCAGCTTGGAATTGAATGTTATCATTTCCAGAATATTTAGCATCACCATCATGAACAATAATACCAGGTGAGTTTGTAATTTCAGCAGGATCAACTGTTAATAAAGTCCCTACACCTATTAATCCAGCAGGATTTGAGAATGCATTAACCATAGGTACAGGTTCATCCCAACCTACTGCGTTTACGTCCCAACCCCAGTTATGAATACCAGTAGTTTCTGTATATTCACCTGATCCGTTAAGATATAAAACTATAACATTAACTTTTGTTGAATCAGCTTCGAAGAAGTCAGGTCCACCACTAAAGAAATATATGTGTCTTACTTCTCCAGCTGTGATTCCAGTTGCATCGTATGCTAAGTTAGCACCTTCAAATGAATCTTTGTGATCCCAACGAGAATCATCAGATCCGATTTCAGCAGCAATAGGAATAATTCCTAATTCAGTTGCATCTATTCCAACATTAATTTCCATAACAGCACCAAAATCATCAACACCAGCGCTTACTACGCCATCTGAAGTTCCATCAGTACCAGTTCCCCATGTCCAAAGACCAATAGAAGCATAATTTCCATCCCATGTTTGGTAATGGACCACTACTCTTGCCATTCCTGCAGGAATTGCAGTAGCTGCATAAGCAGTATAAACTGTTGTATCTTCTACAATTGGAGTTTCGCTTGCTAAATATTCATAACCAACGATTTCATATTCATCATATTCAATTTCACCAATTATTGAAGTTTCATCTTCAAAT
The DNA here is from genome assembly GCA_964535005.1 of uncultured Candidatus Izemoplasmatales bacterium. Lineage (GTDB taxonomy): Bacteria > Bacillota_I > Bacilli_A > Izemoplasmatales > Hujiaoplasmataceae > 4572-104. The sequence goes on from CAZHSG010000014.1 coordinate 17,690, forward strand.
GCAGCAGGTACATCAGCAGAAAATTTAACTAAGATTGTATCAGGTTTAGAAGCGTATGTTCCTGTTAACATGTAACTATCGTTATCAAAAGGAACAAATTTAAATGCAAATGAAGAATCTGCAAATAAACTAACTTTATCTAATCCCATATAAGTGTCTCCAGCAACATATACTGCTGTAACATCACCTGCTAGGAATCCAGCAGTTGAACCAGTTACATCAGCAGATTTCTTAGTTGCATCATTTCCAGCATAAATTAAGAATTTTGCTTCAACATCAACAGCAGCTTGCATTAAACCAACCTTACCAAGTTTTCCTTCTGGAGTCATAAAGTTTCCAGTGAAAATTTGTGAAGGAGTTCCCCAAGCACCATCGATTTCATTTTCCCAACCGTCCCATGCATGAACACCAAGATTATCTTCGTATTCTTCAGTTGCAGTAAAGAAAATTACAAATAAGTTAACTAGTAAAGGATCAACAACAAATACAGTGTCACTTCCACTAAAGAAGTATGCATGTATAGTTTCTCCAGCCGCAGCTGCAGTAACATCTATTGCTATATCCATAGCTTCATAAGAATCTTTGTTGTTCCAACGTTCAGTATCATCTGAGAACATGTCCCCAATTGGAACACCTCCCATTTCAGTAGCGTCTGCACCTATCATAATATCGAAGTATACTCCGAAATCATCTGTGCCTGTAACAGCTACACCATCGCTTGTTCCATCTGTACCTGTGTTCCATACCCAAAGCCCTACGTCTTCGTAGTCCTCGTACCATTTTTGGTAATGGAATACAACTTTACCAGCTGCAGCAGCTTCTACTTTATTAACTAAAGCAGTTGAAGCAACTCCTAGTAAAGCAAGTGCAGAAAAAAACAGTAAAAATAATTTTTTCTTCATTTTTTCCTCCTATTTTTTTTATATATATAATTTTTTATACTATCTTTTTTTATAAAAACAGTACTATAGAAACATTTTACTACGTAGATAATAATTATGCAAGCGCTTTACTTTTATAATAAAGGGTAATCGGTTACAGTCTTATCTATATATAATTAAAGCCATTTATGGTAAAATGAAAGTGAAGAATTTATATATATATAGGGGGTATTTTTTATGTTAAAAAAATTATTACTAGTTTTGACATTAGGTTTTTTCTCAATTTTAATTATGAATGTTGCGAGTGTCGAAGCCGAAGAAATGGCGACAGACACACTAGTTGTCCATTATTTCCGTTACAACGGTGATTATGATGATGGATGGAATATGTGGCTATGGCCAAGTGGTGGAAATGGAGCAAGTTTCTATTTCGACGAAGTAGACGATAACGTTGTTACAGATGGCTTTGGAGCTGTTGCAACAATAGATATGGCAAGTAATGGTCTTGATGGAGCGACTTCAATAGGAGTTATTCTCAAACTTAATGAATGGGAAAGAAAAGACGTTGATAAAGATCGCTTTATGACAATAGCTGAAAACTCAGAGGCTGGAGAGGTTCATGTATATCTTGTTGAAGGCGATGAAAGAATAGGATATTCAATAGATGATCCTAATGGGCCTGACAAATCAGATAAAGTAATCTCGGCTTATTTCATGAATGTCAACACAATTACATTTGCATTAACTTCAACTGTTGATGAAGCTGATATTTCATTAGAAATTAATGGTACACTTGCAACACCAACCGTTAATGTTTCTAATAGAACTGGAACAGTTACATTAACTACCGCAGTTGATTTAGGTAATACCTACAAATTAATTGTAGATTTTAATGGTACTGTAAATGAATACATAGTTACTTTTGATGGAATATATGACACATCTGAATTTGAAGATTCATATTATTATGATGGCGATGATTTAGGAGCTATCGTTGATGGCGGTCAAACATTATTTAGACTATGGGCGCCTATTTCTAGCGCGGTTTCAGTAAATATTTATGATAGTGGTAGTCCTGCATATTTAAGCGATAAAGACTCTACCGCTACAGATACACCTACTCAAACAATCATTATGGAACAAAGTTTTAATGGTACTTGGAGAACAACTGTAGACGCAAACTTACATGGAAAATATTATACGTTCTCAGTTACAAACGGAATGGCTACTAACGAAGTGGTAGACCCATATGCTAAAAGTGCTGGAGTTAACGGATTAAGAGGAATGGTTGTTGAATTTTCACAAACTAATCCTGAAAATTTCGAATATGGTGTAAGACCAGATAACATGACAAATTACACAGACTCTGTAATCTACGAACTTCATGTAAGAGACCTAACAACTCACAGCAGTTGGGAAGTTGATGCAGAATATGAAGATTATCGTGGTAGATTTATGGGATTAACTGTTGGCGGAACTACCTATGAAGGTATCGCAACTGGATTAGACCATATAATTGACCTAGGAGTTACACACGTACAATTATTACCTTTCTTTGATTACGGTAACGCAGTTGATGAATCAGGTAGCGATACTCAATTCAACTGGGGATATATGCCTCTAAACTTTAATGTTTTAGAAGGATATTATGCAACTGATCCATATGATGGTTCAGTAAGAATTAACGAATTTAAACAAGTAGTTAACGCATTCACTGAAAACGACCTAAGAATCGTAATGGATGTTGTATATAATCATACAGGACAAAGCGGAGATTCAAATTTCAATTTGATTCTTCCTGGATATTATCACAGAATGAACGCAGATGGATCATTCAGTAACGGTTCAGGAACCGGTAATGAAACGGCCTCTGAAAGAATAATGATGCAAAAATTTATGGTAGATTCTACAGTATTCTGGGCATCTGAATATAATATTTCAGGTTTCAGATTCGACCTAATGGCATTACATGATACTGAAACTATGAATATGATTACTTCAGCATTACATGAAATCGATGAAACAATTATTGTCTATGGTGAGCCATGGACAGGTGGAGGTTCTCCTCTCGATTCAGACATCGTAGCTGGTAAAGAAAATCTTACTGAAATGCCTGGCGTAGCTGCATTCAATGATGAAATCAGAGATGGAACAAAAGGTTCTGTATTTAGCGCATCTGAAGGTGGTTTTGTTCAAAATAATATTACTGATTCAATATTAGCTAAATTAAAATCTGGTATCGTTGGTGGAACCGACTATCCAGGTATTGATGAAAGCCTATTATCATATGAAATGGCATGGGGAAATAATCCTTCACAAGTGATTAACTATGCTTCTGCGCATGATAACAATACTTTATACGATAAATTAAAATTATCTACATCTTTTAACCAAAGAACATTTGTTCCAGAAATGCAAAAACAAGCTAACGCAATAGTTCTTCTAGCTCAAGGAATTCCATTTATTCATGCTGGAGCTGAATTTATGAGATCAAAACCCCTAGCTAACGCTACTGGATTTGATGAAAACTCTTATCAATCTCCAGATTCAACTAACCAATTAAGATGGGACCAACTCGTTGAGGAAGAAAATCAAGAAGTTTATAACTATTATAAAGATATGATTGCATTCAGATTAAATCACCCTGCATTTAGAATGGCAACTGCAGCTGAGGTTCTAGCTAATTTTGAATTTATTGAATACACAGATGAAACTATTCTAGCTTATAAAATCTCAAACTACGCAAACGGAGATTCATTCGATGAAATCTTAGTTATTCATAATACTGGAGATTTTGCTAAATACGAATTACCTACAGGTATTTGGAATTTAGTTGGTAATTCATCTGGTATATCTGATGAAATCATCAAAACCTACGAAGAAGGAGCAGATTTTGTTGCTCTAGAAAACGAAACATTAGTTTTCTATTCTGGAGAAGTTGTTGAACCAACACCTATAGATGGTGGTTGTGCTTCATGCGACTCATTATCATCATCAATTATTATATTTGGTGTGATTACATTATTTAGTTTCTTCATCTATAGAAGAAAATTCTAAAAAACTTAACAATAAAAAAAAGGGATTCGATTTGAATCCCTTTTACTTTGCTATAAATGTTTAGTACTCACTTGTTTTATCTTTGCGCCCTTATAAATAGCCAAATAAGCTATAATCGGTGTAGCGAACTGGAATATAACAATCGAGAAAGCACTCAACTCCATCAAACCAGTTAATCCTATAATCATACCGAAGATTGCTGGTAGAGTCATTGAAGCTATTACAATCCTAATATTTTCACTGAAATTAGTAACTTTTTCAAACTTAACTCTAATTAATAAAAACAAACCCGATACAACACTAACTAAAATCAAATTCAATACTATGTTTATGCCAGTATTATAAATTACAGACTTAAATTGAGCATAACCACCGAACGAATCTTCAATTATAGTGGCTAGTTTATTAACTGCGCTTGCTTGAGATGTAAGATTTAACTCACTAAATCTAACAACCGTTCCTACATTTGAATAATTTGCGGAGAATTGAAACTCACCTACTTCGTTATAATAACTAATTCTATCCTCTTCAAACATCAAAGTTCTATCTGTCGGAACATAGTCAGCTAAAGGAGAAAAAGCTATATATAAATCTTCATCAGCAAGATTACTTGTTAGAAATACTGAATTTTCAGTGTTTTCATAGTACATACCTGATTTAGATATCTCTATATCTTCAGGTAAATCCTCCGGTAACCAATCCGGATATGTTTCTCTCATGCCAGCAGTGAAATTATATAAATCCCAACCACCAGATCTAATTATCTGTAAGTTAAGTGGAAAACTAATGATTAATATTAACAAAAGGAAGTAAAATAATATAATTCCTCCTTTAGTATTTTTTAATCCATAGATTTTCTTAACACGAAAACTATCTACAAAGAACTTAATCATCTTATCCTGCCTCGTTTATCTCAATAATTACCGTTGATCTAGCTGGTATTTTAGTTATATCTGTTAAATCAGTTAATCCACTAACATAGATGATTGTTCCATCATAAACAAACATATCTAATTCAGTCTCACTAAAATTATGTAGAATCAGTAATTTTTGGTGTTGATTCTCAAACTCGAATTCACGATAAAATCCTTGTAATGAAGATGTTGAATCTGCATATCTAACAAAACTATTACCATATTTTAAAGCAATATTATCGTTTCTCAATTTTAACATGGTTGTGTAATAATTAAGTAATGATTCTCCATCAAGTAATTGATTAACTACTGTATCTATAGTTGCATTTGAATTATTAACATTTATTAAGTCCTGGTGGGCTGAAACCAGCCAATCAGCAGTAAATTCATCACCCCATAATAGCGGTAATCTTCTTGTTTCATCCCAAATATCAGGACCAGACGCTTTGTAACCGTACATTCCCATTTCTTCACCATAATAGATAATTGGATTACCCGGTAGAACAAGCAGCATCTCTAAGCTTAATCTTAAAGTAACATCGTTACCTAGAACTTGTGAAGCGAATCTATTCATATCGTGATTAACGATAAATGGAGCGCTTATGAAGTCTCTATTTATTCTACGGTAGTAATCATACATATCCTCTAAAACAGTAGCATATCTACGATTTGAATTGTTTTGTGCAGCCGTTCTTATTTGAGCAGCTACTGGAAAATCAAGCGGCGAATCAACAGCTCCAAAGTAATCTCCAACTATTTGATATAATTGTTCTTCATAAATTTCAGCTGTGATATATATGTTTTCTGCATATTCATCTATTGATTTTGTATAACTTTTTAAAAATACAATGTTGTCTAAATATGAAGTAGTTTCGCCTATAAACTCGTTTTCACCAAAGAAATGATGAGCAGCATCTAATCTAAAGCCCATAACACCCTTATCAATCCAAAATTTAGATATATTAACTATTTCATCTGCAACAACTTGATTATTAAGATTTAAATCAGGCATTGTATAAGAGAAGTATCCACAATATTTACCTACAGATGTAGAATGCCATATTGATTGATTCCAAGATCCAAGTTTACTAGATGTATCTACAGTATTATCAATGAAGTTATAGTATTCCATATAGGTTTCATCGCCCTCTAAAGCCGCTTGAAACCATGGATGTTCATTAGAACTATGATTAAACACCATATCTAGCATGATTTTAATCCCAACTTTGTCAGCTTCAATTACAAGATTATCAAAATCTTCCATTGTTCCATAATCAAGGTTTACACCGTAATAATCACTAACATCATATCCGTGATATGATGGCGATGGATGAATTGGCATTAACCATAAACCGCTAATTCCTAAATCTGATAAATAACCTAATTTAGCGGTAATTCCATTGAAATCTCCAACTCCATCATCGTCACTATCAGCAAAACTTCTTACAAATATTTCATAATATGTATCATTTTCTGGATAAGCTTGTGCAATTGCCTCTTGAGGGTTTCCACAAGCCATTAAACCTAAAAATGCTACAATCATTATTCCTAACAGTATTATCTTTCTATTCATAACTTGATCCTTCTAAACCTTTTTTAGCTGTTTCAGTTTTACCTAAAACATAGCCTTGTTCCTTATCTGATACATAAGTTGTTAAACAAATAACTTTTGTTTTAAACACTAAGTCATGTATTACTCTACCATCTTTACGAGAATTAACCATTATACCGCTTATTACCATATAAACACCATAGGTCCATATTAGTAATGCGCCTTTAAATATTTCTCTTAGAATTAACACAATTAATTTTGGAGCTTTATTAGTTTTTGTACTAACAACCATCATTTTTTGGTTTCTTTTACCAAAAGATTGACCCCTACTAAAGAAGTTTGGGACTATTAAAGCGCCAAAATATGAAACTGTGGCTGCAATTAATAATTTAATTGTGTCAGTCCCAGTCTCAAAAGCATTAAAAATCATAAATATGAGAAAAAATATCACCATTGCTAGCGATATATCTATCGAAAAGCCTCTAATTCTTCTTTCAAAATTATGCATACAAATCACCTAACTTTATATTTATTTACATTATACTACACATTGATATTTATAAAAAATATAAATCCCCTCTAGATTTTGTGTAAGCCCTTCCATATTACATCATTGCTAAAAAGCCTATAAAAGATGGTAAAATAAAATAAAATGAGACAGAAGGAGTTGTTCCTATGAATTTTGAAGCTATAAACCACATTCCAAAAAGCCATATGGCCTATGCTATAGATAAAGATAATCTTCATATACTAATTCAAACAGCCAAAGATGATGTAAAAAGTATCAAACTTATGATTGGCGATCCTTTTGAATGGTATTATTCAGAAGGAAAGTATGTTTGGAGTGGTGATTCTTTAGGACATAAAGAAATGACTTTAAAATATTCAACTGATTTATTTGATTATTACTTTATCGAAGTTAAAACTATGAATCTAAGATCAAAGTATAGTTTTATAATAAATGATGGGGATAATGAATACTTCTATGGATGTAGAGACTTAGTTAAATTAACTGAAGAAAACCGGAAGACATACATTTCTAACTTGTTTGGTTATTTCAACTATCCATATATAAACGCCGGAGACTTAAACGATTCTCCTAAATGGGCAAAAGATATGATATGGTACCAAATCTTCCCTGATCGTTTTAGTAGAAACGATTACACAAATAACATTGATCTTGAAAGTAAGTATTTTGAATATAGTGATTCTAATAATTACTATTACGGAGGTACTTTAAAAGGTATAACTAATAGAATATCTTATCTTAGCGATTTAGGAATCACAGGAATCTATTTCACTCCTATCTTTAAAGCTTATTCTCCTCATAAATATGATACCGAAGATTATTTTACAATTGATCCCGCATTTGGAACAAACGAAGATTTTAAAGTTCTCGTTGATGAATGTCATAAAGTTGGAATCAAAGTTATGCTTGATGCTGTATTCAATCATTGTGGGTACGATCATCCATATTTTCAAGATGTAATTAAAAATAAGAAAGCATCAAAGTATTGGGATTGTTTTTTCTTAGATGATGAAAATTTTATTAATTTCAATCTAGATGAATTGAATCATCCAATATATAAAACTTTAAATCTAAGACCAAAATATAAAACTTTTGGCTTTACACCAATGATGCCTAAATGGAACGCAGACAATAAAATAGCTGAAGAGTATCTATTATCAGTAGCTACTTATTGGATTAAAGAATATGATATAGATGGATGGAGGCTTGATGTATCAAATGAAGTATCTCATTCGTTTTGGAGGAAGTTTAAAAAGGCAGTTAGATCTGTTAAATCTGATGTATACATATTAGGAGAGAATTGGGACGACTCAACAGCTTGGCTACGAGGAGATCAGTTTGATGCTGTTATGAATTATGAAGTTGCGTATCCCGTTTGGCAATTCTTTGGGAGAGACAAAGATTTAATTAATATAGACTCAACCAATTTCATGTATAGAATAAATAAACTACTTATTTCCTACCCCGAGAATGTAACAATGAATATGTTTAACATGATTGGGTCACATGATACTACCCGAATATTATTAAAATGTAATGATAACTATAAATTAGTACAATTATCTCATGTGTTTTTGTTTAGTTTTAGCGGTTCTCCAGCATTATACTATGGAGATGAGGTTGGACTAGGGGAATTAAGAGACAAAGATTTCAGAAGACCAATGATTTGGGATGATAGACAAAACCAAAGTATGTTAGAATTCTTCAAGAAGATGATAGTAATCAGAAAGAATAACAAGGATTTATCATCTATCAATATTAAGTGGTTGTATACAGATGACAACGTCCTAATATACAAGAAGGGTAGAACGTATTTCTTACTCAACAACAATGAACTAGCCAAGGACATCCTTTTACCAAAAGACCTAGAAAACCAAAGGTTGTCTGATTTGTATAATGAAGCTGAAATTGACCTAAGCACCAATATATTGATACCATCTTATGGTTTCTATTTACTGCAAAGTTGAAAAATTGAAACAATATAAAAACGACCTAAATTAGCACTAATAGGTCGTTTTATTTTTATACATTTTATTACTGGTTAGTTGTGCCTATTCGTTATTCTTTCGAAATCTTCTTCATTAACAAAACTCTCAATAATATTGTTGAAATCTATTTCCAACTCTGTTAATTTTTGAGCCTCTGCTTTTGAGAAGTTTGATAGTACATCAACCTTCATTTCTTTGTTGGAGTCTCTACCTATTCCCACTCTAAGTCTCTTGAAATCTTGAGTGCTTAGATGTGAAATTATAGACTTGATTCCATTGTGACCACCGGCGCTGCCAGTTTGTCTTAATCTTATTTTTGCAAAAGGTAAATTTAGATCATCGAACACGATTAACACGTCTTTTGGTAAAATCTTATAATACTCCATTATTTTCCTTACAGCTAACCCAGAATTGTTCATATACGTCTTAGGTTTTGCTAATATGGCTTTTTCTGTTTTTGCAATTTCAGAAGTAAATCTAATTGATTTCCTATATTTTATTTTATTAGTAATAGCATACGAATCTAAAGCCATAAATCCAATATTATGTTTAGAATTTTTATACTTCTTCCCTGGGTTACCAAGGCCTACTACTAATTTCATTTTGCTCTAGTAGGTTTGATAACAACGAATCTATTTGGTTCATCACCTTCAGATTCTGTTGTAACATCTCTCCAGTCAGATAGTTTTGTATGGATTACTCTTCTTTCGTATGCGTTCATTCTGCCAAGGCGTGTAGCTACTTTTGTTTTAACTACTTCCATTGCAGTTTTTGTTGCAAGAATTTCAAGTTGTTTTTTCCTTTGTTCTTTATAACCACCTATGTCAACAAGTACCACATGAAACTCTTCAACATATAGGTTAATATAATTTTTAAGTAATGTTTGAATAGAATCTAAAGTTTTACCATTTTTACCAATCAGGATTGGATTTTCTTTAGCTTCTATACTAAATAACAATTGTCTATTTTCTAATTGTTTAGCTTCGATAACAGCTTCAATTTGCATATTTTCTAATAATGTTTTTAAATATTCAATTCCATCTTTAATTACATCAAAGTCTACTGTTGCTTCAACTACGTAAGATTTATTCAATCCTAACATCGATCTTTTTTCTTCTATAATATTTAGTTCAATAAAATCTTTGTTAACACGTAATTCTTTAGCTGCATATTGAATTGCTGAATCGTTTAATGCTTTTGTTTCAAACTTAATTGTTTTCATCGATTCTTTCCCCTTAAAATTGATTACGTAATTTTTCTTGTCGTTTTTTCATGTTTCTAAAACTAATGTAACTTTGGAATAATTGATAAGAAGTACCGATTACCCAATAGAATGCTATCCCAGCGTTACGTAATGAAATATATCCCATAAACACTACCATGAAGTACATCATGTATTTCATAGTTTTTGCGCTTTGTTGTGATTTAGCATTTTGAAGTTGATTAGGTTTTTGTTGTACTTTTGTTCTGTGTTGTGTTAACCATTGACTTAAGAACATCAATACAGCAACTAATATAGCTAATGGTAAGTTAGGTAACCAATCCGTGTTTCCTAGTGTTGTCCACAGGAAATTTGTATTCATTACTACGTTTGATCCGCCTAAAAACGTTGATGTAGGTGTTAAAGGGAATCTTTGTACAACTTGATACATAGCGATAAAAATTGGCATTTGCATTAATGGCATCAAACAACCAAACACATTGATTTTGTACTTTTTATAAATATCCATCGTTTCCATCTGCATTCTTTGTTGAGAAGCTTGATCTTGACGATTACGATATTTTTCTTGAATTTTGTTTAATTCCGGTTGTGCTAATTGCATTTTTAATGACATATCATTAGTTTTAGCATATATTGGCCATCCTAAAGTTCTAATTAATAATGTCATAATTAATAACCCTAACCAATAAAGGTAAGTATTACCTAATAATCCAAATAAATTACTTGCGTATAAGGTAAATATTCCTAACTGAGTTATTACCCAATCCCAAGCTCCACCTTTAACCCCAATTGGAGTTGTATAAACTGAATCATATAATCCTGTTTGTGCTTTAACTATTACATCATAGTCATCAAATGTAATTATTATTTTTGCACCTTCTTCAGTATCCCATTCAACGTAACCATCTCCTGTTACATTATCATAGAATGTATAATCAGTAGCTGAACCCAATAATACGATAGTATCGTTGTATGTCGACGGGTCTTGACCTTCTTCCGCATCTACTACGGATACAATTTTTGTAAAATTACCATAAGATACTTCTCCGCTTTTAGATCCACATGATGTTACACCAAATAGTAGTAATACCATTAATCCGGCCATTAAGATTTTGTTTTTAAATTTCATGTTGCCCTACTTTCTTAATATTTTCGCTTGAGCGAATAGATTTTCTAACAATTTTTTGATCTCAACAAAACTCAATCCTCTGGATTTGGGTTTTGCGACAATAAAGAAGTCAATTGTTTCATCAAATGAATTAACTTTGATAATCTCTCTTAATCTTCTTTTCATTAAATTTCGGTAAACTGCGTTTCCATATTTTTTTGGAACACTCAAAGCATATCTGAAATTCTTGTTTTCATGGTTTTTTTGATAATACAAGATAAAGTAACTGTTCCCAACGGTTTTTCTATTTTTCATAACTCGTTCAATTTCAGCACTTTTTTTAATTCGATATTCTTTCTTCAAAACGTCCTCCTAAGAAAACAAAAAAATCACCAGTATATATTATTCCGGTGATTTCAAGTACAAATATATTTATTGGTGTTAATTCTATTTAATTTTTAACGGTCAGAAACTGTTAAAGATTTTCTGCCTTTTGCTCTTCTTCTTGCTAATACTTTACGCCCATTTGCAGTAGCCATTCTAGCTCTGAAGCCATGAGTTTTAGCTCTTTTTGTTTTACTCGGTTGATATGTTCTACTCACATTCAACACCTCCTCATTGATATTCAAAAACCATGCTAACTAATTATACTTAATTTTGTATTCTATGTCAACTATTATTTACCTATAATTTTTTTACTGCTTTTTTACAGAAATCTTAAATATATCTTTATCCACATTCGTGTTGACAAATCACATTGTTAATATGTGGAAAACTATATATTACCCCTAAATATAGACATAACTTTTCCACAATTAGTTTGTTAATAACTTTTTTTAACTTAGAGTTATCCACATTATTTGTGGAAAACTAACTTATCCACATTATAAAATATATGTTATATTATTACTATCATAAAGGGGGATTCCGATGGAAGAGTTTGAAAGAATTTGGAGTAAGATAAAATCTAGGCTACAAATTAGTTTAGATGATGACGTTTACAATGAGCATTTTTCTAATATATCTAATATATTTAAAGTAGTAAATAATTATGTATATTTAATAGCTCCTAACTCGTTTGTTAAGAACAAAATTGAATCCTTTTATTTAAATAGGCTGAACGTACTCTTAAATGAGTATGTTGAACAAAAACACATGTTTAAAATCATAACCAAAGAACAAGCAGCTGAAGAATTAACTAAAAATGATACATATACTATTAATACACCAGAAAAAGACTTAGAAGATAAATACAAAACTGGTTTAAACAACTCTTATACCTTTGAAAACTTCGTTGTTGGAACAAGTAATAGACTTGCTTATACCTCAGCCATGAAAGTAGCTGATCAACCTGGAGCTTTTGCTAATCCTTTATACATCTTTGGAGATGTTGGGTTAGGAAAAACCCATTTAATGCAATGTGTTGGTAATTATATATTAGAAAATGATGTAAATATTAAAGTATTATATGTTAAAACCGATCAATTTATTGAAGATTACGGTAGAGCTGCACAAAAGAAGTCCTATGATGCTTTTTCTAAAAAATATGAGAAAATTGATGTTTTATTAGTTGATGATATCCAATTTCTATCAGGAAAAAATCAAACTCAACTAGAATTCTTTAAAATATTTGAAAGATTAAAAGAAAGTAATAAACAAATTGTAATAACCTCTGATAGAAAGGCTTCTGAGTTATATGACATTATGTCTCGATTAACCAGTCGTTTTGATTGGGGACTAACAGTAGATATTAATCGACCTAACCTAGAACACAGAATTTTAATTTTAAAAAAGAAATTACATGCTGAAACTCAAGATCCCGATTTAATTTCTGATGAAATATTAGAATATATCGCAAGTGTATTTGATAATAATGTAAGAGAATTAGAGGGTGCTTTAAAAAGAGTATTATTCTATTGTACCGCTTTTGATTATAAATTCACTGTAGCAAACGCAGAAGAAGCTTTAAAAAGTTTAGTAAATTCTAAAAATGCTTCAAATCATAAATTAGATAGAACCAATTATACTAATATATTAGATATAGTAAGTAACTATTATCATATATCTACTACTGATCTTCTATCTAAAAATAGAAGGAAGCAATATGTCTTTCCAAGACAGATAGCAATGTATATATTAAAAGATTTATATGACCTAACATATAAAAAAATCGGACAAATATTTAACAACAGAGATCACTCAACTGTTATTTATAGTATAGAACAAATTTCAAACGATATTCAAGTAGATAAAACCAAAAAAAATGATGTGGATAAATTGTTGGTAAAATGTGGAAAAAATAACGGTTTTTTATAGTTATTAACACTGTTTTATATATACTTTTTTCTCTAGATATGGTATAATACGGGTATATTTAAAGAAAGTTTTCCCCCTCTTCAACACCCCTAATAACAATAATAATATAAAAAGATTTATAAATTAATATAAATAATAACATTGGAGGTTTTTTATGAATTTTTCTATTAACACAGATGTATTACTAAATAATTTATTAGTTTCACAAAAAGCGTTATCAACTAAAACTCCTGCTCCATATCTTCAAGGTATTAAACTTGAAGTTAAGAAAAGTGAATTAGTTTTAATTACTAGCAATTCTGATATAGCAATTAAAATTATAATCAAGGATGAAAGTTTAAATATTGATAACACAGGAGAAGTTTTAATTCCTGGGAAAGTATTTGTCGACTTCATTAGAAAATTAGACAAAGGAATTGTTGAAATTTCAGTTTTAGATAACAATGTATTAAAAATTCATTCACATAATACAGATTTATCTTTGAATCTACAAAACGTAGATGATTATCCGGAAATAAAATTCGTTATGAGCGATGTTCCGATTAAAATTGAATCTAAAATTATGAGGTCTGTTATAAAACAAACCACTTTTGCTACTTCTAATATTGAAAATAGACCTATTCTTACTGGAGTTAATATTAAAGTAGAAAATAATAAGTTGATAGCTATTGCTACTGATTCTTTTAGATTAAGTCAAAAATTTATTGAAATACCTACTAATTTTGAAAATATGAATGTTGTAATACCCGGAAAGAGTTTAGATGAATTATCTAAAGTACTAGAATTAGATTTAGATGAAATATTAATTCATTTAAATCATAAAACTATTTTGTTTGAATATGGCAACATTCTTTTCCAATCTAGATTGTTGGAAGGAAACTTCCCAGAAACAAACAGATTAATACCTAATGATTTTCCAATTATTATTAAATTTAAAACAAATGATCTATTTGTAGCTATTGAAAGAGCTTCTTTATTATCTTTCAAAGATAGTTTAAATAGTATTGTTAAATTATATTTGAAACCAGATAATATTGTAGAAATAACTTCTAACTCACCAGAAATAGGTAAAGTAATAGAAGAAATCTATCCGGTTGAAAAAGCTATAGGAACACCATTAAAAATAGCTTTTAGCTCAAAATATTTCTTAGATGCATTAAAAACATTTAATTCTGAAGAAATATATGTTAAATTTACCGGAGAAATTAGACCTTTTGTAATTGAAGGTAATGATGATGTAGGATTAATTCAATTAATTTTACCAGTAAGAACTGAATAAAAATATAATGGAGTTTATCTCCATTATTTTTTTTGATATGATTGATTTAAATTACTTTTAGTGTTAAAATTTTAACGGTTTAAAAAGGGGTAACGATATGAAAGAAAAATATGATGTAATAATTGTTGGTGCTGGACCAGCAGGATTGATGTGTGCCTATGAATTATCAAAAAAAAATCAAAATTTATCTATTTTGTTACTTGATAAAGGAAATGATATATATCACAGAAATTGTCCAATTATAGACAAAAAAATTCTTAAATGCCCTGTACAAAAAAACGGAAAAATAGGTTGTTTACCAAATTGTTCAATAACTAGTGGATTCGGAGGAGCTGGCGCTTATTCGGATGGTAAATTTAATATAACAAGTGAATATGGTGGTTGGATGAATGAGTATTTAGATGATGATACTATACTAGATTTAATCAATTACGCAGATTCAATCAATTTAAAATTTGGAGCCCCAACAGAAATTACAGATCCAACAACTCAAAAAGTAAAAGATATCGAAAAAAGAGGTTTAGCGGTTGGATTAAAACTTCTAAGAGGCAAAGTTAGACATTTAGGTACCGAAGTTAACCTAAAAGTATTAAAAAATATATTTGAACACCTAAAAACTAAAGTTGATATGGAATATAGAACCGAAGTAAAAAATATTCTTACTGAAAACAACGTAATTAAAGGTATTATTTTAGAAAAAAATAAAAAAATATATTCTGATTACGTAGTTATTACTCCAGGTAGAGATGGATCTACATGGTTAAGTAATTTAGCTATCGAACATAACATAAATATGAAATCAAATCATGTTGATATAGGTGTTAGAGTAGAAACAAACAACGAAATTATGGAAGAAATCAACGAAAATCTATATGAAGGTAAATTTATCTATAGAACCAGGGTTGGATCTACAGTAAGAACGTTTTGTTCTAACCCAAAAGGACATGTTGTTATCGAAAACCATAGTGGAACCATGTTAGCGAACGGTCACGCTTATAAAGACTCGAATAGAGGGTCAAAAAATACAAACTTCGCTCTATTAGTATCCCATCGTTTTACAGAACCATTTAATCAACCTAACGAATTTGCTCATGGAGTATCAAAATTAGCTAATATGTTAAGTAATGGATCTATAATAGTTCAAAGATTTGGAGATTTACAAAAAGGTAGAAGATCCACAGTTAAAAGAATTAATGAAGGTTTTGTTACACCAACATTAAAAGAAGCTATACCTGGAGATTTAGGGCTTGTTTTACCTTATAAAACTATGAAATCAATTATCGAAATGATAGAAGCGTTAGATAATATTACACCAGGTGTTGCTTCAGAACACACATTGTTATATGGTGTTGAATCTAAATTTTATTCTGCGAGACCTGAAGTAAATAAAAAGTTCGAATCTAAAATAAAAAACCTTTATTTTGGTGGGGATGGAGCGGGAATTACAAGAGGTTTAGCTCAAGCGAACGCTAATGGAATTTGGATAGCTAGAGATATCATAATAAAAACTACAAATAAATTATAAAAACGAGTTTTATAGTCTTTTCTTGTAATGATACTTATGTTATAATGTATGTGTTTTTAAAGAGGTGCAATAAATGGGGAAAAGAGTTGTAGTAGTAGGAACTCAATGGGGAGACGAAGGTAAAGGTAAAATTACCGATTATTTAGCAAACCAAGCAGACGTAGTTGTTAGAAGCCAAGGTGGAAACAACGCTGGACATACTATTAAATTCAACGGAAATAAATACGCACTTCACTTGATACCATCAGGTATTTTTAACCCCAAAATTATGAATATAATGGCTAATGGAATGGTAATAAATCCAAAAGCTTTATTAGAAGAACTAAATGTATTAAAAAATCAAGGCATAACAGACTATAAGCTCTTTATTTCAAATAGAGCTCATGTTGTTATGCCTTATCATATTGAATTAGATGAATTATTTGAGATTTTAAAAGGTGATAAAGCGGTTGGTACCACAAAAAAAGGAATCGGACCAGCATATTCAGATAAAATCGCAAGAATTGGTATTAGGATTAGTGATTTAATTAACCCTAAAACATTAAAGGAAAAATTAGAAATCCCAGTAAAATTTGCTAATGTATTTTTAAAATCTGAAAACAAAACTTTATTTAATACTGAAAAATTATATGAAGAATATATTGAAATCGGTAAAAAACTGAAACCTTTCGTTTGTGATACTTCAATTCTATTAAACGAAGCTATTAAAAATGAAAAAAACATATTATTTGAAGGCGCTCAAGGATCAATGTTATGTATCGATCACGGAACTTATCCATTTGTTACATCATCATCACCTACAGCAGCTTCAATCCCATTAAATTCAGGAATTTCTCCTAAATTGTTAGATGAAGTCATTGGGGTAACCAAAGCATATACAACAAGAGTTGGTGCTGGTGTTTTTCCTACTGAATTTGAAGATGAAGTGTCACAAACTATTAGAACTGTAGGTAATGAATTTGGTACAACCACTAAAAGACCTAGAAGAATAGGATGGCTAGATTTAGTAGTTTTAAAACATGTTATCAGAATAAATGGGATTAATGGATTATGTATTATGTTATTAGATGTTCTATCAAATATTAAATATTTAAAGGTATGTACTGGATACATGCTAAACGATAATATAATAGATTATATTCCAGCTGATTACGATGAATATAGAAATTGCATCCCTGTTTATGAAATATATCCAGGTTGGAAAGAAGATATCACAAACGTTAAATCATTTGATGAATTACCAGTAAATTGTCAAAATTATTTAAGAACAATCGAAAAACATTTAGGAATAAATGTTACTATTTTTTCTGTTGGACCTGACAGATTGCAAACAGTAACTTTAAAAAATATATTTTAGAAGGAAAAGGTGTAAATAATGCAAAACTCAGTCGTTGGTAAGCACGCTCAACACAAAAAATTAGAGTCAAACATCTTACAAATTTCTCAAGAAGCAAAAGCTTTGAAGAAAATACATAAAGATGTTATTGACGCTACTATCGGTATGCTTCATCAAGAAGAAGGAAATGTATTTAAGTATCAAGTAGTAGAGGATTTACTTTATCATCTAAGTGATTCAGAAACATATTATTATGCTTCTGTTCGCGGAACAAAAAAATTCAGAGAAGGAATCTTTAATTGGGTATTTGGTAAATATGCTGATACATTAAGAAAACATTTTAAGACAAGCATAATACCAACAACAGGTGGATCTGGTGCAATTAGTAATACTTTTTATAACTTTAATGATTTTAACCAAAAAGTCCTACTTCCTAATTATCATTGGTCTCCTTACAAAAATTTTGCTTTAGAAGCTAACATTGATTTAAAAACATACCTAATGTATGATAAAAACTTCGGTTTTAATCTTAAAGCGTTTGAAGAAGGAGCTAAAGCATTAGCTGCTGAACAAGGTAGGTTATGTTTATTGCTTAATGACCCATGTAATAATCCAACCGGATTATGTATGAAGGTAGAAGATTGGAAAGAAGTTATAAAAATATTAAATGATGTTAAAAAAACTGGTGTACCTGTTATTTTGGTTCATGATATTGCTTATATCGACTATCAAATGATCCCAACAGAACAATCAAGAGATATCTTTTCAACTTATGTTAATTTAGATCCTGAAATTTTAGTGGTAGTAGTGTTCTCGGGTTCAAAAACGTTCTCTTTATATGGTTTTAGAGTTGGAGCTCAAATCGGTTTATCTAAATCACAAGATGTTATCGATAACTTCACCAGAGTAGGTGATTATTCTGTTAGAGGAAGGTTCTCAAGCGTTTCTCAACCAGGTATGAGTATCATAGAAAAAATCTTTACAGACCCGATTTATAAACAAAGATTTGAAGAAGAATTAAAAATTGGAAGAAAGCTATTAAAAGATAGATCTGTTTTATTTTTGAAAGAAGCAGAAAAGAATAATTTAGAAACATTGCCTTATTGTGGTGGATTCTTTATCAGTATTGTAACTGAAAACAAGAATATATTTAAAGATTTAGTTGATGATCACGTTTTTATTATTCCTATGCAAGGACTAATAAGAGTAGCTATATCATCTTTATGCTTAAAAGACATTCCAGAATTAGTTAGAATAGTTAAAAAACACGTATAATATATTAGAATAAATAAAAAAGAGCCTGTAAAGAATTAAGAATCTCACAAGATTTTTAAGAACTACAGGTTCTTTCTTTATAAATCAAAGAAAAAGGCACATGTTTGTGCCTTTTTGAGTATAAAGAAATACACTTCGCTGTAGAAGTAGGTTTTCTATTATTTATTTAATTTTTAGTTAATCTCTCGAAACTGCTTATTATAGAATTTCTTTAGATTATAGCCTATTGCTATTAGATTT
>CAZHSG010000015.1:0-35911 GCA_964535005.1 uncultured Candidatus Izemoplasmatales bacterium
AAGAAATTTTATTTTCGCATCTTTTCTAACAAGTTGCTCTTCTAAACTCAATTCGTGTTTTAGTAGTCTTCCTGAATTGTTTTTTCTCGTATCTTGAAGTCCTGATATTCCTCTATCTTTATAAGCTTTTTTCCACCTATCTAATGATTTCTGAGCACGAGTTCGACCTATTATACTTAAATAAAACCCAGCTTTTTCAAATATTTCTGTTGAAAACATACCTTTTTCACTTAAAAATATCGCATATTGCTTCAGCTCATCTGTATATGTAATTTCTTTTGTTCCTACTCGTTTTACATATTTGTTTTGCTTTAATAGTTCTATTTCTTGTTCTGTAAATATTTTTTTACTCATTTTTTTCACCTCTTTACTAGTATACAAAAAAGAACTTATAATTAGATACCTTTTTTCAAAGTGTCTATTTTATAGGTTCCATTTTATTTTAAGTGTCTACTTTTAAGGGTTCATTTCAAAATAGCCGTTTTTCTTTTTATAAATGATTTCATCATTATATCAGAAGGGATTAAAGCGTTATTTGAATTATTAATACATGCTAGGATAATAACACATATAATATTGGATAGCTCGTTGACAAATAATTCTGGATATGCTAATATTCAGTTATAATGTAGACATATTTTGACATATAGAGGATATTAATGAAAAATTATATAACATATGAATCAAAAGGACATACAATTTTTGTGAGCTTGTTTAATGGGAATCAAATTATATTGCCAAATAACACAAACTATACAGATAAGGATTTAAGACGTATATTCCAAAAGAACGACATGGATATGGAAATCCCTTTTCAAGAAATGTATAAGAAGGATTTATTTAAAACAATCTACATAAGTCTGCATGCATCAAGTAAATGTAATATGAAATGTAAATATTGTTTCATGCAATCTAGACCTGATGTGAATATAACAATCGATGAAGCGAAAGATTTCATCAATTTTATTATTAGCGAGTTCCCAAATGCAGAGAAATATATAGTAGATCCTACTGGGTCTGGGGAACCTTTGCTAAGAATGGATTTTATTTTAAAATTGGCTAAATACTGCCATAGCAAGAGCAATGAAGTATGTAAAGAAGTGCTGCCAATGTTGGTAACAAATGGAACATTGCTTTCTGAAGATGCTATAAACAAATTACAGTCAGCAGGTTACATATTTGGTATTAGTATAGATGGATACAAAAAGGCACATGATTCAAATAGAGTTAATAGAAAACAAGAGGGAACATATAATCAAATAATTAAGAATGTTAAGAATATCAAGCATAGAGAATACCTTGGTGCAGCTGTGACCCTTACTAATTCCAAGATGGATTTAGTTAAGGCATTTAAGAATCTATATAAATATTTTACAACCATCAGCATTAAGCCGGTAAGAAGCTTTGATGATGATGTAGATGGTATCAATGAAGGTAACATAGAAGAGACTAAAAGACACTACACAAGATTATATAAATACATATTGCAGAAGACTTTGAAAGGTAAACTAGATTATTTAGCGGTTTTATTAAACGGTGATGACTATTTTGGTAAATTCTTGCTAAGAGTTATATTAAATCATAAAGTAAGTACTAGGTGTGATGCTGGGTTAGGTAGATTTTCTTTGACATCTGACAAGAAAATTATTGCTTGTCCAGGGAGTATCGGAATTGATGATATGGTAGTTGGAACATTAGAAGAAGGTTTGAATCAAGAAAAAATGAATCGTTTATGGAAAATTCAATCAAAAAGAGCACTTTGTCAAACTTGTGAAGCTAGATATGTATGTGGTGGAGAATGCATGGTTGTATCTTACTACAAAGATAAAAGACTTGATAGCGTTGATGAAGTCATGTGCAAGTTGAAGAAACACTTATTCAAATTGGCTGTGATGTTCAAATTTGAACTATTACTACATAGCGAAGAGTTATTCAAGACAGTATATGAAGGGTGTCAAATCAAAGCAAGTCGATTTGAAGAAGATAGAGATTTAATTAATACATTCATAAAACTAAATGGTCAATACACATTCATGCATTTGAAGAAAATCAAAGATGATGATAAAGAAACATATTTACGGATTAAAGAGTGACCATCATGAAAAAAAGAATAATACTTGTTATTGGAGTATTTGTGGTCATTATCTTTGCTGGGGTTTTAATGTGGCAATACAGTATATCCAAATATCCGGAACATATTTATAATATGAATATTGATAAACTTTGGAACGAAAATCAAGGAGAGAATATTGTCATTGCCTTTCTAGATTCAGGAATGCATCAAGAACTAGCTGATATATATGGTGAAAGAGTAGTTGATCCATATGATTTCGTTGATAATAGTGAAGTCTTTACTGATACTAACGGCCATGGAACTGCTTTGATTTGTATTGCAACATGTAATTATGAAGATACTGGGGTCTATGGTATTGCACCACAGGCAAAAGTGATGCCACTAAGAATATTTGATTCTAATGGAAATACAAGTGATGAAAGGATTATCGATGCGATTCGTTATGCTGTGGACAATGGAGCAGATATCATAAATATGTCGTTTGGTTCATATGAAGAGTCGATAGAAGTGGAGAATGCAATTGACTATGCTTATTTAAATAATGTGTTTGTAATATGCTCTGCAGGGGAACACACTACATATTCAACAGCATTTCCCGCAAGATATGACAAAACCATTTCAGTAGCCAATCAAAATGACTATATATATGGTGGTGAGTATACTTACATTGATTTGTTTATTGAAGGAGAAAATATTGAATCACTACGTTTCTCTGATGCTGAAAACAAGTTGATTGCAAATTTAGAAAGTGGATCAAGTGTATCAACAGTGATACTATCAGGAATCATTGCCTTGAAAATAGACAATATGGAAGATTCTGATAAAGCAGAGATTCTAAATGAATTAATTGCAGATATTAGTAGGTTTGATATTACAGGCATTATAAATTATTAAAACAAAGGAGGGCTTTTATGAAGAAATTATTATTTGGATGTTTTGTTATACTTGTCACTATTGGGGTCTTTTCAGTAAGACAAGAGAAGGTTTATGGGATTACAGTTGATAATGGTCAAGAAGAGATAATCGAATTAACACAGAACGAAAAAGATTTCTTTGACAAGATGAAATTGAAACAACAATATGAAGATGAAGGCATTATGGTTGTGGATACAATTAATGGAACAAACAAAGAAACTTTTAATATTGATTGTGTGGAATATGAGAAAGATGCGCTTATATATTCTATTTATCACGCAAGTAAAAATGGTGAATTAGAAACCACCATGAACAAGCACATAAACGAAATGAGTTACTCAAATAAGGTAAGCTTGTATGAAATTCAAACAAAGGCGAATCAAAATGTGTTATTTTATAAGGATTTTGAAGTTCTATTTGAAGATGAAGCCTTTCCGCAAGACAATATATCAATAATTATGGATTTGATTCCAGACAGATTGATAATTGATAGTCGAGACTATAATTTGATGACAAATTATTATTACACAACAGTCTATGTAGGATATTATGAAGACTTCAATGAAGTATCAACAGTTACTGGAACATATGCAATACAAGCTGAATATTACACTAATAATAATGAGATTATTTATACTGGATCAATTAGATATGTTTTGCTGAATTTTGAGGCAAGCTACACTCATATCAATACTAATCAGTTCTCATACCAGAGTTATTACTATCCTGTAATTAATGCTCCATTAGCACAAATTACAGTAATTATTGATTATTTGGGGAAACAAAAAATGATTTTAGCAAGTGATGATATTGGAGAAGATTTCAAGATTACAAGAGATTCACATTATAGTAGAAATGACTATAACAAGATAAATGGTACTCCTGTTGATCTATTATATCCAACAACAACAGCTCTAGGCTCTAATTTTGGATTGGCTTTACTTCCAATCGCATCATATTTTCACAAATTACTTGAACAAAATACAAATAATACAAAATATGTGAAAGAAACGATGTATTATGATTTACAAATTGATGAACTTGTACCTGGCTCACTTGAATTAGTATATGATGAAAATGGTGATGTTGAATATGAAGATCTAGTAACCTTCACCTTCAATTTTGGAGTAGGTATATCGGATCCTGAGATTGAGGCTGTTCCAGATGCTCATTATGTTAGAGATGTATATCCATACTTATTTTGGGGAAACTCTTTATATGATTATAATTCTCACACACCTTTAGAAAGATTTGTATGGGATAAAGCTTCAAATATTCAAGATAATTTTGTATATGCGATTATTAGGTCATTGTCTGGTTCTCAATTAACATCTCAGTATCCAACTAATGTAGGCGATTATGGTGGAACCCCAATTCCAAGCGATATCATCAATAACCCTTATGGATGGTCGTTGTATTTTGATTTCATTCATAGTCAAGAAATTCATGAGGATAATTTCACAAATATAGATTGGTCAACATTCATTATACATGAATATAGTGAAGTACCAGGAATTATTACCAAATTTGAGTATGAAGACAATATAGACTATAATAATCCAGGAACTTACACAGTAACAGTGGGGATCAGGGATGCTGAGAATCATGAATTGACTCAAACATTTCAGGTAGTGGTTTTACCTAAAGTAGTTATTCCAAGTTGTTAATGAAAGATAGAGGATAATGATAATGAGAAATAGGAAATCAATACTTTATTTCATAGGTGGCGGAATAATCTTAATTTTTGCGTTGTCAGTGGGAGCACATTTTATAATCAATAATAACTTCTCAATGGGGAGTGCAATAATCCTAGCCTTAATTCCACTTATTTATGGTTTAATTTGGACAGACACTTATAAGTATTATGAGTTACAAGTACATGGAGAAAAATACAAAAATATAATAATATATTTTTTGCCTTTTGGAATTATATTGCATTTTAACCTTTTTGTACTTACTACTTTAGCTTCCCCACTACAAGATGATGTCTTCATTCGATTTTTCATTTCACCGATACTAACCTTTATTCTGTTTACGATATGGTATTTGTTTAATAAACAAACTACAGATAGAAAAAAAATAGTATCAATTATTTATTCGATATTATTATTGTTATATGATGGTTTTTTAGTCTTCATGATGAGATTTATTGGAAGATAAATGGTAAATTAGTTATGGATTGGAATGGTTTTTATAAAGTGGGTTATGATACAATATGTATAAAAAAATGGAGCAAGATTTTATATTAACTTGCTCTTTATCCTACCAAAAAAAGCTACTCCCTCAGCACTGGTTCAAATTCGGTAGGATCCTCCAGAACAGCAAAGGAGATTTGAACACCTTCATTATTGCTTTGAAAATATGTAATATGGAAGATTCTAATAAAGTAGAGTTTCTAAATGAACTAATAACTAGTGTTAACAAATTTGATATTACAGACATCATAAATTTTTAAAAATATAAAGGAGGAATTTATATGAAGAAATATATTTTATTATGTGTTGCTATGCTTGTGACCATCGGAGTTATTTCAGTAGGACAAGAGAAGGTTTATGGCATTACAGTTGATGAAAAGCAAGAAAAAATTATCGAATTGTCACAAAACGAGAAGGATTTCTTCGATAAAATGAAATTAAAACAACAATATGAAGAAGAGGGAGTCATGGTCGTAGATACCATCAACGGTACAAACAAGGAAACAGTAGAAATTGGTGGAGTAGAGTATGAAAAAGATGCAATAGTTTATGCATTTTATCAAACCAGTCAAAATGGTGAACTCGATTCAGTAATTAACAAATATTGATCCAAAATGAGTGGCTCGGATCAAGAATATTTAGCAACTATTCAAGAAAAAGCAAATCAAAAGATACTTGATTATGCTGATATATCTACACTATTTTGGGATGAAGAATTTATCACTGAAAATCAGCATTTAATTACTGACCTTTTTGATACTACTGTCATCATTGATTCTAGAGACTATGGACTTATGACAGATTACTATTACAGAACAATATATGAAGGATACTACGAAGATTTTGATGAAGAGTATACAGTTGCTGGAACTTACAGTATCGAAGCTGAATATTATTTATATCATCTAGGATCAATTGAGCTGGAATATGAAATGGAAGATAGTGGGTCATATACATATATTTTAGATCACAAAATAGATGAAGGTGAGTATAAATATACAACATACGCTTATAATAATACGAAAAGGTATGATTTCTACTCTTATGATGGTGAGTATTTTTATAAATTCGTGTACGGTTGGAATATTTTTTCTGAAGACGACGACTATCACAAAAAATATAAAGTGCATTATCTATATGATAGTTATCAGAATATCTTTACTGGAGTAAATCGATATACATTAAATCAAGGATCTGCATCCTATGAACATTCTGATGTTATTCAATTTGATTATCAAACATATAACTACATAAACGAAGGTATTAGTTCTCCTAGTGTAACAATTACTTTGATATATGACTATTGGGGTAAAGAAAAGATGATAATAGAAAATGATGAATTAAACTATCCATATAAAATCACACGAGAAAACCATTACAATCGAAACGAATATAATGTAGATTATTTGGCAAATGGAACAAAGGTAATTGCAGCTGAAGTATATCCCGAAGAATCTGATTTAGATACGAACGAATGGGAAATGTATGATGATTGGGCATCGTATTTTCATCAAATATTGACACAAAATAATAACAATACAAAATATGTTAAGGGTATACAATATTATGACCTAAATATAGGGGCATATATTTATGGCGAATCAGAATTAGTATATGATGAGAATGGTGATATCGAATACGAGGATTTAGTTACATTTACATTCAATTTTGGTGTCGATATCTCTGACCCTGGAAGTGAATCGTGCCCAGATGCTCACTATATTATGGATGTGTATCCTTATTTGGTTTGGGGTAATACATACGAAGATTCTCAAAATTATAAATCATATGAAAGGTTCATTTGGGATAAAGATTCAGTAAGCTTGTTTCTTGAATCTGAATACAATTTGTTGGCTTCAACCTTGGGGATAGAAAGTATAGCACAAAATGTATCAGGAGATGCATTAATTAATCTGTACGCAAACGGCTATATCTGTAATCACAATGGTGAAGTAATATATTCATCAATTGTTAATGTAAATGACTTTTTCGAAGATATATTAGCGCCTACTTTTGACTATATATCTACTCAATATATTTCTGAATACCAATATTATGATTATGACTGGACTTTAATTATGGGAAATATTAGTGATAATTCTCCATGTGTGGTTGAAACATTTGAGATATATGATTATGTAAATTATCAAAATGAAGGAACATACAGTGTAAAAGTAGGAGCCAGAGACGATGCAGGCAATGTAACAACACAGATTTTCAATGTTATTGTGACACCATATGTCTCCGGTTGCTAGGAGGATGCAATCATGAAAAGGAAATTGATACTTACTTTAATACTTTATGTTATTGCTTTACTAACAATAGCAATAGCTATGTTCTTAATGGATTATTATTTACATAGTGATGATATAGCGACAGTACTTTCTTCAATAGACAGCTATGTCCCGATAATTATATATATTTCTTTTATGGTTTTTGACTTTTTGGTGTTCAAGAAATGCGATAGAACAAAACCGGATAAAGTCGACATATTGTTTAACATATATGTTCCGATTAGTCTTACAGTGTTGTTTTTCTTTGCCAGCATAGTAAGGACAGATTGGGATTGGGGATTATTTCGAGAATTGCTCTTCCTTGCGATCTTCGTACCCTTGATTTTATACACTCTTTTCATTACTTTTATCAAAGGCATTTTAATGAATCCGGTGTTCAAATATGCAAAGTATCTTTTCTTCTTTATGATTCATGTCTTTCTTTATCTAATTTATTTTGTTGTAACATTTACGCAATTTGTTTGATTTGGATTGTTATGGTTTTTAAACAGCGTTAATGTATCCATATGCATAGAAGTTTTGAGAGTATGTTTCAAATTTTATTGGATTTCTTAATCTGTTTCTTACCACAAAAAGCAACCCAGTTATAATAAGTAGTAAAACTTCATAATGATAGGACATAGCGACCGAGGAGATTAGAACTCCTTTATTATTGCAATTGATTACCTAATTATGTAACTTCATAACTCTATGCTTGTCTTACACTTTGTGTGTGGCAACATATTTCGCCGATTTTATATGTTACTTCGTGACATTTTACAAACAATTTTTCAAAAAAGAAAGCAATTACCAACTCTCAAGGCATGTAGAAAGCGTTACATTGTTAACTTTAGAATAAAATAAAAACTGACAAACCGACTAATTTTAGTCGGTTTTTTTCTTGTGAATACTGTTTAATTAACTGACAAAAAAGTTTCTATATGCTATAATTAAAAAAATATAGATTGAATAAATACATATAAATAATTCAAAAACTAAAGGTTGAAGATCATATACTGCTCAGATGATTTAGTATTTTCTTGTATGTATATTTTACCGGATATAATAATATGAAGACTTAAGGAGAATATAATGAAAGTAGCTATTTTTGGAGCTGGAGCCATGGGAACTATACTTGGTGCTTATATCGCAAGAGCGGGGTACAAGATTGATTTAATCACAAGAAATAAACTACATATTGAAGGACTTAAATCAAACGGAGCTAAAGTAATTGGAAAAACAGAATTTACTCAAAAAGTAAACGCTCTATTACCAAAAGAGATGAAGTTAAAATACGATATTATTCTTCTTATGACAAAACAACTTGATAACAAAAACACAGTAGAATCATTGATGCCGTATTTATCAGAAGAAGGTGTAATTTGCACTATGCAAAATGGCCTCCCTGAATTATCAGTTTCTGAAGTAATTGGAAAAGATAAAACAATTGGTTGCGCAATGTCCTGGGGTGCTTCATTTGTAGGAAAGGGAGTTTCTGAACTAACTTCAGAAGCGACGAGAGATGCATTAACCTTTAGTATCGGTAAATTTGGAAAAACCGACGATGAACTGTTTAACTACATAGTCAAACTTCTTAATATTATGGGTCGAGTAACTGTCGAAGATAACTTTATTGGAGCTAGGTGGGTCAAATTATTGGTCAATAGTGCTTTCAGTGGCTTATCCGCAGTGTTAGGTGCTAATTTTGGTGATATATCAAAAGACAAAAAATCAAGACTATTAGCTCAAAAGGTAATAAAAGAATGCATTGAAGTTGCTAAAAAAGCAAATATTAAAATTGAGCCGATTCAAGGAAAAGACGTTGTTAAATTATTGGACTATAAGAGTTGTATTAAACAAAAAATAAGTTTTATGTTGATTCCAATAGCTATGAAAAAACATCGCCTAATAAAATCAAGTATGTTAAATGATTTAGCTAAAGGTAAAAAATGTGAAATAGAAGCTATCAACGGAGTGGTTTGTAAATATGGTGTTGAAGTTGGAGTAAAAACTCCAATAAATGATAGAATTGTTGAAGTAGTACATAAAATTGAAAAAGGTGAGTTTTCATCTAATTGGAAAAATATAGAAATGTTTAGAGAATTTTTCTAAAATAAGGAGGCTTTATGAAAATATTTATGGTTGGCGGGACCGGGCTGATAGGATCTGTAGCAGCAAGAAAAATAATAGCTAGGGGACATTTTGTCACCTCTTTAGCTTTGCCACCTATCCCAAAAGGGGCTTTAATACCACGAGATATGAAACTGATATTAAAAAATTTCATGAAAATGACAGATGAAGAGCTGATTAAAATTATGCATGGATGTCATGGATTCGTTTTCGCCGCTGGAGTGGACGAAAGAATTGATGGAAAGGCACCAATATATGATCTGTTTTATAAATATAACATAGCTCCTTTAGAAAGGCTTCTTAGACTGGCAAAACAAGCTGGTGTAAAAAAAGCAATTATTTTAGGTTCATATTTTTCATATTTCGCCAGAACTTGGAAAGACATTGATCTATATGAGGAACATCCTTACATTAAAAGTAGAGTGGATCAAGCTAATATGGCTTTATCATTCTCTGATGATAATATGTCAGTTAGTATTTTAGAACTTCCATATATTTTTGGTGCTCAAGAAGGAAGAAAACCGGTTTGGGTTTTTCTAGTTGAACAAATAAAGAAAATGAAATACCGTACATTTTTTCCTAGTGGTGGAACAACTATGATAACTTTAGATCAAGTTGGACAGTTAATTGCTAATGTTTTAGAAACTGAAGTTCATGGTAATATACCCGTTGGATATTATAATATGACTTGGAAGGAGATGTTGACAATCTTCCATAAGTATATGGGGTTAGACAGAAAAATAGTATCTATACCAAAATGGTTATATAAAATAGTGCTAGGTAGTTACAAACGAAAATATAGGAAAGCTAGGCTTGAACCAGGATTAACTTTTGATGGGTTAGCTGAAATCATGAGTAGAAACGCTTTTATTAACAAAGACTTTATTGTTAATAATTTTAATATTGAAGATGATGATATAGCTGAAGCTATTGGTGATTCAATTAAACTATCTCTTGAAATTCTTAATGGTAAAGAAGAAATAGTGGATATGAAGTTAGAATAGGAAGTATTATTTATAAATTAAAGACGATTGAAAACCAAGAAGACGTTAATATGTTTATTGGTTCTATTGAGGATGAAAAGAGAAGGAACGATTCTTTAATGTTAATGGAAAAAATTGATGAGATAACTGATTTAAAACCTAAAATGTGGGGAAAGTCAGTAGTAGGATATGGTAAAACTGTATACTCAAAATTAACCTTAAAAAATCAACCGTGTGTTTTACTTGGATTTTCACCGAGAAAAAACGCATTGACCTTATATGTAAGTGCTTATTCAGACTACATTTATGAACTAACAGATAAACAAGGATTTAAGCATGGCAAAGGGTGTGTATATATCAAAGATTTCTCTTTTTATTGTTTTTTACCTATAAAACACATAAAAACAACAATAAATCGCAGTTATTTCCCTGATTTATGTACGGATAGTTATTATTGCGTTGACATTATTAAATTTAATTTGATATAATTATATCGATTGTATATATAAGGAGGTTAATGTCGGGTTGTTCAAGGTTATATTATCTATAATATAATTGGTTAGTGTTACTGTATTATGAAGTTTTAAAATCTATAATGTATTGAGTTTTTCTTCGGGCTATATTATAGAAACTGTTTAAAATTGTCGAGATTTACAAAAAACACAAGGAGGAACAATGATACTATTAAATGAGATACTGTCGAAGTATCCAAAAAAAGAAGAGTACTTAATAGAAATTTTACTTGAATATCAGAAATCAAAAAAGAATCATTATATTTCATCGGAAGATATTTTAAGAGTTTCAGAACATTTAGGTATTCCAGAAAGTCAGATATGCTCAGTCATATCTTTTTATACTTTGTTATCAATGAAACCAAAAGGAAGATACGTCGTACAGGTATGTCACGATGTACCTTGTTTTGTGAATGATACACTTAGTATTTATGAAAAACTAGTAGAAATATTAGGAATTGAAGAAGGAGAAACAACTGCAGATAAGCAATTTACTCTAGAAATTACTGAGTGTTTAGGTTGTTGTAATGTAGCTCCTGCAATGAGAATCAATGATGAAGTATATACTAGTTTAACACCAGCTAAAGTTGAAAAAATTATCAATGAATTGCGAGGTGAAGGAAAATGATCCAAATGAAAGTTTTGACTAAAAGATTTGGTAAGATTAATCCTTTATCAATTGATAGTTATATTAAATTTGATGGATATAAAGGCTTGGAAAAAGCGATTACTTTACACCCTACAAAAATAATTGATGAACTTGAAAAGTCAAGAATAAGAGGTAGAGGTGGAGCTGGATTCCCTACTTATATCAAAGTAAAAGCATTATCTAAAGAAACAGGAGAAAAATTCATCGTATGTAACGCAGATGAAGGTGAACCTGGGAACTTCAAGGACAGAATGTTAATGGAAAACGATCCACACGCTGTCATCGAAGGAATGATTATAATGGCTTATGCTACGGGAGCTAACAAAAGTTATATTTATATCCGCGGTGAATATCAAAATTCAATAAAAATTATAAAAGCGACAATTAAAGCAGCTGAAGAAAAAGGATTTTTAGGAAACAATATATTAAATAAAGGATTTGACTTCCATATTGAAGTAAGATCGGGAGCGGGTTCGTACGTTTGTGGAGAAGAGTTTTCTTTGATTGAATCAATTGAAGGAAAACCAGGACGTTCAAGAACTAAACCACCTTTTCCTACTGAAAAAGGAATTCACGATAGACCAACACTAATAAACAATGTCGAGACATTCGCTAATTTTCCACATATAGTATTAAATGGGGGAGATGAGTTTGCTAAGATAGGAACACCTTCATCAACTGGTACTAAATTAATTAGTTTATCAGGTAATGTAAAAAACAAAGGATTATATGAAGTGCCTTTTGGGGCTTCAATTAGAGATGTTATTTTTAAACTAGGTAATGGTGTAAAAAATAACAGAGCTATTAAAATGGTGCAACTTGGCGGAGCATCAGGTCCGATTATTCCAGAGTATATGCTGGATATGTCAATTGATTTTGACCGATTTGAAAATTTTGACTCAAAAACTGGTACGGGAGCTATTATTGTTATTGATGATCGTTTTGATATTTTTGATATCTTGCTGATTAATATGAAATTCTTTGTTCATCAATCTTGCGGAAAATGTACTCCATGTAGAGAGGGTCATATTCAAATTGTAAATTTACTTAACAAATTTAAGAATCGTCGCGCAACTGAAAAAGATTTAATGTCTTTAGAAAATTTAGCTAAAGTAATTCAACAGACTTCACTTTGTGGATTAGGGCAAACATCTATGACTTCAATTATTTCTTCTCTAAGGTACTTCCGTGATGATTACTTCTCAAAAGTGAGGTATTAATTTATGGTTAACTTAAAAATTAATAATATTGATGTTTCGATTGAAGAAAACACAACGATATTAAAAGCAGCTAGAAAATATCATATAGATATTCCTACATTATGTAATTACCCAGATCTAAGTATTAAATCAGAATGCCGAGTTTGCGTTGTCGAAATTGAAGGACAAAAGAGATTGTTCACTTCTTGTTCGACTGTCGCAAGAGAAGGTATGATTATTAACACAAACTCACCAAAGGTTTTAAATGCAAGAAAGACTATTGTAGAATTGATACTTGCTAATCATGATGCAAATTGTACTGCATGTCCTAAAAACCTGAATTGTGAATTACAAACCTTAGCTAACCAACTAGGAATCGATAAAAATCGTTTTCCAACAGTATTGAAAGTACAACCTATTGATGATAATAATCCAGTTTTGATTAGAAATATCAATCGTTGTATTAAATGCGGTAGGTGTATTGATGTTTGTAAAAATGTTCAAGCAATGAGTGTATTAGATATTATGGGTAGAGGACAAGATATTGAAATTACTCCTGCCTATGGAAAATACCTATCAGATGAATTTTGTACTTTCTGTGGACAATGCGCGAGTGTTTGTCCAGTGGGCGCTATCATTGAAAAAGACGAAACAGACACTGTTTGGGAAGCGTTAAATAACCCAAATCTGCATGTAATTGTTCAAGTTGCACCTGCAGTTAGAGTTTCATTAGGTGAAGAAGTAGGAATGGGACCTGGGTCTATTGTTACTAAAAAAGTTGTAGCAGCTCTAAAATATTTAGGTTTTGATGCTGTTTACGATACAGACTTTACAGCTGACTTAACTATTATCGAAGAAGGTAATGAGTTAATTCATAGAATTACTACCGGAGGTACTTTGCCGATGATGACTTCTTGTTGTCCTGGGTGGATTAACTTCGCTGAACAAAAATATCCGGAATTACTAGATCATATTTCATCATGTAAGTCACCACAACAAATGTTTGGTGCTCTAGCAAAATCATATTATGCTGAAAAGATGAATATGGATCCTAATGATATATATGTGGTTTCAATTATGCCTTGTACTGCTAAAAAGTATGAAGCGCAAAGAAAAGAAATGCGTATTGATAAAGTGAATCCTGATGTTGATTTAGTTTTAACAACAAGAGAATTAGGAAAAATGATTAGACAAATGGGTATTAATTTTGAGAACATAGATGAAATACCATTTGACAAGCCTTTCGGAATTACAACTGGGGCAGCCGCTATATTTGGAGCAACAGGTGGAGTTATGGAAGCAGCTTTAAGAACAGTTTATGAAGTTGTTAACAAAGAAGAACTAGTTGACATTAATTTTAAAGCCGTAAGAGGGTTAGAAGGTATAAAGGAAGCGGAAGTTGAACTCGGTGGACAAAAAGTTAGAGTTGCAGTAGCTCACACATTAGCTAATGCAGAAATAATTTGCGAACAAATTAAAGCTGGAACCTCTCCTTATACTTTTATTGAAATTATGACATGTCCTGGTGGATGTATTGGTGGTGGTGGTCAACCTTATGGAACTACTCAAGAGGTTAGAGAAAAGAGAATAGAAGCGATTTATCAAGTTGATGAAAACATGACTATTAGAAAATCTCATGAAAACCCAGATATTAATGCGTTGTATGACGATTATTTGGGAAAACCATTAGGTAACAAGTCTCATCATTTATTACATACTCACTATCATTCAAGAAATAAATAATGTTTTTAAGACGGTTAATCGGATTAACCGTCTTTTTCTTTGGGTTACTAATATTCATTTACTATATAACACTTATATAGTATAATTATATTGACGCAGATTACTGAATATTGTAAATGAATATTGGAAAAATCAATTGATACTTTTTTTTACTATCTATTTTTTATTTCACATAATTTTTGTGATTATTTAATTACAATTTTCTTTTTGTGTTTTAAAGGTTGAAGGAGGACATAATGCAAAAATACGTACTACCACCCTACAGAATTAAAATGGTGGAACCAATTGAATTGATTACTAAAGAAAAAAGGATTGAAAAGCTCAAAGAGGCTGGTTACAATCCATTTAGATTAAGAAGTGAAGATGTATATATTGATTTATTGACTGACTCAGGTACAGGAGCGATGTCTCATTTTCAATGGGCTGCTCTAATGCAAGGGGATGAAGCATATGCTGGATCTAGAAGCTTCTATCGTTTTGAAAAAGTAGTCAAGGACATTACTGGATATAAATATATTATGCCAGCTCATCAAGGCAGAGGTGCTGAACAAGTAGTTATACCTGAATTAGTTACAAAAAAAGGCATGTATTTTATATCAAATATACATTTTGATACAACTAGAGCTCACGTTGAAATAGCTGGAGCTAGAGCTATTGACTGTGTTGTCAAAGAATGCTTTCATTTGGATGAGTATCATCCATTTAAAGGTAATTTTGATATTAAAAGTTTAAAAGAAATTATTAAGGAAAAAGGTCCTACTAACATTGCTGGAGTTATAATGACTATTACTAATAACTCAGCTGGTGGGCAACCTGTTTCTACTGAAAATATGAGAGAAGTATCTAAAATAGCTAAAGAAAATAATATACCCGTTATCATTGATGGAGCTAGATATGCTGAAAATGCTTATTTTGTAAAACAAAGAGAACCAGGATATGAAAACAAGTCAATTAGAGAAATAGCTAAAGAAGCTTTCGATTTAGCAGACATTTTCTTGATGAGTGCTAAAAAAGATGGATTAGTAAACATTGGTGGTATTATTGCTATTAAGGAAAACTTTGAATTATTCCAAACCTGCCAAACAAATATCGTTCCTAAGGAAGGTTTCCCAACCTACGGAGGATTAGCTGGTAGAGATATGGATGCTTTAGCTATAGGCCTACAAGAAGCTTTAGAAGAGAGTTATCTAGCCTATCGCATAGACGAGGTTAAATATTTAGGCGATTTACTAAGAGCAGGTGGTGTGCCAATTCAATATCCTACTGGAGGACATGCTGTATTCGTTGATTGTGGTGCGATAGCTCCACATATTCCTTTCTATG
Source organism: uncultured Candidatus Izemoplasmatales bacterium (assembly GCA_964535005.1). Classification (GTDB taxonomy): domain Bacteria; phylum Bacillota_I; class Bacilli_A; order Izemoplasmatales; family Hujiaoplasmataceae; genus 4572-104. The sequence continues at coordinate 15,997 of CAZHSG010000015.1, forward strand.
AATTTCCAGCTCAAGCAGTATGTAATGCATTATATATTGAAGGTGGAATTAGACCAGTTGAAATCGGATCATTACTACTAGGTAGAGACCCGGATACACGCGAAAACATCAAAGCTGAAAAAGAATTTATGAGATTAGCAATACCAAGAAGAACATATACTATGGAACATCTAAGATATGTTGCTGAAAGCCTAATAAATGTTTATAAAAATAGAGAAAGTATTAAAGGTTTAAAATTTACTTACGAATCACCATTATTAAGGCATTTTACTGCCAAATTTGAACCTGTGGAATAGGAGATTGTATGAATATACTAAATGTAACATCTGAAATAGGTGTCCTGAAGAAAGTATTATTGCATAGACCTGGGTTAGAACTTGAAAATTTAACACCAAAATGGTTAACACAATTATTATTTGATGATATTCCTTGGTTAGATTTAGCTCAAAAAGAGCATGATGCTTTTGCTGATGTCTTTAGAGAAGCTGGAGTAGAAGTATTGTACCTAAATGACCTTGTAGCTGAAAGTTTAGATGCTTCTAGTGAAATAAAAAGTCATTTTATTTCACAATTTATCAAAGAAGCAGCTGTTACAAGCGAAACTCTAAAGAAAAAGCTAGAAATTTATCTAAAATCATTTAGTTTAACAAAAGAAATGGTATCTTTAACAATGGCTGGTATTAGAAAAAGAGATTTACCTAAATTTGAAACAAGAACTTTATCTGATCATATTAGAGATTATCCTTTTGTAACTGATCCAATGCCAAATTTATACTTTACAAGAGATCCATTTGCTGTAATTGGTAATGGTGTAGCTATTTCTAAGATGTTATCTAAAACTAGAAGTAGAGAAACAATCTACGGAGAGTATATTTTTAAACATCATCCAATCTATGGAAACCATAATATCCCTAAATACTATAATAGAAATATGATTCCTACTATAGAAGGGGGAGATATACTTGTGTTATCAGACAAAGTGTTAGCAATAGGAGTATCCCTAAGGACTCACCCAGCAGCAATAGAAAAATTAGCAAAAAGTTTATTTTACTTAAATGAAACAAATTATGATGTTATACTTGCGTTTGACATACCTAAACAAAGGGCTTTTATGCACCTGGATACTGTATTCACACAAGTGGATTATGATAAGTTTTTAATTCACCATGATGTCAAAAATATTTTAAGAGCCTATGAAGTGAAAAGAAATCCTAATAAGAAGAATAAACTTATTGTTACCCCAATAGAGGGACAATTAGATGAAATTTTATCTAAATATCTTAAAAGAAAAATTACTTTGATTCCATGTGGAGGCGAAGACAGCGTGGCCGCTGCCCGTGAACAATGGAATGATGGAGCGAATACGGTAGTAATAAGGCCGGGAGAAGTAATTGTTTACGAAAGAAACCACATTACTAATGAGTTGTTAAAACAATATGGAATTAAGGTTCATCCTATACCATCAAGCGAACTTTCTCGAGGACGTGGCGGTCCTAGATGCATGAGTATGCCTTTCGAAAGAGAAAATTTAAAATAACGAAACAAAGTAGTTGATTTATGTCAAAAAAGTTGTATAATGAAGATAGAGTTATTGACATATGTCAAATATACGGAGGTGAAAAATATGCCAGGTGGAGACAGAACTGGACCTTTAGGAAGAGGACCATATACTGGAAGAGGACTAAACAATAGTTATCAAGGTAATCAAAATGCTAGACCATACTACGGTAGGGGATTAGCAAGGGGATTAGGCAGAGGCTTTGGAAGAGGCTATGTTGCTGTTGTTGATAACAGTCAAGAAAGTTTAGACGCTGAAAAAAAAGTTCTAGAAGAAAGAATCAATTACATTAATTCACAACTTGACAAATAGTAAAAAGCGGCCATTATAGCCGCTTTTTAAGAACAATAAGGAGGAAAATATTATGATAGTAGCATTACCAACAGAAACGAGTGGAGAAAAATCATTTATTTCAGAACACTTCGGAAGAAGTAATTTTTATTATATTTACAATACTGAAACAGCAACAGGTGAAGTATTTATAAATCCATTTAAAGACGCTCAAGGTGGAGCTGGGATAAAAGCATCTGAATTTATCTTAGAACACAAAACTGACGTTTTAATTACTCCAAGAGTAGGCGAAAAAGCTTTAAGGGTATTTAAGTCATCTGCGATTGTTATGTACAAATCTACTGATAAAATTGTTAAAGAAAATATTGCTAGTTTTCTTAACAAAGAATTAGAATTGTTGTTTTAAATGCAAGTAGCAGTATTAAGCGGTAAGGGTGGTACAGGTAAAACACTGTTAAGTGTTAACCTATCTTATCTAGCAAATAATTCAGTTTATGTAGATTGTGATGTAGAAGAGCCTAATGGACTATTATACTATCAACTAGAAAATACTAATGTTGAAGAATTGTCAAGAAAGATACCAAGTATAGATCATGACAAATGTATTGGATGTAAGAAGTGCACTGAGTTCTGTAAGTTCAATGCATTAGCATATATAATGGGCAAAGTTCAAGTGTTTGAAGAGCTTTGTCATTCTTGTGGTGGCTGTAAATTAGTCTGCCCTGTAGATGCGATTGAAGAAAAAGATAAAAGCATAGGAAGAATTAAATCAGGAATGTATGAAGATACAATGGTGTATTCTGGTGAGTTAAACATTGGGGAACAATCAGGAGTAACAATAATTAGTGGGCTTCTAAAAAAAGTAAAAAATAGTACTAAAGAAGTCTTTGTTGATTCACCTCCTGGAAATGGTTGTTCAGTAATGGAAAGCATAGGAGATGCTGATTATTGTTTATTAGTAGCGGAGCCATCAATATTTGGATTACATAATTTAAATATGGTATATAATCTAGCTAAGGTATTTGAAAAGAAAATAGGTTTGGTAATTAATAAGGCAACTGATAATGATTTAATTAGAGATTTTGCAAAAGAAAATGATATCAAAATCGTTGGTGAGATTCCCATGGATTTAGAATTAGGTAGATTAAATTCTAATGGAGAAATAGTTGCAAAGGTTAAAAAGTATGAAACCATCTTTAGAAGTATATTAAAAAATATTCATAAGGAGTTGGTATCATGAAACAACTATTAATCCTAAGTGGTAAAGGTGGTACCGGTAAAACAACTATAGCAAGTTCATTCATTGAATTAGCAAAAGCAAAGGCATTTGCTGATTGTGATGTTGAAGCACCCAACCTACATTTAGTAAATAGAGGTGGGACTAAAAAATCTAAACCGTATTATGGAATGGCTAAAGCTATAATTAATCAAGAAAAATGTAGTAATTGCGGACTTTGTAAAGAGAATTGTCGCTTTGATGCCATCGAATTTGATGGAAAATACATGATAAATCCAAACATTTGTGAAGGATGTTCGGTTTGTCAATATGTATGTCCTGAAAATGCAATAGATATGAAACAATATGTTGGTGGGGAAATGACCATATATAGAGATAATTACATATTCTCTACAGCTGAGTTAAAAATGGGTAGTGGTAACTCTGGATTACTAGTTACTGAAGTAAAAAAACAACTTACCGATAACGACAAGGATGTTGAGGTTGCTATTATAGATGGTTCACCAGGAATAGGGTGTCCAGTTATCGCTTCACTAAGCGGAGTGGACATGGTGTTGATTGTAGCTGAACCTACTTTGTCCGGTATATCTGATATGGAAAGAATCATTAATACAGCCAAAGTATTCAAGGTAAAAATAGCTATTTGTGTAAATAAATACAATATCAATATTGAGCTAACTCGAAAAATTGAAAAGTACACTTTAGCTAATAGTATAGCGTTTGTAGGTGTAATTCCATACGACCCAAGAGTTGTTGAAATTATTAACAAAGGCAAGCCAATTGTCAGTGAAGATTTTGAAGTGTCAAAAGCGATAAAAAATGTGTATTCGAAGACTTTTGAATTATTTTATGAGTGAGCAAATTGTACTAATAATTTCACCTACTGTGGTATAATTTTTATATCAAACAATAGGAGAAATATTTATGTTTAAAACTATATTAGCAATGCAAAAAGAAAAAATTTTTATAATACAAGGTATAATTGTATTTACAGTATTCACTGTCTTATATTTCACATTGGACTCTCTAAACTTAAATTACGGAGAAATGATTATAGAATATGGGTTATACCTCGTAATAATTAATGTTATACTTAATGTTGTAATGGCATTTCTTAGTGCATTTATGTGGAATATTTCCACCGGATTAGTTAAAGTAAACGGTAAAGAAGGAAAGGGATCCTTCGTATCTGGAATAGCTTATGTGTTTGGTTTGCTAACTTATGGATGTACTCCATGTGTTATCGCGTTATTCTCAACGATAGGTCTTACATTTACTGTTGCAGTTTTACCGCTGGCGGGGTTACCATATAAATTTATAGCTCTCGGCTTATTAATTGTTGGGCTGCTTTGGTTAATATATGAAGCGAATCATATTAAGTGTAAGATTAAAGAAAAATAAAACGGAACTTCTTGTTTGAAATAAAACAGGAAGTTTTTTATTTTGGAAAGTTTAGTCCATATTGAAATATTACTCTTTTAATGGTATTATTATTTAGAAGCAAATGCATCTTTTTTTTAGAAAGAGGACAATATGAACGTGATTAAAACTATTAATTTGAAAAAGACGTTTACTAATGATTCAATAAGTCAAGAAGTTTTAAAAGGATTAAACATCGAAATAAACAAAGGTGATTTTTCTGGAATCGTTGGACCCTCTGGGTCAGGTAAAACTACATTGTTATATTGTTTAAGTTCTTTGGAGGAAATTACTTCTGGTGAAATTCTCTTTCTTGATAAAGATATTTCTAAGTATACAAAAAAAGAAATAGCGGATTTAAGAAAAACAGAACTTGGTTTTATCTTTCAATTCTACAATCTAATTCCTAATCTTACTGTTTATGAAAATATCCTATTGGCTAGAATCATAGCAAAAAAGGATGAGAGTTATATAGATGAGATTTTAGAATTAGTAGGAATGAAAGAATTTAAAAATTATTATCCAAATCAATTATCTGGAGGTATGCAACAAAGAATAGCGATTGCAAGAGCCTTGGTTAATCAACCAAAGATAATATTTGCGGATGAACCAACTGGAAATCTAGATCAAAAAAACGGTCATGAAATCATGGAATTACTTAAAAAATTAAATGCGGAGAAAGAAATAACCATTGTTTTAGTAACTCATAATGAGGATTACTTAGAATATTGTAATAAGGTATTTAGATTAATTGATGGAACTATTCAATGAGTTTAGGTAAATTCAAATTTCTTTTCGCATACCGCAATGTATCAGCCAATAAAAAAAGTTCTTTAGTGGTAGTACTTACATTATCACTGGTTTTTTGCTTGATGATACTATTACTAGGCATGAATTCAACATTTTCAAAGATCTACGAATTGGAAGCTACTAACGAATATCAGAATATTGACATAGTTATGACCTATGATGAGTATTCCAGTGCGCGTTTTATTAACAAAAGGAAAGTACAAGATGATTTTGGTGATTATTTAGATTATTCATTATCATTTTTTAATTTAAATACGTTAACTGAATCGGGTGGAGAAAAATATTATGCTCAAATGATGTCTTCATTACCTCATGAATTTGAGATTTTGGTTGATCAGGACGTATTAATACAGGCCGATTCGGCTATAATAACTGAAACATACGCAGAAGAATATAACTTATCTATTGGAGATACGTTTAAATTCTACATTTTAGAAAAAGAATTTATATACGAGGTCGGAGATATATTCCCCGATACAGGATTATTCTCTTATTTAGCTTTTTACGTAGATAAAGATGAAATAATGAATGAATTATATGGATCCTTAACCCTAAGCAATTTTGGTAATACGTTATATTTAAGTGTTAGTAGTGAATATGATATAACTGATACATTGAAATTGATTAAAGCAGATGAAGAATTTAATGGATACTACGTTTTCCCTACAGTAAATTGGGAATACATATCAAATCGAGCTATGGATTTAAGTTCCATGATGTTAGCGTTAGGTTTAATAGTTTTATTAGCGATGATAATGGTATTAGATTCCCTATTTCCGATTGTTAACCGAGATGTTAGACACCAACAAGGGGTAGTTAATACCCTAGGTGGAGAAGAATCTATTGTTTGGCACGTAAATCTCTTACAATGGATAATATATATCATGATTTCTTTTATTTTAGGATTAATACTGAGTCTTGGGGTAGTAAATTATGGGATATATATTTATGGGATTGGTGGATTCATTCCTATAAAACTATTTCCAGTAATCCTAGCTTTGTTATTAGTAACATTTTTCATAATAATCAGAGCCTATATCGGGTACCGTAAAGAAAATCAATTATCTGTGGTTAGTCAAAGCAAGAATAAAAGGTTTAAACTCTATAAAACCAAGTATCCTTATATTATTTTAGCACTCGCTGCGCTTTTAATAGAATGGCAATTTGAATTCTTTAATTTAGGAATTCATTCCCTAATCATTGTGCTTCTATCAGTGTATATGGCGCTAAGCGCTTTAAGTATATTGTTGATTTTGTTAGCTAATTTATTTAAAAAATTAAAAATAAAATCTGTATTTAGAGTTTTTCAACTTAAATATCTAAAAACCAATAAACATATTCATCAATCAATGAGAGTTTTATTTATCTCGCTTGTATGTATGGTTCTTATCTTCTCAGTAAGAACATTTATGTTCCAAGAAATAGCTAGGTTCGATGATTCAATGAAGTTCGATCTTGCCATAGTAAATATCCATGATTATGATGATGATTTGCTTACGGAAATACAAGCCTATGATGTTACAGAGTCGGATGAGGTTGTATTTTATTCCGATGTTGTGATTAACTTCAACGAAAAAGACTTTCAGCAAAGTAAGTTTTTTGTTTCAATGGACTATTCTAGATTTAATACATATTTCAATTTTGCAAAAGATGAAATTGATAGTACCTATATATCATCTGATATTCCCTATGTTGTAATCCCTAAAAATTATGGCATTGTATACGACCTAGACAAAGGCGATATTGTTAATCTAGATTTAAATTACCTGTTGGAGGGTATAGATATGGTAGTTGCTGGGTTCTTTGATACTAATTTTGATAATATCATCTATTCAAACATATATGAACTTGATACATACAAAGATACAGCTAAACCAAACTCAATCTTTGTAAGAAGTGATGATCCAAATGCGTTGTTTGATGATTTTGTTAGAGATTATAGTAATAAAATGTATTATGTCCTGGATCCGGAAACATATTTTGATAGATATATATCTGGAGTTGAGAGTATTACTGACTATTTTACAATTTTCACATCATTTATGATTTTATGCTTCGTAATAGTTATTTTTAACAATACCTTATTAGTGTTTTATGGTATAAAATCTGATTTAGCAAAAATACTAGTTTTAGGTGGTGACAAACCTATATTTATTAGGACATTAATTCAAGAATTTTTACTGATCCTGAGTATCGTATTAGTTATTGGAATAGTAGAGTTAAATGTACTATCTGTATACCTTAAGAACGTAGTGTTGCTCACGAATTACTATAAAGATATAAGCGCTACATATTTGACTAATCTATATGGCTGTGTTATTGTAGGATGTGTGTTATTTGGTAGTTATTTATATTATTATTATAATATAAACAAAATTGAGATAATAAAAGAAATAAAAATATATTAGGAGGAAAGTTTATGAAAAAATTAGTATTAGTATTATTTGGCTTATTGTTAACCTTTGGAATTGTAGGGTGTAACTCATCGGGTTCTGAAATCGACATTGACCTAGATGAATTTATTGGAACACCATCAAATCTTACAATAAGTGGAACGGTTTTAAACTGGGCAGCTGTTGACGACGCAGACGGTTATATCGTATATGCAAATGATGAAGAAGTAGACAAAGTAAAAACAACAAGTTTTGATTTTGGATCTTTAGAAGGAAGTAGATTAATTTTCCACGTTAGAGCTAGAGCACCTAGAGGAATGCAAGATTCACCTTTAAGCGCACAGGTAGCTTTTGTGGCTAATAAAGATGCTGAAATAGCTGCTGCTAATGTAGCACTTATAAGCATGGATATAAATTTACCTGAAGGTTTTTCTGCTGAATTAGTTGAAAAAGGAATGCTCGGAACTGAAGTTGAAGATTTGGTAACTGGATTTGATGAATTTCAAACATCTATGATTAATGCTGAAGGGTTTGATAGTTTATTTACAGCTTTTGATGATTTATTAGCTGAATTTGATAATATTGAAGCTCTAGTTTCGGCTTTAGTTAAAACAATGTTGCCTGAACAACTTCAAGCTAGTATAGATAATTTAAATGAAAACATAAATATGTATACTGATTTAATTGAGGAAAATCCAGATTATGGCTATATGTATGAAGAACGTAAAGTTGAAGCCGAAGCTGAAAAAGCAATGCTTGAAGATTTACTAACACAAATTGAAACGGATGCAGATCAATTGGTATTAGCTATTACTTCTACAATTGAATACTTTATGTCAATACAAGCTATGATTTCAGAAGATTTAATTGACACTATAATTGGATTAAGTGAAACTGAAGAACTAAGTGATTTAAATGTTACAGAAATGGTGCTAGTCAAAGAAGAAATGGTAACCATCTTAACAGAAACAATGCCTACCCAAGAGGATATGGTATTAATCATGGAAGTTTATGAACTAGTGATGGGCGCTTTAGGGACTGATACTAATTCAGATACTACTGTTGAAAACTATATGGGTAGATCAGCTGCACAATCATTATATTCTTTAGAAGTAATGATAAACTTTCTAGATACATTAGATTTAGAATACTTCACAGCTTTAAAAGGATTTTATAATTCTGATTTAACTGAAGATATGGCAAGTGCTGAATCAACAATTTTAACAATTAAATACTTTAAAACGTTTAAAGATGATAACCAAGGGTTATTAGATACTATAAATGAAGTGTTTACAGAAGAAGAAAAAGAACTATTGTTTGATGAATATACAAGCGCTTTAGATGAATTGCCAGTGGATGAATATGAAGATATATATGAATCTCTAAAAAATCTTAATTTCCAAACGCTAATTTATCTTCAAGGAGTATTAGAAGATTCATTCGATGTATTGCTTGATGCTTTTATTGATAGAGATGGTGAAATAGTTAGATTGTCTGCTATATTAGCTGGTTTTCAAAGATTATATTATGAAGATACTTATGTAAACTCTACGTTGGATATAGAATATGATAACAGGTCTGAGTATCGACATGCGGAAGCTTTATATAACTATCAATTAATGGAAGAAATGGTTTATTTGGTTAACGCAGTAGTACAAGAACTAAATGCTGATGATTATGAAAAAGTAATTGAAGTATTATTTGATATACTTCCTGTAGGTTCATCGATGTTGTATGGTAATATAACTGATGCTTCATCAACAAGTATGTTGGGTATGTTGGGTGTGTTTGAACTAGTTTTTACAACTTCAGGTGAAGGCCAATTAGAATTAGCCCAAAATTTAGCTAAATTTATGGTTGATGAAAAAGTATTTGAACAACTCTATAACTTACAAGTTAGTCTAGATACATATTTAAAAGCTGAATTTGGAGACGATTATATGAGCGTGGAAGGCTATTGGGATGATACATATTTTGAAAATGCAATGTTAATTTTAGCATCTGAATTCTACACTGAATTTATGACTAATAGTAACAGGGATTTAGTGGATGGTATTTTAGTAGAAGTATTTATTGGAATGCTAGACGATGATTTTCAATCAATGACTGATTTAACTGACGCTGAAGTAGCCACTATGGAAACAAGCGTAGGAGATTTACTAGATTATATCAGCGAAGAATTAGATGATATGAAAGACTTTGACGCTGAAAATTTGAGTTTAAGTGATTTGAATAAAATTGAAAATTTCCAAATGGGCTTTGAAGGAAGATTAATGGAAATTTCTCAGGGAGCTTACGATCAAAAATAAGACTTTTAAAGCAGGCTGCGGCCTGCTTTTTTTGATTCGTTTTTTGATTTATTTCAAATTAATCAGCTAGTTTAACAAGTTATTTAAAATTTAATAAAATAAAACAATTAAAAACTCAGTTGTTATTGACATATGACCAAAATAAAGTTATCATATATATGCCGATATTACTTAGTGATATCTCAGTATGTATAGTATCTAGCAAGAATACTATACAAATAAAGATTCTAGGAGTTATTATGAAAATCACTCTTCTAGCAAACGATAAAGCAGAAAAAAACTTCAATGCAGAACACGGCTTATCAATCTATATTAACCATCCTATATATAAAATATTATTTGATACTGGACATACAACCGTATATCTAGAAAACGCAAAGAAGTTAAATGTTGACCTTACTAAAACCGAATATATCATTTTGAGCCATGGTCATTACGATCATGCAGGCGGGTTACTTCACTTTCCCATCAAAAATAAAGCTCAAAAAATAATTATCCATCAAGATGCTTTTCATCCTAAATACGCCAAAGATAACTATTTAAGATATAACGGAATACCTTATGTAAAGGACGATTTATTGTGGGCGAAAGAACTATTTAATGAAGTCAGAGGTTTTTCCAAAATAGCTCCTTTTTTCTATGTTTTAGGTGATATTCCTCACGAAGAAAACAATCCTAAATATTATGTTGATGATAAAATAGATGATTTCCACGATGAAATGATATTAATTCTAGAAGAAGAAAATGAACTAAGCCTATTTATGGGTTGTTCACACTTTGGAGTTAAAAATGGGATTGAAGCTGTGAAGCAACAATTTCCAAATAAAAAAATCAAAAATTTAATCGCTGGAATGCATTTAGGTTCTAAAAATATTCTAGAGATTAAGGATATAGCTGACTACTTAGAATCATTGGATTTAGATAAAATTATCCCTATCCATTGTACCGGTGATCTAGCGTTAAGTTATTTTAAAGAACGTTTTAAAGATAAGTGTTTCTTGTTAAAAGCAGGGAATCAATTACATATATAATATTTTTATTTATAATCCATGAAAAAACACACCTTGATTGTTTGAATGAGGTGTTTTTTTTATAATGAAATTCAAACTAAATTAAATGAAAGATTACAGGAACACTTAATATAAGTGCTTTGTTATGTTATAATCTTTCTAAAGGTTGTGATATTTTGGGCATTATAGAAGAGTTATCCAAACTTATAATGATAGTTTTTTATAAAGTTAAATTTAAGTTTGAGGTGAATTTTAATGACTTTGACCCAAAACGTGAAGATGCATATATTTTAGTAGGAAATCATCCTTGTTTGCATGATGGAGTTTATACTTCAACCTATCTAAAGAATCCACCGGCTCCAGTAATTAATACTTTTATGTTTACCAGTAAAATCTGGAAATACATGCTTACAAAACTATATCCTGCGATACCTAAAAGAAAAGGTCAAAGTGATATTGTTACTGTAAGAAAAATGATGAAAGTAATAAAAACCGGAAGAGGTGTTATGTTGTTTCCTGAAGGGAATTCTTCATATTTTGGGAAAGAAAGCAAGGTACCATATAGTACTGTTAAATTCATGAAAAAAATGAAAAAAGACATCGTTTTTTGCAAAACCAATGGTGCGTATCTAACAATGCCACGCTGGGGTAAAAAACAAACTACTAATGGATTAATTGAAGTTAATTTCTATACACTATTTAAGGGTACAGATTTAGAAACTCTCACCCTTGATGAAATTGAGACAGGAATTAATAAAGCCATTAAATTTAACGATTTTGAATGGAATAGAAAAAGAAAGTATTTATATAAACCTAGAAAAAGAGCTTTAGGGCTAGAACTGTTTATTTACATATGTCCAAAGTGCAAAAGTCACCAAACTATCAGCACCAAGGGCAATAAAATATATTGTAGTAAATGTGGTGAGATTGCTCAATTTAACAAGTATTCTCTTTTAGATGGATTACCTTTTGATAATCTAGTAGAATGGGGAGAATTACAAAGAAACGAATGGGAAAGATTATCTAAAAAAAATCTATATACCAGTGGAACTATGTATGATGTAAATATGGAGAATTATACTTCTACAAAAATCGGTGTTGTAGACATAGAATTATTTGGAGAAGGACTTTTTGTGCAACATCTTCTTAAAGAATATAGTTTTAATCTTGCAAAAATTAAAGGCTTAACATTAACTAAAAAAGATGAAGTTTCATTTGATTATGAAGAGAAAACATATTTTATTAAAATGAGAGACCCGATGTTGTTTTATGATATGATAAAATATAAAATTGGAGGCTAAAAATTTTTATGGACAAGTGGGAAATTATTATTTATTTTTTATTCATGGGTGTTTTACTTTTTGTTGGTAAGATATTAAAAACAAAGTTACCATTCTTAAATAGAATTGTACTACCAACTGCCCTATTAGGTGGGATTATTGGTTTGTTATTTTCAAGCGTGTTTATTCCTGGTTCATATACCATTGATGTAACCGTAATGACAACCATTGTTTATCACTGTTTAGCATTAGGATTTATTTCATTAACTCTGAAGCGAAAACAAAGTGATAACAAGAAAAAAGTGTGGTCAACTGGAATGGTTATCACAAGTACTTATGCGTTACAAGGTTTTATAGGTATTTTATTGATACTATTATTCTTTGGAGATAAGTTTGTTGGTGGAGGTATGTTACTTGCACTAGGATTTGGACAAGGACCAGGCTTAGCAACGAGTTTTGGTAGTATGTGGTCTGACATGTTAGGTGGACACGGAATCGCCTTAGGAGCCTCATATGCATTCATAGGTTTTGTATTTGGTGGAACCATCGGAGTTTTATTAATAAATGTTATTTCAAGGAAGAGAAAGATAGAAAAAACAAAACGTTATGAAGATTCACCTGTACAAAAACATACAATTGAAGTAAACACTGTAAAAGAAGTAAGTGTTTTAGATGGATTAACAATCCAAGTAGTTATTATTTGTGTTATTTACATGTTTGTGTGGTTAACCTTATTCTTATTTAGAATCGCATTAAATCCTGATAACGGTGGAATTGGTCAAACAGTCTATGGATTGTTAGAAGGATTTAACTTCATCATTGGTATTTTCTATGCATTACTTTATAAATTGATTTTAAAGAAAATAGAAAAAAGAGGAAAGAATACAAGTTTTATAACAAACGACTATGTTTTAGCTAATTTAAGTTCTTTATTCTTTAATATCATGATTTGTGGTGCTGTATTAACTATTACTATCGATTTCTTAGCTGATTACGGTTGGTTGTTGATGACTGTAGCTATGATAGGTGGTGGATTGACGTTATTATATCTAAGGTTCATAACACATAGGGTTTATCCTAAGTTTAAAGACGAGTACTTTGTTGGCCTATTTGGAATGTTGACAGGTACAGCTTCTACGGGTATTGCATTATTAAAAGGTATAGATAGAAACCTAGAAACACCAGTAGCCGAAGAAATGGTTTTAGGTTCAGGTACGGCAATTACTATAGCTTTACCATTGCTTGGTATTCTATTATTACCTGGATTGGGATATGGAACTGCGAAAGCAGCACTATATGATTATATTGCTTTATTTGTTACTTTTGCCTATGTAGTAGTTTTAGTTACGATATTGTTGTATCGTAGTAGATTATCTAAAACTGTAAAAACAGAAGAAAAATCATAATTATAAATAATCATAAAAAAGTTAATTACTTTTAAATTAATTAATCTTATGATATGATAAAAATAGAAAGAAAAGGAGTGTTGTTAATGAATATATATTTTTGTAAACATTGCAAGAGAATTTGTTATACTTACCCCGTGGATTCAACTTTAGTTTGCTGTGGAGATGAAATGACTTTATTAAAGGCAAAAACAGAAGATAAAGGTAATGAAAAACATCTACCGGTAGTTAAAAAACTAGGTGAAAACAAAATTGAAGTAAAAGTTGGATCAGTTACTCATCCAATGTTAGAAGAGCATTGGATTCAATGGATATTTATCGAGAATGGTGATAAATATCAAATTAAAACCTTTAATCCAGGTGACGAACCAATTGCTGAATTTAATGTAGACTTATCAAAACCAGTTAAAGTTTATGAGTTTTGTAATTTACATGGATTATGGATGACTGAATTATAATAAAATATAAGGAAAAAGCCAGAAATTAACTGGCTTTTTTTATTTCATTGCAAAAATGCTCTTAATATAGTAAAATCTATAGGAAGGAGTGATATACTTGGATATTTTAGAAGCTATTAAGTACTTGATATTAGGAATAATACAGGGAATTACCGAAGTTTTACCTGTTTCATCTAGTGGACACGTTCACATTGCACAAACACTTTTTAATATTGATATGGATACTGGATTATTATTTTTAATTCTAGTTAATACGGGATCATTATTAACTTTTCTAATCATATATTTTAAACGTTTGGTGATTCTTATAAAGGATTTCTTTATATATATTTTTAGAAAAGACTTACGCGAAGAGAAACATAATAACTATATTTTTATGTTAAGAATTATTGTTGCTTGTATACCTGCTGGGTTAGTAGGTTTATTTTTAAGCGATGTTATTGATAATTTACTCATAACCTACGGATCATTACTAGTAGGAATAGGGTTGTTAGTAACAGGTACTGTCTTATTTTCAATACGAGATAAAAGAATATTAAAAGGTAAAACAATGATTAACTGGACTGATACATTTTTAATCGGTTTAGCACAATCAGCAGCTATATTGCCTGGTATTTCGCGTTCTGGATTAACAACTACAATGAGTATTAAAAGAGGGATGGGAATTGATTCTGCTTTAAATTTCTCTTTCTTATTATATATACCACTATCTTTTGCATCACTTATTCTTATGATTTTTAAAATCGGAGATGAAGGGTTAGGTATTCCTGGAAAAGAATATTATTTCTATTATTTATTGGCGTTTATTGGAGCCGCAGTTGCTACATATTTTGCATATAAGCTAATTTTTAATATATTTAAGAGAGGAAAACTAAAATATTTTAGTTATTACTGTTTGATAGTAGGATTAGGATCAATTATCTATTTCATGATTAGCTAGATATTTATAGAAGCATTTAAATACTGTTTGTGTAACATTCATTTGCACTAAACAAAGTATTTATTGGGGTAAAAAAAGATAAAATTGCAGTCTTTGTGTTAAATAATGCAATTATAGGATTTATTACTTACTATTTGGGAATTTTACTTATTAAAAAGACTATAAATTATTGTTTTAAAATATACATTATTATATAATATATATGAAATGTAAATTACTATATATTGAGGAGACTTATATGAATGAATTAAATCAACAACAAATAAACGAAGAGGAAGGGATGACGCTGCAGGAACTATTTAAAATAGTTTGGTTGAATAAAGCAGTAATAATCTTTGTTACTCTTTGGGTAATGGTCATAGGTATTGTATATACTTATGTTATAGTTACCCCAAATTATACAGCAGAAACTTCACTTATTGTTCAAGTAGATGTCGAATCGAGTGGGGGATCTGAAGCATCAGGTATATCTGTAGCACAAAACTTGATTGGTACTTATAAAGAATTTGTTGTATCAAATAAGGTATTAGAAAGTGTTATTGAAGATGTTGATGGATTAGCTGCTAATTATTCTGTAAATAGCCTTAGCAACAGTATATCAATCAGCACTACTTCTGGAGTTTTAATTATTAGAATAAATGTGGAAAATGAAGATCCGGCTTTAGCGGCTGAAATCGCTAATCAATTAGTGATGAATTCAATTAGTATCGCTAACGACGTTGATGATGAGTATTTGTTGTTACAAAACAAACTTAAGCTTTTAGATGTTGCAAAAACTCCGGTGAATCCTAGTTCTCCAAATAAACTATTAAATGTAGTTATTAGTATTTTACTTGGTGGAATCATATCTCTAGCAATTGTATTTGTTAAAGAATTGTTTAACAATAAATTTCAATCAGCTAACGAGATGGAAAAATACCTAGGAATAAAGGTTATAGCCGCTGTTCCAGGAACTATGAAAGAAAGAAAGTTGGTGGAATAGATGGAATTTTTTGAATATAGAAATGTAGTTATTGAAAACCCTAATTCACCTGAATCGGAAGCCTACAGAAAATTAGAATTGAACATTAGAATTTCAAGTTTGGATACAGCACTGAAGATAATTCAAACTACGTCGGCTACGCCACAAGATGGAAAAACAACTACCGCAATTAATTTAGCCGCTGTTTATGCTGAAAAGGGAAAAAAGGTTATTATTTTGGACTTTGACCTTAGAAGGCCTAAAATTCAAAGAGCTTTTCATAAATCAAATGAAATTGGATTATACGATTTCGTTGTAGATGATAAAGATGTTCATGATTTAATTATCAAAGACGAATCAGGAATTGATTTATTACTAACAGGAAAAAAACTTACTTATCCACATATTGTTCTACAATCAAAGAAAGTTATTGAAATGGTTAATTCACTAAGAAAAGAATATGACTTCATTGTAGTGGATACACCACCAGTGCTATCTGTTACAGATGCTTTAGTAGTATCAAAATATGTTGATGGAGTTATATATGTAGCGGCGTATAATCAAACTAAAAAAGATAACGCTAAAGCAGGATTAGAACAACTTAAAGAAAATAAAGCCAATATTATCGGTGGAGTATTAGCTAACATTGATGTTAGAAAAACTCAAGGTACATACGGTTATTATCATTATTCAAGATACGATTCAGAGGAGTGAGTTAGATGATCGATATTCATACGCATATATTACCTTATGTTGATGATGGTTCGCCCGGTCTAGAAACTTCTATTGATTTAATAAAATCAGAAATAGAACAGGGTGTTACAGATATATTTGTAACACCCCATTATATGAAATATAGAAATTTTTTATCAACCTATGAGGATAACAAGATAGTATTTAATAAATTAGTAGAAAAGGTTAAAGAGGAGAATTTAGAAGTTAATCTCTATTTGGGCAATGAGATTTACTATGATAATAAAACTTTAGAAAATCTAAGAAATAATGTAGTAGTATCCTTAGATAAATCTAAATATATTTTAGTTGAGTTCTCACTATACCAAGAAACAGAAGATATACCAGATGCAATTCATAATTTAGTAGCTAAGGGATATATCCCTATTATTGCTCATCCAGAAAGGTATCCATATATTACCAACGTAAGCGATTATAAGATAATGAAAAAAATGGGTGCTAAAATTCAAATAAATGCTGGAGCGATTAATGGTGATTATGGAAAAAAAATTAAAAAAATGGTTATGAATTTGATTAAAAATAATTTAGTTGATTTCATAGCTTCAGATGTTCATGATTTTAGAACAAGCGAGATGTTTAGTGCTTATAATATTGTAAAAAAAGCTATTTCAAAAGAAAAAGCTGACCAAATTTTTATTAATAAAATGATTTTTTCGTAAAATACATTGAAATATCACAATATCAACATATACAAAGATTATAATTATATTAATTCAATATATTGATTCTTTCCCCCTACCTAGAAAATATATATTGAATTTTTTAATGAAGGGAATGTGATGAGTATATGAGAAACACATATGTTTTAGTTGTTGATGATGAATTTAGAATTAGAAGGCTTTTGTCCGATTTTCTGAAAAGAGAAAGTTACCGAGTTATTGAAGCTGCGAACGGAGAAGAGGCTTTAGATATATTATTTGAATCAAATCAGAAAGTTGATTTGGTTATTTTAGATGTTATGATGCCTAAATATGATGGTTGGTATGTTTTAGAAAGAATCAGAGATTTTTTAAGTGTTCCTGTGATTATGCTAACGGCTAGAAGTGATGAATATGACCAGTTAAAAGGTTTTAAGCTTGGGGCTGATGACTATGTTACAAAACCTTTTTCACCAAGTGTTTTAATGGCTAGAATTAATAAACTTCTAAAAAGCGATAAAAAAACACATGAGGAAATAGTTTTTGGTAAAATCCGTATGGATTTAGCTGCTAGAGAAGTGTTTATAGACAAAGAAAAGATTACATTAACTCCTAAAGAATATGAATTGTTGAAATTTTTTATCGATAATAAAGGAATTGCATTATCAAGAGATAAAATATTGAATGCTGTTTGGAATTATGATTATTTTGGTGATTTAAGGACTGTTGATACACATATTAAACAATTAAGAGCTAAATTAAAAAATTATTCATATTATATTTCAACAGTAAGAAGTATTGGATATCGACTAGATTCTGAAAATGAAATCATCAATTAGATCTAAGCTTTTCCTATTAGTATATGGTATAATTTTAGCTTTTATAGCAGGGTTGATTTTATTAAACAATTCATTTCTAGATAATTATTATGTTAAAAACCGTAAATTAGCGCTTGTTGAAGCATTTACACAATTGAATGAAGTAAGCATAGAAGATCCTGATTTGGTTTTTAAATTACAAGAAGTCGAAAGTGATTACAATTTAAATATTCAAATACTAAAACAAACCGAAGAATTTGACACTAATTTCGTTTGGGTTGATTTTGATGAAGTACCCGACATTTTTGAAAGGATTTATGGTAATAGATTTAGCATTCCACAAGGGATTTTGGGTAAGATAATATTTGACTTTAATCAACAAGAACTAGGTACAGAGTCATCCTATGCTACAGAAGTAATGTTGTCATCTGATTTAGAATATAGAGCTTATCTAATGGATATCCAATCTGAATTTGCAGCTGATGATATGGATTCACAGATGTTAGGGTTATGTGTAGCTGTTGAACAGGATGATGGATTTGATGTATATTACGTATTAACAATTACATTTCAATCAATTACCGATAGTATTAAGATTTTTAACTCATTTACAATTTTAGTTGGCTTTGTATTTATGATATTTTCATTTTTTATTATGTATTTCATAAGTTATTCGTTTACAAATCCGATTTTACAAATTAACAAAATAGCAGAAGAAATAGCTGGATTAGATTTCTCTAATAAAGTAACCATTACTACAGATGATGAGTTTGGTGATCTGGGCGAGAGTATAAACCAGATGAGTACGCAGCTGGAAGCTAACATAAATAATCTACAAAAAACCAATGATCGTTTAGCAAAAGAGATTTTACATAAAACCGACATTGATAAGATGCGTAGAGAGTTTATTGCCAGTGCTTCCCATGAACTAAAAACGCCATTATCATTAATTATGGGTTATACAGAGGCGTTAAAGCTATCTGATTTGGATGAAAAATCAAAAGATGATTATATCGCTATTATTTTAGATGAAACAAATAAAATGAATAAACTAGTTATGGAACTATTGAGGTTATCTCAATTAGAATCAGGTGATACTGAGGCAGATTTTAGCGAATTTAATGTAAAAGACTTATTAATAGAGTCAGCTAATCTATTTAATCTAGTATTTAAGAAAAATAACATTAATGTTGAATTTAATACAATAGACCAAATTATTAATTCTGATTTCAAACAACTACAATCAGTATTAACAAACTTCATAAATAACGCTATTAATCACGTAGATAAAAACAAAATAATCGAGTTATCAATTAAGATGGTTGAAAACAATAATATTAGACTTTCAGTATACAATAGTGGACCAAATATTTCAGAATCAGAAATTAAACACGTTTGGGAGAGTTTCTATAAAATTGACAAAGCTAGGACTAGAGCATATGGTGGACAAGGATTAGGGTTATCTATCTGCCGAACAATCTTGGATATATTAGGCTATGATTATGGGGTTAATAACCTTGAAAATGGTATAGAATTTTATTTTGATATATATCAAACAGAACAAAAGGACTAACAATTAGAAGCCACTGAAAAAGTCTATGAGAAATCATAGGCTTTTTTTATGGTGTAATAGA
>CAZHSG010000016.1:0-8055 GCA_964535005.1 uncultured Candidatus Izemoplasmatales bacterium
GTTTTTGTTTTTATAAACTTTTTATCTTTGGGCTATTTCTTTACAGCCCCTTTTACTTTTATTGTTAAGATTATTTGTTGTATAACTCAACGATTAGGTTTTCGTGAATTTCTGGAAGAATTTCACTTCTTTCAGGTAATCTTGTGTAAGTAGCTTCACTCTTTTCATCATTGAATGAAACGTACTCTTGGCGACTAACAACAGCTTCTAAAGCTTCTTTGATAATAACGTAATCTTTAGCTTTTTCTTTAACTGAAATAATTTGACCTGGTTTAACTCTAATTGATGGAATTGTAGCTTTTTTACCATCTAATAAGATATGACCATGATTAACTATTTGTCTTGCTTGTTGTCTAGTTCTTGCGAAACCTGATCTGTAAACTAAGTTATCTAATCTTGATTCTAGTAAGAATAAGAAATTAGAACCTTGTTTACCTGACATTTTTTTAGCTTCTTTGAAAGTTTTCTTGAATTGTTTTTCATTAACACCATAAGTAAAACGAACTCTTTGTTTTTCTTGAAGTTGAAGACCATATTCTGAAATTTTTCTTCTTCTTGATTGTCCGTGTTGCCCTGGTGGATATGGGCGTTTATTCAATTCTTTTCCTGTTTCTGAAGTTGAATAGTTTAAACGTCTACTAACTTTCCAGCTAGATCCTGTAAATCTTGACATATATTTTCCTCCTTATATTTTATTACGTAGTAATTGAGGAGTTCTAGTATAAAATATGTTGATTATTTTGATGGTTTCTTGTTAAGCAGTTAACAGTACTTCCTAACCCTATATATACGGAATAATCAAACTATAAATCATCACAAAACAGCTGCTTTTTATTACATGCGCACAAAGTATTATAACTTATTGATTATAAAATGTCAACTAAAAGATGCCCTATGATTTCTAGCGCTTCTTTCAACTCATTATCAAACCTATTTAATCGAGGGCTGTCCATATCCAATACCCCGAATAATTCACCAGATTTAGAGATTAAGGGAATTACTATTTCAGAATTTGAACCAGAATCACAAGCTATATGTCCAGTAAATTCATTGACATTTTTTACTATCATTGACTCTCTTTTTGAAGCACTAATTCCACATACACCTGAGCCTAATTCTATATTTACAACAGCTGGTTTTCCTTGGAATGGACCTAGATGTAATTCGTTATCCTCGAACAGATAAAAACCTACCCAATTAAGTTCCTCAATATTGTAATATAGATAGGCAGAAAGGTTGGCTAAAACTGAAACGATTCTTTGGTCTTCATCAATATAGTATTCTGCCTTTTCAATTAAATTATTGTATTTATTCATCAAATTCAACTCCTTTGTAAAAATATTATATATTATCTTTAATTAATTAACAATATTATGTTAAAATATTTATTGTATTGAGAGGTATTTATATGTACGATTACATAATGATTAGGTATGGTGATCTAACTTTAAAAGGTAAGAATAGGTCAGTTTTTAAACAAACTTTGAATAAACAAATAAAACAAAAATTATCACATTTAAGTATAACTATTGAATTTCAGCATGATCTAGTATACATTAAGCTAAATGATGTTTTTGCAGATGAAGTAATAGAAGTATTAGATACTATTGCGGGATTATCATCTTATAGTAAAGTTATTAAATGCGGATATGACTTTGATGTTATTACAGAAAAATCACTTGAAATTATTAAAGCCGAAACCGAAGGTAAGGTAACGAGTTTCAAAGTTGAAACAAAAAGAGCCAATAAGACTCTTCCTTTGACGTCACTGGAAATAACTAAGAAGATTAGCGGTATGGTTTTGTCTCAGGTAGACAACTTAAAAGTTGATGTGCATAACCCGGATTTTACATTAAATATTGAGGTTAGAAGAGACGCAACTTATATCTATACAAATAGGATTCCAGGTATTGGTGGATATCCAGTTTCAATTGGTGGTAAAGCATTGGTTATGCTAAGTGGTGGAATTGACTCACCAGTCAGTGCATATCTTTCAATGAAAAAAGGTTTAGAAGTTGAATGTCTTCACTATGAATCAACACCAATGACATCGATAGAATCAGCACAAAAGGTTATCGACCTAACAGAAATATTAGCTAAATACGCTCCAAAATCAAAAATTAAACTACATATGGTTCCGTTCCAAAAACTACACGAACAAATTATTATTAATACTCCAGAATCATATATTATTACTATAATGAGAAGAATGATGTATAGAATCGCTACCGAAGTAGCTAAAGAGAATAACTGTCAAGTATTGATCTCTGGAGACTCAATAGGTCAAGTAGCTTCTCAAACCATAGAAAGTATGGCAACTATCCAAGCCGTAACTAGTCATTTGATTATTAGACCGTTAGCGTCTTTCGATAAAATGGAAATAGTTGCAATAGCGAAAAAGATTGGAACATTAGAAACTTCAAATAAACCGTTCCAAGATTGTTGTACTGTTTATGTTCCAAAGCGACCTGTTATTAAACCAACAATTGCAAAATCAGAATTATTCGAAAGCCACTATGATTATCAACCGCTTTTAGAAGAAACTATTAAAAATACAAAATCAATAATTTTGGATACTAAAAACCATCTAGATATCCAGTCAAAAGGATTGATTGTGTCGGAGTGTTTATAATGAAAAAATTAGAAACTGAAAGATTAATATTAAGACCATTTGTTTTAGACGATGTTAATGATTTTTATGATTATTGTAAGTTAGAAACTGTGGGACCAAATGCTGGCTGGGAAGTTCATACAGACAAAGAAATTTCCTTAAAAATTATTAAAGGCTTCATCGAAAAAGGTGATGTTTTGGCGGTATATCATAAGGATGATAAAAAAGTTATAGGTTCAGTTGGATTACATAAAAAGATGGATATTAAGGGAAACATAATGTACGAAGTTGGTTACGTTTTGTCAACCCCTTACGAAGGAAAAGGATATATGACAGAGACAGTTAAGAGAGTATTAAAACATGGATTCGAAGAATTGGAAA
The DNA here is from genome assembly GCA_964535005.1 of uncultured Candidatus Izemoplasmatales bacterium. Classification (GTDB taxonomy): domain Bacteria; phylum Bacillota_I; class Bacilli_A; order Izemoplasmatales; family Hujiaoplasmataceae; genus 4572-104. Next base: position 2,993 of record CAZHSG010000016.1, read on the forward strand.
TAGCTGAAGTTTTTGTCTGTCATTTTGTTAAAAATACTAAATCAAAAAGAGTTATTGAAAAATGCAACTTTATCTATAAAAAAGATATTGAATATCAAACAGCGAATTATGGATTAAAACTATCGAGATTTTACTCTTTGAAAAGAGAAGAATACATAAGAAATAGGGAGGAAACAAAATGAAAAAATGGAATTTAACAAAACTTTATAAAGGATTTGATGATGAAGCCTTTTTAGCTGACTTAAAATTATTTGATTCTTTTATTGAAGATTCTGTAAAAAAGGAGGACGAATTTGACAACTATGATAATAAGATTAATAAACTTATTAGCTATATGAAAGATGACATTGATATATCTGTAGTAGTTGACAAATTAATGCATTTCGCATCTTTATCAGCAGCAACAGACTCAACTAATGTTGAAGCAATGAAGAGTATGAATACAATTCAAATGCAATTTACAAGACTAACTAAGATTTCAACTTTGTTTAGTAAATGGCTTTTTAATTATCCTAATATTGATGAAGATATTGCTAGCAATGAATTTCTTAAAGTACATGAATTCAATATTAAAGAACAAATCGAACATGCAAGTCATATTTTAGATGATAAAACTGAAAGTTTACTTGCTAAACTAAGACAAAATGGATCTAGCTCTTGGTCAAGATTACAAGCGGTATTAACTTCAACACTAGCGGTTAATTATGAAGGCAAAGAAATAACATTGCCTGAAGTAAGAAATCTAGCAACAAGCCCTGATGCTAAAGTTAGAAAAGTAGCTTACGAGGCTGAATTAGAAGCATACAAAAAAATCGAAAAATCAATTGCATTCTCACTTAACTCTATTAAAGGTGAAGTTAATACAGTTTCCGAAGCACGTGGCTATGAATCTCCATTAGCACAAGCACTATCTAAAAGTAGAATGCAACAAGCTACTTTAGATGCAATGCAAGAAGCTTGTTTAGAATATATGGACGTATTCAGAAGTTACTTGAAACGTAAAGGAAAATTATTAGGTCATAAAAACGGATTACCATTCTACGATATGTTCGCACCAATCGGTAATACAAATAAGACTTTTACAATTCCAGAAGCAAATGAGTACATTTTGAAAAACTTTAGAACATTTAGTGAAGATCTATATGGAATGGCTAAAAAAGCATTTAATGATGGTTGGATTGACTATACACCAAGAAAAGGTAAAGTAGGCGGAGCTTTCTGTGCTAATATCCACGCAATAAAAGAAAGTCGTGTATTATCAAACTTTACTGGGTCATTTGGAGATGTAATCACTTTATCTCATGAGTTAGGTCACGCTTTCCATGGTGAATCAATATTTAAAGAATCAGTTCTAAACAGTAACTACACAATGCCTGTAGCTGAGACAGCTTCGACATTCTGTGAAACTATTGTTAACAAAGCAGCTTTAAAAGACACAGACAATGTTGATGAAAGAATTTTCTTATTAGAATCTTCTATCCAAGACTACACTCAAGTAGTAGTAGATATTATGTCAAGATTCTTATTTGAAAAAGCAGTATTTGATGGAAGAAGAGAAACTGTTTTTGACGAAAATGAATTAAAAGAAATGATGTTAAAAGCTCAACTTGATACCTACGGTGATGGTTTAGATCCAAATTGTTTACATCCATATATGTGGGTATGTAAACCTCACTACTATTCAGGTGGATTGAGTTACTATAACTTCCCTTATACATTTGGACTATTATTCGCAAAAGGTTTATATGCAAAATATTTAGAAAACAAAGAAGATTTTGTTGAAATGTACGAGAAACTTTTAAGATCAACAGGAAAAATGTTAGTTGAAGATGCAGCTAAACTAGCAGGTATCGACGTAACTAAAAAAGCCTTCTGGGTTAGTTCGTTAGAGCTACTAAAAGAAGATATTAATATGTTTTTAAAACTAACAGAGTAATTTGTTAGTTTTTTTTCCAATAAAACCGGGACTTCAGTTGTTTATATTATTGAAATCAAAGGAGGAATAAAATATGAAAGGATTAAGAAGATTTTTAACCCTAATGTTATTCGGGGTTTTATCATTATCTATAGCAGCTTGTAATGACATAAAATATGAAACTCCAAATGGTGAAAATGTAGGCGCTTTTGCTTCATACGGAGACCTATTGGAGTATCTCCAAGATAACTATCAAGAAAATGACTCTTATTACCGCAGCAACGGAGATATGTTTCTAGAATCTGCTAGTGCTGAAGATTCAGTTGACCAAAGCACAAGTGTAGAAAAAGATTATTCAAAAACTAATAATCAAGTGGAAGGTGTTGAAGAATCAGATAGAATTCTTACTGATGGATACAAGATTTATATTGTGTCTGGAAATCAGTTTTTTATTGTTGATGCAGAAACATTAAACATTGATTATTCTTATTCGTTAGCAAATGAAGATGATCCATATTCTTACGGATATCTTGACAGTATGTATTTATATGAAGGTAAAATAGTTCTTACTTCTTATGTATACAGCTATGAAATCATTGAAGATGACACTTGTTATTATTATGATTATTATCCTGAAGAAGATGAAGTATCATCAGATAGTTCTGTTCAAGATCCTGACGGAGATGTAACCACTGAAAACGAAGGTACTACTACTGAGTTTACTGATGAAGATACAGACACAAGAATATATACCCAAACTTATACTTGTACCAATTATGAATACTCATATGGTACTAAAATACTAGTTTTAGACGTTTCAGATACATCAGATGTTACAATGTTTAGAGAATTATATTTTGAATCTGCTTATTTAGTTGATTCAAGAATGATAGGCGAACAAATCTATTTGATATTTGATAACTATATGTTGCAATATGGTTACGATGAAGAATTATACGTTCCAAAATATATGGATTCAGTTGAATCAAATGATTTAGTTGAACTTCCAGCAAATAGAATATTCTTTATGCCTAATGATGGTGAAAGTTATGCATATCTATTATTGGTATCATTTGATGTTACCGATGATGAAGTAGCTAATGTAAAAGCTTATCTAGGAAGTACTTATCAAATGTACATGAGTATGGATAACTTATATGCAGTTGTTTATAAATGGAATTACAATGAAGTAACGGAAAGATATGACTATTTCACCTATGTTATTAGGTTCGAAATTGTTGATGACGAACTCGTTTATAAAGCATTAGGTGTAGTAGAAGGTTCTCCATTAAATCAATTCTCAATGGATGAGTATGATGGAGTATTCAGAATCGCTACAACTGGCTATTCATACGATGATCAAAACAGCTGGCAAATTGATAACTTTATGTACTTATTAGATGCCACAACTGAAGACACTATGGAACAATTATCAGTGCTTGGTGGATTAGGAAAACCTGGTGAAAAAATTTATTCTGTTAGATTTACTGAAAAGATTGCTTACGTAGTTACTTTTGTTCAAATAGATCCACTATATAAACTAGATTTATCAGACCCTGAAAACCCAGTTATCCTAGGAGAATTATATGAAGAGGGAGTAAGTGATTATCTACATGTAATCTCAGACAATCTACTAATTGGTATTGGTAGACAAGTAGACTCTGAAAGTGAGTGGGCTAGATTTACTGGAGTTAAGGTTGCTTTATATAACACTGAAGGTGATATTCCAGTTAATTTAGAAACGTATTTAGTTGAAGGTGAATACTCATATACCAATGTAATGTGGGACCACAAAGCGTTCTTATCATTTACACCAGTAGATGCTAATTTTACCTATGTAGCTATACCTGTGTTTGAATATTTTGAAGATTACTACAGTTACTCTCAAAGTATCTATCTATTTAAAGTTTTCCATTCTGGTGATCTTGAGTTTATAACTAAGCTGACTCACATGGAAGAAGAAGCTGAAGGATATTACCGATATTTCGACTCTATTGAAAGAGCAGTGATTATTGAAAATTACATTTATACGGTTTCATATTCAAGCATTCAAATGTTTGATATGGATAATGATTTTGAGTTAGCGATAAAACAAGAGTTAAATCCTGATTATTATTCTATGTGGGGATATCCAGTAGGAATTGCTACAGATGCTGAAATGGTAGATTAGAAATAATCTTAATATGAATATTAAATAACTAATAAAACAGACACAGTAATAATTATTGTGTCTGTTTTTATATTTAACAATTTCACTTTGATTTTCAAACTATTTGTTGTGCTCTTATAGATTTTTGAATTTATATATGGTATATTTTAAATAACTATTATATATATAAAAACAAATAAAAATAAAATAAAAAGGAGAGTGAAGAAGTTGAAACGAAGATTGATTTCAGTTTTAATGCTAGGATTCTTTAGCGTCTTGCTTGTTGGTTGTGATTTATTTGGCGGTGTAACCACAGCTGCAACAACAACGGCAGAAGGAACAGGGACTTACTTTAATGTAGTCTTTTTTGACGGTGATGAATCTATACTTGAAACTCAGACTGTATTAGAGGGTGAAGGAGCAATAACACCTGCTACACCTACTAAAGCAGCCACAGCACAATACACTTACACATTTAACAATTGGGACGTTGTATTTACAAGTGTTACAGCGGACATGCTGATTAATCCGATTTTTACAGAATCGATTAATCAATACACAGTAACATTTTACGATGAGGATGGTACTACTGTTTTGGGAACGTCTATTGTTCCATATGGAACAGAAGCAACAGCCCCAGCGAATCCAACGAAAGCAGATGATGCAACATATAGTTATGCTTTCTCTGGTTGGGATGTAGATTTCAGTAATATTACAGCTAACCTTTCTGTAAAAGCAACATACACAGTAGCTAGTACCGGGTATGTAGTAACTTTTTATGATTCGGATGGTTCTGTAATTGAAGAAGTAGCTGTTGAAAACGGAGATGGAGCAGTAGCTCCAGCGAATCCTTCAATGGCACCAACTGCTGAATTCACATATACATTCGATAGTTGGGATGTAGATTTCAGTAATGTAACAACTGATTTAACTGTAACGGCAGTTTATACAACCGTTACAAACCAATATACTGTAACATTTTACGAGGAAGATGGAACT
>CAZHSG010000016.1:8155-35354 GCA_964535005.1 uncultured Candidatus Izemoplasmatales bacterium
AATGGTTGGAGTGGTGATTTCACAAATGTGATGGCTGACATGGATGTTAGTGCAGCTTATACAACCGTTACAAACCAATATACTGTAACATTTTACGAGGAAGATGGAACTACATTATTAGGAACATCAACAATAGATTATGGAACAGGAGCTGTAGCACCAGCTATACCTGCAAAAGCAGGAACAGCTGAATTTACATATACAGCTAATGGTTGGAGTGGTGATTTCACAAATGTGATGGCTGACATGGATGTTAGTGCAGTTTATACTGCAACTACAAACCAATATACTGTAACATTCTATGATTATGATGGAACTACTTTATTAGCAACTGAAATGGTTGAATATGGAACTGCAGCAATGGCGCCAGCTTCTCCATTTAAAGATTCTGATATAGTTAATGCTTATTCATTTAATGGCTGGGACGTTGATTTTAGTAACGTAATGGCTGACTTAGTAGTTAACGCTACATTTGAGGCAGTGCCTTTAGGCACAACCTATACCGTTAACTTCTTTGATGCAGATGGAATGATGATAGATACACAAATGATACCTCATGGTGGAGCAGCAATGGCGCCAATGGCACCAATGAAAGCTACTGATGAAATGGGTACATATATGTTTTCTGGATGGGATACTGAATTCTTAAATGTTCAAAGCAATTTAGATATTTATCCAATGTTTGATGCTAATCTTGTTCAACATACAGTAGTATTCTATGATTATGATGAATCTGTTATAGCAACTATAATGGTAGATCATGGTTCAGCAGCAATTCCACCAGCTGATCCAACTAGAACAGCCGATGTTGATTATTCATACGCATTTATTGGATGGGATGTACCATTTAATAATGTTACATTTGACATGGAAATATATGCAGTTTATTTTGAAACATCATTAGAATCATTTAATCATGATTTATTAGTAGTAATGATGGAAGATTTATTTAATCCTGACGATGTTGAAGCAGAAATCCTTACCTGGATGGGCGCTATGGGTGTTGTTACTGAAGAGGCTTTATATGATGATTTGATGATTGCTCAACAACTAATTATGGAATTACAATTTATCGATTCAGCTGTTAGTTTCCAAGACTGGTATGCAAGAACAAAAGCTTTAGGTTTCGATAAAGATAAATTAATTAATGTTCTATATACATCAGCAGTAGGTGGTGTGACTAATGACTTAGGTTATTTAACCGATGAATTAGATTATATAGAAAATCATATTACTGAATTAGAACAATATATAGTTGACAATGAAGCGGCGTTAGTTCAATTAGTAACTGATGTTGAAGATTACTGTGCTCTACAAGCAGTGTCAACGGAATGTTTAATGTATTTTGATGGTCTAGTTGAAATACATGATTTACAAGAAACGTATTATAACTTATATTATCCATCAGAAAATAATCCAATGTTTAATATGGGTACATATTACAATTTGGAATATTATTTAGATAATTATGTATATTTTACTTATGCTGACATAGATACCGATATGGCTGACCAATATCTTTCATATTTAGATGCTTCTATAGCTAATTTAACTGTTGAAGAGTTAGCGATATATCAACCTTTATTAGATGCATATGAAGCTTGGATAACTGCTAATTACACGTTTAATTATGCAGATTGGGGAGTTATAGATGTAGTTGATAATGGTGGAATGTATACCATAATGGAAATACTTAATAGTTATTTTTGGGGTCAATGGATAGATGATGACACCCAAATTTATGGATATATAGATTACTTAGGAGATAATGATTACTATAATTGGCAAATAGAATACGCTAATATGGATCTTGAAAACCTAGGAAGTGATCTAGCTAGCACTCAAGCATTTGTTACTTACTTAACTGACCCAACTGGCGAATTAGAAGTTAGGGCTTTGATGGGAACTGCTTATGATGCATTAGATGCAGTTGTCATGTTAATTGATGAAGATCTATATGATTTAGTTATGTCTGTAATGATGATGCAATTTACTGATTCAGGATTCGTTCTTGGAATGATGATGGAATCAGAAAGCCCATTAGGTAGATTTGAAGAGTTCTTACAACCTGAAAAAATTGTATTGTATGCTGATATGATATCTTCTTATCTAGGCGCAGCCTGGGGCACAATGGATCAAGCAGATTATGATAATATTAAAGCAGCTGCTTTAGGCTACTTAGATATTATGTTAACAGAAAAAGGTATGGATCCAGTGGATGAAGATTATTTATTAGCTAACATTGGAAATGCCATTGATAGATATCTAGGATATTTAGACTTAACAGTACCTTTAGTAGTCGGTAAAATAGATGGAATTGATTTAGAAAAAGCAGAAGCAATTATGCAAATTGCTTCAATGGACTTCTTTGATGGAACTAGTGAGATTGATATTGCAATTAAACTTACGCAAATATTAGATGTACTAGTTGATGATGATGAGATGTTCTTTGTTGATATATATCAATTTATTATTATGATTTATTTTGATGTAACAGAAGAATTTGATGCGGATCCACTTGTGGTTGGCCAAATCCAATTATTAGCGGGGCAATTCTTAGTTGAAACATTTGCTCTAGCAGATTTGATTAAAGACTTCAATCCAACCTATGTTAGTCCGGATGATATTCATACCATATTAGAGTTATTCGCAAATGTTCAATTTTTAGGTGAGTTATTCGATATGGGATTTGAACATATTAATGATTTGCCTGTAACAGTATATGAGGACTGGTTATTTGATGACTTCTTATATATGTTGCTTGACGAATCTAACCCAATAGAAGCAATTGCGATGTTTATGGATGTATTTGACTCAATTAATCCAGAAGAAACATACTTCATGTTAAGATCAATGGTTCAATATGCTTTAGGGTTAACAAAATTAAATGATTTTGCTGGTCTTCAAGAATGGGTAGGTAATCTAGAAACATTTGGATTTACTCAACCTGAACTAATTGGTTATGGGATTACTTTATTGAAACATGCCTTAACTGAAGCAACGATGGTTGATGATTGGCAACTAGTAGAGGAAGCTAGACTTTTAGCTATACTTGAGGAATGGGAAGCTGAAGCTCAGTTTAATATGAATCAACTAGATGCAATTGACGGAGTTATTGAAGCGAGTGCTTTAGCATTAGCCCCAGAATTCCAACAAACTGCTTTAGATTATTGGGAAGCATTCCTAGGACTTAACGATTTATTTAATCGATATATGACTGCTCAAGGTAATTTGGAAATGATGATTGGACCTAATGCGGTTGAAGAATTCAATGCAGCATTATTAGTGATATCTACAATCGACAATCCATCAGATTTAACTCAAATAGCAGCTGAAGCAGCGTTTGCTGCAGCATCTGCTGATTATCCAGATTATCAAGATGAAATTGATGAATTTAGAACACTATATTTCGAATACAATAATTTCTATATAAATGTATTCGTCCCACTAGATGATATAATTAGAGTAGAGACTACTGCGGTAGTATTCTGGGCATTATGTAATGATAATCTATCTATTTATAATACCTATATGGGTGATTACATGATGAGTTTAGACATGATGGCTAATTATCAAATGTTCATAGATGATTTATATGGAGAATTTGAAATTTACTTTATTATCCAAGATTTCCTTATGGATCCAGTATCAGAAACTATGACTGAATCAACAATAGGTATTATATTGGATGACATTCAAAATATGTTTGCGACTATGGCTCCGGATTCATTTGCTATGATTCCTAAACTAGTTGAAATGTTTACTAAATTTGATAGAGAACCAGATATGTATTATATGGATGATTATTACGATCCTTATGATCCTATGTATCCTGATAATCCAGAAGAATTCATGCCATTTGAAATACCATTCTCGGCAGAAGAAATTTATGGGTTATTCCAAGATGCTTCAATGTTCTTAGAACTTAGAGGAGAGTCTTTAAGCCCACAAGATATATTAGATTTAGAAGCATATATTACTCTAGTTATCACTACTTATGTAGATACAATGGATATGGATCCTGTAGATGCAGCTGATATGGTAATTATGATTAATGATGTGCTAATGAAATACATCGGTTTTGCTGATGTAGCATTAACAGAAGTAACTGATTTACTTGTAAGCTTAACTGTTCCTGAGATTCAATCTATTATGGATTTAATTACAGCGGTAGTTAATGGTGAAGGAAATCCTTTAGAATATATATTAAAAGGTTCTGGTATAATTGACCAAGTATTTGCTGATCCAAGTATAGATATTTACATTATTCTAGATATGTACCTTGAATTACATATGGATATTAATTATGATTTTAATTATGAACCAGCAGATTTAGTTGCATTACAAGATGCTTGGGGAGATTTCTTCGATGAAGCTTTCTTGCATATTGCTGTTGTAGCTGATTTAGATCCTATGGCTTTAGACCCATCAGTATTACATATGATATTTGAAGTTGAACAAATAGTTTCAAGTTTTGAAATGTTATTTGATTATCCAGAAGGTATACTTGAAGGAATTACGATAGGTTATTCACATGATGACTTTGTTGGGTTATGTTATGACATATTTGATGACGTAGACTCAATGACAGTTGAACAAAGAATTCTTGACTTGATGGATGTATTTGGTTTGAGTGAAGAAGAAACTTATTATGTAATTTTGAGTATTGGTTCATTGATTTATGAAATGAGTAGTATTCAATCTGTCCAAGATATTCAAAGAATTTATGAAGGTATTGCTATGTTAGGATTTGATAATGAAGCAATAGCTGAAATTGGAATGAACGCTGTTATGTTATTTGTTTATCCAAACTTGCTTTTAGATATGAATGTAACTGATCTTGAAGCTGAATTAGCTGATTATGAGATGTACCTTCAAGACTATTTAGATGACTATATGTTAAATGAAGCTGATATTCTTCAGGAAATCGGACTGTTTGATGACCCTGTACTTGAATTTGATTTAATAGCTTTATGGGAATCATTTGTAGCATACAAGACAGCCGAAGCGTTATTTAGTTATGTTAGTATGACGACATATGATCCTGATTGGGATTGGGATGTTTGGTATACTATGCAAGGATTTATTGATTCAGAAAATTTTAGTGAATTAGACAATCTTGCATATAATCAACCTGATGAAGTAAGATACATGTATTATCAAATGATTGACTTATACAATGAGTATTTAAGCGCAGAATATAACTACTCACAAATGTATATGAGTTTCAATATTACATATCCAGACTTAGAAACAATTTCTTACTCTGGATTAATGATTAACTTTATAGATGAACAAAATTGGCTAGATTATATATTACAAGGAATTTGCCAATCTGAAGATGATATTGCACATGTTGAAAATCTAATCCTTGATGCTGAAGCTGGAAATTGGTTGCTTAATGCAATTGATCAATTCTTAGGTGATCCAACAAATGTTGCTCTAACTGAAGATGTTCTAGTTATTCTGTTGGATGAAGCAGAAGGTCTTTTATATAACGTTGACCTAGAAAACATTCTAATGTTTGTTATGCAAATGGACGGTAAAGAACTATTTATGTTAAGTCCAGTTGAAATTTCGGAACAAATAATGAATGCAGGAGCAATTCTTAATTCAGTATTTAGTACAATTGATCTAACTGACCAATTAGTATTAGAGTTATTTGCTGATACAGTAATTGAAATAATTATTGAAAATACTACTGACCTTGTAGACCCATTAGAGATTGCCGCTTTCCAAGCTGCAGCTACATTGATATTGGATAACTACTTCACAGACTTCTTCGATGTTCCAGGATATATAGGTAATTTCTTATTATCATTTGATCCTGCTAAAACTCAAGCGGTCTTAGATCAAGTAGCATTACTTAACATGGAACCTACAGGCGATTCTGCAGTAGATGAATATATTCAAGTAATCGCTGTGTCAAATCTGATTACTATACTAGTTGGTGATGAATCATTAGATTATGGTAATTTAGCTGATTTAGGAATCGGATTTGTATTTGATGTTCAAGTATTAATGGGATTTGTTCCAGGAGAAACATCAGCTCAAGTATTATTAACTACTCTGTTTATGGTTGATCAAATCATCCTTGAAGCAGAAGCTGTTGGTATGATTGATGTAGATACTATTACACTTGATCAAATACTTGCTATTCAAGATCTTATGGAAGCTGTTGATACATTTGAAATGTATTTAAAAGCATCGTTAGGGTTTATGCCTTCGGTATAAGATGTAATAAAAATTTAATTAATTTGGAGCTATGATTTTATAGCTCCATTTTTTTTATGGTATAATATCTATTGGTGATAATATGATTGAATCTTTAGTTAATCCAAAAATTAAATACGCAATGAAATTGAAGCAAAAAAAATACCGAACTGAGTTCAGTCAATTTCTTGTGGAAGGAAGTCATTTAGTAGAGGAAGCAATTAAGTCTAATATGATTAGTGTTTTGTTTTCTACTCAAACAGAAATTTACCCAGATATTGAAACCTATCAAATCTCGGAACAAGTTATGCTAAAACTTTCTGACTTAAATTCTAGTCAAGGAGTTATAGCTATTTGTAATAAACCAGAGATTAGAGAATTGTCAGATAAACTATTAATCCTAGATAATATCCAAGACCCTGGTAATATGGGGACTTTAATTAGAACAGCTGCCGCTTTTGGGTTTAATACGATTATATCGGAAGAATCAGTAGACTTCTATAACGAAAAAGTTATAAGAAGTTCTCAAGGTGCTTTATTCTATGTTAATATTATAGATAAAGACATTATAAAGTTCATAAAAACCCATAATGAATACCATTATTTTGGTACCGATGTATTAATGGGAAAAGACATCCGCGATATTGATTTTAGTGATGAAAAAATTGCGGTTATCCTAGGTAATGAGGGCAATGGGGTTAGAGAGTCAATCAAAGAATTAGTTAACAATAATATTAATATTCCAATGATATCAACAGAATCATTAAATGTAGGTATCGCTGGAGGAATATTAATGTTTGAAGCATTTAAGGAGAAATAGAATTATGGAATATATTTATGAAGATAACAGAATCTATGCAAAACAAGATAACAATCTCTTGTTAGCCGAGGTAACTTTCCCAAATAGGGATGAAAAAAGAGTCAATCTTGACCACATATACGTTGATCAAAGTCTAAGAAAAGTTGGGATTGCAAAAGATTTGATGTTATTAGCTTATAACTACATAAAAGAGAAAAATCTTAAGATTATTGCTAAATGTCCTTATGCTATTACTTGGTTCAAAAAACACGAGGAATACCAAGATATCGTAATTAATGTTAAAACCAAGAAAAAACAGTAGTTTTTTCTTGTCATCCTTGACTTAGTATGCTATAATATTTCATGCATAAAGTATTATAGTGAGAGGGTCATCCCCTCTCTTTTTAATGCAAAGGAGTTGGAATAAATGGAAATAAAAAATCTTAAAGAAAAACTTAAAATATTCGTAGAAAATTTAGGTTACGAATTATATGATCTAGAATACAAAAAAAGAAATAAAAACAGTATTCTAACAGTCTATATTGACCGTGACGAAGGTATTAAATTAGAAGATTGTGTGGCTGTAACCAAGCAATTAAATCCTTACATAGACGAATTAGACCCCCTAGAAGGAGAATACTTCCTTGAAGTGTCTTCACCGGGAGCTGAAAAAGAGCTAAGGAATTTAGAAGGCATTAAAAAAGCCATCGGAAAGTTTGTTCATATCGAAACTGATGAACAAAAAATCGAAGGAGAATTAGCAGAATTTGATGAAAACGAAATAACTTTAAAAGTAAGAAATAAAATAGTTAAAATAAATTATAATGATGTTAATCTAATTAGATTAGCAATAAAATTTTAGGAGTAGGAAGATGATTAGTAAAGAATTTTTTAAAGCATTAGAAGTTTTAGCTACAGAAAGAGAAATTGAAAAAGAGAAAGTGCTAGAAATTTTTGGAAGAGGTTTAATTAATGCTTACAAAAAAGCCTATGATGGAAAAACTAACGCAGAAGTAGTATTTAACGAAGATAAAGCGGAAATATTACTAGTTGCTAAATCATTGGTTGTAGCGGAAATTAGTCCCGAAGCCGAAACTGGAACTCAAATTTTATTGGCTGATGCAAAATTAGTTAAAAAAACAGCCAGAATCGGAGATGTAATTGAACAAAAAATTACACCGAAGAATTTTGGTAGATTAGCAGCTTCAAGCGCTAAACAAATTTTAACACAAGGATTAAAACAATTAGAAAGAGAAAGAAACTTTGAAATCTTTACTGAAAAATGTGGAGATATGCTTATTGCGGAAGTTGTTAGAATCAATGATGATTTCGTAACGTTAAATCTTGGTCATGATACTGAAACATCAATACCAGCCAAAGACTTGTTAAAAGAGGACGTATTTATTGGAAATCAATTAAGAGTTTTTGTAACTAAGGTTGAAGAAACTACTAAAGGACCAAAAGTTTATGTTTCAAGAACTGATAGAAACCTTGTTAAGAGACTTATGGAAAATGCAATCCCAGAATTACAAACAGGTGTTATAGAAATTAAAGGACTTGCTAGAGATGCTGGAGATAGATGTAAAGTTTGTGTTTCTACCAACAATGCAGAGGTTGATCCTGTAGGAGCTTGTTTAGGTAGAAATGGTTCAAGAATTAAAGACGTAATCGATAATCTTAATGGAGAAAAAATAGATATCTACAAATATAGTGATGATCCTAAAGAATTAGTATCAAATTCACTTCAACCAGCGAGAACTATTATGGTTCAAATTAATGAAATGTTAAAATCAGCTACAGTTGTTGTACCTGATGACCAATTATCACTAGCAATTGGTAAAAAAGGACAAAATGCAAGATTAGCTGTACAATCTTGTGGTTGGAAAATTGATATCAAATCAGAATCAGACGCTAAAATACAAGATATAGAAATAGAGGAATAAGTCGATGGGAGTCAAAAAGGTTCCGATGAGAAAATGCATTGTCACTAATGAAAGATTTGAAAAGAAATCATTATTAAGAGTTGTAAAAACTCCTGAAGGAAATGTAATTTTTGACAAAACAGGTAAAGCAAATGGTAGAGGAGCTTATGTTTCTAAAACAAAAGCGGCTATTGAAAAAGCTAAAAAAACTAAAGTTTTAAATCGACATTTAGAAATAGAAATACCAGAATCAATCTATGAAGACTTAATTAATGAGTTAGACAATGATTAGAAATCGAGTGCTTCAGAATTTAGGCCTATGCAAAAAAGCTAAAAAATTAGTTAGCGGCGAAGAATTTGTTTTGGAACAAATCAAATCAAACAAAGCCTATATAGTTTTCTTAGCGAATGATGCTGGTAAAAATACTACAAAAAGAATAACAGATAAATCAAGTTTTTATGAAGTAAGACTTAGTACTGATTTTTCTACCGATGAGCTTAATAAAGCCATAGGTACTGAAAATAGAAAGGTAATAGCGATTACAGATAAAAACTTCTCTAAAATGGTAATTAATCAACTAGAAAAATAGAAAGAGGTGATTGGATGGCAAAATACATACCTAACAAAAAGAAAAGCAATAAAAGACCCAATCAAAAAAACAGAAATCAAACAAATCAGGTGAAGAAGGTTATTCCGGTACCAAAGAAGGAACAAAACTTTAAGAAGATTGTTACTTTTAGTAAAGGAATGAGTGTAATGGACCTAGCAACTGATATGAGAAAACCAGTCGCAGAAATCATTAAGAAATTAATGTTTATGAGAATAATGTCTTCTCAAACACAAGAAATCAGTCGTGAAAATGCTGAATTATTAGCTATGGAATTCGCTTATGAGTTCCAAGACGAGGTTATTACAGACCAATCAAGATTTGAAGAAATCGAAGAAGCGGATAATCCTAAAGACTTAATCGGGAGACCAGCCGTTGTAACAATTATGGGTCATGTTGACCATGGGAAAACAACACTTCTAGATAATATTAGAAATGCAAGAGTAGTAGCTACTGAAGCAGGTGGAATTACTCAACACATTGGTGCTTACCAAGTTGTAAGAAATGATAAAGCAATTACTTTTATCGACACACCTGGACATGCTGCATTTACTGAAATGCGCGCAAGGGGAGCTAGGATTACTGATATAGTTGTTTTAGTTGTTGCTGCCGATGATGGTGTAATGCCTCAAACTAGAGAAGCAATTGACCACGCTAAAGCGTCTAAATGTGCAATAATAGTTGCGGTTAATAAAATGGATAAAGTTGGCGCTAATCCTGACAGAGTTAAACAAGAATTAGCTGACCTTGATATACTTCCAGATGATTGGGGTGGAGAAATTCCATTCTGTAATATATCAGCCTTAAAAGGCACGGGAATTACAGAACTATTAGACACTATTCAATTAGTAGCTGAAATGTTAGAACTTAAAGCTAATCCAAACAGAAAAGCAGTAGGTACAGTAATTGAAGCTAAACTTGATAGAGGAAAAGGTCCAGTAGCGACAATCTTAGTAAACAATGGTACACTAAGAGAAACAGATACATTTGTTGTTGGAGCTACCTATGGTAAGATAAGAAGAATGACAGATGATCTTGGAAACAGAATAATAGAAGCTATACCTGGTTCTGCGGTAGAAATTACTGGTTTATCAGATGTTCCTAAAGCCGGAGATTCATTTAAAGTATTTAAAGATGAAAAAATGGTTAAAGAACTAGCTGAACAAAGAAAAATTCGTATTTTTGATGAAAAACATGCAGATAAACCAAGTTTAACTTTAGAAGAGTTCTTCAAAAAGCAAGAAGGAAATCTAAAAGAATTGAAATTAATCATCAAAGCAGATGTTCAAGGATCTATTGAAGCATTCAAAGGGTCAATAAACAAGATATCTGTAGAAGGTGCTACTATTGAAATAGTTAGAACTGGAGTTGGAGCTATTACTGATACTGACGTATTACTAGCAGAAGCTTCACAGGCAATTATCATTGGATTTGGAGTTGGTTCGCCAGCTACAGTTAGAGATTTAGCAAAGTCAAAAGGTATTGAAATTAGAAACTATCGTGTAATTTATGAAGCCCTAGATGATATTGAAGCAGCTATGAAAGGTATGCTTGATCCAGTATATGAACAAAAAATTATTGGAGAAGTTGAAGTTAGAGAAACATACAGCGTTAGCCGCATTGGTACAATTGCGGGTTGTATGGTAACTAGTGGAGTAGCTCAAAGAACTGGTCTAGTTAAATTAGTAAGAAATGGAATCATCGTATTTGAAGGAAAAATCTCTTCATTAAAAAGATTCAAAGATGATGTTAAAGAAGTAAGAGCAGGATTTGAATGTGGAATTACACTTGAAAATTATAATGACGTTAAAGTTGGAGATATAATCGAAATTTCAACAATGAAAGAGGTGTAAGCATGGCAAATGTTAGACATTTGGAAACTAATGTTCAAAGAGTTGTAACAGAAATTATCCGCAACGAAGTAAAGGATGATTTAGGCTTTTTAACAGTAACCGGTGTGAAAATTACTAACGAATTATCATTTATGTTTGTTTACTACACAGTTTATGGTACCGAGAAAGATTTGCAACATTCTCAAGAAGCTTTACAAAGAGCTAATGGCTTTATTAAAAATCAAATAGCTCATAGAGTAAAAATGAGAAAAGTTCCAGAACTGGTATTTAAACTTGATGAATCTTATCAAAATGGTAAACACATAGATGATTTAATTAAATCAATAAAGTAAAAACTTCAGAAATGAAGTTTTTTCTTTTTAATTGCAAGTATATGTGGCATTTGTTATAATTTGTATAGTATGAATGAGATAATAAGAAATAAACTTAGAAAGTTACCAGAAAAACCAGGAACTTACCAGATGTTAGATGGTTCCGGTAAAATTATATATGTAGGAAAAGCTAAGAACTTAAAGAAACGTGTAAGTTCTTATTTTGCTGGTGTTCACGACGCTAAGACCACAAGACTTGTTAGTGAAATAATTGACTTAAGATATATAATAACTAACTCAGAGAAAGAAGCTTACTTACTAGAGATAACTCAAATCAAAAAACACATACCTAAATACAATATCCAATTTACTGGAGATAACAGTTATCCATACATAGAAATAACAAATCATAAGTATCCAAGACTTAAGATTTCTAGAAATGTTAAAAAAAACAAAAACAACTGTTTTGGGCCATTTCCTGATGCTAAATCCGCTAATCAAACCCTTAAAGTTCTTAATGCTATCTTCCCATTTAGAAAATGTGAAAGATTGCCAAAAGAGTTGTGTCTATACTATTATATAAATCAATGTTTGGGACCTTGCGTCTATCCAGTAGAACCTATAGTTTACAAAAAAATGGTTAAATCAGTAAGAAGATTTATGTCCGGTAATACCAAGGAATTTATTGATGATTATAAAGCTAAAATGAAACAACATTCAAAGAACTTAGAATTCGAAAAAGCAAATGAGTATAAGAGTTTAATTAATTCAATCAAAAGAACTACCGAACGCCAACAGGTTATTTTTCCAGATAATAAAGATCGAGACATAATAAGCTTTCTTACCTATGACAATTATGTTTCAGTAAATATATTATTTATGAGACAAGGAAGGATTTTATTTTCAAAGTCTAAAATAATATCATATTATCTAAACCCTGAAGAAGTGTTAATTACTTATTTAGCACGATTCTACGAAAAAAATATTAAACCTGATGAAATATTATTGCCACACGGACATGACTATGAGATATTCAAAGAAATCATCGGAGATATAATACATGTTCCTCAAAGAGGTAGAAAATTTAAGTTAATTGAAATGGCAGAAAAGAATGCCCGAGAATACCTAGATAACAATTTGAGTACTTATTTAAATAAAGAAAACAAAACTATAATGGCATTAGATGATTTACAGAATACTCTAGGCATTAATTCAATAAAAAGAATAGATGCTTTTGATAATTCAAATACTTCAGGTACTGATTTAGTATCGGCCATGGTAGTTTTCATTAATGGTATACCTGAAAAAAATCTATACCGAAAATATAAAATTAAAACTGTAACAAATGGTGATGATTATCATATGATGCAGGAAGTTCTTTATCGAAGATATCAAAATATGTTGGTAGAGGACTTAGATCGTCCAGACCTAATTATCGTAGATGGAGGAATTCATCAATTACGTGCAGGCAAAGAAGTGCTTGCTCAATTGAATTTGAGTATTCCAATAATTGGTTTAAAAAAGGATTCATCACACAAAACTAATTCTATTATTACCTGGGATGAAAATGAAATAGATCTAAACAAAAGAAGTAACACCTATTCGTTACTCTATAACATTCAAGAAGAAGTACATCGATTTGCGATTAGTTTTCATAGAAAAGTTGCAGGAAAATCAATATATGCTTCAATTTTAGATACAATACCTAAGGTTGGGAAGGTAACTAAAGATAAATTATTAAAAAAATATAAAAATTTAAATAACATAAAAAAAGCCCCAAGAGAAGACCTTAGAGACTTGGGAATATCCAATGAAGCCATAGATAATATCTACTTGGCATTAAAAGATATTAACACAAAATAAAATTATGTTATAATACTATTGGTGATTAAATGGAAAGCAAAGTCTGCGGAATTTTACATGGAGTTATAGATGATAAGAGAATTATCGCTATAAAATCAAAAAAGAAAGTTAATTTCTATTATATGAGTAAGGGAATGTTTAAGAATTTCATGATGTATTTTACACCAGAAATTTATGTTTTTCTTACTGTATCTACAAGTAAACGGGTTCATAAAGGGTATTTAGTGCAAAATGTGATTAGCATTGAAAAAGTACTTTCGCCTAAAAAAAATGTTCCCAAAGTATATTATGATATATCTATAATTAAATCAGGTGTTAAGCGTATTGTTAATAAAAAATGTAATAAACTATTTATTGATTTTGAAATGAGTATGCCACCTTATTCAGATTATAAAAACTTTGTATCTGAAATTATTCAAGTTGGTTATATTCTAACTGATAACGAAGGCCATGAAATTGAGAGATATCGTAATTACGTCAAGCCAAAAATATATCCGGTTATTTCTTTAAGAACGATTAAGTTTTTACATGTTATGCAAGCGGATATTGATACTGGGATTGAATATATTGAGTTATACAGTAAACTAAAGAAAATTAAACATGATTATAACCCAATGGTATTTGTTTGGGGAAAGAATGACCAATTAGAATTAAATAAACTTAATAAACTACACAAACTTAATAACTTTACAAAAACGATGCAGTTTATGGATTTATTGAATTTACATAAAATCTATTTTGGTTTAAAAAATGATCTTGGACTATTCAATGCATTTAACATGTATTCTGATGTTGATTTAAGCAAACAAAAACATGATGCGTTTGAAGATGCATTGGTTACAAAACAAATTTTTGATTCGTTCAAATTAACCTGTAATAACAAATTAACAATAGTTGTTTCAAAAAAATAAAAGGTGGAAAAAAAATTCCACCTTTTTTTTATAGCACCATGATTACTGGCATAATCATTGGATTTCTTTTAGTTTGTTTGTTAACGTATAATTTTAGTGCTTTTGAAACTTCAATTTTCATCCCGTTGATATTGATTTTTTTTTCAGGGTTTAAAAATCTATCACAGGTCTTTATCACAATCTCTTGCATATCCTTAACCATTGTTAAATGGTCTTTAATATAGATAAAGCCTTTGCTAATGATGTTTGGTGTGCAACTTATTTCACGTCTTTTTTCACTAATTGTTATAATAACTGATAGTAATCCATCTTCAGATAATTCTCTTCTATCTTTAATGACAAGAGTACCGACTTCACCGATGGATTCGCTATCTACGTAGATATCAGAAGTTTTAACTTTACCTTTAATATAAGCTTTTTCCTCGTTAATTGCTAAAACATCACCGTTTTCCATAATAAATGTATTTTCTCTTGGGATACCTGTATCAACACCTAGCTCAGAATGTATTTTAAGCATACGGTATTCACCATGAATTGGCATAAAATATTTTGGCTTCATAAGTTTTAACATTAATTTTAATTCGTTTTGCCCACCATGGCCTGATGCATGTACGTCAGCAAATGGTGATTGAGTGATTACTTTAGCTCCACGTTTATACAACATATTGATGGTCCTATTTACTGATTCAAGATTTCCAGGAATTGGAGATGAGGAAAGAATAACGGTATCACCAGAAATTAATGATATTTGTTTATGAGTTCCAGCTGCAATTCTTGTTAGAGCTGCTAAAGGTTCTCCTTGAGATCCTGTACATATAATTGTTATTTTTGAGTTACCAATTTTTGTGTTATGTCTAGCATATATAAAAGTTCCCTTTGGTGCTTTGATATATCCTAATTTAGCACCAACGTCGATATTTCTTATCATACTTCTACCAAAAACAGCTATTTTTCTTCCGGTAAGAATAGATGCTTCCACTATTTGTTGAATTCGATGAATGTTTGATGCGAAAGTGGAAATTATAACTCGTCCTTCAATGGACTCAAACATATTCTTAATTGTTTCTGCAACAACTTTTTCAGATGTAGTGAATCCATCTAGTTCGCTGTTTGTTGAATCAGACAATAGGCAAATAACACCTTCTTGTCCAATTTCAGCCATTTTATGATAATTGGTATCATTTCCTTTTGGTGAGAAATCAAACTTAAAATCACCGGTATGAACAACTGTTCCTGTCGGGGTTGTAATTTTAACTCCAAACGAATCGGGAATTGAGTGATTGGTTCTGAAAAAAGTTACTTTAAAATTATTGAATTCAATAATATCATCTTCGTGATATTCTTTAAGATTAACCGGGAAATTGGTTTTTTCATCTAGCTTATTTTTTATCAAACCATAACTTAAACCTGATGCATATATAACTGGAATATTTACTTGTTTAACAAGAAATGGTATGCCACCAATATGATCTTCATGACCATGACTAATAAACAAACCTTTGATTTTTTCTTGGTTATCTATTAAATACTGATAATCAGGTAAAACATAATCTATTCCCATCAAATATTCGTCAGGAAATTTAAGTCCCGAGTCAACTATAATTATTTCATTTTGGTATTGGACACAGTACATATTCTTACCGACTTCTCCAAGACCTCCTAAAGCAAAAATCAAAATTTCTTTTGCCTTTATATCTATATTATCCATTTTTGATCCTTTCAAAAACTTATTGAATTTTCTGTTGTTATAATTATATCGTATATTTAGTCGATATGCAATTAAATGCACGCAAATAGAAAAAACTTATATAATCTTTATAAGATTTTACAAAAATGTTATAATTGTACAAAAGGAGGGATACATTATGATAGCAAAAATACTAGTTGACATAAAAGCTAAAAATGTAGATAAAACCTACGATTACATTATCCCTTCAGAATACACAGAGATTTTAGAAATTGGCGCAAGAGTAATTGTGCCATTTGGTAAAAGACAAGTTATGGGTTTTTGCTTGGAAATTGCGGAAGTTAGCGAATACAAAAAAGCATTAAAGCCAATTGAGAGAATTATTGATATGGAATCATATCTAACTGAAGAGTTAATTGAATTAGCTAGAAAAATCAGAGATGAAACAAGTTCTATGCTCATCAAGATTCTTGAAACTATGTTACCTGCCGCTTTAAAAGTTGTATATAAACCTAAAATAAAATTGTTAAATCCAGAAGCAATTCAAAATGACTTAAAAACCGTATTTCAATTTTCAGATGAAGTGCTTTTAGAAAGTGTATCAACTGATTATTATAAGACAATTCAGAAGGAAATTAAAAAGCAGAATATCAAACAAATATATGATATTAAACAAAGAAATAAATCTTTAGCTTATAAATATGTAACCTTAACAAAAAAATCTGAAGGCAAATTAACAGATAAACAAAAATCAGTTATAGAATATCTAAAGAAACGATCAAACGAAACAGATAATCAAAGAAATTTGCTTGCTAGTTTAAAGATAACCAGTTCGGTTGTCAATTCTCTAGAAAAAAAAGGTTTTGTTAATGTATATTACAAAGAAGTCTATCGAGCTATTGAGTCATTATACAAGTTTGAACATAAGGACATTGTCCTAAACGACGAACAACAAGATGCGTATAATAAAATATCTGACAAATTAGGAGAAAACCATACTTTCTTACTTCATGGAGTAACTGGGTCTGGCAAGACGGAGATATATTTAAAAGTCATTGAAACTGTAAGAAATCAAAATAAATCTGTGATATTTTTAGTTCCTGAGATTTCACTTACACCAATGATGATGACCAGATTCAAAGCTGAATTCGGTGATGATGTAGCAATGCTACACTCAGGGTTATCAACATTAGAAAAATATGATGAGTGGCGAAGAATTGTTAAAGGGCAAGCTAAAATAGTTATAGGAGCTAGAAGTGCTTGTTTTGCTCCTGTAAAAGATTTAGGTCTTGTAGTAGTAGATGAGTGTCATGAATCAACCTATAAACAGGATAATCAACCAAGCTATTACGCAATAGATATATTACAAAAACGTTCAGTCTATCATAACTCAGTAATAATATTGGGTTCAGCTACCCCAAATATTGATTCTTATGCAAGAAATATTAGAGGTTACTATGAACTTTTAAGTTTAGAAAAAAGAGCTCTTAATGCTAAGATGCCATTAATTGAAGTCTGTGATATGAAAAAAGAATTTATTTCTGGTAACAGTTCTAGTTTTTCAGTAAAACTTCAGGATGAAATTAAAGAACGATTATCTAAACAGGAACAGATAATTCTACTAATAAATCGTAGAGGTCATTCTAACTTTGTTATCTGCAGAAATTGTGGGTATGTATTCAGTTGTCCTAATTGTGATATTTCTTTAACCTATCATGAGTATTCACATTCATTAAAATGTCATTATTGTGGCCATGATGAGAAGATTCCTAAAAAATGTTCAAGATGTGAATCTGAAGATCTAAGATATATGGGAAGCGGAACACAGAAGATTGAAAACGAATTGCACGTTTTGTATCCTAACGCTAATATCGTAAGAATGGATAATGATACCACAAGAAGAAAAAACGCTCACGAAAGATTATTACATGAATTTGAAAACAAAGGCGATATATTATTAGGTACACAAATGATAGCGAAAGGATTAGATTTTCCTAGAGTAACTCTTGTGGGGATAATACAAGCTGATAATAATCTATATGTACCAGATTTCAGAGCGCCTGAAAAAACATTTCAGTTGATCATGCAAGTATCTGGACGTGCAGGTAGAAGAGAGTTAGCTGGCAAAGTAATAATTCAAGCTTTTAACCCTGAACACTATGCAATTAAATATGCTTGTAATAACGATTATTTAGGGTTCTATCATCACGAGATGAATATTAGGAGACTAGCTAGATATTCCCCTTTCTACTATATTATTGAACTAAAAGTTTTAGGCGCTAATATGAGAGACGTATTTTACAATGGGATAGAAGTTGTAAAATACTTAAAACGAAATATAAATAACAAAGCAATTGTTTTAGGACCTGCAATACCGGTCGTAAAGAGAATTAAAAATAGGTATAGTTGTGAAATTATGATTAAGTATCGCGAACTGGGTAACTTAAACGAAACCTTACATGAAATAATGGCAAATTATCAATTGAATGATAACTTCATATCAATTGATAGATTTCCAAACGTAGGATAGGTGATGGAATGAAAGTATGTTTTATGGGTAGCATGAATTTTGCGGTCCCAATTTTGGAAGGTTTAGATAAAAAATATGAAGTAGTTATGGTTGTTACTCAACCGGATAAACCAGTCGGCAGAAAAAGGATTTTAACTGGAACAGCAGTTAAAGTTAAAGCCTTAGAACTTGGATTACCGGTTTTTCAGCCAGCAAACATAAAGAATGATAATCAACCAATTTTAGATTTAGATCTAGATTATATTATTGTAGCTGCTTACGGGCAAATGATTCCTGAAATTGTTTTGTCTCATGCTAGAAAAAGAGCGATTAATGTGCACGCATCTCTTTTACCTAAATATAGAGGCGGTTCACCTATGCACCGCGCAATTCAATACGGTGATGCAGATACTGGTATCTCAGTTATGTATATGGCAATGAAGATGGATGCGGGTGATATTTTATCGCAAAAATCAATACCAATTTTAGCAGATGATAATGTAGGAACTATTGAATCTAAATTAGGTAAAATTGGTAATGAGTTATTATTGGAAACATTGAATAATATTGAACAGATTGTTCCAGTAAAACAAGATACTAACCTAGTTACTTTTGCTAGAAATATAAAGCCAGAAGAAGAGAGGATTTCTTTTCAAAAATCAGCTATTGATATTAACAATCATGTCAGAGGATTTTATCCTTGGCCACTAACGTTTTGCACCATAGAAAACAATAAAATCAAATTGTTTGATGTCTCTTATATTGATGAGGACATTTCAACTAAACCGGGAGAAATTGTAAAAATAGATAAGTTAGGAGTATATGTTCAAACTGTTAAAGGATTAATAGTTTTAAAAGAAGTTCAGTTACAAGGTAAGAAAAGAATGAATATTTCTGATTTTATGAACGGATTAGGAAAGACTCTATTAAAGCTAGGCAACAGATTCGATTAAACAAAAATTTGCATAAACTAGCCAAATAATGTGGTATAATAATATATTAGAGAACTTTTTATATATATATAAAAAAGGAGTAAAAAAGTATGAATAGAGACAAAAATTTGTTTTCAAGAGACGAAATGTTAGAAATGAACATTGAAACTCTAAAAAAAAGAGGCGTTACGCTTGATGATATAGCGAAAATAGCGTTTAGACAACAATCAAAATGGAATAAAAATATTTCATACCAAGAATGTTTTGATTCTGTGGAAAAAATCCTTTCATTAAGAGATGTTTTTCATATTCTTCAGCTTGGAGCTGAAATTGATAGATTAACAGAAGTTAAAGCTTTTGAGGGTCCAATTCAAGAAATTTTATCTAGTGATTTAGGTATGTTTGGAATTGATGAGTTATTTGGACTTGAATTAGCAGGTATGTATGGAACTATTGGAAAAACTAATTTTGGTGATATTGATGTTAATAAACCAGGAATAGTTAATGAATTGAATGAATATGGTAAAGGTGGTCAACCTGCATGTCATACATTTTTAGATGATATTGTTGGAGCTATAGCAGCTGCAGCATCTACTAGGGTGGCTCAAATTGAAAATGAGTTAGAAGCAAAAAAAGACCCAACAATAATAGACCAACCTAAACTATTTTAAAACTATTTAAAAAATAAAGTAATAGGAGGTGATTTGATGGATAAACGTGAGAAAACGTTAGATGAATTTTTTAAAAAAAATGATCCCGCTGCGAAGCGAAAAGAAGATAAAGAAAAAATAAACAAAAAAATTGATGACTATTTTGAAAACGTATCTGTCGAAAAAGCCCCAAAGAAAAAAAGTTTTTTAGATAAAGCTATTGAGTTTTTTAGAATTTCTTCATTTAAGAGTAACTTTGATGAGAACAAAGTTGCGGTAAATGTTAAACAAAAACAAGTTGAAGGAAAAAATAGAATAGCGAAGTTTTATCAAAGAGTAAAACAAGTCTTCATTAATAAGTTTAGCTTTGAAGCTGGAGTTGATATTTTAGATGAAACTCAAGTTCTATATCGAAGAAATCTAGTAATTAGAAATATTACTTGGGTTACCAATATAGTATTTTTGTTGTTTACTTTGATAGGTTCTGAAGGTGGGGAATTATCTCTTAACTTAATAGTTGCCCTAATCTTGGCTTTAATTATGTTTTTAGTTTCTCAATCAATAAGAAAAGTTATCTCCGAAAAACCGACCACTTTACAGAAACAACAAATGGGGGAATACATATCTGGAGTTTACATTCTACTAATGGCTGTAGCGGTTTATTTAAAACTGAGATTTGCTGTTGGGGATATAACTACAGGTGGATTTTTCTCAATTACTCAAGCTGGATATGCATTAATTTACTTTGCTTTAGTTGTTATTGCTTTGTATCAAGACTCTAAACTCCTATCTGTAGTGTTTAGAGTAACGATAGTAGTAATGACTATAATCCATTTAGTTGTTCTATATCCTGTATATGAATACGCAACTAATTTCATTACTTTATGGGAATATGTTAAGGGACCAATACTTACAGATATTTTCTTGAGAACGCTAGTATTAGCGGTATTTATGATTGCATTATATTCTAATGCAAAAATATCTGAAGATATGAATAACAAGCGTAAAGAAGAACTGATAAAAAGACGTGCTATGGAAAAAGACTTCAAAGCAGTTGTATCAGATGTTTTTGATGTTATTAGTGTTTATAAACAACGTGGAGATGACCAGGTAGAGAAGAACTTGGAAGAATCATCAAAAAGAGTAGCTGAAATGTCAGGTAAACTAGGTAATTTCCTTGGATATTCATCTAAGCTTTGCCAGGAGTTGTATGATTTTTCAACAATTCATATTGAGAAAAAAGACTTGCTTACTCTAGAAAACTATGGTGATAAAGACCAACTTGACGAAAAAGACTTCCGTAAAATTAGAGAAAAAACAATTATCGGGTCGGTAATTATTAAAAGATTACAATTAGAGAAAAAAGGCGAAGATATTGTTCGAGCACATTTTGAAAAAACCGCATCAAAAGATTTTATTAAAGAAATGAATGGTGTGCAAAACAATCGAGAATCTCAAGTAATTTTGTTATGTGAAATATATGAGATACTTAGACAACCAAGAAACTACAAAAGAGAATTAAAACATCAAAGAGCAATTGATTTAATTCAATTAGAATTTTATCCTTACTTTGATCCTCAAATAGTAGATAGATTCGTTAAATATAGCGATGATTTTGAAGCGATATATTATCGATTAGTATAAAAAGGTAGGAGCGCATAATATGTATAGATTTTTTACATCAGAGTCCGTAACTGAAGGACATCCAGATAAAATATGTGACCAAATTTCAGATTCAATTTTGGACGCAATTTTAACTAAAGACAAAGAAGCAAGAGTTGCTTGTGAAACACTTGTATCTACAGGCTTAGTTTTGGTAACTGGTGAGGTTACTACTCAAACTTATGTAGATATTCAAAGAATTGCTAGAGATACAGTGGCGAGTATAGGTTATGATCGTGGTAAATACGGTTTTGATGCTGAAAACTTGTCTGTTTTAGTTTGTATTAACGAACAATCACCTGATATTGCAATGGGTGTAGATGAACATAGTAAAAAAGAACAAGGTGCCGGTGATCAAGGTATGATGTTTGGATATGCTATCGATACTACTGAAAGTTACATGCCAATTACACATTTCTATGCTAATAAATTAGCTAGAAAATTATCGGCTGTTCGAAAAGACGGAACTTTGAAATACCTAAGACCAGATGGTAAAACTCAGGTAACTGCTGAATTTAAAGAAAACGGTGATTTTAAAAGATTTGATAACATCTTAATATCAAGTCAACATTCACCTGATGTTACACAAGAACAAATAAGGGAAGATATAATTAAGTATGTAATTAATGATATAGTTCCTAAAGAATATATGGATGATTTAACAACTATACAAATCAACCCTACAGGTAGATTTGTTAAAGGTGGACCTGCGGGAGACTCAGGATTAACTGGAAGAAAAATTATTGTTGATACCTATGGAGGTAGAGCTCATCATGGTGGAGGAGCGTTTTCAGGTAAAGATCCATCAAAAGTAGATAGATCAGCTGCCTATGCAACTAGATATATTGCTAAGAATTTAGTAGCTGCTGGATTAGCTTCGGAAATAGAAGTTCAAGTATCTTATGCTATTGGAGTTTCTAAACCTACTAGTATTGGTATAGATACATTTGGAACCAATAAGATTCCTGAAGATAAAATTGTTGATATAATCAATAAACACTTTGATTTAAGACCAAAAGCAATCATTGAAATGCTTGATTTAAAAAGACCAATCTATAAACAAACATCGACATATGGTCACTTTGGAAGAACAGATTTAGATTTACCTTGGGAAAAACTTGATAAAGTTGATATGCTTAAAAAGTATCTTGAAAAGGATGTGATTTAAATGTTCCTTAGTTTCTTTAATACTGCAGCGTTTGAGATTATATTGCTTTTTGTAGTTTTGGTTGTTATTGTAATTGTTGCTTCAGTATTTTTTACCAGAGATTTAAAAAGAGAATTTAAACAAGTGTTTAAGATAAGATCAAAATTCCATATTGAAATTAGAAAAATCGTAAATTTAATATATAAAATATTTAATTCAAATATCTTAGAGCCATTTACCAAAGTAGTAATAAAAAACCTTCCTCATGAAGAGAAGAAGATTTTGTTAAAAAACATTGATATTGTGTTCTCTGAAATAAATGTTGAAGATATAGAAAACAAGTACATAGTTGAAACCTATGAAAATCTTCAAAAACTTAGAAGAGTAAGAGATGCTAGAATAATAGTCTATAATCACAAAATTGAAACTTTTCCGTTTTCCATATATGCAAAAATAATGAAAATGTCTAAGTTTGAACTATATACAGATAAAGAATAAGAGGAAAACCTCTTATTTTTTATCTTTTAGAGATTTTAATTATATACGGACTTTGTTCTTTATTTAGAATTTGATATTTCATTACGTCAAAATTTTCATGTAAATTAGAAACAAAATCTGTGATTGCATTGCTTTCATATAAATCATGTAAATAAATAACTATTACTATAATGCCTTTAGAATTCATCATTTCTATAGCTTTTTCTAATGAGTTAATTACAATTCTTGCGTTGGTTTTTATATCATGGTTACCACTAGGTAGATAGCCAAGATTATAAATGGCTAAATCAAATTTTTCACTAACAAATATATCAAATAAATCATGAGATTCCTTTAATACAGAGACATTATTAATTTTGTTTTCTTCAAGCAGTTTTAAAGTGTTACTAATCGCTTCATTTTGAATATCAAATGCGTAAACTTTTTTAGCTTTCTTAGCTAAAAATAAGGTATCATGTCCATTTCCACAAGTCATATCAATCGCAATATTAGGTTCTTTAAATTCATCTAGTATTTTATGAGATAATTCTACAATGCTAATCATTTTTTATCTCCTTTTATTACTTGATTCCTAAAGTTAACTCTTGCAGTACCATAAACCCCGAGAACAATCATAACAGCACCAACAATGTGATACCAATAAATGGTTTCATTTAAAAAAATATATCCCGCAATTACAGCTACTATTGTAGAAAGATTTGCGTAGATACTAGACACATGGGCAGGTAATTTGCTTAATGCGTAATTAACTAGGAAAAATCCGCCAATAGAAGCTACTATTCCTAGATATAGAATTGCGGCAATAAACTCAGGATGATTTATACTACCGATAAATGCACCGAGGTCATTATTAATTAGTAACTGGAATAAATAGATTAAATTGAAAACAACAGCTCCAGCTAACATCATAAAATAGGTTAGTTCATAGGGCTTCAATTTCTTTGAAGCACTTCGAGAAGCGATATTGAATAAAGCGGCTGATATAACTGCAAAGAATAGTAAAACAAAACCAAAGAAGGTAGAACCAGTGTTGTCATTTGGTTTAAACACTTGGATTAAGAGAATACCAGAAAAAGATAGCAAAATGAATAATATTTGTGCTTTTTTTGGTCTTTCATTCAAGATAAAACTAGATAATATAGTTACGAAGATAGGAATCAGTGCAATCATCATTCCGGCCTCGGAACTATTGATTTTGTCTAGTCCATAGGTTTCGAAAATGAAATAGAGAATTGGTTGAAAGAATGCGACTAGAAATAGTGGAAGCAAGAACTTTTTATCAAATCTTATTTTAATTACTTTTGTTAGTCTTAGAACTTCAAAAATAATAAATGCGATTAAAAATCTGTAGGCTATTACACCCATAGGACTTACATAGTCCAAAGCAACCTTTGAAAACATAAACGAAAATCCAAAAATCAAAGAAAATAATATTCCAGCTATATGAGCTTTTTTATTCATAACTGTCACCTTTGCTTCCTTGGAATGAGTTTCTAGAACGCATTAATTTATCTATTTCATTGGCTACTACTAGTTTCTTTAATGACCATAAAGGCTCAATTAATTCATCTCTAGGAGCGTCACCTGTTACTCTGTGAATGATTATTGATTCATCTAGGATTTCAATTTGATCTGTGGTGATATTAACATACTCTTCTAGGGTTAATATTCTATAAGGATTATTTTTATAATAGTGCGCCAATTCAGTATTTTTTTGAATAAATAACATATGAATTTTCACACCTTGTATATCCATTTTATTAAGAAATCTGGCTGTTTCTAACATTTCTTCTTTACTTTCATTAGGTAAACCATTAATTATATGAACTACAACATTAATGTTTCTTTTTCTTAGTAATTCACAGGCGTCTATAAAACATTTCAAGTCATGACCACGATTGATAAATTTAAGTGATTTTTCATGAATTGATTGTAGACCTAATTCAACGGTTAAGTAGGTTCTTTGATTTAAGTCCGATAGATATTCTATGATTTCTTCGGACAAACAATCTGGTCTTGTTGCTATGCTTAGTCCGACTATATCTTTATCTAGTTTTAAGGCAGCTTCAAATAAATTCTTAAGTTTGTCTAGACTACCGTAAGTGTTGGTGTTAGCTTGAAAGTAAGCGATATATTTTGCTTCTTTCCATTTGTTTTTCATTATATTTTGTATTTCTATAAATTGTTCATTTAGTGAATGTTGCTTGTTACCTGCAAAATCTCCTGAACCTTTTTCCGAACAAAAAATACAGCCCTTATAAGAGATGGTACCATCTCGGTTTGGACAGGTAAAATCGCCGTTTAATGAAATCTTATAAACTTTAGAGTTAAACTTACGTCTATAGAATTGATTAACTGTGTTATAGCGTTTTTCATGTGTAAAATAATTCATATAATCACCAAAGAGATTATACCATAACAAGGAAGGTTTAATTTATACAAAATACAAAAAAAAAACACAAAATAATGATATAATATTGGAAGGTGATATCATGTTTAAGATTTTGCAAGATAGTTTATTCAATCCGAAAGGATTAATCAAACAAGTTAATAGAAGCGGATGGTTCGTTTTCCTACATATAATGGTTATGGCAATTTTTATGTCAATAGGACCTTTTGTAGCTCGCGCTTCCCAAGAAGATAGTTTAATGAATTATGAAACAACAGGATGCCGTTTAGAGGATTCTGTTATTGTTTGTGATGGAGAAAACTACGATGTAGAAAATCTTTTTTACATTCAAGGTATTAGAGTATATTTCCTTCAACAAGATATAAGTGCTGATGATATTCAAATACAAGAACAAATAAGTGTTGTTATACAAGGGACTACCGTTAAAATGTATTTGGGTAAAGTTCAAATGGGTGATCTAAAAGTATTTAGTTCCAACTATGAATTGGCTTCAATGGAAGAAGGAATAGATACGTTAGGAACCGCTTTGTTGGTTACTACCATTTTTTCTGATATTTTAGGTAATTTACTACTTATAATAATGATAATATTTATATCAACTTTGATGTTCCTAAGGTATAAGAAAGAAATAAACTTTAAGAAAATATTCAAACTAGTAACTTTCGCAGTTACACCAGTTGCTTTATTAATAACTTTCTTTAATCTATTAGCATTTGATTCAATTATATTCTTTATATTGACTATCATTGCCTATAGAACTTTATTCATATTAAATAAAGAATTATACTTACAGATAATTTTAAGGAAAATTAACGGTCAAGCTAAAAAAGATGATGTAGTAGGAACATATAAGGGTGAGGATTTTGAAGATGACAAATCATCCGAAGAAGAAGATGACGAACAATAATCTTATAAAATGTTGTAAATATAAGATTTTATGCTATAATATTTGTAAATACGAGGATATAGAATTAGTAAAATAATGATATTTTTTAGAGAGTTAGTGAATTGGTGGGAACTAGCAAATTAGTTATTTGAATTAGTCTATTGAGTTGATTTCACGCAACCCGTGAGTGAAATACGTTTTCCGCGTTAAGGAGTTGAGTGCTGGACTAGTCCAGAATTAAGGTGGTACCGCGATTATTCGTCCTTTTTTAGGGCGATTTTTTTATGGAGCTAGCTATACAAAAGTCAAGTAAAAATTGATTGTAACTAATAAATGAT
>CAZHSG010000017.1:0-34476 GCA_964535005.1 uncultured Candidatus Izemoplasmatales bacterium
TATCATTTCTTTCCAAACAAAAACCCGGAAATATCGCTGTAGTTAGGTAAACTACTTGATTTCCGGGATACGGGTACTAATGGTGGAGCTGAGGGGATTTGAACCCCTGTCCAAAATAGCCGATCATTTGATTTTCTACATGCTTAGTCAACCTTTAGATTTCGATAAACGGCTGTCGGTCAACACACCACTATCTATCTAGTCTTATTAATTTCGCATTATCGCCTTAAGACGGCAAGAAATAACACTATCCTATTTACTGAAATTCAAAAAGAACTATAGGAACCTCTTAATGAATCCACTACTTCTTCTTAAGCAGTGTAAGCGTAATTTTGGTTTCCGGTTATAATTAACCTTGCATTTTTATATCTACCGATAGCATGCTTATCAAACTCGCACTACCCTGTCGAATCCAGAACAGCCCCGTTTAATCATATACAATTTTTGATAAACGTTTTTTTACGTCGCTCTCTTTTTCAGATTGTCGTTTATCATAAAGTTTTTTACCTTTACATAAAGCAATCTCAATCTTACATAGACCTTCTTTAAGGTAAACTTTAGTTGGTACTAAAGTTAACCCTTCAAGTTTTACTTTTTGGCCTAGTTTAATGATTTCTCTTTTACTCATAAGTAATTTCTTATCACGTTTTTCTTCGTGATTGAAGATATTACCATGGTCATACTTAGAAATATTCATGTTAGTAATATACAATTCAAAATTTCTAACTTTAACATAACTTTCTTTTATAGAAAATTTTCCTTGTCTAATTGACTTGATTTCAGTACCTTTTAGTACAATACCACATTCATAGGTGTCTAATATAAAATACTCATGAGCTACTTTCTTATTGTTTGTTAAAATTTTCATATTAAACCTCCCTACCTATACTAATTCAAAATCAATCTTTCCTAATAATCTATTTACCTTGACCAATTTAACTCTAACCTCTACACCTATAGTATACTGTTTTTTAGTTGAATTGCCAAGTAGCATGATATTCTTTTCATCATATTCCATCTCTTCATCAAAGGTACTGATATGAACTAATCCTTCTACTGTATTTGGAAGTTCTACGAACATTCCAAATTTAAGTACAGATGAGATAATACCGGTAAATTCTTGATTCAAGAATTGCTCCATGTATTCAGCTTTTTTCATATCCATAACTTCTCGTTCGGATAACATAGCTTGTCTTTCCATTTTAGATGTTTGTTTACCAATTTCATCTAATTTAGCTTTTAACTCATCATCGTAAATTCTATTATTATCAAATAAATATCTTCTTAAGAATCTATGAACGATTAAATCTGGATATCTTCTGATTGGTGAAGTGAAGTGTGTATAGTTATCAAATGCTAATCCATAATGTCCAAGGTTTTCTCTACCATATCTAGCTTTAGACATAGATCTTAATAATAGTGTACTAACTACTTTTTCATATAATGTACCTTCAACATTTTTTAGAATGTTTTGTAAATTAAGTTGAGTAGTATTATCATCAAAACCTTCTGAATATCCTAGTCTTTCTAAGAAACCTACAATATTAGATAACTTATCTTGATTTGGTAATTCATGGATTCTATAGAGGAAAGGTAACTTCAAGTTGGAGATATGAGTAGCTACTACTTGATTCGCAACTAACATAAACTCTTCAATTAACTTTTCAGCATCTTCTCTTTCTCTTACTCTTAATTCGGTAATATTACCATCATCATCAAAGATAAACTTAGGTTCAATTGTCTCAAAGTTAATTGAACCCATTCTTTCTCTAACTGCATATAAGATTTTACGTAAATCACCCATTAACATAATCTCTGGTTTAATGTCTTTATATTCTTCTGACATTTCTGGATCATCTTTTAAGATCTTATTAACATTAGTATATGTCATTTTATAATTTGAATTTATAACTGATGGATAGATTTCATAGTTAACAACTTCGCCCTTTTGGTTGATTTCCATTTCACAAGAAAGGGTTAATCGATCAACTCTTGGGTTTAAAGAACAAATTCCATTAGATAATTCCCTTGGTAGCATAGGAATGACTGAATTAGCCAAATATACACTCGTACCGCGTTCGTAAGCTGCTTTATCTAATATAGCATCTTCTTGTACATAGTGACTTACATCAGCGATATGTACGCCTAGTTGATAGTTATTATTTTTAAGTTTCTTAATTGAAATCGCATCATCGATATCTTTGGTGTATTCACCATCGATTGTGAAGATAGTTTCTTTTCTTAAATCTACTCTGTCTTTAATCTCATTGTCACTTACTGAATCAGGTACGTTTTTCGCGAAGTTTATTTCTGCTTCAGTAAATTCGCTAATTAGATTGTGACGGTTAATAATTTCAATTATTTCTATGTCTTTATCATCAATGTTACCTAAAACTTTTATTAAGGCACATTCCTTAATAAATGTTTTTCCATATTTTGTAATTTTAGCTTTAATCAGTTGATGATCTTTAACTAAATGTTTGTCTTGTTTTCTTAGTTTAAATACTAAGTCATTACTATAGTTTTTAGGAAAGATCTGTCCTTCATAGTATTCCCCAACTATTTGAGTAATACTTCTTTCTAGGACTTGAATTATCTTACCCTCTAATTTACCTTTAGCTTTTTTTCTTGTTATTTCCACTAGACAATAATCATTGTCCATGGCAGTAAGTGTTTCGGTTCTAGGAATGAATATATCAGGATGTGTGTTATCATCAACAATGATGAAACCATATCCTTGAAATTTTAAATCAAGTTTTCCCTGAACTAAATTTTTCTTGTTTTTATAAATATTGTAATACCCCTCTTTGTCTCTATATATTAATCTCTCTTTAACTAGATTATGTAATGCTTTTGTTATATCTTGGAATTCCTTTTCGGAAGTCACATTTAAAAGACCTGCAAGAGAAATTAAAGTGCGGTCTCTGTAGGAAGCTCTCTTTATTAAGTTATAAACTAAATCTTTCATTTAAAAACCTCCCAAATAAAAAAGAACACGTAATGTGTTCTTAGAGTACTAATGCTAAAACCGAAACAACCACAAATGCAAGTGTTACACCCAGTGTAACTCGCGTCATAATCAATTCTGATCCGCGTTGCTTTTGATTTTTGAATAAATCTGATTTTTCACCAGAAAATGTATTTCTAACATCATCTTTAGACTCTTGAACCATTACTAAAGTGATTAATAACAATGATATAAAAAATAACAACCAATGTAACCAACTCATAACTAACCTCCCGTTAATGTGCTAACGAATATTTCGTCCTTTATTATTATACCACAAAAAAATGTTTTTGGAAGACCCAAAAACATGTTTTTTTTATGATTGTTATTTTCCTAAATTATAGAATGAACCTAGACCTTTATATTCGGCTACTTCATCTAGTTCTTCTTCGATTCTTAGTAATTGATTATACTTAGCAATTCTGTCAGTTCTAGATAGTGATCCAGTCTTAATTTGACCAGCATTTGTTGCTACTGCGATATCAGCGATTGTAGTATCTTCTGTTTCACCTGAACGGTGAGATACAACTGCAGTATAGCCAGCACGTTTAGCCATTTCAATAGCGTTAAAAGTTTCTGTTAAAGTTCCGATTTGGTTTACTTTAATAAGAATTGAGTTAGCAACACCCATTTTAATAGCACGAGATAATTTTTCAGTGTTTGTAACAAATATATCATCACCAACTAATTGAATTTTTTTACCTAATGCAACTGTTAAATCTTTCCAACCGTCCCAGTCGTTTTCATCTAAACCATCTTCAATTGATATGATAGGATATTTGTCAACTAGGTTAGCGTAGAATTCAACCATTTCTTTTGAGTTTAATTCTTTGCCTTCACCTTTTAATTCATATAACTTAGTTTTTTTGTTATAGAATTCAGATGCAGCTACGTCCATTGCGATATAAACATCTTTACCAGGTACATAACCAGCTTTTTCGATTGCTTCAATAATTACTTTAACTCCAGCTTCATTCGATTCTAAGTTTGGTGCGAATCCACCTTCATCACCTACTGATGTATTAAATCCGTATCCACTTAATACTTTCTTTAGGTTATGGAATATTTCAGCGCCCATTCTTAAAGCTTCTCTAAATGTTGGAGCCCCAACTGGCATAATCATGTATTCTTGGAAATCAACGTTATTATCAGCGTGTGATCCACCATTAATGATGTTCATCATCGGTGTAGGTAATTGTTTAGCATTAAATCCACCTAAATACAAATACATTGGTAGTCCTACAAAGTCTGCTGCTGCTTTAGCTACCGCTAAAGAAACACCTAAGATTGCGTTAGCGCCTAATTTAGATTTGTTTGGTGTTCCGTCTAAGTCGATCATGATTTTGTCAAGTGTAGTTTGGAATGTTACATCATATCCTACTAAGTTTGGAGCGATGATTTCATTTACATTCTTAACTGCTTGTAAAACACCTTTTCCTAAATATCTGCTTTTGTCTCCATCTCTAAGTTCTATTGCTTCATGTTCTCCTGTAGAAGCTCCACTAGGTACGATTGCACTCCCGAAAGCGCCTGACTCTGTATATACTTCTACTTCAACTGTTGGGTTCCCTCTAGAATCCAATACTTCTCTTGCATAAATATTACTAATGTTTGGCATAATTTTTTCTCCTTTTTCAAAGTTATATATTTTTATAAAAATTTTATATTTGTAAATTAATGAGTCTTTTTGATTCCGATGTAAGTTCCCACGGAAATCATAAGAATTATTAAAATATAATTAAAGTTAAAGTTTAAAATTAAGGATTTAAAGAAATAGACTACAAACTGTAAATACATTGTAATTCTGAAAGTTAGAGATAAATCTCCAGATTCTTTAGCCAGGGTAAAAATTAATGGAAGTCCATAAATAATTATTGCCTGTATTACTAAGAATATTCCGGTTATAACTGTATATACAATATGTGGCCTTGTATATTGTT
Organism: uncultured Candidatus Izemoplasmatales bacterium; assembly: GCA_964535005.1. Lineage (GTDB taxonomy): Bacteria > Bacillota_I > Bacilli_A > Izemoplasmatales > Hujiaoplasmataceae > 4572-104. The sequence goes on from CAZHSG010000017.1 coordinate 4,948, forward strand.
TTCTTACTAATCCACCTATATATTGGGCAGAGAAGAAAAACAATAACATTGAGAATGAGAATCTTACCCATTGAGTTAGGTAATAATCAGCTAATCCAATCATTACTCCCAATAAAATAGATATCACACCACCATATAGTATAACAAATATAAAGTCTTTTATTTTAATATCTCTTAAACTTGTATCTAATTTATTCAATTAGTGATTCTCCAGTCATTTCTTTTGGTTGTGCTAACTTCAATAGTTTTAGCATTGTAGGAGCTATATCTCCTAGATTTCCTGTATCCCTTAATTTTACATCTTTTTTAGTTAAAATAAATGGAACTTTATTTGTAGTATGCGCTGTAAAAGGTTTATTGTCTTCAGTTCTCATTTTTTCACAGTTACCATGGTCAGCTGTAACTAAAGCAACTCCACCAAGTTCTAATACTTTATCCACTACTTTACCGACACATTCATCTACTGTTTCTACAGCTTTAATAGCCGCAGGTACAATACCTGTATGTCCTACCATATCTCCATTAGCGAAGTTAAGGATAACTACATCGTGTACTCCTGAATCTAATTCTTTAAGAAGTGCGTCAGTTATTAAATAGGCACTCATTTCTGGTTGTAAATCATAGGTAGGTACTTTAGGACTAGGAATTAAAACACGTTTTGCGTTTTTAATGTCTTTATCCACACCACCATCAAAGAAGAATGTTACGTGAGCGTATTTTTCAGTCTCAGCTATTCTTAGTTGGTAAAGTCCTTTTTCTGATATGTAGTCTCCAAACATATTAGTTAGGTTATTCAACTTAAATGCTAATTCACCTTTAACTGAATCTGCGTATTTCATAGTTGAAATATAGGTTATATTTGTTGGGCCGTTTTCTGTATTTAATTTACCTTCAAGTGCTTTTGGATTACTATAGGCAGTTGAAATTTGAATTGCTCTATCAGGTCTGAAGTTCATGAAGATAATTGAATCATTAGTTTCAACTAATCCTTTATCATCAACTACAAATGGTATAACAAATTCATCTGTAACACCATTTTTATAAGATAGTTCTACACCTTCAGCTGCGTTACTATGATGTTCTGCTTTTCCAAAAGTCATTGAATCATAGGCTTTTTGGATTCTATCCCAGTTTTTATCACGGTCCATCGCGTAGTATCTACCAGATACAGTTGCGATTTTACCGAAGTTTATTTCTTTCATAAAAGCTTCTAAATCTCTAATGAATGTAGCTCCTGTAGTAGGACCTACATCTCTACCATCTAGAAATGCATGAATATAAGCTGTTTCAACGCCAACAGCCTTAGCTGTTTTTAACATTGATTTGAAATGTTCTATATGAGAATGAACTCCACCATCTGATAATAATCCAAATAAGTGTAGTTTTGAGTTTTTATTCATTGTGTTTTTAAATGCATATAAATAAGCAGGATTAGTTCCAAAATTACCATCTCTTACTGCTTTGTTAATTCTTGTTAGTGATTGATATACAATTCTTCCAGCACCAATATTCATATGTCCAACTTCTGAATTCCCCATTTGGCCTCTAGGTAATCCAACTGCTTCTCCTGAAGCTTCTATTAAAGTGTTAGGATATGTTTTAAATAGTTTATCTAGGTTTGGTTTATTTGCGATTTCATAGGCATTACCTGAATTTTTTTTGCCAATACCCATTCCATCCATAATTATTAATACGATCGGTTTTCTCATCAAAATCAACTCCCTATAGTATTATACTATACATTATATGTATTTTAAAGGATAATGATTGGAGTGTAACCACTTACACATTTCAAAAAACTTATCATTTTCACCTCTAGTTTTGATATAATTAAACAGAGGTGATGTTTATGGCTTCATCAAAACTAGAAAAACTAAGTAAAATACTAAGTAAAAAGATTGACAAAGGTAGGATTAACTATGCAATCCCTGATTTATGGAATGCCTGGGACTATAAAGGTCCTGAAGCAAGAAAGATTCCAAGTCAAGAATTGTTGGTAAACCCCTATCGTTTTTACAGTGATGTAATTAACAGTTATATATTACCTAATAAGAAAAAAAGTAAGGATTATCACAATTCGCTTTCTAAAGTTAAAAATATTAAAGTTTCTGAGAATGAACTCGGTGGAGATTGGGTTAGAAAATCAGTTCTTTATTCAACGATGATAAGAACTAGTTCTGCCTGGGACCACGATAGATCTTTTTCACTTGATATATCAAACTTTAATGGATTCAAAGAAACCGGTACTTTTGTTAAAACATTAGCCATCCTGCCTTTACTTAAAAAAATGGGAGTAGATACTTTGTATTTACTACCAATTTCAAGATTTTCTTTAAAGGACAAAAAAGGTGAATTGGGTTCACCCTACGGAATCGCTAACTTCTTCGACTTAGATCCAAACCTAAAAGATGATATGACTGGTAAACAAATGACAGTTGATGAAGAATTCCAAGCTTTAGTTGAAGCTTGTCATATGTTAGACATGCGAGTAGTTATCGATATAATTCCAAGAACTAATTCTGTGGAAAATGATCTCGCTAAAATACATCCTGATTGGTTCTACTGGATTAAAGCCAGTGAAGCATCAGAATATAGAGTACCCTATGTAGATGGTCTTAATAATACTGTATCACCACAACCAGAGTTTATGGAGAAAGTGTATAGTTCACCTGATGTATTAAGACATATAAAAATGTTCCAAAAGAATCCAAAAGCTCAAAACGAAGAGTTGTTTAATGAAGTACTAAATAAACCTGGTAACTTCATGGACAATATAGAGAAAACATTTAATCTTAAAATCGCAGCCGCTTTCTCAGATCATATCAATGATGTACAACCACCTTGGACCGACGTTACATTTTTTAGAATGTTTATGGATCATCCAAAAGCTAATAAAAAATACTTGAAGAATAAGAACACAAATCCATATATTCTGTTTGATACAATAAAATCTAATCTATTCCCAGGTGACGTTCCTAACACAGTACTATGGGATACGTTGACTAGTATTATTCCTCACTACCAAAATACCTATGGTATTGATGGTGCGAGAATTGATATGGGTCATGCATTACCAACTGAATTACTAACAAAGATAATAAGTAAAGCTAGAGAGGTTGATAATGATTTCGCCTTTATAGCTGAAGAACTTAATCCTGGCAACGCTCAAAAAGCTAAGGATTCAGGTTATAACATTATAATTGGTAATGGTTTCTATATGGAACCAAGAATATGGGAGAAAAAACTTCATAAATTCATCTATGGTGCTAAAGATATCGCCCTACCAATGTTTGCCTGTGCTGAAACCCATGACACCGCAAGAATAGCTGGTCGTGATGGAGGAAGAGCATTAGCTAGGTTAACATCTGCTTTAAATATGTTATTACCTAATTTAGTGCCATTCATTAATTCAGGCCAAGAAGTATATGAAACTCAACCAATGAACACTGGTGTTGATTGTACTAGTGCAGATAAATTTAAACTACCTACTGATGACTTGTTTTACGGTAAACTTGCGTTATTTGATAAATATGCAATTCATTATCTAAACAGTAATCGTTGGGAACTAGCTGATCATTTAGAAGGTATAAGTGTAATTAGAAACGCTTGGTTGGATCAAATTACAGATTTAGATTTCTATGTACCTTTATACTTTAACGAATTTGATACGCCAGCTGTTGGTGTTTCATATTTCAATAAAAAAACTGGTAAGTGCCTATTAGTTGTTGGTAATAGCGATTGTTATAATGATATTCATTGTAACGCTTCATTACAAAAATTAAGATCTGCTTCAGACAATCAAAATCAAATAGGTAGATTACTTTACTCAACCTACGAATTTGGTAGAGATTTCCATGATTTCGCTTCTGATGGAAGAATATATTTCCACCTTGGATCTGGAGAAGTTAAAGTTATTGAATTCTAAAAAAACAAAATAAAAGTCGAGAATGATTTAAAATCATAACTCGACTTTTTTATTAACGTAATACATGTTGTTTTAAAATCTTTGTAATTCTAATTAATAAGAGTGAATAGATAAATATTTCAATTGGTGTCTTGATAATTCTAAGTGGTAACTGTGGCAGGAATGGAAGTGCATATAGGTTTGATACCCATAACGGTGTTAATATCAAGGACACAATTATCTGTAACACAATCACCATGAATATTATCCGATGAGCTTTGTCATCCTCGTTTCGCTTGTTTATCACAAACGCCAGTGTACCTAATATACCAAGTTCTCCAATAATTAACATTGCATAAATTATCCAAGGCTTAAAGTCCATACCATCTGAAAGTCTAGCTTCAATTACAGAAATCATTTCTTCTATATTAAAGAACCCCCAGATACCTAAGGAGAATAACACCAATAAAAACAGAAAGTTTAGATATCTAAATATTTTTATTTCTTTTAAATTAAGATTATAAATTAACCCTGGTAATATACCATATAACATAGAATTTAAAGTAAAGCCTAAATAGAATGGTCCCGAAGGAGCGCCAAATATCCAGATATAAATAAAGTATCCTAGAATATCTTGAATAATTGCGGCTGAAAAGCCAATTTTAGGCCCGAGAATAATACTAATTAGTATTAAAGGTAGATAACCAATTCCAAATCTTATTATTGTGGAATTGGGTGGGTATGAAATTGATAGTAATGAAGATAAGATTATTCCTATACCAACTAGCAATCCAGCAAATATAATATTTCTAAGTTTAAAATTTCTCATTTTATCCTCGCAAACAAAAATTGATTGGTTCTTGATTTGTGTTTTTCAAAAAATCATTTATTTGTGTAAATGGTTTAGAGTGAAAGAATCCTCTATAGGCTGATAATGGTGATGGATGAACATTCTCTATTATCAGATGTCTTGAATTTGTTATAAGTTTCTTTTTGCTTCTAGCAAATGATCCCCATAGAACAAAAATCATAGGAGTTTCTTTCTCATTTAAGATTGAAATTATTCTATCAGTGAAAGTCATCCAGCCAAAGTCTTTATGAGATAATGGTTGGTTTTTTCTTACTGATAATATCGCATTCAACAATAAAACGCCTTCGTTTCCCCATGGTGTTAAATCGCCATTAATAGGCTTTTCACACTCTATGTCAATTACTAATTCTTTATATATGTTAACTAAAGATGGTGGTACCGTTACACCCAAAGGCACTGAGAAAGCTAATCCCATTGCTTGATTGGGATTATGGTAAGGGTCTTGACCTAATACTAATACCTTTGTATCTTTGTAGCTTGACAGCCTAAAAGCATCAAAGAGTTTAGCTATTGGTGGATAACAAATTTGTTGATTATAATCCTCAATAACTTTTTTCTTTAATTCTACAAAGTATCTCTTATTAAATTCTTTCTCAAGAATTGACTCCCAGTCATTACCTATCATAATTACTTCCTATTAGTACAACTTTTAGCATTACAGCCACTGCATTCTAAATCTTCACAGCCTTCTGGCTTTTTTGTTTTCTCATTTATAGAATAAGTAACTACATAGAGTACAACTATAAATATAATTATTGATATTGCTATTATATATTCCCACATTTAATTCACCATTTCTACTAGTTTTTTAACTGCTCCTAATAGTTTATTAACTTTCTCTAGAGAATCAGCTACTGATTCCCCAATGACGCCACCATAAATCTTAAGTTTTGGTTCAGTTCCTGATGGTCTAAGAACAAACCAAGAATTATCATCGAGATGATATTTGATTACATTCGATTTTTCTAAATCTATATCCGATACTTCTTTACCTGTAAATCTTTTAGATAATAAGAAGTCTTCTTTAATTTCAACTTTCGCTCCAATAATTTCTTGAAGTTCACCATTACGGAAGTTATCCATAATTCTACTTATTCTTTCACTACCAGTTTTACCAAGTAAATGAATATTTTCTAGACTTTCATAATAGTATCCATATTCATCATAGATATCTAATAACTTTTCATAGAGAGTTTTGTTTTCTGTGTTTTTATAGAAAGTCGCAGCTTCAGATATTAAAAGCATAGCTTGTAAAGAATCTTTATCTCTTACAAAGTCTTCAACAACGTAACCATAAGATTCTTCGTAACCGAAGATGAATGATCTTTCATCAGTTTCTAAATATCTTGCTTGCTCTCCTATAAATTTAAATCCAGTTAAAGTTGATATAACATCCATGTTAAATCCGCGAGCAATCTTAGCTCCTAAATCAGACGTAACTATGGTGTTAAAAACAACACCCTTTTCTGGTAATATATTTAATTTCTTCTTTTCATTTAAAAGATAATATATCATCAAAGAACCAGTTTGATTCCCGTTGATATAAACGTATTCGTCTGCTCTTCTTATGGCAATACCTAATCTATCAGCATCTGGGTCAGTAGCGATTAGAAGGTCAGCTTTTACTTCCTTACCTAATTTTTCAGCTAAAGCAAATGCACTTCTTTCTTCAGGATTCGGTAATTTAACTGTAGAAAAATATGGATCATGAACCATTTGTTCTTTAACTGGAACTACATCATAACCACATTCTCTCAGTAATCTTTCTCCTAGATAAGCACTTGTCCCGTGCAATGGAGTGAATACTATTTTTAAAGGTTTTTTCATTTCAGGATGAATTGAAATACCTTTAACTTTATCAAGGTAAGATTTATCCATTTCTTCATCTAAAAATTCAACTAATCCTTTGTCTTGTAATACATTAAAATCAACTGTTTTTATAGAAAACAAATCATCAACTTGATTAACATACTCGATAATCTCATTTGCATATTTAGGTGTATATTGACATCCGTGTTCGTCATATATTTTATAACCATTATAGTTAGGAGGATTATGACTAGCCGTAATAACTATTCCAGCTAAAGCCTTAGTTTCTCTTACAGCATATGAAAGTTCAGGTGTAGGTCTTAAATCATGGAAAAGATATGATTTAATACCGAAAGCTCCTAAAACCATAGCAGATTCTTTTGCGAATTCTTTAGACATTAACCGGTTATCATGAGCAATTACAACGCCTCTTTTTAATTGATTACTTGGATATTCTTTCATTAAATATGTTGCTAATCCGCAATTAGCTCTGCTTATTGTATATATATTTAATCTGTTGGTTCCAGCTCCTAAGATTCCTCTCATGCCTCCAGTACCAAATGAAAGATTTGTATAAAACATATCTTCAAGTTCCTTTTCGGTTTTATTTTCTAAATCTTTTCTCACAAAAACGTCTAGCCCTTGGTAATTAAGCCATTTTTCATATTCTTTTTTCCACATAAAATCTTCCTTTCATAGAAAATACTTTTGAAAAAAATCAAAAGTATTAAAGTATATAGTCAACTACATTTTCTTTTCTTGGTTTTGCTTCTTCATCACCTTTTTCAGGATATCCAAAGCATATAGATATATCGTGTTCATAATTTTCAGGAATCTTCAATACATGGTTCATATCAGCCTTGTTAGCCTGTTGGTATACATATTTCGTTTGACCAATTATACAAGATCCTAATCCTAATGCTTTAGCTGCCAATGACATGTTTTCTATAACACAACCAGTATTAACCTCAGCAAATCCTTCAATTTTAGAACTTATAATTATCACAACTGGTGCATGATAAAAAATATGAAATCCTTCTTCCTTTTCAACACCAATCCTACCCATACCTTCTATAGCTAGATTATTGATTTCTTCAATCCTGTCTTTGTTGGTTATAACTGTGAAATGCCAGTTTTGTTTATTTCTTGCGCTTGGTGCAAACAATCCACACTCAACAATAGATTTCAAATCAGCTTCTGAAATCAATTTTTTAGAAAAATTTCTAATACTTCTTCTTTTTAAAATCAAGTCAATTGTTTCATTCATAAGAAACCTCCTACAAATCAATAAGTGCTTTTATATCCTTATTGCAGGCTTCAAAAACTTCTAAAGTTTTTGATGCTACAATTTTCCCAAAGTTAACTGCTTCATGCATGTTCTTACCATTATTTAAGTAAAATATTGTTCCTGAGAACAAAGCGTCCCCGGCACCCATGGTGCTTTTTATGCTTTTAGTCTTGTGAGTAATACTTTGATAAATACTTCTATCAATGTTATATGTTATAGGGTCTTTTGAGGAAGAAACTAAACAATTTTTTAATCCCAATTTGTTTAATTGTTTCACACCTACGATTATATCACACTTGTCAACATTTAATAGTGCAAACAACTCATATTTATTGATTTTGAGTAAATCAATATGCTCCAAAACTTTTTGGATTCTTACCACTTTTGTTTGTGATACACCATCCACATAAATTGTTTTATTTTTATATTTCTCAATCAAATAACTTAGTGTATTTTCATTAAGGTTTGTATCAAATGCTAAAACGTCAAATGTCTCTATATATTCATCAAGAGAATTAAATTCCTCTTTTTGTATGTCTTCGAAAGCTCTCATATCATTGACGGCTACATTTAAATCACCATTTTGATCATGTACCGCTAGGTAAGTTGATGACAAAGTATTTTTGAAAAATGACTTTGAAAAATCTAAGCCAATTTCTTTTAACTCTTGTTTCTGCAAATCAGAGAAATAATCAGCGCCGATAAGCGTTAGAAAACTCACGTCAGCTCCCAGATTATAAAGATTAGTTGCGATATTCTTCGCAACACCACCAAGTGAAATCTTAACTTCACCGATATTTGATTCATTCAATATTAAATTTTGATTTGATGTGCCGATAATATCAATATTACAGGCTCCAATTAATAATATTTTCATTCTAAAATATCCGTGAAGACATAGTCAACATCGTGCTTAATTAATTTTTCAGCGATGTCTTTGTCATTCACTACTCCTGTACTGACTTTTAATCCGATTAAATGCATATTTTTAACAAAGTCTTTAGAAACATGACTATATGATATATTTGCGTTAAATCCATTATTCTTACAGAAATCAAAAACTTCTTCTGAAGTCTTGTCAACATCAAAGAACAAATGATTGCGATTTACTTTTTTTGCGAGATATAATAAATGTTTTTTATTACTAGAAACAAACATAGTTTTTTTTATATCATAAAAATCAATTGCTTCTTCTACAATTTTATCTATATTATCAGTTTTTAAACCAGTTACTAAGTTTAAGAAAGCAGTTTTTCTATAGGCTTTACACACTGATAAAAAATCAGATAATTTTGGTATAAATAAATTTGAATCTAAATTTGATGTTTTTCTATCAACTAAAGAAAATTTCTTTAGTTCGTCATAGGTGAAACTAGGAATATATAGGTTAAGTAATCCTAGTCTTAAAAGTGTATCATCATAGGTTAAAATAATCTTTGAATCTCTTGAAACATTCAAATCACAGCTTATTCCATGATATGATCTATTTGAAGCAGCCAAAAAAGCAAAAATTGTGTTTTCTGTCTCGATTCCACTCAATCCTCTGTTCGCTACCATTCCTTTGAAGTATTTATCTATTTTAATCGTATTCATATTTTCCAGCCTTCATTATAATTGATACACTTATTTTACCATTTAATAGAAGTTTTATGAATATGATTTAAAAAAAACTTTATTTTTGTTAAAATATAGGGTAAGGAGTTGATTATATGGAATTAACTGAACTCGGATTTGACTATTCTAATCTTGTATCATGTACTGTTAAGAAAAAAAATAACTTAGTCGCTTTAATTTTGTTTATAGTTGGATTAAGTTTACTACCAGTTACAATAGCGTTTTTGATTATGTATATAGTACAATTACCAATGGAAATTAATGATGTAGTAACTAATTTTGGTGAACCGGGATACAATGCTTTCTTCTTTAGTTTCTTAGGTATCTTTTTTTCATCATCATTAGCTTGTATTATTTTTGGCGTGTTGACGTTATTTGCTAAACCAAAACCTTATATAGTAATGAGCAAAGACATTGATTACAGTAAATTCTATTATATATATAACTACCGCAAACATGAAGAGATTTACCTAACTGAAGAATTCGCCGTTGTATTTAATACTAAGTATAATAGAGCCTATCACGAAGTAAACCCTGATGTAGTTAAAAGCATTTTTAGTAAATTTATATTTTGGAATGCTTTCGCTAATCTAACTGACTACAAAATAAAACACAAAACAAAAAAGACAGTCCTAAAATTCAAAGAGCGAAACTCTGGAAGATTTGGATCTGTCTTAACTAAATCTTATTCTTTTTCTAATGAAACAAATATTGTTCCCTATGAAGTTACTGAACTTATTAGTAACTCATATGGTAGTACTAATACACAATCAATGAATAAATTTTTCTTTGAGAATATTAACCAGACGCAAAGTTTTGAAATTCATCCTGAAATCAGAAGAATGTTAGCTAGTATTAACTAGGTTAAACTATCAATAATATTTAGAATACCGATTTCACCTTGAATTACTTGGACTGCTTGATTATCAGTTATAATAACGATAGATGGTGTATATTCTACATTAATGTTTTCATTAATATCACTTAGGCTGTTTGTTTCTACTAAATAAACTTTATCATTCACAAGAAGTTCTATCTTAGATAGGACTTCATTTTTTATTTGCCCACAAGGATAACAATAGGTGCCGTAATAATAGACATAATACGTACCTGAACCTTGGGTTAATTGAGCTTCAATATCTGCGATAGTTATATCGATGAATTCTGAATACTCCCGATCTTGAAAGGTTAATAAAGTTGTATCTTGGGTTGTCTGTGTTTCTGTAGTTGTGGTATTAGTTTGACAACTAACAAGAAACATAGAAACAAATATAATGATAAAGATTTTTTTCAAATTACTCACTGTCCTTGGCTTTAATTAAACTTGAAATTCTTTTATAACTTAATATTACTATAATGCCTGTTAAAACTGCTTTTATTAAATTGAAAGGCGCTACTGCGAATGCTAAGAAAGTTGGTAAATCCTTTACAAGTGGATTTACTAAACTACCCAGATACACAAACGAATCTACTGTGTAAGTAGTTTCTGGTGTAGATAGGAAGAAAGCAAAGGCTGGTAATAAAACAAATGCATTTAGTAAGGTACCTACTATAATCATAGCTAAAGATCCAACAGCTAACCCTATTACTGCGCTTTTCTTTGTTTTATGTGCTTTGTAAATTAAACTCGCTGGCACTACAAAAGAAATACCTATAAGGAAATTAGCTAATTCCCCAACGCCCATGGTTTGAGTACCAACAATTGATGTCCTTACGATAATTTTTACACCCTCAATTATAATACCAACTACTGGTCCATATGCAAACGCACCAATTAGTACAGGTACTTCTGAAAAGTCCATTTTGTAGAAACTAGGCGCAAAACCTAATGGAAATTCCAGGAACATCAAAACAGCCGAAACACTCGCAAGCACCCCAGCAAACACTAAAACTCTTGTACTCTTTTTTTTCATTTCTCCTCCAATAAAAATACCTGTTAAAATATACAGGTATTCATCAGAACATTTGACTTCTTCCATCCAGACTTTACTGTCGGTTTAGGAATCACACCTAATCAGCCTAAGCTCGCGGACTTTTACCGCCGGTTGGGAATCACACCCTGCCCTGAAGTTTTTTTTTCGTCTATATTTTAATTAAAATTTGACTAAAAGTCAAGTGATTACTCGTTTTTGGCTACACATCTTAGCATAGAACCATCAAAACCTTTTATTTTAAGTGGTAACCCGATAAATGTTATCTCTTTTGATAATTTATCTAGATTACATAGATTTTCAATTATTGTAATGTTTTCACCTAATAAGTCTCGATGCATATTAAGTAAATCACCAGATGAGTACTCGGGACTTGGAATATCAAATCCTACTACTTCTATATTTTTCTTGATTAGAAAATTAAAAAAATCCTTGGTAAATCTTGGCGGTGAATAATATGCTTCCGAATTAAACTTTTTGGCAAAATCTAAATTCAACAATAATATCTTTGCATCACCACTATATTGACTAATAATGTCTGATGTATTGATTACACCATCAGTTATTTTAGGTTTAATAACAATTCCTTTGCCAATCATTTTATTGATATCAATGGCTTCTATTCCTTCTGGAACATCATACATATGTTTTTTTGCATCTAAATGTGTTCCAACATGCATATTTATATTAATTCTATTTAGATTGTATTCGTCTTTTGATATAGTTTTTTCTTTCTCAACATTAAATGGTATATCTCCAGGATAACCTTTGTAATACTCATCAATTAATACCGTTAAGTCAATCCATTTTTTCATATTATCACCTAAGATATTATAACACAAAAAGAAAAAGGTTGAAATTCAACATTATTTCATAGATTTTACTTTCCAAATATTATTTGCGTACTCAGATATTGATCTATCTGAAGCGAATATACCACTTTTTGCGATATTAACTAATGCCTTTTTAGCCCAATCGTTTTTGTTCTTATAGGCTTGATTAGCTTCGTTATGTGCGGTTTTATAAGCTTGATAATCTTTTAGAACATAATAATTATCTGAATAAACTAGATTATCATAAATATCTCTAAATTCTTCTTTGTCTACTTTTTCAAAATATCCATTAACTAATTGATCTAGAATCATTCTTAGTTCTGGGTCGTTTTTATAAATCTCTTCTGAAATATACCTGCCATTTTGATTTGATTCAGTGACAGCTTTTGAGTCCATTCCGAAGATAAAGATATTATCTCTTCCTACTAATTCATCAATTTCTACATTAGCTCCATCAAGTGTTCCTAGAGTTAAAGCTCCATTCATCATGAATTTCATGTTTCCTGTACCAGATGCTTCTTTAGAAGCTGTAGATATTTGTTCAGAAATATCTGCGGCTGGCATTATCATTTCAGCGTAGGTTACATTATAATTCTCTACAAATATAACTTTTAAGAAATCATTTGTATCAACATCATTATTTACCTTTTCAGCTATGGTATTAATTAATTTAATAATCTTTTTTGCAAAGAAATACGATCCAGCTGCTTTGGCACCAAATATAAATGTATGTGGAACATAATCTTCTCTAAACTTTTTATCAGTTTTTAAACTATTATATATACTCATTATATGTAATGCATTCATTAATTGACGTTTATATTCATGTAATCTTTTAACTTGGATATCAAAAATTGAGTTAGTATCAATTTTGATACCTTGTTCACGTTCAATTCTTCCGGCTAACTGTACTTTTTTCTCATGCTTGATAGCTAAGAATTTGTTTTGTAAATCAAGATCATCAACTAAAGGTAGAAGTTTTTCTAGTTCACCAGGATGCTTTCTGAATCCATCACCAATAGTTTCTTCAAGCAATTTAGTTAATTCTTTATTAGTATGTAATAACCATCTTCTATGAGTTATACCATTTGTTACATTTGTGAATTTGTTTGGATACAAATCATAGAATTTTTTCATTTCAATATTTTTTAGAATATCTGTATGTAACTTAGCTACTCCATTTACCGAGAAACTAGTAACGATACAAAGATGAGCCATTCTCACAACTCCGTTTCCAATAATCGAAAGTTCGTTGATAAGCTCACTTTTTTCATAGCCGTATTTTTCTAATAGATCTAAACAGAAACGACGATTGATTTCTTCAATCAATTGATAGATTCTAGGTAGTAATGGTTTCATAATTTCCACAGACCATTTTTCTAAGGCTTCTGCTAAAATAGTATGATTTGTATAGGCAGTTACTTTAGTTGTTATTGCCCAGGCTTCATCCCATTCCATATTATGTTCATCTAATAGAATTCTCATTAATTCTGGAATGATTAATGTTGGATGTGTATCATTTATATGAAATACAACATAGTCAGCTAAATTTTTTAGCGTGCCATGTTTTTCAAAATGTTTGTCAGTTACACTTTTCACACCCGCAGCTGAGAAAAAGTACTGTTGTTTTAACCTTAATTGTTTTCCATTTAATGTTGTATCGTCAGGATAAAGAATACCTGATATTTTTTGTAGTTCTGATTCATATACAAAAGGACTTTTTCCTTCTGGATATCTTTTTGATGGTTCTGCGTTCCAAAGTCTTAAATAATTAACAACTCCGTTATCAGCACCTACAATTGGTACATCATAGGGAACAGCCCTAATAAATTCGCTTGGATGATATACCATACCATTATCATAGTCAACATAACCAGAGAATGGAATATCTACAGCCTCTTCTTCTTGTCTAACTTCCCAAACGTAACCATCACTTAACCAGTTATCTGGTCTTTCTTCTTGATAGCCATTTTTGATTTTTTGACGGAATAGTCCGTAGCGATATCTAATACAGTTACCATAACCTGGAATGCCTAGAGAAGCCATTGAGTCTAAGTAACAAGCAGCTAGTCTTCCTAGGCCACCGTTTCCTAACCCTGGATCTGATTCATATTTTTCTACTTCGTTTAAATCTAATCCTAAATCATTAAAAGCAGCTTCTACTTCATCTCTAATTCCCATATTCATAAGATTATTGGTAATAAGTCTACCCATTAAAAACTCCATAGAGAAGTAATATACTTTTCTTTGGTCTGTTTTATCAAGTAGTTTATTAGTATTAATCCAATCCTTAGAAATTTCTTCTCTAACTAATGTCCCTAATATATTATATCTTTCTCTTAATGAAGAGGCAGAAATATCTGTTAAATAAGTTTTCTTTAGTCTTTCTTTAAAGCTTTTAGCAAAGCTTTCTTTATTTTTAAATACACCTTTTCTCATAAAAACACCTCACACTTTATTATAACATTATTATATATAAAAACGGCACACGTGTTTCTGTGACCGTTTTCATTTTAATTAGATTATTTTGTATAACTCAATATATTCTTTCGCTGAATCTTCAAGTGAAAATTTAGAATGCATCGCATTAATTATAAGTTGTTGCCAATCTTTTTTGGCTGATGCAAAAATATTATAGGCATTATTGACTTGGAAAATTAAATCCCTAGAATCATAGTTAAAAAATTTAAACCCATTACCACGTTTACTTGATAGGTCGTACGCTTCAATTGTATCGTTTAATCCACCAGTTTGTCTAACAATTGGAATGGTTCCGTATTTCAAAGCAATCATTTGACCAATGCCACAAGGTTCATACCTTGAAGGCATTAAGAATGCATCAGAGCCTGCGTAGATAAAATTAGGCTTGGTTGCATCATAGGTAAGATTAATGCTGACTTGATTAGGAAATTTCTTCTTTAGCTCTCTTAGAGATTCCATATATGACTCTTTACCAGTCCCTAAAATTACAAATTGGATGTTCTTGTTGGTTAAAACTTCATATAAAGCTGGTAAAAGGATATCAAAGCCCTTTTGTTCAGCAATTCGAGTTACCATTCCCAAAATGAAGTATTCTTCTCCTATGGCTAAACTCATCTTTCTCTGAAGGTCTTCTTTATTAAATGCTTTAGCTTCAAAAACATTAACTAAAGAGTATCTCATACCGATTTCTAAATCTAGTTCTGGTGATACGTCTTCTTCAAGGCCATTTAACACTCCATAGAAATCTCTATCTCTTTTGTTTATTACGTCAACCAAGTTTTTACTGTAGTATTCATATTTCAACTCATCTCGATAGGTTTCTGAGACGGTTGATATTTTTGTTGCGTTAACTAGACCTGTTTCCATAAAGTTAATCTTGGTATGACCGAGAATCTTTTTGTTCTCAATACCTAGCTTTTTATAAATGTCAGAACTGTAGATTCCTTGATATTCGATATTATGAATTGTCATTAATGTTTTAATATCTAATTGCTCGTTTTTTAAAATACAAGGTATTAGTCCCATATGCCAATCATGGATATGAATGATATCCGGTAACTGATCAACTGCATCTAAGAATACAACTACTGCTTTGGAGAAAAACGCAAATCGATCTCCATCGTCTTCATAGCCATAGATTTTTTCTCTATCAAAAAACTCATAGGATTCTATAAAGTAATAGGTAGTATTTTGATTATTCATAGAATAGAGATTCACACGATAAGATTGATCATCGTATATAATTTTATTTGCGGCTATAAGTTCTAAGAATAATTCGTATTTTTCTCTTATTTTTGGATAAAGCGGTAAAACTACTTGAGATTTTATCCCCAGCAAACTATATTGATTGGCTAATCCACCGACAACATCTGCTAGTCCGCCAGTTTTAATATACGGAAAGCACTCAGCTGTAACTTGTAATATCGATAGACTCTCATTAGAAACAACTATTTGTTTCTTTTCAGATACAAATAACTTATCTGGATCACCTTCAACAATAGAGTTCTCTAAAACTTTGGTTTCTTTATCAAAGATTGAATATTCAACTTTTGAACCACTTTTAATTCTACATTGATTCATAATAACGGTATTTATTACTTGGGCACCTTTTTCAATATAAACTTTTCTACCAATAATTGAATTGGTAACTTCTCCATTAATAAATGCTCCCGAAGCAATAATTGAGTTAGAAACTATCGCATCCTTACCATATCTACTTGGAGCTGACATGGTTTCTTTGGAAAATATTGGCCTAGATTTTTTAAACCATTCTTTTCTAACTGATTTAAATAACATTTGCATATTTGCATCATATAGCTCTTTTGAAGAGTTAATGAAATATGATGTTCCCTCATAGAGATAGGTAAATTTCTTTAAATTAGGTGCATAGTCAAAAACATCAGATAGATTTCTAAACTGAATTTGGTCATAGTTGTTAATATATTCAAGTAATATTTTTTTTGATATGATATAAGTTTTTAAACGCTTTTTGTCATTAGCTAATACTTCCGTTATGTCTGCTTCATTCATTAGATGTGAATGTAAAAATACGTTATAGTCAACATTCCAAACAATATTAGCCGGTGAAACGATTACGTAATCTTGATTAGATCTAAGGAAGTATTCAATATGTTCATACATTCTTTGAAAACTTATTGAATCTTCAAACGTCAAATTTAAACTTTTTGGAGGCAAGATAAATATACCATCGTGACGACGGTTTAAATCCCATCTATCTCCTGAACCTATATGGTCAGATAAAGATCTATAATTCCCGTATGGGAAAATAGATACATTAGTGATTTGAGTATTTTTACAGTTTGAAAGCGAAAAGTCTATCAAACGATATTTCGCGCCAAATGGCAATGCCCCAGGAACTCTATGTCTTGTTAGTTTAGAAAAATTACCTTTACTAGTGGCGTCAATAACCATAAATAAACTACTCATATATTCCACCAACTTCAAAAAGATTATCTTCGGTTATCAAAATAACTGAATCAGACTCACAGCGATAATTTTCTGGGATTATAACTCCCTTATTAACGATTACTTTTTTTAAGTATGAGTTCCAGCCAATTACTGAATTAGGTAAGATTACTGAATCAATAACTTTGGCTCCTGCTTCTATAGTTACTTCATAGGCTATGGTTGAGTGAGTAACTTCTCCATTAATTAAACAACCATCGGCGATAACTGAATTAACTACTTTTCCCTTTGAAAGAATAACATGGGGATTTAAATTGAGTGATTTTGAATAAATCGGCATGTTTTTTGACACATTCAAAGACAAATAATCTGAATCATCTAATAAATCCATATTAGCATTATATAGAGATTCAACAGTTCCGACATCCTTCCAATATCCATCAAACTTGTAAAGTGATACTTCTTTATTTAATTCAATACTCTTTGGTATTATATTTTTTCCAAAGTCTATATCACTATCACTTGCTTTATTTAATAGTTCTTCTAAAACCTCTATAGAGAAAATATATATTCCCATTGATGCTAGATTGCTTTTAGGGTTTTCAGGTTTTTCTTCAAAACCGATTACTTTATTATTTGAAGTCGCTTCTAATATACCAAATCTATGAGTTTCACTTTGGTCGACTTCAGTGGCTGCTATTGTAATTTCAGCATTATTCCTTAGGTGATGATCAAGCATTTTTTGATAGTCCATTTTATAGATATGATCCCCTGATAAAATTAAGACATATCTAGCTTTGTATTCTTTAATAAAGTGAAAATATTGTTTTATGGCGTGGGCAGTCCCTTTTTGCCATAGAACATCATCTTTTCTTGAATATGGAGTTAAGAATCTAATTCCTCCATCTAATACATCTAAGTCCCAAGATGCTCCACTACCAATGTAGTACATCAACTCAAATGGTTCATATTGAGTTACAATACCGCAAACACCAATATTACTATTTGTAATGTTGCTTAAGGCAAAATCAATTAAACGATATTTCGCGCCAAAAGAAACAGCTGGTTTAGCTGTTGCATCGGTTATTTCTTCTAGTCTGGTACCTCTACCGCCAACTAGAATCATTGAAATCATCATTTTTTTCATTGGTTTATCCTTTGTATTTTAATATTGTTATTGAGAGTGGTGCTATTTTTATTTCTAGAGATTGATTAAATCCATGATTATCAAAATCCATGGTGCTAATCGGTACTCCATTATATACATTTGACCCACCATAGATATCTTTATCAGAATTTAGTATTTCTTCATACGTTCCCTTATTAGGTACACCAATAAAGAATGATTCGTAGGCATTTGGAGTCATATTTAGAACAACAATCGCGAGTTCGTTTGGGTCTTTACCAAATCTCGCGAACGAGAATATTGATTGCTCAAAATTAGTTTGGTCAATCCATTTAAATCCGCTAGGATTATGATCTAATTCATAGAAACATTTATGGCTATTATATACTTTGATAAGATCTCTAACAAATAAATTTGCACGTTTATGAAGTGGATATTCTAATAGAAACCAATCTAGTTCTTCTTTGTCTTTCCATTCATGCATTTGAGCGAATTCTCCACCCATGAACAATAATTTTTTACCTGGATGAGTAAATTGCAATCCCATTAGAACTCTATAATTAGCAAACTTTTGCCAATAATCTCCTGGCATTTTGTCTACTAAAGATTTTTTGCCATGAACTACTTCATCATGAGATAGTGGTAAGATAAATTTTTCAGAATATGTGTACACAAGACCAAATGTTATTAGGTCATGATGGTATTTACGATAAATTGGATCTTTTTCAAAATATCTGAGAGTATCATTCATCCAACCCATATTCCATTTATAATCAAATCCTATACCACCATCTAATACACCGGTAGTAAGGTTTGGATAGGCTGTAGAATCTTCAGCAAATAGTAATACTGAGTGGTCTTTTTCTTTAACTGCATAGGATAGGTTTTTCAGAAATTCAACCGCTCCATGGTTAGTTCCTATATGCATATTACCAAGGTAATAAATAATATTAGAAACTGCGTCTATTCTAAATCCATCTACATGGAAATATTCCATCCAGAAACATGCATTTGAAATTAAGAATGATTTTGTAGTACCTTTACCTAAATCAAGGTTAATCGTACCCCAAACTTTATTTTCTCTTACTTTCATATCTTCGTATTCGTAAAGCGGTTCTCCGTCAAACATATATAGACCATGAGCGTCTTTACAAATATGACCAGGCACCCAATCAATTATTACTCCTATATTAGCTTCGTGACATTTATCAATAAAATACATTAGATCTTTTGGAACTCCATACCTTGAAGTTGCACTATAATATCCTGTGCCTTGATATCCCCAAGATTCATCTAGCGGATGTTCTGTCACAGGCATAAGTTCGATGTGAGAGAACCCATGTTCTATCACATAAGGAATTAGTAAATCTACTAATTCATTGTATTTATGAAATCCTCCACCCGGTTTAGTCATCCAAGAACCTATATGTACTTCATACACAGATAGTTTTTCCTCATAGTGGTTTTTCTGTTTTCTTTGCTCGAGATATTTATTATCTTGCCAAGAATATCCGTCAATGTCGTATACTTTTGATGATGTTTCAGGTCTTTCGTCTGAAAAGAATGCGTAGGGATCTGATTTAAATATAGTTTGACCATAGGAAGTAATAATACAGTATTTATACCTAGCCCATTCTGATAAGCCTTCAATAAATATACTAAATACTCCGAGGCCATCTTCTTTGGTTAGAACATGTTCTCTCGAATCCCAACTATTGAAGTCACCAACAATAGAGACAATTTTAGCATGGGGTGCGTAAACTTTGAATCTTACACCTAAAGTAGCGCCTAACTCATCTTTGACCAAATGTGCTCCAAAGTGTTTATATGCTTCTTTAAGTTTGCCTTCATTAAATAGATAAAGGTCTAGTTCTTCCATTTTCTTCATCGTTAGCCTCCCATTCTCTCTTTTATTTTATTATAAGTGTAACCTTTTCTCAATAAGTAGCTTATTGTATTTTGATATTCTTTTTCGGGTTTTTTGCTATATTTTTTTTTGGCTATCAAGTAATCCTTATCCAAGGCATCATCTTCCGACACAGAATTAATTATTTCTGATTTTTTTGATTCAATTACTTTATTGACCAAAGCGTAGTCATAACCTTTTCTTATGATAAATTGTTTTATATCTTGTACAGCTCTGTTAATTGATTTGTTTTTTGTTGATTTTAATTTTTTTTGATATAAATAATCGATATTCTCGGTTATTTGCTTATTTGTAATTTCAGCTATTATTTTAGTGTATAACGTACTATCAATGCGTTTTTGTTTTAAATCATAAATAATCTTTTTTAAACCATATTTTTTGAATTCGAAAGCTTCTTGAATAAAGTTCGTAGCATACTTTGAGTCGTCTAGTATGCTAGCATTTATGAGTTTATTGAGATAATATATTTGGTCTTGTTTTAGGATATTGTGTTTAGTTAAATAATCTGTTATTTCGGAGGTACACCTTTGTTTATAAAGTGCATAGTGCAAGACTTTTTGATATAATTCATCTCTTTTATAAGACTCCTTAAACACTAGGTAGGTCTTTTTTTCTAGTTCCTTACCTTTAACAAGTCTATATTCGACAATAAGATCTTCAGACAGAAGGTAATCCTCTTCTGATTTATCAGTTTTTATTATAACAAGATACTTTCTTTTAACTCGTTTTAACTCAACAACTTGATACAATATCATCACTCTTTTCTTTAAAAAAACAACCAATTACTATTTAATTTATACAAAACTAATAATTGGTTGTTATTTATGAATTTAATTTTACTAAGTAAGTCAAGATAAATCTATCTAAGTCTCCATCTAATACTTTGTCACCGTTTCCAGTTTCTGTTAAAGTCCTATGGTCTTTAACCATGGTATATGGATGAAATACGTAGGATCTAATTTGCGAACCGAATGCATTCAATTTTGTATCATTGAAAGCATTTACTTCTGCATGTTGTTTTTCTAATTCTAAATTGTATAATTTACCTTTTAGCACTTTCATAGCTATAGCTTTATTTTGAATTTGACTTCGTTCATTTTGGCAAGTAACCACAGTTTTTGTTGGTAAATGGGTAATCCTTACTGCTGAGTCAGTTGTGTTTACGCCTTGTCCACCCTTACCGCTAGCACGGTATGTGTCTATTCTTAAATCAGCTTCTTCAATTTCTATATTGATTGAATCATCAGTTTCTGGATATACTTTAACAGAAGCAAATGAAGTATGTCTTCTGCTTGAAGAATCAAAAGGGCTGATTCTTACCAGTCTATGTACACCTGATTCTGCTTTTAGATAACCATAAGCATTCAAACCTTCTACTAAAATTGTAGCTGATTTTAATCCCGCTTCATCACCGTCTTGATAGTCAATTATTTTTGTTTTATAAGATCTCCTATCGGCGAATCTTAGATACATTCTGTATAACATCTGTGCCCAGTCTTGTGATTCAGTTCCGCCGGCTCCTGGATGAAATTCGATGAATGCATTAAATTTATCATAAGGTTTATTCAATAAAATTTTTATGGTTAGTTCTTCAACTTTTTTATGAAATTTTTTTATTAGAGTTTTTGCTTCTGTGAAGTCAAAGTTTTCATCTTCTTTTGCTATTTCTACGGATAATTCTAAGGTTTCATAAATATCATTTAGTTCGTCATACTCTTTAACAATTGAGTGTTCTTCATTCATTTCAGCAATAATCTTTTGCGCTTTTGAAGTATCACTCCAAAAATCTGGTGAGATTGTCTTCCCCTCCAGATTTTTAGCCTTATTAATATGTTTTTCTATGTTGATAGTTGTTACTAGATTATCAATATCTTTTTTTAAATCAACTAGAATTTGTTGAAGTTCTAAATGAGTCATTATATCTCCTGATTAATCGTTTCTACCGTGACAATATTTATATTTTTTACCAGAGCCGCAAGGACATGGATCGTTTCTTCCGACCTTCTTTTGTACTGTTCTTGGTTTTCTTTTAACTGCAGTATCTTCTTTACCAGAAAAAGTCCTGATTGGTTTAGCAACTTGTACTCTCTCTGTGTTTTGTCTAACTTGAGCTTTTAGCACAAATTTAGTTACATCATTTTGGATGTTTTGAACCATGCTTTCAAACATATTGAACCCAACTTCTTGATATTCTCTAAATGGGTTGTTTTGACCGTAACTTTGTAGAGTAACGGCTTGTCTTAACTCACTCATTGCATCAATATGTTGAACCCAGTATGTATCAACTACTCTTAGCGTAATCGCCTTAAGGAAGTCATTATAGACTTTGGTTCCTGCTAAAGTTTTTTTAGCATCCACATCTCTTTTGTAACTATCCAAAACATATTGTAATGGGTCAGTTTCGCTTTTTAATATTTGTAAATCTATAGAATCTTTTGAAAAATATCTTGCTAGGGTTTTATTCAATACTTCAATGTCTTCAAGATGTTTATTTACAGTTCTTGTTAGAGATTCAACTATCATACCATCTGCGTATTCTTCAATTGTTTCTTTGAATAATATATCAGTTCTTTGAGTATATATAATCTCTCTTTGTCTTCTCATTACTTCGTCATATTGTAAAACAGTTTTACGACGGTCAAAGTTATTACCTTCAATTTGTTTTTGAGCTCTTAAAACCATTTTAGAGAACATACCATAATCAAGTGGTGTTTCGGTGTCAGAACCTTTAGATACAACAATCATTTCTAACATTCTTTTAAATCTATCTCCACCAAATCTTTTCAGTAAATCGTCATCAGCTGATAAGAAGAATCTAGAATAACCAGGGTCTCCTTGTCTACCAGAACGACCTCTTAATTGATTATCAATTCTTCGTGATTCATGTCTTTCAGTACCTATAACAGCTAATCCACCTAGGTCTATAACACCTTCACCAAGTTTGATATCAGTACCACGACCAGCCATGTTAGTTGCGATTGTTACTGCTTTTTGTTGTCCAGCATTAGCTACAATCTCAGCTTCTCTTTCATGTTGTTTTGCATTTAAAACGTTATGTTTAACACCACGTTTTTTTAGCAATTTAGATAACAACTCAGAGGTTTCAATTGAAATTGTACCTATAAGTTGAGGTTGTCCTTTTTCATATCTTCCCGTAATAGCTTCAGCTAATGCTTTAAATTTAGCTTCCATACTAGCAAAGATTAAATCATTGTCATCAACTCTAATTACTGGCATGTTGGTTGGTATTTCCACAACATACATGTTATATATATTTCTGAATTCCTCTTCTTCGGTTTTTGCAGTACCAGTCATACCTGATAATTTTAAATACATTCTAAAGAAATTTTGGAATGTAATTGTTGCCAGAGTAGATGTTTCCTTTTTAATTTCTACAGCTTCTTTAGCTTCCAATGCTTGATGCAATCCTTCGGAGAATTGTCTACCTATCATTAAACGTCCTGTAAATGAGTCAACAATTACTACAGCGCCTTCTTTAACTACATAATCAATATCGTTAGTCATAATATAATTCGCTTTTAAAGCATTATTTATATGATGTAGTAAAACAACATTAGCTACGTCGTAAAGGTTCTCTAAATTGAAGTATGCTTCACCTCTTTTGATTCCTGCTTCGGTTAAACTTACGATGCGATCTTTTATATCAATAGCGTAGTCTTCTTCTTCTTTAAGTCTTATTACAAAATAGTTAGCTTGTTTATATAAATCAGCTGTATTTTTAGCTCCACCAGATATAATCAATGGTGTTCTTGCTTCATCGACTAAAATCGAGTCAACTTCATCAATTATTGCGAAGTTAAGTTTTCTTTGTACGATAGCTTCTTTATAAATAACCATATGATCACGTAAATAATCAAAACCTAGCTCATTGTTCGTTGAATAAAGAATGTCAAAATTATAGACTTCTCTTTTCTCTTCAGGTGATAATTCTCTGACATTTAATCCAACTGTTAATCCAAGTTTTCTAAACAAGTCGCCAATTTCACCTTCAACTTCACGTCTAGCCAAATATTCATTAACCGTAACAATGTGAACTCCCTTACCTGATAGTGCATTTAAATATGCAGGCATAACAGCAGTAAGAGTTTTCCCCTCACCAGTTTTCATTTCGGCTATGTTACCTTCATGGATAACAATAGCACCCATAATTTGCACCATAAAAGGAGTCATTTTCAAGAATCTTGTACTGGCTTCCCTAACTGTAGCAAAAGCTTCAACTAGTAAAGAATCCAATTCTTCTCCTGATTTGACTCTGTTTTTGAAATCCTCTGTTTTAGCTGCTAAATCGCTATCAGAAAATTTGCTATATTCTTCTTCAAGAGCTAATACTTCTAATGCTCTATTCTCTAATTTTTTTAATTCTTTTTTCTTCCCACTTAAAAATCCAAACAATTGCATTCACCTCTTAATCTCTACATAATATAATACCATTTAATATATATATATTCAATATATATCATAATCAAGCGAAAAAAAGTGACCTAGAAAGGCCACTTAAATTATTCTGTTTCAATTAACCCATATTTGCCATCATCTCTTAGATATAATACAGATAATAAATTGTCTTCATTTTTGAAGATGAAGAAATCATGTCCTAGCAATTCCATTTGCGTAATTGCTTCATCAAGAGATAGAATTTCTAATTTGATTTTCTTCTTCTTAACCGGTGATGTTAACTCCTTTTCTAACTCAATAATATCTAGGTAATCATTGGTGAAAGCATTTTTCAATCCAACTCTTTCTTGAAGTGAACGATTCATTTTGTGTTTGTTTTTTCGGATTTGCGCTTCTAATTTATCAATTGCTCTATCAATAGCTGCATATAAATCCTTGTCCTGAACCTCGGCTCTCATAGTAATAAATTTGATTGGAATCGTAATTTCCACTTTTGTTCCATCTCGATAAACTTTACACACGATGTGAGCTTCGAGTTGTTCTTGGAACACCTTGTCAATCTTTTTCAATTTCTTGTCAAGATAATTGTAGATTGCATCAGTAATCACGAGTCCGCCTTTGCCTCTGACGTCTAATTTCATTTAATCACCCCTTTTATTCATTTAACTAATTTAATTATACCACCTTGAAAAACCGATAGCAACAGACCTACATTTATTTTATAAAAAATTCATAAAAACTTCAAAATTCCATCGCAATAACGATACAAAAAGTAGCTTTTTGAACCCTTTAAGAAAATTAAAGTAATTTTGAAAATTATTATAAGTAATATTATCAATGATTATTACTAAATCATAGTTACGTATATTGGCAAAAATATGTAGATACAATATTCTAAAATGTTTATTCAAGTACAGTTTTTGTCTACCATTGATTAGCACTTCATCATAGATGTAAAAATAGTCGATAATACCATAGGAATATGGGATTAACTCTAAAAGTAACTTTGGAGAATATTCTTCGATACATTTTGGACATACTTCTTCAAATACAAACATGTTCAAAAAGTTTGTTTCTTCAATAAAATAGTCTTCACAAAGAACACATTTCATAGCTCACTATTCCTTTTATTCATAAGTTGGATTTCACTTTTTGAACGCTTCATATTACTTGAAACATATTCCGAATAAAAAATTACATTTCCTTGTGAATATTCTAGTTTTCTTCCAACTCTACCTGAAATTTGAATTAGAGTTTCTTTAGAAAATACTTTATGGTCAGCATATAAAACAACACAATCTATATCCGCAAAAGTTACCCCTCTTTCTAATACCGTAGTTGATATTAGAAAAAGGTAGTCTATATTCCTAAATTCTTTAATTATGCGATTTTTATCAATGGATTTACTGGAGATAAAATTACAATCTATATCTATCTCTTTGAGTCTGGTTTTTAATTCATTACCTAATTTAATTGATGGAACAAATATCAACGTTTGACGCTGTTTTTCAATGTTTGTATTTAGAAATATTAACAAGGGTTTAAAATAGTTTTTAGCCTTCTTTAATCGCTTAAACACAGGAACGATTAAAGATTTGCGATGATACCTTGATGGTACTGATAGATATTTAATGGTCTTATTATCAATCATTTCTTTAAAGTCCCCACTAACAGTCGCAGACATATACAATATAACTCCGTTTCGTTTTAAGGACTTTTCTACTAATCTCTTTAAGAATGGATTCTTTGCATAGGGAAAGGCATCTACTTCATCTAGTATCAAAAGATTAAACTCTCTAAAAAAGCAAATTAATTGTTGAGGTGTAGAAAATAATAAGTTCGCATCTTGAAAATTCTTATGACCCTCAAATAAAACACTGATGTTGGTTTTAGGAAAACATTTGATAAATCGTTTTGAAACTTCTTTTAAAACTTCTATTCTGGGTAATATAAAACATACTTTTTTGTTTTCTCTTAAAGCAGCCAAAATTACTTGATATGTCATTTCGGTTTTACCTGCCCCGCATACTGCTTGTAGGAATGCAGATTGTTTACTTTCATAACAATTGAGTAAAAATTTAGATCCAAGTACTTGTTGTTTAGTCAGTTTGTAATCTAGGTCAACCCTGTGGTTAATATTGTTAACTTTTCTGGAGTATCTATAGATTACCATCTTATCATTTATCTCTCCGTACTTATAACAATCTAAACACGAATAGTTTCCATGCTCGTCTCGATAAATATTTGAACTTAAACAGCGATTACATCTACCTTCAGTTACAGCGGTTACTTTTTCTATAAAGTCATTTCCGGTTTTATATAATTTTTCTATCATAGTAGCACCCTTTGAAATACTACTAATCATAAGAGATATTTCTTTAAAAAAGCCTCCACAAAATGTGAAGGCTTTAATCTATTTAACAACAATATTTACTAATTTATTAGGAACAACAATTACTTTAATTATTTGTTTTCCTTCTGTATAATATTTGATTTTTTCTTGACTCAATGCTAATTTTTCTAATTCAGCTTTGCTTGTATTTAGAGCAACTGTTAATTTGTCTCTTACCTTACCATTAACACTAATGACTAATGGAACTTCATCCTTAACTAGTTTTTTAGGATCAAATGTAGGATATGGTTCAAACACTAACAATTCATTATGTCCAAGTTTATTCCATAACTCTTCGCAAATATGTGGAGCTATCGGATATAATAGTTTCAACAATACTTCATAATCCTTTTTAGATACGCTACCATTTTTTTGATACTCATTGCTTAGAGTCATCAATTTAGCAATAGCTGTATTAAATTTAAGATTTTCAATATCATTTGAAACTCCTTGAATTGTTTGGTTGATAATTAATTCTAATGCTGGTGTATACTTGTCAGTATCACTCACACTAGGAAATAAACGCCAAATTTTATCTAGGAATCTTCTTGAACCTTTTATCCCAGCATCATTCCAAGGCGTGCTCATTTCATAGTCACTCATAAATAATACATAGGTTCTTAATGTATCAGCACCGTACTCATCTATGATTCCCATTGGGTCAACAACGTTACCTCTTGATTTAGACATTTTTTCATTGTCTTTTCCAAGAATTATACCTTGGGCAGTACGTTTCATATAAGGTTCTGCATTTGGAACTACACCGATATCAAATAAGAAATGATTCCAGAATCTTGAATAGATAAGATGTCTTGTGACGTGTTCCATTCCTCCATTATACCAATCAACTTTACCCCAGTAATCAAGTTTCTTTTTATCTGCGATTTCTTGGGTATTAAATGGATCCATGTATCTTAAGAAATACCATGATGATCCAGCCCATTGTGGCATGGTGTCTGTTTCTCTTTTAGCGGGTTTTCCACATTTAGGACATATACAATTAACAAAATCATCTATATTAGCTAATGGAGATTCTCCCGTATCGGTTGGCATAAATTTATCAACCATTGGAAGTGTTACTGGTAAATCTTCATAAGGAACTGGTACAATACCACAATCATCACAGTAGATAATTGGAATTGGTTCACCCCAATAACGTTGGCGATTAAAAGCCCAGTCTTTCATTCTAAACTGCTTAGCCGCTTCACCAAGTTGATTTTCTCCAAGATAATTTGTCATTTTTTTGATAGCTGCTTTAACTTCCAAGCCATTAATGATATCACTGTTTATTAGAGTTCCACCTTTAATATTTGTATAGGCTTCTTCACTGATGTCTCCACCAGCAATTACTTCTCTTACTTCTAGATTATATTTTTTTGCAAAATCATAATCTCGTGTATCATGAGCTGGCACAGCCATGATAGCACCTGTACCATAGGTTATCATTACGTAATCCGAAATAAATATTGGGATGCTTTCTTGGTTTAAAGGATTAATTGCTTTTAAGCCTTTTATCTCAACACCAGTTTTATCTTTAGCAAGTTCAACTCGCTCAAACTCAGTTTTCATCAAAGCTTTTTCTTGGTATGCTTTAATTTCATCTGTATTGGTTATTCTATCTGAAAACTTTTCTAAAAGCGGATGCTCTGGAGCTATTACCATAAAAGTAACTCCATAGATTGTATCTGCTCTAGTAGTAAATACTTTTAATGATTCTTTTGAGTTTTCTACTGGAAAACGGATGTATGCTCCAGTTGATTTACCAATCCATTTTTCTTGTTCTGTTCTGATTCTACTATTGCTCTCTAAGTCATTAAGACCAGCTAGTAATTTATCTGCATACTCGGTTATTTTAAGGAACCAAACATTCTTTTGCATTTGGGTAACATCGGTGTCACAGCGGTCACATTTACCACCCTGTGATTCTTCGTTAGATAATACTACTTTACAACTTGGACAGTAGTTTACATAGGCAACATCTTTATATGCTAGTTTATGTTCATATAATTTCAAGAATATCCATTGTGTCCATTTGTAATATTCAGGATCAGTTGTATCAACTATACGACTAAAATCAAATGAAAATCCAGTTGCTTTTAGTTGGTATTTAAAAGTCTCTATGTTTCTATCCGTAATAATCCTTGGATGTATCTGATTTTTAATTGCGTAGTTTTCTGTAGGCAATCCAAAAGCATCAAAACCGATTGGAAACAATACGTTCTTTCCTTCCATTCTTCTTTTTCTAGATATTACTTCTAAAGATAAGTAAGCTCTAATATGGCCGTTGTGCATACCTGTCCCAGATGGGTATGGGTATTCAACTAAAGAATAGTACTTTTCTTTTTCGCTGAAATCTTCAGCTGTAAAGTAATCTCCTTTATACCAAATATCTTGCCACTTCTTTTCAATCTTCTTTTCATCAAAACTCGGAACAAATTCACTCATTTTATTATCTTTGTATAATAAATTTGTAATAATTAATTGATTAATTTATTGATTAATTAGTGATA
>CAZHSG010000018.1:0-9317 GCA_964535005.1 uncultured Candidatus Izemoplasmatales bacterium
CTGGGCAGATGTTGGTATCAAATTAATTGATGACTTAACATTTGAATTTACATTCATTAATGATATGTCAGAATGGAATGTAAGATATTTCTTAGGTTCATTTGTTATGACTCCTGTAAATATTGAATTATATGAATCATTACAAGTTGGAGATCTTAATAGCTATGGTACTGATGAAAAAACTATCGCTTATCATGGTCCTTTCTATGTAGACTATTATGAAAACGATAAGATCTTACGTTACAAAGAAAACCCTGTATATCATGATCCTGATGAATATTTCTTTACTGGATATACTTTCTCAGTAATTGAAGATTCAGCTGTAAGATTCCAAGAATTCTTAGCTGGTAAACTTGAAGGTGTTTCACTTCCAACAGAAGAATATGACACTTACAAAGACCATCCTGGATTAAAACAAGTTCCTGGAGCAACTACATTTAGAATGATGATTAATGGATTAGGTACTGAAGCTGATCAATTAGCTGAATTCCCTGATTCTACATGGATTCCAGAACCAATTTTAGCAAACGATGACTTTAAAATGGCAATGTTCTTTGCTATTGACAGACAAAAACTTGCTGAAGAAGTTCTAAAAACTAGTACAACTAACATGTATTATTTCAGTGATGCTTACTTAGTAGACCCTGAAATGGGTGTTCCTTACCGTGATACTGATCAAGGTTTAACAGTTGGAGCTGGCTTAAGCCCTTCAACACATGGTTATAACCCTACAGCAGCTACAGCGTTATATAACTTAGCATTAGACGCATTAGTAACAGCTGGAGATTATGTAGATGGTACTGCAGCTAGTCCTACAGTAATTCAAATTGAGTTCAACTACTTTAGTGGTTCTGAAGCTCAAGTTACAATGTACGAATACGTAAAAACTACTTTTGAAGAATTATTCGTATCAACTGAACATTATATTAATGTTGAATTATTAGGATTTGCAAAAGATTTCCCAGACATCTATTATGATTACATGATGGTTGGAGAATTTGACTTATCAATTGGTGGTATCTCTGGTTCTACTTTAGATGCTGCAAGTTTCTTAGATACTTATTGTTCAGATAACCGTGGTGGATTTACTCTTAACTGGGGTATTGATACTTCAAAGGCTGACATAGACATTTTATATAATGACAATGTTGGATGGCATTACGAATCATGGTCATTTGATGCAATTACATCTGCATTGAATGGTAAAGTATATGTAAGTCTTGGTGTTGAAGCAGAAGTTCCTGCACCAGTAGTTGACAGCGTAACAGCTACAACTGCTACATTCCATATTGAAGAATTTAATAACCCTGAATTCGTTGTTAACAGTTATTCTGTAATGATTTATGATGATCCATCAGGTGAATATTTAAATCTTGCTACTCATCAAGATATCGCTATAGCAGCTGGCGCTGAATTTGTAACAATTACTGATTTAGTACCTTACTATTACTGGTATAATGCTGATGGTGATGTTGAATACAAATCAGGAGATTATGTAATCGTTCTTGAATACGCATTAGCAGTAGATACTACTCAAACAGCTACGGTTGAATCATCTTGGTTCCCAATGGATTCAATATTTGTAGAATCAGCAATGAATGGTAGAATGGAAGAAGTAACTCCAGACTTCCTAAGCGTTGTACTTGACGCAGAAGCAACAGCTGGATACACATCAGCAATCGCATCTGCAAAAGTAATCGACATAGCTGACTTCACAGAAGTAACTGGCGCTGTTGTAGACTTTACTACTCAATCTGCAATATCAATTACTGGTTTAACTGAAGAAGGTTATTACTTAGTAGAATTTACATTTGCTGATGGAAACTGGGATTGCGTAAGATTCAATACATTAGACTTATTACAAGATACTAATGTTATAATCGACGAAACTCAAGTTATGGTTTATGCAGAAGTTCAAGAAGAAGCATTAATAGGTGTTATTACTATCACAGATGCTGTATTATACATTTATGATATGGAAGTTGTAACTGCCGATGATCCTTTAACTACAGATGTTGATGAAACAGTATATGTTGGTTGGGTAGAAGCAGCTGAATGGGGTATTGTTGTTGTAGACGATCCTCTAACACTTGATGTTGATGAAGAAGAAATGGGTTGGGTTTATGATACAACTGTAGTATTCTCATCAGACTTCACATTCGCACTAGTTAATGGTGTTGAAGGTGCAGACTACAAAATCATTTATACATTCAGTAACGCTTTAGTAACTGAACTAGAATTCTCAATTCCTGTTCCTGTTGTTGAAGAAGAAGTAACTGAATAGTTTTACAATTATTAAAATGAATTTATTGTTTATAAAACAATTAAATTAGATAAACAATGCAGACCATCTGACTACGGGTTAGATGGTTTGCTTGTTGTCTAAACGATTTATTTGAAATTCAAACAATTAAAAAATAGCCTAATTAAGCCAAATATTTATTGCTAAATTACTTGCTTAGTTTATTACACCAAAATTTGGCTTTAATATGCTATTATTTTGAAAAAATCTATATGTTAATATTGTTATTTTTTAATATTAAAATCTTTTTTTATGCGGTGAATTACTATTAATCTTGAAATTTAACTCTATGTCAATAATAGAGTGAAAATAACTATTTAAAGATATTTCAACAAAATTTGAGTCATTCTATTATTTATATAGAGGTCCACATAAATTTTTTATTTACGAAAGGAGAAAATGTTGGTGATTTTATCAACATTATATATACTAAATGGGAAAATATATCGCAATTAGAACAGTATGGGTATTTATTGTTCTAATAATCATTTTAACTTTAAATTTTACATTACTTAAAATCGCACCGGAATATCCGCCTACTACTGAAGAGGCAAAAGAAATATATTATCAACGTCAAGTTAATGACGGATATATGACAGAAAGAATAGAAACTAACCCATTAATGGTTTTATCTATGGATAATAATGAAATAGAAAAACCTTTTAACGCTTATTATGAAGACGAGAATATCAGATATAGAATCTATGAACCCGTTTCTGTTGCTATTCAATACTTTAATTGGGTAGGGAACGTCGTATCGGATTGGAACTGGGGTTATTCTACAAGGATAGCTGTTAACACCCCAGCCTTCGATGTTTTAGCAGATAGAATGGGTGTTACAATGAGGCTTAATTTAATAGCATTGTTCTTCTATATTCCAATTGGATTCGCACTTGGAATCATAGCTGCATTGAAGAAAAACAGTTGGATTGATAATGTTATATCATTTGGAGTTATGATTTTTATCTCAATTCCTAGTTTCGTTTTAATGACATTATTATTAATGTTCGTTGCTTATCAACTAGGTTGGGTTCCAACTCAATTCCCAGCCGGCGATTTAGAAGGTTCCATACAGTTCGTCGGAATGATATTGCCGGTATTAGGTTTATCATTTGGAGCAATTGCTGGTTTAACTAGGACTACAAGAGCCGAATTAACTGAGGTATTAACTTCTGAATTCTTACTTCTTGCTAGAACTAAAGGTTTAACTAGAACTCAAGCTGTTATTAGACATGCTATGAGAAACTCAATGGTTCCATTGGTACCAGGTATTATTGGATCATTTGTTGGTCTACTAAGTGGATCAGTAATTATTGAAAAAATTTACAGTATACCAGGAACTGGTAGAGTCTATTTAAGAGCTATGACAAAAGGACAATATGATTATAACGTAATCTTAGTTTCTACTGCATTTTATACTTCAATTGGATTATTCGCAGTATTACTAGTTGACTTATCTTATGGTCTAGTTGACCCAAGAATCAGAATGGGGGCAAAACGATAATGATTGAAAAAGACATTAAAGACAACCATATATCAAAAGATCAATTTGAGTTTGTCCAACACGAAAAGAAAATTTTCGATAAAAAATTTGAAACAAAGCCTATAGGTTATTTCAAAGACGCAATGCTGCGTTTTGGTAAGAACAGAACTAATGTTTTTGCTAGTATTATCTTAGGGATAATTGTATTATTATCAATTTTTGTTCCAATCCTTAGTAGTAAAAACGCTGAAGTACTAGAAGAAAGAGTTGCATTTTTACCTCCTCGTATTCCTTGGTTAGAAGAATTAGGAATTGCTGATGGATATAAATACAAAGATGAGCAACAAGTTGATATGACAACAATTGATGCTGAAACCGGAATCGGTTTCCCAGCTACAATGGATGCAAAGTATATCAATATAGATACGCTTACAAATTACTGGATTGAGTGTCTTGAATCAGATGAACTGTGCATTGGTGGTCAAAACCAAATGTTACTAGATGGTGGTAGTACTCATATGTCTGTTGATACTACAATGATGACATTTATGCCATCTCAAGAAACTACAATTACTATAGATATTGAAAGTATGGATACAGCTGATAATTCAGCTGTAAACATTTGGATGATTCCTGGGTTTGGGCCTATGGTAATAGTTGCTACTTTTACTGAGGCAGGAACCTATACTATCAACCCATTTGATACATTGCCTGCCGGAGTGTTATTTACATTTAGTGATGTAAGAGTTGAGTTTGTTTCAGATTCTAATGCTAATACAGTATTATTTAATAGCGTAGCTGTAAATAATAATACACAAGAAGAACCAATTTACTTCGTTGATGGTTATGAGTTATCTCTACTAGCTATAAACACAGATGATGAAAGTGCTGGTTCATGGGTAAGATCTAAGGGTGCAAGATTAATGTCAGCTTTCGAATACGATGCTTATGCACTTGCATTTGGTGACAAAGTTGAGAATGTTTTCTCAAAAACTATTTATGATCAATTAATGATTGATTATGCTGATATTTGTGTTCAATCACCAGATCCTACCAATCCTAATGGATGGGTATTCACAGAAGGATGTCCAATTGTAAAAGTTATTAATAAAACGGAATCAGTTTGGGTAGATCTTAATAAAGATGATATTAGAACTGAAGATGAAGAATTTTATAATTATAAAGTAGTTTTAGATTATGCAAAATATAATGGATACGACGAAATACCATATTATGTATTTGGAACAACTTCACAAGGTAAGGACCTTTTCAAAATGATTTGGATTGGTGCAAGAACTTCATTGTTACTTGGGTTAATTGTTTCATTCATTAATATATCTGTTGGTATTCTATTCGGTGCAATTTCAGGTTATTACGGAGGCGCAGTCGATATGATTATGCAACGTTTCTCAGAAATTGTTGGTCGAATACCATGGCTTGTATCTCTGGCTATCTTTACCGCTCTGGTTGGGCCAGGGCAAACAACGCTGATTCTGGTGTTGATTATTAATGGTTGGATTGGGATAGCCTCGATCACCCGAACCCAGTTCTATCGATACAAGGGCCGTGAATACGTTCTTGCTTCAAGAACTTTAGGTGCAAAAGACGGAAGATTAATCTTCAGACATATTTTACCAAATGGTATTGGTACAATTATTACTGCTAGTATCTTGTCAATTCCTTATGTAATCTTTAGTGAAGCAACATTATCTTACCTAGGATTCGGTATTGGACATGGTCAAGCATTAACTCTATTTGGATTTGAGCTTACAGGGGTTTCAATCGGGGTATTATTGAATGATGGTAGAAATAAAATGCGTTCTGACCCATATTTAACTATGTGGCCAGCTGTTGTTATTTCAGTCTTAATGATCACATTCAATATGTTTGGTAATGCACTTCGAGATGCATTCAATCCTGCTTTAAGGGGGTCTGAATAATGGCTAGAGAAAAACATTTACATGTTGAAAACTTAACTGTTTCTTTCCGTACAACGCAAGGGCTTGTTAGAGCCGTAAGAGGTGTTACATTTAATCTTTATAAAGGTGAAACACTAGCAATTGTTGGAGAATCAGGTTCAGGAAAATCCGTATCAAGTAGAACTATTATGGGTATTTTAGCCGGTAATGGTATTATTGATGATGGAAAAATTATTTATGAAGGACAAGATCTTACAAAAGTTGATGAAGAACATTATCATGAGTTACGTGGTAATAAACTCGGAATGATTTTCCAAGATCCAATGTCTAGTTTAAATCCAATCATGCGTATTGGACAACAAATTACCGAAGGTATGATGCTTAATGGTAAAAGAACGAAAAATAAAATAAAAAAATTATATTCTGAAGAAAAAAACATTTACTTTGGATTAAAAAGAGCGAAAAAATATTTGAAAGAAGATCAAAAGGCAGAATTATTAGCTGTTAAAGCAGGAAATTCTAAAAAAGATGCAGTTACAATTAATTCTGAGTACAGCGCTAAAGTTGTTAAGCTAAAAACAGATACTAAAGCAGCTAAAATAGTGTATTTTAAAACTAAAAAAGCAGCTCATAAAACAGTAAGGGCTGAACTTAAAGCTGAAAAAATAAGAGTAGCTGAAGAAGTTAAATCAGTTAAAGCAACTAGAACCGAAAAATTAAGTTTAGCAAGAGATGATAGAGATTATACTAAAGTGCTAAAAAAAGAATTCAGAGCTGATTTAAGTAAACTTAAGGAAGAAATGAAAAGATTCCATAAAATTACAAAAAAAGAAGCTTATGAAAAAGCAATCAAAATCATGAACGAGGTTGGTATACCACAACCGGAAAGAAGATTTAAACAATATCCTTTCCAATTCTCTGGTGGTATGAGACAAAGAATAGTTATTGCTATTGCCTTAACTGCTAGCCCTGATATCTTGATTTGTGATGAGCCTACAACAGCGCTTGATGTTACAATCCAAGCACAAATTCTTGAGTTAATTAATGATCTAAAGAAAGAAAGAAATTTATCTGTTATCTTTATTACCCATGACCTTGGTGTTGTTGCTAATATGGCTGATAGAATTGCTGTTATGTATGCTGGTAAAATTGTGGAAGTTGGTTCATCTGAAGATATCTTCTATAATCCAATGCATCCATATACTTGGGCATTGTTAAGTTCTATGCCTGACTTGGAATCAAAAGACAGATTAACTGCTATTCCTGGTACACCGCCTAATATGCTATTTCCACCAAAGGGAGATGCATTTGCGGATCGTAACAAATATGCAATGAAAATTGATTTTGAGCAACAACCTCCAATGTTTAAAATAAGTGAATCACATTCTGCAGCTACTTGGTTGCTTCATCCTGATGCACCAAAAGTTGATATACCAAAAATAATTAAAGACAGAATTGAAAGAATGTTAAGAGAATCTGGGGAGGTGTCTAAAGATGAGTAAAACTGAAACTAGAACACCTGTATTAAGTGTTAGACATTTAAAACAATATTTTGTATCAGGTAGAGGAAAAAACAAATTAGTAGTAAAAGCTGTTGATGATATCAGTTTTGATATATTTCAAGGTGAAGTATTCGGTTTAGTTGGAGAATCAGGTTGTGGGAAGACTACAACTGGTAGAACCATCATTAAACTATATGAGCCTACAGATGGAGAAGTTTTCTTTTTAGGACAACTTATTTCAGCTGGTATACTTGGTAACAAAGACAGCATTAAAGCTAAGAGGAAAGAAGTAGCTGCTGAAATAAGAGAGTTAAAGATGACTATGAAACATGAGTTAGCAAATACTCCAGATTCAGCTGAAGCCATCAAAGTGGACTTCAAAACGAAAGTAGATGCTTTAAAAGAAAAAAAGGTTAAATTTATTGAAGAACAACAGATAGACATTCATAGAAGAAAACAAACTTTACAAGTAGATTATGATTTGATGAGAAACATGCAAATGATTTTCCAAGATCCAATCGCTTCACTTGACCCTAGAATGACTGTAAAAGAAATTATTGCTGAAGGTTTAAGAATCTCAGGAGAAAAAAGAGACTCATATATCAATACAAGAGTTAATGAAGTTCTCAAAACTGTTGGGTTATTGCCTGAACATGCAAGCCGTTATCCACATGAATTTAGTGGTGGGCAACGTCAAAGAATCGGTATAGCAAGAGCTTTAGTTGTTGCACCTAAGTTTATTATCGCTGATGAACCTGTATCAGCACTTGATGTATCAATTCAAGCACAAGTAATTAACTTGCTTAACGATTTAAGAGTTAAATTGGGTATTACAATTATGTTTATTGCCCATGACTTATCTGTTATTAAATACTTTAGTGACAAAATTGGTGTTATGTATTATGGAAATTTAGTTGAGATTACAAGTTCAGAAGAATTATTCCTAAATCCATTACATCCATATACAAAATCTCTATTATCAGCGGTCCCATTACCTGACCCTAGATATGAAAAGACAAGAAAGAGAATTGTATATAAACCTCAAGAAGTACATGACTATGCAAATTTCCCTCCTAAGTTACATGAAATCAAAGAAGGACATTTTATTTTAGCAAATGATAAAGAAGTCGAAGAATATAAAAAAGTATTGAAATAATGTTTAAAAGATTTTTAATAAACTTTGTATTAGCATCACTAATGTTCTTAATATTTATTTATGCAAGATTTAGTGGTGATTATTCAACGATAAATGTTCTAAACGCATTATTTGTGGTGGGGGTATTAATGTTCTCAGGAGGAATATTAACTGTTAGTAAAGCTACGGATTTGTTTAGAGGTATAGGTTTTACATTAAAAAAGATGTATTCGAAAAAATATAACAAGTCTTCATACTATGAATATTTACAAGGAATAGAAGAGAAGAAAGATAAACCTACTGGATGGCCAGCGCTATTTGTGGGGATAATCTTTTTGGCTTTATCAATTATTTTTTCAATAATAGAATACTTATAAAAAAAATGATATCGTTTCGACGATATCATTTTTACTTATATACAATTTTAAGCGACATTAAAGAATGGAAACAAAATAGAAAATGATAAATAATTGTGTCTACCATTTACCATTTTATATATATGTGTTATAGTGTTTATATAGAAAATGCATGTAATACTATCGTTATTGTCTATAATTCGCCATATTTATTTTAGAGAGATCTACCTCTTAATAAAATGGGTATTTAATATTAATTATATATTAATAAGCTCAACAAGCTTATTTGATACGACACTTACTAACAAAAATTAACAAAATGTGTTTGTGGAATAAATTCAGGTTCACCAGAATCTTCAAAATCCATTAATTTTTCTAAACAAGGAGCTAAACTAGCAGTTATACTAAGAATATATTCAGGTTCACCAGAATCTTCAAAATTCAATAAAACATATTCAGGTTCACCAGAGTCTTCAAAGTTTAATAAAACATATTC
Source organism: uncultured Candidatus Izemoplasmatales bacterium (assembly GCA_964535005.1). Lineage (GTDB taxonomy): Bacteria > Bacillota_I > Bacilli_A > Izemoplasmatales > Hujiaoplasmataceae > 4572-104. The sequence continues at coordinate 9,194 of CAZHSG010000018.1, forward strand.
AGGTTCGCCAGAATCTTCAAAATTCAATAGAACATATTCAGGTTCCCCAGAATCTTCAAAATTCAATAGAACATATTCAGGTTCACCAGAGTCTTCAAAGTTTAATAAAACATATTCAGGTTCA
>CAZHSG010000018.1:9417-34297 GCA_964535005.1 uncultured Candidatus Izemoplasmatales bacterium
AACATATTCAGGTTCACCAGAGTCTTCAAAGTTTAATAAAACATATTCAGGTTCACCAGAGTCTTCAAAATTAAGAAGAGTTACATCATTATTATTTATAGCGAGATCGCTTGCACTAATAGTTAAAAAACCAAAACCAAATAACATTACCATTACTAATAAAATTTTTTTCATTTCATTCACCTCACTAATATCATACATTAAATATATTGATTTATACAGTGCACATATGTCGTAAATTAAGGAAAACATTATGAATTCAATGGAACTTAGCAACTATCTAGAAAACATTCGCTATGGTAGAAATCTATCACAGGATGAGTTTGTTTCTAAAGTTGTTTCTATAAGACAATATCAAAGATATAAGAATGGTACTAGTGTTATGCCTTATGAAAAGATTGAACAGTTCGCGGATAAATTAGGAATAACAACAAAAAAACTATTATCTGAGTTTGAAAGAGAAAAAGGTAAACAATACGCAAAGATTAATAACTTTTATAATGCTGTTGCAAATAGTGATTATAAGACAGCAGGGAAACTTAAATTTGAGTTGGACAATGATTTAATTATCTCAGAAGAAGGCAGAAAATATTATAAACATTCTAAAATTGTATATAAGTATTACACAAGAGAATTGACTTTAACAGAAGTTATTCAAAGAATTTCTGATTTGATTGATTACCCTACCATACTTAAGCAACAATACTTCACAGACGTAGAAGTGCTAATTCTAAGCTTTTTACTGAGTGTTTTCACTGGGAAACGACAAGAAATGTTACTAAGTAAATTAAACTCATTGTTTGAGAACACAGATAGTATAATGGCAGGCGACACGGATTACATATATACTCTAATATTAATGAGACTTGCTAAGACATTTGGAATTAAGAGAGAATACCGTAAAGTTATATTTTATAGTGATCTCGGATTAGAAAGAGGAATAACTCAAAAACAATATTATCTATGGGAATACTTTTTCTATTACAAAGCTTTAGCTCATAATGCTTTAGGAGATATAGAGTTGTTTAATGATTCTTTACTAAGGTGTTTTAACGTATTAAATATGGAAGGTAATCAAGCAAAAATGGAAAAATTCACCTCGCTAATTGAGAAAGACTTTAATATAGAATTTAAAAAATACGTAGTAAGACTAATCAAGTAATTTATAAAATAAGGCAAAGCGAAGAAATTCGCTTTTTTTTTTTGGAAAACGTGAATAAAGGACACATGACACCATTTGACACTTGAAAAAGAGTGTTTTTTTTGAAATAAAGTGTAAATACGACACATGTGCACTGTTCAAAGCATATATATGTCTTGTATAATATAGGTATAACAGACATCTTATGACGTAAGAAAGTAATAAATATTAAGAAAGGGGTGATTTTATGTCAGTAAATTTATATGTGCATTATCTAAAAATCCTAATTGGATTTACTAATGATAGCTCAAGTTCAATAAATACTATATCTAGTTTATATTATGATAATTACTATTTTTCTGTTTCAATGATTACTATGATGCTAATTGTATTTCTCGCACATGTATACAAGTCTAATCAATCAACGTTTAATCTAAACATTATCACTCCAAGCATTACTAAAACAATAAATGCTTTATCAGTTGTTACAAACAGTAATGTCATGAAGGTTGATGAGTATAAGAAAACAAGTGACACGAGTCACTTCTTTCCTATGTATAATACTGAAGATAAAACATATAATGATGATATAAGTAAAAAGAAAGAACTAATAATGCTTTTAGACTCAAAAGGATATGTTTTATTTGCAAATCATCTAACGCTTTTAACTTTTAAATATAACATAGATGATATTCTTGGCGAGTCAATTATGGAAGTATATAGAAGTCTAGGTCATAATGATGAAAATTGGTTAGATATAATAAAAACTGAATTAAGCCATAATAATCTAATAAAAATAAAACACGGTTCATATGAGAAATGGGTATTGATGAATTATACTGCAAATTTAGATTTGCTAGGAGATATTGAGTCAATATCAATAAAAGGGAATGACGTATCATATTTAATTGAATCTAACTCAATTAAAGAATTCTATTCTGAGAGAGACCAATTAACAGGCTTAGTTAATCAATATGGAATGTTCGATATAATTAAACAAATGAAACATGTTAATAGTGCAGTTGCCTTCTTCGTAGAAGTACTTAATTTTACAGAAATATCAAATTACTACGGACATAACATTGGTGATAAACTAATTAAATCTGTTGTAAATGAATTGAAAAAAACAGTAAGTAAAGAATGTTTAATAGTAAGATATACTGAATCAAAATTTGTGCTTCTTTGTTCTGGTAAAAAAATTAACAAAGAATCTTTAAACTTAAAGATAAATAAATTAAAAGAATTCATTAAAAGTTCATACAAAATCGAAAATCTAGATCTCCAAGTTGACAAAAGAATAGGTTATGCAATTTATCCGGAAGATACAAATAATTTTGAAGATCTTGTTTCACTTTCAAGTCTTGCATTAAGAAATTCTATAAGTAATAGCTCTATCGAAATAACTAGGTTTACTCCAGATATGTTAAAAACACTTAAATATAATGTTGAGTTAGGAAATAAACTAAGAGAAGCCTTAGATAAGGAAAGTATAGAAGTATTCTTTCAAAAAGCGATTAACTGTAGTACAGACGAAGTATTCATAATTGAGGAACTATCTAGATGGTATGATAAAGATTTAGGATACATACCTCCATTAGAATATTTTAAAATAGCCAAGGAATCTAATCAATTAGATAGGCTTGATAGATATATGGTTAAAAAATCTCTTGAATCTTTTGTTAAACTTAGATTAAACAAAGAGTACACTAAATCAAAAATAACTATAAACATTGCTCCATCAACTTTATTAGATGTAAATTTCTTTGACTATTTCAACAAAACCGTTGATGAAATGGGAGTATTACCTGAAGATATATATATTGAAATTTCTGAAAGTACATTCATAAATAAGTTGGATTTATGTGTATCTAGAATTAGTCTTTATAAGAATAAAGGATATTCTATAGCTTTAGATGATTTTGGAATTGAATATTCGTCTTTATCAGTTTTAGAAAGCGTAGATTTTGATATGATAAAAATTGATGCGCATTTCGTTAAGAATATAGATAAGAATAGCAATCAAGAAATAATTAAAATGATCAGAAAAATTACTGAAATGACATATAAAAAAATAGTAGCCGAAGGTGTAGAAACCAAGGAACAAAGCGATTTATTGAGAGAACTTGGATGTTCTATTCAACAAGGGTATTATCTTCACAAACCAGAAAATTTACTCCTTTTTTAGTAGCTTAAACTACTAACAAAATACCGTATATTCTCATATAGAAAAAGTACTCATTGCCCGTGAGTATTTTTTTGTTATTTAAAAGATAATATCTCTTGTATATAAAGGAATACATGCTATAATATAGATGATTATAAATATAGATGAATATCTATACAAGGAGAATATATGAAATACTCAAAATTATTTAAAGTGTTTTCAGATGAAAACAGGATAAAAGTCGTCCAAAATTTATCAAAAGGAACTTGTTGCTCATGTCAATTTGTAGATAAATTTGACATATCACAACCTACATTAGCTTATCATCTTAAAATGATACGCGATAGTGGATTAGCAACAACTGAAAAAGTAGGTACTTGGAATAAGTATCACATAAACTACGAAATTTTAGATAGTATGATTGCGTTTTTAAATGAAATTAAAGATTCAAGAGGCAAAGAGTGTAAATGCTAGGAAATATATTTAATTGGTTAAATGACTTATTATTGAAAATGACATGGTTAAAGGATTTTGTTGAGTTAATACTAACAAAATTGTTTGGTATGGATACAGAGTCACTATTATTTAGTTCATTATCATTTTTTATATATGATGTATTTAAAATATTTATTTTACTGTCTGTGTTGATATATATTTCATCATATATTCAAACATATTTCACAGTTGAAAGAACGAGGAAAGTTTTAAGTAAATTTAAAGGTCTGGGAGCAAACCTAGTCGGAGCTTTGCTAGGAACGATTACACCATTTTGCTCTTGCTCATCTATTCCAATATTTATTGGTTTTACGAGAGCCGGTCTGCCTATAGGTGTAACATTTTCATTTCTAATATCATCACCACTAGTAGATATAGCTTCTGTTGTTTTACTGGCAAGTATTTTTGGTTGGAAAGTTGCTATAGCTTATGTTATTGTTGGAATCATTTTAGCAGTAATAGGTGGTAGTCTAATTTCAATTTTCAAGATGGAAAAATATGTCGAAGATTTTGTTTCGAATGGTGAAGTTGTTGAAGATGAAATTGACGAAAAACATACTAAAAAAGCTAGAAGATTATACGCAATAGAACAAGTAAAAGATATCATTAAAAGGGTATGGAAATACGTATTAATTGGAGTAGCTATTGGTGCTATAATTCACGGATATATACCTGCAGAGTTTATCAATAAAATACTAGGATCAAACAAATGGTATTCAGTATTTGTGGCTGTATTTGCTGGTATACCAATGTATGCCGATATATTTGGGACCATACCAATTTCTGAAGCATTAGTTTTAAAAGGTGTTGGGATTGGAACAGTTCTAGCGTTTATGATGGCAGTAACAACATTAAGCATTCCATCATTGATTCTACTTAAAAAAGTAGTTAAAACAAAATTATTAATTGCCTTTATAGCAATAGTGTCTATTGGAATAATACTAATTGGATATATATTCAATTATTTCATAATTATATAGGAGGAAAAAATGGAAATTAAAATATTAGGATCAGGTTGTAAAAACTGTAAAAAACTATATCATAATACTGTCTTAGCTACAACTGAAATTGGAGTTAAAGCAGATATTATAAAAGTTACTGATTTTGCTGAAATAGCAAAGTACAATGTTATGCAAACACCTGCATTAGTATTTGATAATACTGTTGTATCAAAAGGTAAAGTGTTATCAAAAGCAGAAATAGTTGCATTACTTGCAAAATAAAACAAATTTAGTAAAACAAATTTATTGTTTTACTATTTTTTTTGCGATAAGTTGACTTTTATCTTTATTTTTGATAGTATAATTTTAATGAAAATTATTTGTTTAAGGTGATAACATGATTAATATAAACTATGAAGAAGTAAAAGATGAGTTAATTCGTAAAAATCTATATGATATTCAGAAGGAACTAACAGTTCAAAGAAGAACTAGAACTGGAATTATGAGTGTTTTACTTGTTGCTCTGCTTTTTACCTTAATATTTGGTTCTTTAAAAAATCCATTTATCTATACTATGAGTAATATTGGAAACTTCTTCACTTATAGAATTTTATTCATAATTTGGGCAATAATTGCAGGATTCGCAATTGAATCTACGGTTATAGCTTTATTTAAATTAGAGAATTATAAAACGAAATATGGTTACGTATTTATAGGCTTAGCTAGTTTCTTCCTAATAGCTACGGCATTAATTCCAGCTTTGAAGCAAGTGTATCCTTTTTGGCATTTTGTTCATACTGTAACGAGTGGATTATTAGCTGTATTTATATATTTGGCTCTAGTTCCATTTTCAAGATGGATATCCAAAGAAAACCCAAGATTAAGGTTAAATATCAAAATTTGGCAAATTATAATTTGGGTTGGGTCGATACTTATGATTGTGTTTTTCTGGCACAGCGCAATGTTTGAGTTATGGTTCTTTATAAGTAATATCGTATTTCTTTTATATTTGAGTTTAATTCTATTTGAAGAAAAAATTATTAAGATTAGTGTTAAGCTATTAATGGATGAAGAAAATCTAAATTTAGCGATTGAGAAGACATTTGTTGATTTAGATAATATTAGAAATCGGAAGCCGAATAAGAATAAAAAACTACTAAAAGATAAGGAATAATGTAATGGCAGATACGGTTTGTATCTGTCTTTTTTGACTGAAAAATATATAAGTAGTAAAATGTAAGTGTTAGGAGGGAATGTTATGAAAGTAGCTGTTAAAATATGCAAAATTATTATTTATTTAGTTGGTGTATTTTTTATCATAATGTCTTTTGATGTATTTACCATGACTCAGCATACATTTTTAGAACGACTTGGTGGCTTTTTCATGAATTCATTACCAGGTATTATTCTAATACTACTTAATTATTTGCTAAGAAAAAAGGATTTAATTTTCGGTATATTCGTGTTAGCGAGTTCTGTATTCCTTTTCTTCTTTTTTCATTTCTATGTAGATATGTTAGAAAAAATACCTGTTATTACAATTGTTATAGTACCACTGGTAACAGCTGGTGTAATTCTAGTAATAGCAAGAAATAAATATGACAAAGTAAAATAAAAATATTATGTCTTGAGAAACATTGCAATTTTTATTATTCTTTGTTAGTATTGTCAGTAACTTAATGGAGGACCACATGATAAAAAAAGTTGAGAACAAGCAAGAACTAAAGAGGTTTATATATTATGTTAAGGATTTATATAAAGATAATCCCCATTATATTTTTCCTCTTTTTAATATACTATTTAAAGAGTTGAAAAAAGAAGTTATAAAAGATAAAACATATATAGCAATATTATCTCTAAATGAAAACAATAAAATTCAAGGTAGATTGCTATATACAGTGGAATACAATGAAAAAGAACAAAGGGATTCTTGTTACTACTCATACCTTGATTTAGTTAACTCTCAAAAAGTCTGCAATGAGCTCTTTGATTACATGGAAGATGATATGAAGAAAAACAACGTTTTTCATTTCGAAGGTAGTTTCACTCCTTATGATCCAGATAACCGAAGAGGAATATTAATTGAAGGATTCGATTCAGATCCAGTAATATTTACTTCATATAATATGGATTATTATCAAAAATTATTAGAAACTAATGGATACTCAAAAAAGACAGATACTTATAGTATCATCCCAGTAAGAACCGAAAAAAATATTAAAAGGTTAAATACATTAAGTAGTTTCTTTGAAAGAAGATACAAAATAGATATTGATTTTATTGATTTTAGGCATCTAGATAGAGATATTCAGGATATACATTCAATATTAACTGAAGCAGATAATGAACTTCTATATCAGGAAGCACCTTCAATAGATTTAATTAGAGATGTAGCAGAAAATCTTAAACTATTTCTAGATAGAAGAATTATAATTATTGCTCGTGAGAGAGAAACTAGAAAACCGATAGGTTTTGCTTTTTGTTTGTTAGATTTCAATCAAGTCTTCAAAAAAACAAAAGGTCGAATATTTCCAATTAGATTCTTGCTCTATAAACGAAAAATCACTAAAGTTAGGGGAATGATGCAATATGTTGTTCCTAAGTATCAAGGAGCAGGACTATTGGGATATATGTATAAAATTATATATGACCAATTCAAAATACTTGGTATCAATGAGTTTGAAGCTGGAACAATAATGGAAGGCAACAAAAAAGCTTTGACAACATTTGCCAAATTTGGCGGCAAGATTGCAAAAACGTACAGGATTTATGGGAAGGATTTAACAAAATGATAAAAGACATCTTGCAGATATTACTAATTTTCATAATACCGTATCTAATTATTAGATTTAAAGATTTTAAATTAACTAAGGTATTTGGGACGATAGGTATAGCTTATTTTCTTGGCTTAATTGTAGCTGGTAGTGTGTTTTCGCTTAACGAGTTTGGGGTAGAGTTTTACCTAGATACTGATATTGGTCAAATTGGTTCCTATGCAGCAATCGCTATTGGGATCCCTTTGTTATTGTTTGGTTCAAATCTAAAGGAAGCAAAAAAACTTTCAAAACCAGTACTAAAGTCGTTTATTGCTTTGATTATATCTGTTATTTTTGTAACAACAATAACTTTTGTAGTTTATGCTCACTCTATAGTAGATGGAGATGTATTATCTGCTTCCGCAATCGGTCTCTATACTGGCGGTACGCCAAATTTAAACGCTATAGCTAATATATTTAAGTTGGATTCAGCGACTATTGCATTAGCTAATTTATCGGATATAATAATTGGCGCATTCTTCTATGTGTTCCTATTGTTATTAGCTAAACCTTTAATAAGTAAGATACTTCCATTTGATAAGGAGAAAGAGTATTTAAGCGAAGCGTCAGAAATTAAAAATACCGAAGACTTTAATTTTAAAGATTTCAAGACTTCAAAACGTTTATTGAAAGCTTTTTTTATCGCATTTGGTATGACAGCGATTAGTGCAGGAATAGGTATAATAATTTGGGTAGCAACTGGTTCTGTACAAGGGACAATGCTTGATTATTTGGTGCCAGTAATGCTTATTGGAGTCACTGTTTTTGGTATTGCAGGGTCTTTTAATAAAAAGATACGCGAGACAGAAGGAACCAATGTTTTAGGGCATTATTTAATTCTTGTTTTCTCATTTTCGCTTGCATCATCAGTTGATTTTTCCAGATTAATAGGTAGCGATTTTAGAAGTCTTTTATTATTATATGGAGTTATAACTATTGGAACATTTTTAGTACATCTGTTTTTAGCAAGATTACTTAAAATTGACAGCGATTGTATGATTGTAACAGCAACTGCTGGTATCTATGGACCGGCATTCGTTCCAGCAATCACAAAACAACTTAAAAATGAGAATTTGACAGTTCCAGGGTTGATCTGTGGATCAATTGGATATGCCCTAGGGACATTTTTAGGAATAGGAATAGGATTATTGTTTTCATTAGGAATGTAATAACACATTCCTTTTTATTTATTTATTGATTAAAATAGTAATATAAACTAAAATAGATATATCAGATAAATTAATTTTGGAGGAAAAGATGCCATATCAAAACAAATATTTAGAATTACTCAGCAAAGAATATCGATCTGTTCAAAACGTAAGTGCAGAACTGATAAATTTGAGTGCAATTTTAAATCTACCAAAAGGAACAGAAGTATTCATTACAGATATACACGGAGAATATGATGCCTTTAATCATTATTTAAAGAATGCGTCGGGGATAATTAGAGAAAAAATAGACTTAATTTTCCCTCAATTGAATGCAATCAAAAGAAGTAGACTAGCATTTTTTATTTATTACCCAACAGATATGCTTAATAAGTATCGAAAAAAATACGAAAAAAAAGCATACAAAGAAATAATTAGAGAACAATTATTTTTGATGATTGATTTAGCAAAACATATTATTACTAAGTATACAAAAAGCAAAGTTAGAAAAACCTTGCCTAAAGAGTTTGAGTATATTATTCAAGAATTGATTTATGAGTCAAATTCTCACGAAGATAAAGAAAAATATTACACAGCTATAATTGATGCGATTTTTGAGACGAAAAGAGAGAGTAAATTTATTCTTCAATTAAGCAGATTTATTAGAAATTTAGCGATTGATAGACATCATATTGTTGGCGATATATTTGATAGAGGTCCAAGCCCACATCTAATCATGGAGAAGCTTCAAAAAATGAAAAATGTTGATATACAATGGGGTAACCATGATATATCATTTTTAGGCGCTGCAAGTGGTTCACAGGTTATGATAGCTAATGTTATTAGAATTGCTGCTAGATACAATAATTTAGATAGCTTTGAAGATGGTTACGGGATTAATCTTATTCCACTCGCTAGAATGGCAGATAAGATTTACAGAAATGATTCTTGTGAACAATTCTTACCAAAAGGTTTTGGAATGAGATATCAAAAAGATGAAGACTTAACTTTTGTAGCCAAAATTCATAAGGCGATTAGTATTATACAGTTCAAATTGGAAAATCAGGTTATTTTGAGAAAACCAGATTTTAATTTTGAAGACAGAATTTTGTTAGATAAAATAGATTTTGATACTAAATCTATAGTAATTAATGAAAAAAAATATGATTTGTTAGATAGTAATTTACCAACTGTCAACCCTAAACATCCTTATAAATTAACTCAAGAAGAAAAAACTGTTATAGATCATTTAACACAGTTATTCTTACATAATGAGATGCTGCAAAAACATGCAAGATACTTAATCCAAAACGGAAGTATGTATTTGAAGTATAATAATAATCTATTATTTCACGCAGCTGTCCCTTTGACTGTCGACAGACAGTTAATGAAACAAAAAATAGATGGATTATTCTATTATGGAAGAAATTTATTTGATATGTATGAGCAAAAAATAAGACACGCTTACCTAAATAGATATGAAAAACAGAATTTTGATAGTGATTACTTCTTGATGCTTTGGCAAGGTGCATCATCGCCATTATTCGGGAAAAGTTCTATGAAGACTTTTGAAAGATACTTCATAAAAGACAAAAAAACTCACAAAGAACAGGTCAATCCATATTATACATATAGAGAAGAAGAACAAGTACTTAGAATGATATATAAAGAATTTGACATGGACTTTGAAAAGTCGAAGATAGTTAATGGGCATGTTCCTTTAGATATTACTAAAGGTGACCAAGTAGTTTTAGCTAATAAAAGGATTTATAGCATAGATGGCGGTATGTCTAAAGAATATTCGCACAAAACTAATATTGGCGGCTATAGTTTAATATCTGATTCCCATGCATACTTCTTAGTATCTCATGATAGATTCGAAAACTATTATAAATTGATAGAAGAAGAAAGTGATATTGTGTCTATAACTAGATCTGAGGAAATTAATAATAGAAGAACCTATGTTTATGATACTAACAAAGGTAAAGAAATTCAAGGAAGAATAGATGATTTAAAACAATTGTTACAGGCATATAGAGATGGAACAATCAAAGAAAAATATTACAAAGAATAAAAAAATAACCACTAAAACTGAAAAGTTTTAGTGGTTTTTATTTATACTAATTTTTTTCGAATTGAACTTGAGATTAAATCAATAATTGTAACTGTAACTATCAGAGCTAAAACAATGACCCAAACTCTCGACCAATTTCTACTTACAATTGCGAAAATTAATGGAGCACCAATACCTCCAGCACCAACTAGTCCAAGAATAGTAGCTGCACGCATATTTATTTCAAATCTAAATAATGTATAACTCAAAAATTCAGGAGCTACTTGAGGTAGTACAGCTCTAAATAATACTTCACTAGAATTACCACCACATGATTCAACACCTTCTTTAACACCAATATCCATACTTTCTATAGCTTCGGAGTATAGTTTTCCTAACATACCAATTGAATGGACTCCAAGAGCTAGAATACCCGCTGGAGCGCCTGGGCCAACAACACCAATGAATACTAATGCTAGAATTAATTCAGGGAAGGTTCTTATCATTGTGATAATGAACTTACCAAAGTTAGCTGTTTTTTGACCAACAATATTTTGTGAAGCCATTAAGGCAAAAGGAATTGCTAAAATACCTGAAACAAATGTACCACAAATTGCTATTGCGATAGTTTCTACGATAGCATAAGGTAGACTAACTAAAGCATCAGCTTCAAATGACGTTAGGTATACCGTGTCGAGATTAAGGAATCCATTCAGCATATCTGAGATTTCACCTCTAGCAGTTTGCATTATTCCGTTATATTGGATTCCGCTAAAGCCCCAAATTACTAATGATATTACAACAATGTAAATCAATGTTTTGTATAGGGAATTTGCTCTAGGTTTTTGAGGAAGTTTTTTTAATATATTTTCCATTACACAAGCCTCCTTCTAATTGAACTAGAAATAGTATCAATTATGAGTACTGCGACGAATGAAATAATTATAATCGTTCCAACATTATCAAATCTTCTTAGTTGCAAGAAAATCTTATATTTTTGACCAATACCACCAGCACCAACATAACCTAATACTGCGGCTGCTCTAACATTAACTTCAAATGCGTACAATGTATAAGAGATGAATTGTGGTAATACTTGTGGAAGAATTGAATATCTAAGAATATTCCATTTATTTCCGCCTACTGACATTAATGCTTCAACTTGACCAAAATCAATAGATTCAATAGACTCATAGGTCATCTTAGAAATTAATCCAAATGAAAAAATAGATAACGCTATAACGCCTGGGAAACTACCGCTACCGAACAAACCAACAAATATTGAAGCTAGAACTAAAGCTGGTAGAGTTCGAGTGATGTTTAAAAGTACTCTAACTGTTTTATTCAACCATTTGATATGTATAAAATTATTAGCTGCTAAAACGGCAGCTGGAAAAGCAAAAATAGCACCTATAAATGACCCAACTATTGCCATTTGTATAGTTTCTAGTAGTGGTGGGATTGCATTATCAAAATATCCCCAATCAGGTGGGAAAAATATTTGTCCAATCAATCTAAACCCAAATCTAAAAAAATTTTGGAATAATGTGATAATATTAAATCCGGCAAACCAAGCACTAGAAATTATAATTAAGGCAAAAATTATAACATTTGAATAAAACTTTGTTTTATTTGGCTTTTTTGGTAAATTGTGTTCAAATTTTGATATCATTCTTCGTCACCAACGAAGTCATCTTGACCAATAGGGCGACCATAAACTTTTTCTAGATCATCGATAATTAGTTTGTTTGGACGATCTTTGATTTGGATATCATACACTAATTTACCGTCTCTTACACCAACTATCCTTGTTGCATATCTTAATGCTAAGTCAACATGATGAAGATTAGATATAACAGTAATCCCATCTTCAACATTTATTTTCTTAATGAATTCCATTACCTCAAAAGTAGTAATAGGGTCTAGAGAAGCAACAGGTTCATCTGCTAAAAGAATTTTTGCGTTTTGTGCTAGAGATCTTGCAATGGCAACTCTTTGCATTTGGCCTCCAGATAAATCGCTAGCACGATGATATGTTTTCTCTAAAATATCTACTTTGTCCAATGCTTTATATGCAATTTGTTTGTCCGCTTCAGGAAAGAGTCCTAGTATAGTTCTCCATGTTGGATTATAAGATACTCTACCTGTTAAAACATTCTGAAGAACAGACATTCTTTTTATAATATTAAAATTTTGGAATATCATTCCAATATTTGAACGCATTTTTCGTAAATCTTTGCCCTTAATGGTAGTTATATCAACTTCTTGTAGATTTAATAAGCTTGAGTCGAAGTCCGGATCTGCTGCTTTACGTTTTTCAATTTCTTTTGAAGGATCATCTCCATACATTTCATATGTATTTATATCAACGTTGTTGAATAATATGTTACCTTCAGTACAATCAATAATTTGGTTTAATGTACGTAACAGAGTTGATTTTCCAGCACCAGAAAGTCCAAGAATGGCTACGAACTCTCCCTCTTTAATCTCTACACTAATATCAGTTAATGCAATCGTACCATTTGGGTATGTTTTTGAAACATTTTGAAATTTTATCATTTTTTTTGCACCTCGTAAGATAATAGCCACCATTATAGGTGGCTATTAAATAATTTAATTCTTGTTGTTAACTAATAATGCTTAATCGAAATCCCATTCTTCTTGTCTTTCAAGATATGTTCTTACGATGTCATAGTCTGAATCTTTTGCTTCAGCATAACCTTTATGAGAGTATATTGCATCGATGATTACAGAACCTTCTGCAGAAGCAGCAATGTTTAAGAATGCTTGTTTAATATCTTCTTTTAAACTTCTCTTCAAATTAGGAATAACTGAAATTGTATCATTTGGAATTAATTCGGTATTTAAAACAAATAAAACTAGTTCATTTACATTTGGATGAGCCTCAACAACTCTTTGTCTTGCATCTTTGTAAGTAAATGCAGCGTCTGCTTGTCCATTAATGACTGCTAAGATTGCTTTGTCATGTCCACCAGCGTCTAACCAAGTAACATCTTCCATTGGGTCTAAACCGTGGTCTGCTAACAAGTTAGCTGGCCATATGAATCCTGAAGTAGATGTGAAAGAAGCAATTGCGATTGTTTTTCCTTCTAAGCCTTCAACGTCTGTAATACCTGAACCTGCTGCTACAACTAATTGAGAACTGTAACCTGCAATTAATGGTTCATCTTCTAAAAGTGTTCCATCATCTGCCACGTCATAACGTGTAGATTTTAAAATTACTTCAGCGCAACCTTCATCATGTGCTAAAACATATGAAGCAGATGCAAGAAAGCCGACATGAATTTGTTCGGATTTCATACCTTCAATAAGGGCATTGTAATCAGTTGCGATAGTAACATTAACTTCCATGCCAAGTTCTGCTTCTAATAGATTTTGTAAAGGTAACTTTTGTGCACCTAAAACGTCTGCATCACTTGATGGAATAAGTTGTACTTCTAAAACTTCTGGATCAACAACATCTTGGTTACAGCCGAATAATCCAAACGCTAGTACAAGTACTAGTAAAGCTGATAAAATCTTTTTCATCTAAATCCTCCTATTATTTTATATACATTCATTTTACTACATATTTATTTTTTTTGTGAAAAAAACTCAAAAAAAATGAAAAAAATAGTATTATAGAGTTATAAAGGTAGGTAAAATTGTATGAAAAGCAGATTTAAGCTCAATATTTTAGTAACTTCTGACATCCACGGCTACTTATTACCTATAAATTATGCAAACAATTCAAGAAGTACAAAAGGATTGTCTGTTTTATCATCTGCAATAAAAACTTTTAACAGGAAAAATTCTATTTTGTTCGATGTAGGGGATTCTATTCAAGGAAGCCCCTTGATGTATTTTCATCAAATAAACCGAATGAATTATAAAAACCCTGTAGCGGTATTGTTTAATAAAATTAAATATGATTATTTCATTCCTGGAAATCATGACTTTAATTATGGAAAAAAATACCTAAAAGATTTTATTAAAGAAATAAACGCAACAACACTCTGTCAAAATATCTATAAGGAAGATCATTTAGTTTTTAAAAGAGGTTATGATATTAAGCAGTTTGATAATGGTCCGAAGATATTGATTATTGGTGCGACTACTAAATATATTCCAAACTGGGAAAATCCTATTAACATTAAGAACTATACTTTCAGAGATCCTGTTGAAGAAGTTAAAAAAATAGTTAAAGAGCACAAAAATAGTGTAGACTTGATTATTCTAGCTTATCATGGAGGTTTTGAAAAAGTTTTAGATACCGGCAAAGAATTTGTTAAAAACACTGGCGAAAATCAAGGATATAAACTGTTTAAAGAAATTAAAGATATAGATATACTTTTAACAGGTCACCAACATCGTGTAATAAGTCATAAAGTTGGAAATCGAGTAGCTGTACAACCTGGCAGTAATGGATCACATTTAGGAGTAGTAGAAGTTGAGTTTACCTATGATAATAAATATTCCATTGAAAAGGTCAATCCACACTTCTTGTTGGCTCATGATTATGTAGAAGATATTGAATGTGTGAATGCAATTAAAAAAGTAGAATCTGACAACCAAAAATTTCTAGATGAAGTGATTGGTATTGTAGATGAAGATAACCTAGTAATTAAAGATCCATTCATAGCTAGAAGAGACAAACATCCAATAGTTGATTTCATTAATAAAATCCAAAAGGATGCAGCACACTCAATGCTTTCTTCAACTTCTTTAGCTAACATTGTTACTGGATTTAATAAAGAAATAACTGTTAGAAATGTACTTTCTACCTACGTTTATGCAAATACATTAATTGTCGTAGAAATAGATGGTTTGTCATTGAAAAATTATTTGGAAAAATGTGCTGAATATTTTGTTTTAGTAGATGGAAAAATAACTCACAATCCTAGATTTTCATATCCTAAATTTGAACATTATAACTATGATATGGTTGATGGAATTGATTATATTATAGATGTAAGAAATAAATTTGGAAATCGAATTACTAGCATTAAATATAAAGGTAAAAAAATAAAAAATTCCGATAAATTTACACTAGCATTAAACAACTATAGAGCTACAGGCGGAGGCGACTTTTACATGCTGAAAGACCTTCCGATAATCAAAGAAATTCCTTTTGATGTAGCGGAATTAATGATAAATTATATTAGAACTCAGAAATTTTTAAAAATTAAAGAAAAAAAGAACATTATTTTGCTGAAATGAACCATAAATTGTTAACTTTTTGAATTATAGCATATAGTATAAAATACTATTCTATGTTATAATTAAGGTTAACAATTTTTATTTTTAAAATTCATATGTAAGCGTTTTAGGAGAAATATATGACAGACGGGATTGTTTTAGCAGGTGGTTTTTCTAGCAGGGCTAAAACTAATAAAATGTGTTTAGAATATCAGGGTAAAGCTTTAATACTCCACGCAATTGAAACAATGCATGAAGTATGCCAAAATATCATAGTAGTTACTGGTCATTATCATAAAGAGATAATGGATTTATTATCTGATATAGAATACATTAAAATTGCTTATAACGATGACTACAAACAGGGAATGTTTTCTTCAATAATAACTGGTGTTAAACAGACAACAAACAGTTTTTTTATTATACCTGGAGATTACCCTAAAATTAAAGTTAGTACGTATAGAAAGATTTTGGAGTATGATGATTCAGTTATTGTTCCAAGTTACAAAAAAAGATTGGGACACCCAATATATTTTGACAAATCTTTCAAACAAAAGATATTAGTTACTAATCATAATAATCTTAAGAGTTTCCGTAACGATTATCAATTTAAAATAGTTGATGTACTAGATGAGGGAATTCTAATTGATGTTGATGATTTAGACGATTATAAAAAATTAATAGGAAAGGAATGATTTAATTGGTTGCATCTGAATATTTAAGACCCAAGGATTTTGAAGAAGCATACAATTTAATGATTGAAAGTAAAAAGAATTATTTAGTTGCTGGTGGAGCTTGGTTGAAGTTATCGGTAAAATCAGCTGAAAAACTGATTTCATTAGATGGTTTAGACTTAGATAAGATTCAAGTAAATACAGATTACATTGAAATTGGTTCAATGGTTACTTTGAGAACTGTAGAGATTAACAATGATATCAAAAATTTGTATGGAGGAATTTTATCTAATGCAATTCACAAGATTATGGGTATCAATATTAGAAATCTAGCTACCTTAGGCGGTAGTGTTATGGGAAAATTTGCCTTTTCTGATATTTTTCCGGCATTGTTAGTATTGAATACAAAACTAGTCTTTTATAAACAAGGGGAAATTTGTTTAGAAGATTTTTTAGCTAATCCAAAAATGGCTAAAGACATTCTAACTAAAATTATAATTAAAAAAGAACCTGGTGAAGGATTCTTTAAAAAAGTAGCTATCACGCCATTAGATTTTTCCGTGTTGAATATCGCAGTTAGTAAAAACAAAGAAGGATTTAAAATTAGTGTAGGATCAACTCCTTATATAGCTAAACTTGCAACAAATGCAATGAGTTATATCAATAACTTATCTAAAATAACTGAAACAGAAATTTTAAAATGTTCAGAAATGGTTGTTGAAGAATTGAAATTTTCAAAAAATAATCGTGGTTCAAAAGAATACCGCGTAGAAATAGCTAAAGTATATGTTAAGCGTGGATTGAAGAAGGTGATTGCTAATGAAAGTTAAGATTAATGTAAACCAACAAATAAAAGTCTTTGAATGCGAAGCTGGAGACTTCTTGTTAGAAACTTTAAGAGAAAATAATTACCTTAGCGTTAGAAGAGGTTGTGACACAACTAGTTGCGGTGTTTGCACAGTTTTGTTAGATGGAAAACCTGTTCCTTCTTGCTCTTTGTTAACAGTAAAAGCAGACGGGCATGAAATAACTACAGTCGAAGGCATCCAAGCTGAAGCTGAAAAACTCGGGAAACATTTCGGAGATGAGGGAGCTGACCAATGTGGTTATTGTAACCCTTCTTTAGCATTAACTGTTTATGCAATGAAGAGTGAATTGGTTAATCCAACAATAGACGATATTAAGGAATATCTAGTAGGTAATCTTTGTCGATGTACTGGGTACATAGCACAAGAAAGAGCAATACTTAGTTATTTAGGTGACAAATCATGAAAGTTGTAAATACAAAAGTCCATTCAGTTGATGGATTAGGAATCATGAAGGGCAGACCTGCCTATACTGATGATTTAGCAGAAAAAAATTCTTTAATAATTAAAGTTATGAGATCACCACATCCTTATGCAAGAATTATTAGTATTGATGATTCTGAAGCTAAGGAATTAATTGGCGTTGAAATGGTCTTAACATATAAGGACTTTCCAAGAGTTCCTTTTACGAGGGCTGGCCAAGGTTATCCAGAACCATCTCCCTACGATAAATTTGTTTTAGATGAATATGTAAGACATGTTGGTGATGAAGTATTAGCGGTCGTAGCTATAGATGCTAAAACCTGTGAAAGAGCTTTAGCATTGATTAAAGTTGAGTATGAGGTTTTAGAACCAATTCTAGATTTAGAAAATGCTATAGATAATAAAGTTATAATTCATCCAGAAGAAGAAATACATGAAAAGTTTCCTATTGGTTTTGAACCAAAAAGAAACATAGCTGCTAGTTATCATATGCATATAGGCGATGTAGAAAAAACATTAAAAGAATGTGATTATGTTATCAATGAAACTTTTTATACACAAGCTCAAGCACATGTAATGTTAGAGCCACATACAGTTAATGCAAGAATGGATTATCAAGAAAGACTTGTAATCTATTCATCTACTCAAACGCCATATCATATGCGAAGGATTATCTCACAGGCATTATCGATTCCTATTTCTAAAATTCGTTTTATTAAACCTCGTGTAGGTGGTGGATTTGGTGGTAAACAACAAATTCATGGAGAAATGTTTGTAGCTTATGTAACTTATACAACTGGTAAACCAGCAAAAATGGTTTATACAAGAAAAGAAGTTTTTGAATCTACTTTTTCAAGACATCCTATGAAAATGGATGTAACTTTAGGCGCCGATAAATCTGGTAAACTTAGAGCCATTGATTTCCATGTTTTATCTGATACTGGAGCATATGGAGAACATGCATTGACCGTATTTATGGTTGTTGGATCTAAAGTTTTACCTTTATATAACAAAGTTGATTCTGTAAAATTCCATGGAGATGTTGTATATACAAATCATACTCCAGCAGGAGCCTTTAGAGGATACGGAGCTGTTCAAGGAAACTTTGGTCTTGAATCAGCTATTGATATGTTATGTGAAAAAATGGGTGTAGACCCAATTAAATTTAGACAAGTAAACATGATAAAAGAAATGGAAACTTCACCGATATTTTCAATTATGGGTGAAGGTACTGAAGGAACAGCTATGGACATGGAAACATGTAAGCTTGAAGAATGCGTTTCTAGAGGTATGGAATTAATAGATTGGAAAAACAAATATCCTAGAGTTGATTTAGGAGATAAAGTCAAATCCGTTGGTATGGCGATAGCAATGCAAGGCAGTGGAATCCCTTTTATTGATATGGGATCAGCCACAATTAAACTTAATGATAACGGTTTTTATAATCTTTTAATTGGCGCAACCGATATTGGACAAGGTAGTGATACTGTGTTAGCTCAAATTGCAGCTGAAGTATTGATGACTACAGTAGACAAAGTAATTGTCTATTCATCTGATACTGATATAACTCCGTTTGACTGCGGTGCGTATGCATCAAGTACAACCTATATTTCTGGTAATGCAGTATTAAGAGCGGCTACTAAGATGAAAGAAGCAATTGTCGATGAAGCAGCTAGAATCCTAGAATCAAAACCAGAAGAAATAAATTATGACGGAATAATATTTTCATCAAAATCAGGTAAATCAATCACTTTAGTTGATTTATCTAATGAAATAACCTACAACCATATGCAAAAACAATTATCTGTTACATCAAGTTATGTAGGGCATAAATCGCCGCCACCATTTATGGCTGGATTTGTTGAAATAGACATTGATAAGGAAACTGGCGAAGTTGACATAGTTGATTACGTTTCTGTGGTTGATTGTGGAACCACAATTAATCCATTATTAGCAGAAGGACAAGTGAACGGAGCGATTGTACAAGGGTTAGGAATGGCATTATATGAAGATGTTAAATATACTAAAACTGGCAAATTGATTTCAAATAGTTTAATAAATTACAAAATACCAACGCGAGTTGATATTAAAAAATTAACAACAGAATTTGTAGATTCCTATGAAAAAAGCGGGCCATTTGGTGCCAAATCAGTTGGGGAAATTGGTATTGATACACCACCAGCAGCCCTAGCAAACGCGGTTTATAACGCTTTAGGTATTAGAATAAAAAAACTACCAATAACACCTGAAAAAATTCTATTAGCATTAAAAGAAAAGGAGAATAAATAATATGAAAAATAAAAAACAAATAATCTCATCAATCATCTTCTTTGGAGCTTTATGGGGAATAATTGAAGCTACTTTAGGGTATGTCTTACATTTTTTACCGATATTTATTTCGGGTACAATACTATTTCCTATAGTTAGTTTTATCCTGTATAAAGCATATACAGTAACACAATCAAAAATGTCTCTAGTATTCATAGGTGTAGTAGCAGCTGCAATAAAATCAATTAACTTATTTTTACCTTATTTCTCACCATTCAAAATTATCAATCCAATGATCTCAATAATTCTTGAATCATTGTTGGTTGTAGCTGTAGTTGGAATACTTAGTAAGGACGACACGAAATCTAAGGTATCTGGATTTGTTCTAGCTAGTATTGGTTGGAGAGCTTTATATCTTGGATATATGGGAATCCAATATTTAACTACTGGATTTGTATCTAGTTATTTAGTTACTTTCTATGCAACTTTTGAATATACAGTCTTATTCGGTTTATTAAGTGCAGGTATTGCATTTGGATTCCATTATTTAGATAAATATGTGAGTAATAATTCAAAAAGAAGTATTTTTGCCAATATCAACCCAGCTATCTCAGTTGCAGTTTTAGTGCTAGCTGTTATCGTAACTGTAGTCGCATAGAAGGAGAGATTTATGAGTATTTATGATCAAATTTCAAAATACCGTAAACAAAATATTACTCTAATCTTGGTCACGGCCGTATTTAAAGAAGGCAGTGGTCCAGTTGAGGTTGGAAAAAAAATGATTTATCTAGAAACTGATAAAGCTTTCGGAACCGTTGGAGGAGGAGCTTTGGAATATTATGCTAGAGAAAAATGTAAAGACCTCATCAAAACAAGAGAAAATCTTTTAGAAACCTATCTGTTAGATGAAGGTAAAGTCTCCTTAGAAACAAAAACCTTACCTATGGCTTGTGGTGGAAAGGTAACTTTATTTTACGAGTACATCGGTCCAAAGGAAACAATCTATGTATTTGGGGCTGGTCATGTTGGGCAAGCTCTAGTAAATGTTTTAAAAACCATGGCTTTTCACGTAACTGTTATTGATGAAAGAGAAGCGGTTATAAACAATTTCCAAAATGCTGACATTTTAGTTCATAAACCATTTGTGGAATATATTACCGAAGTTGGCTTGAAACCAAGTAGTTTTATTATTGTTTGTACGCCAAGCCATAAATATGATTATCATGTAATAAACAAAGTAATAGAATTAGATTTAAAACCAAAATATATGGGTATGTTATGTAGTCCTGATAAACTAAATGACTATTTAAAATCTACCTATGAAAAATTTGGTAAAGATATTGATTTGAGTTATTTTTATTCTCCTATTGGTTTAGATTTAGGTGGAGGTAGCCCTGAAGAAATAGCGATTTCTATCGCTTCAGAAATACTTGCTATTTCCCACAATAAAAAGAATCATTCACATATGAGGAGTGTTTTTAGTGATAAAAATCGTTACTGGGAAGATTAACTCAGGAAAAACTTCAAGATTAAAAGAAATATATAAAGCAAATCAAATAGGTGATGGAATAATATCAAAAAAAATTATGATTGATACAGATGTTTATGGTTTTAATGGAATTAGGTTATCTGATAACTTTGAATTCCCATTTATGATCCATGAAAGATATTATTTTCAAAATGATTTAATAACCTATGAAGATAACTCAATAGAGTCTGTATACTCAATTGGACCCTATAAGGTATTGAAATCAGGAATGGATTTTATCGACAAAACATATAATGATTTGTTGGATAAATCAGTTACACCCTTATTCTTCGATGAAGTTGGTAAATTAGAATTATCGGGTAAAGGTTATTATAAACATTTAAAAAGAGCCATAGATAACAACGTTGATATATTAATCGCAATCAGAGAAGATCTTGTAATTGATTTAATAGAAAAGTTTTGTATCAAGGAATATCAAATAGTTAGCAGGTGATAAAATGTATGATTTAAGAATTATTAATGGAGAAGTATATATTGAAGGTAAACTTAGACAAACTAATGTCTATATTAATGGGGAAAAGATTGTTAAAATTACCGAAGATTTATTGGATGCTGCTGAAACAGTAAAAGCATCTAATTCTTTAGTGTTGCCAGCATTGATTGATCCACACGTACATTTCAATTTAGATTTAGGTAGAATTCGTTCAAGAGATGATTTTCTTGCTGGATCTATCCAAGCTGCCTACGGAGGAATTACTACGATTATAGATTTCTTAGATCCAGTAGATAATCCTGTAGACTTAGAAATTGCCTATAACAGAAGGTTAGAAGATGCTGAAAAATCTGTAGTGGATTATTTCTTCCATGCAACTATTAAAAATCCCAAATGTAATTTAGAAGAATTTGTTTTAAAGATGAAAGAATTAGATATTAAGTCTTTGAAACTATTCACAACCTATTCAGATTCTAATAGAAGAACCTATGATAAGGACATAATTGAGTTATTGAAATTATCGGAAAAATATAATTTTCTTCTTTTAGCTCATATTGAAAATGATGATTTAATCACATTAGATGAAGATTACAATTATCATGATCTAAACAAATCTAGACCAACAATATCTGAAACGAGTGAAGCTCTAAAATTAGCGTCTTACGTAAGAAAATACGGAGGATACCTATATATGGTTCATTTGAGTTCAGGGTACACATTACAAAAATTGAAATCAGAATACTCTGATGTATTAAATACAAGATTCTTTGTAGAAAGCTGTCCACATTATTTTACATTTACTAACGAATGTCTAAATAAAGAAGATGGATACCTTTATACTTTAGCTCCACCTTTAAGGAGTCAAGATGAATTAATAAAACTAAGAGAGAATATTAATGATGTTTATTCTATCGGAACGGATCATTGTGCATTTTTTAAAGAAGATAAAAATAGATTTATACTAAGAGATATACCATTAGGAATTGGTGGAATTGAGTTTTCATTTGATATAATGTATAACCTATTTGGAAAATCAATAGTACCTAAAATGTCTAGCAATCTTTTTAGGTTATATGGTTTAAAAGATAGAGGCAACATCGAAATCGGAAAACTCGCTAATATCTTCATCTACGAATTAATGGATAATGAAATCGACGAGTTCCATGGGTTTACAGATTATTCTGTATATAAAGATCTACCAAGAAAAGGTCGAGTAATTCATACGATTAATCGAGGAAAATTCATAATCAAAAATATGAATTTTCAGCAACCAATAGCTAAAAAAATCTGAGGTGATTAAATGAAAGCACTAATTAATGCGCGTATCTATGATTATCACAAATATCAAGAAAACGCATATATAATATTTGATGAAAAAATAAGAGAAATAGGCGATATGTCTAGGTTTAAAGCAGAAAAGTATAATGAGATTATTGACCTAAAAAACAACATAGTTTTACCCGGATTTGTATGTAGTCATACTCATCTGTATTCAGCCTTTGCTAGAGGTATGTCAGTTCCATTCAATCCTAAAAGTTTTAGAGAAGTTCTGGAACAGTTATGGTGGAAATTAGATCATTTTTTAGATGAAAAGATGTCGTATTTGTCAGCATATACATTTGGGTTAGAACAACTAAAAAAAGGTTCTACAACTTTGATTGATCATCATGCTAGTAGTTATATATTGGGATCTTTAAACCAAATTAAGAAGGCTTTAGTTGATGAGTTAGGTATGAGAGCTATTCTAGCTTTTGAAACAAGCGATAGGTTCAATGTGCCTGATACGATAAGAGAAAACGCTGATTTTATTAAAAATAATAAAACTGAGACTTGTTCAGGTCTATTTGGATTACATGCTTCATTTACTTTGTCAGATGATACTCTTGAAAAAGTAAGTGAGAATCTTAATAATGCAGGCATTCATATTCATGTAGCTGAAAGCATTAAAGATGAAGAAGATTCTATGAAGAAATATAATAAAACCGTAGTTGAAAGACTTAATGATTTCAATTTAATCAACGAAAACAGCATTTTAGTTCATTGCGCAAACGTAAGTGAAAAAGAATTAGATATTATCAAAGAAAAAGATGCAACAATAGCAATAAATGTAACATCAAATATGAATAATGCTGTTGGGCTTCCAAATATAAGACTTATGGAAGACAAAGGCATTAAGTTAATGATAGGTAACGACGGGTTAATCCAATCAATGCCTTTGGAATATTTAAATGCTTACTATTCTGCACATTTACAAACAAAAAATCCTGTAGGTTTTTCGATTGACGGTATAAAGAAAGCTATTATGAATAGTTATGATTATGTAAATAGTCAATTAAAAACTAAGATTGGCAAAATTGAAAAAGGTTATGATGCAGATTTAATAAGTATACCTTATCAAGAATTTACACCTTTGAATAAGGAAAATATTTTTGGACATCTATTCTTTGGAATGTTTCCAAGCTTAAACCCAGAATACGTTATTGCAAGCGGAAAGATAGTTGTAAGAAATTTTAAAGTCTCAAGTGAAATAGAAAATAAAAATTTAGAAGCAAAAAAAGAAGCTGCTAAACTTTGGAAAATTATAGAAAAAGATGGTAAAAACCTTGAATTTAAAAACTAGTTATAACCGTTTTATAACGAATAACAATCATAGAGTAGGTGAAGAAAAATGAGTGCAGAAATGAGACCGATTCCATTTAGTAAACTAATT
>CAZHSG010000019.1:0-34046 GCA_964535005.1 uncultured Candidatus Izemoplasmatales bacterium
TTGTACTTGATTTAAGTGGATTAACTGAAGTTCAAAGAGATGCATTAAATCTAGTTATTGTGTTCGCTCAAACAGAAGCAGCAAGTGGTACATTTGTTGTTGAAGGTTGGGAATATGGAATCATAGAATAAAATTCAAAAAATTGTGAGCTATTGATTTAACTAATAATCAATCCACAATACATAAAGAATTTACAATAGGGCATAGACAAACTATGCCCCCCTCTCTTAGGATGGTTACACAAAAAAAATAGGTGTTATTCTTAGAAAGAATAATGCCTTTTTTAATATGAATAATAAGTAAGTAAATTATCAAAAAGTAGTGGTACACAAGATTTAGAAACCTAAATATGATATACTAAACAAAATATAGATTTATTTTGAACGGTTTACCATGGAGGAAAACGTGACAAAAATAAATGTAAAATTTAATAGGGATTTAAATACAAAAAATCAATTATCCGTTAATATTAGCTAAGAATTCATCTTGGCTTTTATAAAAATGAGAATTGATTTTTTAGTAGGGTGAGTGAAAAATGAAAAATTATTCAAAAGTTAAGTTTAAAGGAACATTTAGACATTACCAACAAAATGTGCTAGATAATACCTTAACACATTTAGAAGATGGAAAGATTCATATAGTTGCTGCTCCTGGTAGTGGTAAAACAACACTAGGAATAGAATTAGTAAGATATCTAGATAAACCAGCGTTAATTCTTTCCCCTTCGATAACAATAAGAAATCAATGGGGGGAAAGATTTGAAAAAGGTTTTTTAAGTGACGAAGAGAATATTGACGATTATGTATCCTACTCATTAAAAAAGCCTAGATTACTAACTTCGATTACCTATCAAGGATTACATGCAGCTTTTAATAAGCTTCTTGATCAAGAAGAAAATGAATCTGAATTAATTGAACAAAAAAAGGTTATAGATTATTTAGATTATGATTTAATTAAAACAATGACGGTTAATAACATAACTACGATCTGTTTAGATGAAGCCCATCACCTAAGATCAGAGTGGTACAAAACATTAACTGAGTTTATTAGAAAATGTGGAACAAAGATAACAATCATCTCATTAACAGCTACACCACCATATGATTCTAGTGTTCAAGAATGGAAACGATACATGAATTTATGTGGGACAATTGATGAAGAAATTTTTGTTCCAGAGCTAATAGCTCAAAAAAATCTGTGTCCACATCAAGACTATATATATTTTAACTATCCATCAAAAGAAGAAAAAGATGATTTGAAGGATTACAAAAAAAGAGCTATAACTACATTAGACAAAATATTAAGAGATAAGATCTTTAAGAAGCTAATGGTAGCATTCTTAAAAGATTATCTTAATCCAAAATATAATCTTTTCGAAGATGTCCAACAATACTATACTTTAGTAAACGTTGCTAAAGCTCGCTCAAAACATATTCCGGGTAAATTAAAGAAAATTTTAAGAGAAAGAAATTTTTTGAATAAATATGATGTTGAACACGTAGAGCAACTGTTTAAATATATCATTGAACATCCTAGCGCTTTTGGTGATACTGCACCTAAGTTTATTGATAGCACTTTAAAAGAACAAGGATTAATAGAAAAGAAACAAGTAAACCTAGAACAAAATACCAGACTTAGAAAAACAATTGTATCTTCAATTGGTAAGTTGAGAAGTATAGCTGATATAGCTAAATTTGAAAGCACTAAATTGAAGACAGAATTAAGAATGCTAATCTTAACTGATTATATTAAAAAAGACTTAATAGATATAATTGGTACCGATGAAGATAATACTGTAATAGGAACCGTACCTATATTCGAAGAGGTTAGAAGAAGCGTTGATAAAGATATAAGAATTGCCTTACTAACTGGATCTTTAATTATAGTTCCCGAAAGTATTCTTAAAGAATTAGAAAAAATAACAAAAGTAACAAATAGTCATTTCACTACTAAAAAACTACCTAATGCGCCATATAGAATTGTGAGATTTAAATCTACTAATAAAGATAAAGTAAGTATTCTTACTCAACTATTTGAAGCTGGATATATTGAAGTTTTAATTGGAACTAAATCTTTACTTGGTGAAGGTTGGGATTCACCGAGTATTAATACATTAATCTTGGCTAGTTTTGTCGGCAGTTTCATGCTAAGCAATCAAATGCGTGGTAGGGCTATTAGAATTGATAAATCGAAACCAAAAAAAGTAGCTTCAATCTGGCATTTAGCCACTATTGAACCTAGTTTTTTAGATGTTGATAAAGTGGCTAAATCTAACCGCCTACAAGTTGTTGATGAAAAGACTGAGATAATATCACATGATTTCCATACACTAACAAGACGATTTAAAACCTTTTTGGGACCTGTATTTACAAAACCAGGTATTGAGAGCGGAATAGAAAGAGTTGATATTGTTAAGCCAATCTATGGTGAAAGTAGATTTAAGGAAATCAATAAAACGATGTTGAAATATGCTGCCGACAGAGCCGCTGTAAGAAATAAATGGAAAACTGCTGTCAGAAAAGATGTTAAGCATGAGATATTAGATGTTAGCCAAGTGCCGCCTAAAGTATGGCCTTTGGACATATTTATTGTGGATGCATTAATTATAGTGCTTGTGACCGCTATTGGGTTTCTTGTAGGATATTTATTATACCCTTTACTAATTAAGTCTAATATAGGAATAGGGTTTGGATTATTATATATTCTTATTTATGTTATTTTCTTAATTATATATTTGCCTAAAGCCACAGGAAACTTTAGTCCTAAAAGATCTGTTCATACTTTGGGTAAAATATTGTTAGAGACCTTAAAAAGTTTAAAGAAAATTAAAACTTTGAAATCTAAGGTTGTAACTAAGAAAAATTTTAGATCAAGACACATTAATTGTAGTCTAATTAATAGTACAAGAAGAGATAAATCGGTATTTGCAGCAGCAATCAATGAAATGATGACGCAAATAGATAATCCAAGGTATGTGATAATTAAAAAGAGAAAAATTGGTAAGAAAACCTATTTTAACTATTCAGCTTCATATTCTGTACCTAAAGATTTATCTGCCAATAAAGAAAGTGTTGAGTTATTAGCTAAAAATTTGAAAAGAGTTAAAGGTAGATACGCTGTGGTTTATGCAAGATCTGTCGAAGGAAGAGAAACACTTTTAAAGTGTAAGAAGAAATCAAAACTATCTAGACATCTAATCAGAGTTAGAAGTAATAGAGTTTTAAGATAAAATGAAAGTATATATAAATAAAACAACATTACCTAGAAAAGGGGTAATGTTGTTTTAATTTTGTTTATTGTCAAAATAAGCTTTTAATAAATCTGAAAATCTTTTTTAGAATAGATTCGTTTTTTCTTTCTTCGGCAGCAATTCTGGATTTTTCTAATTTAACTTTCATTGCTTCCATTTCTGCTTTTTGTTCATCAAAATCTAAATGTGGGAAAAAATCGCAAATTTCTTTTAGTTCTTCATCTGTTACATCCACAGAACCTTCCATCATGGCTTGATATTTCTCGCCTTTGGCTTCATACTCTTGAAGGTGTTTTTGACCTTCAATATAATTTTTCTTTCCTTCTTCAAGTAGTATTTTGAGTTCTTCAACAGTAATATCAACTGATTTAGCCATAGCACTTAACTCTTTTTCTGAAATAGTTTTACCTGTATCAAAAAGTTCTTGCATTGGTTCTATTACTTCTAATCTTTTGTCTTTTATTGCAATTTGTTTTTCTTCTTCAAGAAGTAATAATACTTCTTCAAGGGGAGTCTTCGTGAATTTAGATACTTTTTCTAATTCCAAATCGGTAATTTTAATACCATTGTTAAATTTCTCTTGTATTTCTTCAAAAAATTTCATTGTTTCATCGGTTGTTTCCATCATCTTATCTAATTCTTCTTTACTGTAATCTGACACTTTTCTTTCCTCCTTATTTTTTTGTATCCTTACACTAATTCTAATAATGCATCTTATTTTTTTAAATCTACCTCGTCCATAATTTCTTTTTAAAATATGTATAAATAGTAACTAATATTATAATTTTACTTGTCGTCAAGTGGTTTTATTCTAAATAACCATTTTACCAATTCAGATACGATTTTCAAAATTATCCCAATTCCAATACATATAATAAAATACACACCTATATCACTAATTCCAAATCTTTCTCTTAGATTAGGAAAAATAGAGTCAAAATTATAATAAACTGGTATCAAAATAGTTACAATAATGATTACAGAAAATGCTTCACTTCTAAAAAATCTCTCTAATGTTGATCTTATTTAAAGACGACTTCCTTAAATTTCTCATTTTTTTGTTTATATACCAACTACTTGTCATTATATAGATATATTGAAAGGATGTCAATTTAGACATGGGAAGCAAAATATATATGTTCGTAATTCAGTGCTTGACTGTTAAGTATTATTATGCTTATATATTCAAAATATATTACTTTAAAAATTTGTGAAATTAGGAGTAGTTTTTATTTGATTTTTAGATTAAAAATGATATAATACTCCTGTAAGCGTTTTCTATGAAAAAAGAAAACTTTATTTATGTAAAGACCAAATATTTATATTTGATTATAGAAAAGGGAAAATATAATCACTTTTTATTAAAAAGTGTTTTTATTATGGCTGATATGAAAAATATTACATTCTTAACTGGTTATTATGGGTCAGGCAAATCAGAACTCACAGTTAATTTAGCAATCCAAAAAAAAATGGATATAGTAATTGATTTAGATATCATAAATCCATATTTCAGAAGCAGAGAAATGGAAGACGAGTTAGCTAAATACAATATAGAATCAATCTCTAGTACTTTAGGTCACAAGATGCATTTAGATATGCCTTATATTTCGGGTAAAATCTTCAAACCATTTCATGATAAATCTTTAAAAGCAATCTACGATTTAGGCGGAAATGACCAAGGAGCTAAATTACTAAGACAATTTGACGATTACCATGGTCATGATTTTGATTTGTTTTTAGTTGTAAATATCTATAGAATGGAAACAAGTTCTGTCGAAAAGATAGTAAAATTAATCAATAAGATAGAAGGTATGGGTGGATTTAAAGTAACTGGCCTAATAAATAACTCAAATCTATTGAGAGACACAACTTTGGTAGAAATTCAAGCAGGAGAAAAAATTATCAAAGAAGTAAGTAGCATCACGAAATTACCAGTTGTATACACTGCAATCTGGGAAAAACTTAATATTGCGGATAATTTAATATTTTCTGGTAAAATATTAAAATTAAAATTATATTTCAGAAAAACTTGGTTATAGGAGGAAGAATATGCCAAAAGGAAAAGTAACATTTAATTATGAATTATGTAAAGGGTGTTTGTTATGTGTTGATGTTTGTCCAACAAAGATTTTGTATCAAGACAAAGAAACGCTAAACAAAAAAGGATATAACATTATTAAGGTTTCAGACCCTGATAAATGTATTGGTTGTGGATTCTGCGCAATGATGTGTCCTGACTCAGTTATAAAAGTAGAGGTGAATAAATAATGGCTAAAGTATTAATGAAAGGTAACGAAGCTATCGCTTTAGCTGCTATAAAAGGCGGCGTTGACGCTTTCTATGGTTATCCAATAACACCACAAAATGAAGTTCCTGAATACTTATCAAAACATATGTTTGAAGCGGGAAAAGTATTCTTACAAGCTGAATCTGAAGTTTCAGCTATAAATATGGTTTATGGCGCAGCAGGTGCTGGTAAAAGAGCTATGACAAGTAGCTCAAGCCCTGGTATTGCCCTTAAACAAGAAGGTATAAGTTATATAGCTGCGGCTGAACTACCTTGTGTTATCTGCTCAGTAATGAGAGGTGGCCCTGGTCTTGGAAGTATTCAACCTGCACAAGGTGATTACTATCAAGCAACTAGAGGTGGCGGTAATGGCGATTATAATTTAATTGTTTATGCACCAGAATCAATCCAAGAAACAATTGATATCATGAAAGATTCTTTCAATGTTGCAGATTATTACAGAAATCCTGTTTTAGTACTAGTTGATGGATTAATCGGTCAAATGATGGAATCAGTTGATTTTGACAGGCCTGTAAAAGAAAGATTTTTACCGGAAAAAGATTGGGCTACTAATGGAACTAGAAATCATCCTGGCAAAAGAAATGTAGCAAGTTCATTGCATATAGATCCAGTTCAATTAGAAAACCATAATATTCATCTTTTTGAAAAATACGATTTAATCAAAAAGAATGAAACAAAATATGAAATGGTTAATATGGAAAACGCTGACTATGTTATCGTAGCCTATGGAACAATGGCTAGAATTTGTCGTTCAGCAATTGAAATGTTATCAGAAAAAGGCATTAATGTTGGTATGATAAGACCAATCACATTATGGCCTTACCCTAAAGCTGCTTTCAAAGAAATTCCAGAAACCGCTAAAGGTATATTATGTTGTGAATTAAGCATGGGACAAATGTTAGATGATGTACTAATCTCTAATAACGGTAGACATAAAGTTGGATTCTTCGGTAGAGCCGGCGGAATGTTACCTGACCCAGAAGAAATTGTTGATGCAATTATTAATTTTGAATCAAAGGTGGTGAAATAATATGATTGTTAAATATGAAAAATCAAAAGGTTTAACTGATACACCACTTACTTATTGCCCAGGGTGTACTCATGGTATTATCCATAAATTGGTAGCAGAATCACTAGTAGAACTTGGCTTATTAGATAAAGCAATTGCCATAGCATCAGTTGGTTGTTCTGTATTTAGTTATCAATTCTTTAATTGCGATGCTCAACAAGCTCCACATGGTAGAGCTTGTGCCGAAGCAACTGGAATTAAAAGAGTATTACCTGAAAACATCGTTTTCACCTATCAAGGTGATGGTGACTTAGCAAGTATTGGTATCGCAGAAACAATCCATGCTGCAAATCGTGGAGAAAATATTACAGTTATTTTTGTTAATAATGCTATCTATGGTATGACAGGTGGACAAATGGCTCCAACTTCACTTATTGGTCAAAAAACAACAACAAGTCAAGATGGTAGAAACTTTGCTCAACATGGTAACCCTATTAAGATTAGTGAAATGTTCGCTACAATTAAAGGTGTTGCATATTTAGAAAGAGTATCTGTTCATAATCCAAAAAATGTTATAAAAGCTAAAAAAGCAATCAAAAAAGCTTTCCAATATCAAGAAGAAAAACGCGGATTCACAATGATTGAGGTTTTATCAACTTGTCCAGTTAACTGGGGTATGAAACCTACTGACGCTCTTAAATGGGTTCAATCAGATATGATTCCTGAGTTTCCACTTGGAATATTCAAGGATAAAGGTGAAGACAATGAATGATGCTAAAAATATTAAAGTTGCAGGATTTGGTGGACAAGGTGTAATGATGTTTGGACAAATCCTAGCATACTCAGCTACTAAAGATGAATTGTTCGGATTATGGTTCCCTTCATATGGACCTGAAACCAGAGGCGGAACAGCTAACTGTTCTGTTATTGTTTCCAATAAACAAATTAATTCACCAGTATTTAAAAACGCAGATCATTTAGTTGCTTTTAATGGACCCTCATTAGAAAAATTCAGAAACAACGTTACTGAAGACGGACTAATTCTATTTAACTCTACAATTATAAAAGATGAAGTTACAGATTGCAATCAACTATGTTTAGGTGTACCAGTAAATGATATCGCTTCAGAATTAGGAAACATTAAAGTTGCGAACATGGTTATGATGGGTGCTTATTTAGAATTAACTAAGATGTTCTCTGATGAAACTATTCATGCTATCGTAAAAAAAATCCTTGGAGTTAAAAAAGCTAGCTTAGTAGAAATAAATATAAAAGCAATTGAAGCTGGAAAAAAATTTGTAAGAGATGCAGGAGTAAAATATGCTTAGAAATTTGGATGATTTAAAAAATCTAGCTAAAAGTGCTGGCAGAAAAAAAATGGCTGTTGTGTTTGCTCATGATGACCACGTAATAAAAGCAGTAAAAGCTGCATCAGATTTTGGAATCGTTGAGCCTATTTTAATAGGTAAAGCAAATGAAATAAGTGTATTAGCAAAAGAATTTGATTTAAAACAGCCTTACCAAATTATTGATGAATCAGATCCTAACCTAGCAACAAAAATAGGTATGGATATGGTCAACAATAATGAAGTTGATATCTTAATGAAGGGTTTAATCGACACTAAGGTATTACTTAAAGGTGTTGTAAATAAAGAATATGGGATTAGAGATAGTAAACTATTATCACATGTTGGAATCGTAAGCTTCCCAACAATGGATAGAATTCTGTTCGCTACTGATGGAGCTATGAATATCACTCCTAACGTTGAACAAAAAATTTTAATAGTAGAAGCAGCTGTAAAACTAGCCAAAACACTAGGTTACAATCAACCTAAAGTAGGAATAGTATCAGCTGTAGAAAAGGTTAATCCTAAAATAGAATCAACTGTGGATGCTCAAAAGATTGTTGAATATTACAAAGACAAAAACATAGATTTTTTAATCGACGGACCTTTTGCCATTGATAATTTAGTATCCATGGACTCAGTTAAACATAAAAATATCAAATCTCCAGTTGCTGGAGTATGTGATATATTAATATTCCCTAATTTAGATGGGGGTAACATTTTTTACAAAACAAGTGTATTTTTAGGAAGTGGTAAATCTGCAGGTATAATCATGGGAGCTAAAGTTCCTATCGTACTTACCTCAAGAGCAGATACTGCTGAAGCTAAACTAAATTCTATAATATTGGCGGTGGTGAATAAAGATGGACTTTCTACTCCTAGTAATTAATCCTGGTAGCACGTCAACTAAAGTTGCGCTTTATTTGAATGATAAATTAATTCAAGAAGCTACACTTAGACATGATGTTCATGAACTAGACAAATTTGATAATCTAATTGACCAATTAGACTTTAGAAAACAAGTAATACTTGATTTTCTAATTGATCATAAATACCAGATAAATCAAATTGATATATTTGTAGGTAGAGGTGGGATGCTAAAACCGTTGTACAATGGTGGAACCTACTTGGTTACAGAAAAGATGTTAAATGATCTAAGAACCTGTAAATATGGTACTCACGCATCTAACTTAGGAGCACTTTTAGCTTCAAGTTTTGCTAAACCATTAAACAGACCAGCTTATATAGTGGATCCAGTAGTTATTGATGAATTTGAAGATATCTCAAGAGTTTCTGGACTAAAACTAATTGAAAGAAAAAGTATTTTTCATGCACTTAACCAAAAAGCTACTGCAAAAAGACATGCTAAAACGATGGGTAATAACTATGAAGATATGAATATTATCGTTTGTCATTTAGGTGGTGGAATTAGTGTAGGACTTCACCGTAAAGGTAGAGTCATAGACGTTAACAATGCTTTGGGTGGAGATGGACCTTTCTCTCCGGAAAGAACCGGAACTATTCCAACTTTTCCATTAGTCGATTTATGTTTCTCTGGAGATTATACTAAAGAACAAATTCATAAATTATTAGTTGGTAAAGGTGGTTTAGTATCTTACCTAGGAACAAACTCAGGTGTTGAGATAGAAAAAAGAATTAGTGAAGGTGATACAGAAGCTCAGTTCTATTTCGAAGCCATGGGATACAATGTAGTAAAACAAATAGGTGCTCTATATTTTGCTTGTAAAGGAAATGTGGATGCAGTTCTAATAACTGGAGGTGTAGCTCACAGTAAATACTTCATTAACTATTTGAAATCTTATTTAGATAAAATAGTACCTGTATTTATCTATCCAGGTGAAGATGAAATGCGAGCATTAGCTGAAGGTACACTAAGAACCCTAAGAAAAGAAGAAAAACTACAAGCTTATTGATAAAACATAAAACGAATTAGTATTTTTCCACTAATTCGTTTTTTTTATGCGCAATATGAAACACCTTTATAGTTCAATATTGAAAGGTAAAATTACTGCCTATGATATAATAAAAATAGGAGTGATAAAAATGAAAACAAAACAATTAGTAGAAAGTCTGTTAAAATCATATAAAAATACTATTATTAAGAAGGATCACTGCGCTTGTAAGATTCCACAAAATAGTGAAATAAAAAAGATTATCAAGTTAACAAAAGAATTAATCTTCCCAGGATACTTCGCAAACAGTAATATTAAAGAGACAGCCTCAACATTTACAATTACTAGAACAGCAAGCAGATTAAGAAGAGTTTTAAGAAAACAAATTAATTATTCAAGATTATACCTAGCTGATGAAAGTAAAGCGAGGTTGTTCGAAAGAGAATCTTGTGACCTTTGTCAAAAATATATTAAAGAAATACCGGAGATGAGAAGATTAATAGCGTTGGATGTTGAAGCGCATTATCAAGGTGATCCAGCTGCGTTAAATCGAGATCAAATTATTATATCTTACCCTGGTATTTACGCAATAATTGTATATCGCATGGCTCACCTATTAGCTCAATTAGGAGTAATGGTATTACCAAGAATGATGAGTGAATTTGCTCATCGTGAAACCGGGATAGATATCAATCCAAGAGCTGAAATTGGTGAGAGCTTTTTCATTGATCATGGTACCGGAGTAGTTATTGGGGAAACCACCAAAATTGGCGATAGAGTAAAAATTTATCAAGGTGTAACTTTAGGAGCTATGTCTCTAAGAAAAGGTCAATCACTAAAAGGCACAAAACGCCATCCAACTATCCAAAATGATGTGACTATTTATTCCAATGCATCGATACTAGGCGGAAAGACTGTAATCGGTAAAAACTCAGTCATAGGTTCAAATGTTTTGCTGACAGAATCAATACCAGATAACTGTTTAGTAACTAGTAAAAAACCAGAACTTGAATTAAGGAGTAATATTAAAAATGCCAGTGTATAATAATATCTTAGAAACAATTGGAAAGACTCCACTTGTTAGACTTAATAAGTATGAAGAAAAGTATAATCTAAAATCTAGAATCTATGCTAAACTAGAAAGTTTTAATCCAAGTAACTCGGTTAAAACAAGACCAGCTTATTATATGCTTAAGGATTTAAGAGATAGAGATGTAATCAAAGTTGGTTCAGTTATAATTGAAGCAACCAGTGGTAACACAGGAATAGCCTTAGCGATGATCTCAGCGTACTTTGGATATCGTTGTATTCTAGTTATGCCTGATAGTCTATCTAAGGAGAGAATTGATTATATGCGTCTCTATGGAGCGGAAATAATCTTAACTCCGGGTAGTAATGGTATTAAAGGGTCTCAGGCAAAAGCTGAAGACTTAAAAGGTAACATTAAGAACGCTGTAATACCTAGTCAGTTTTCTAATAAAATGAATCCCTATGCTCACTATGTGACTACAGGACCAGAAATTTTAGAAGACCTTGATGGAAAAGTTGATTATATTATAGCTGGAATAGGAACTGGTGGTACAATCACCGGATTAAATACATATTTTAAAAAATATAGTTTAGGCATTAAAATCATTGGTGTTGAACCACTTAATTCAAGTATAATTAGTGGAAATAATCCTGGGAAACATAAAATTCAAGGAATAGGAGCTGGATTCATTCCGGAAATACTAGATATATCTATCCTAGATGATGTTATAACTGTAAGTGATGAAGCTGCCTATAGCACAACTAGAGAATGCCCGAAACTCGAAGGTATATCTTTGGGCATATCATCGGGAGCTGTGCTTCAAGCAACAATTAAATATATAAAAGACAATAAACTAGAAAATAAGAATATCGTTATGATATTTCCTGATGCTGGAGAAAAATATTTTTCAACAGGAATTTTTGAATAAATTCATCTTTGAAAATTTAAGAATATTTTGATATAATTATTCAAAGGAGTGATAAAATGGAATTTCTAAAGAATAAAAAGATACTTGAAATCTCTGAAGGAGACCCTAAAGACGCTTTAGAGATTCTAGCCGCATTAAAACAAATTGGCAGTGAATCAGATAACCTTATTATCGACTCCAATGGCGTACCATTTACGGTTGAACAGGAAGAAGAATATCTAAGAAAAAATCAGAAATCGATAAATAGTAAGTCATTTATTGGAAAGGTCGATGGAAAGATTGTTTGTATTTCTGGGTTTCAAGGTAATGCTAGATCTAGAATTGAACATAATGTAACGCTTGGAATCTCAATCATGAAAGATTACTGGAACATTGGGATAGGTAATCATATGACAAATCACATACTTAACTATTGTCGTACAAACAAGATGATTAAAAATGTAACATTAGAAGTTAGAGAAGACAATAAGTACGCAATTCATCTTTATGAAAAAGTTGGTTTTAAGAGAATTGGTATGTTTACCAAAAAAGTCAAAATTGATGATAATTATTACAATGAAATAATAATGGAAAAACTATTATAAATACATAAATGTCAGCCTATTAGGTGAAATGATAAGATTTTAGTAGACATGTAAAATGATATGTAAACTACTGACATCTTTTTCTATTTGATATGGGGTATGATGTAGAAAAAGCTTTATCTAGGACTTTGATATATCTATTTACTAGTAATCATGTATTTAATTATATTAAATAAAGTTAATTAAAATTAAAAATACTTATTCCTATGATGATAATATAAACAGTAGTAATGAAGATGAATTAGGATATTCAGTTTAGAATTCATTTCAAATACATCTAATTAATTAATAAAGGTATAGTGGAATAGACTATACCTTTTTTTCTTATAAATTTCTTGAAATCCTTTTGACTTACATCTGGAATTTATGTATAATTATCTTAAGTTTGTATATACTAAGGAGACTAAAATGAGAATAGGCATCATAGGACCAATAGGGTGTGGTAAATCTACACTTTCTAAATTATTATCTGAACACTATAACGTTCCATTAATTGAGGAGCCAGTTGAAAAAAATGAGTTTTTACCATTATTTTATGAAGATAAAGAAAAATTTGCATTGTTAAGTCAAAATGCATTCTATAGTTCTCTATTCCTTCTAATGTGGAGATCAAGAAATGAAAAATCTTGTGTTTGTGATTCAACGTTGTTTTCTAACTTAGTATTTACAGAGTTACTCAGACTAGAAGGTATTATGTCTGCTTACGAAGTAGCGCTAACCTACGCTATAGCAGACGAACACCTAAAAAGAATTCCTGATGTAGATATCCATCTAGTTATTGTAAGAGAAACTGATCAGTTGTTTGATAACGTAAGAAAAAGAGGAAGAGACATTGAAAAGGGTCAACACGAATATTTGACCTTTCATTATAAGAACTACTATGAGGTATTAGATAGGATTTTTAAAAATTATAAAGTACCTAAAGAAAAAATACTTTACCTTAAAGTTGACGATATGTTCCAAGGTGAAGAATTCGTAAAAATCTGCAAAGTTATTGAAGAAAGATATAAAAACCTATCTAAATAAGCAAATATATATAAAGAAAAGGGCTATAAACAGAAAGTGTAACCTAAAAACAGACAATTAAATGAAAGGGCCATATTAGAATAAAATCTAGTATGGTTTTTTGATATAATAACTAATACAGTAAGAAGGAATCTTTTTGAGGTAACGAAGTTTTGAGATATGGTTAGACATAATTAAGCAAAATACTTTACGAAATTAAATTAATATCCAATTGTATATATTTTTTTTAATTCAATCATAATTACACAAATTAAAATATGAATATGATATAATATAATATATATGACAGACACAGTAATTAAGTGAATTATGTATAGAATGAATTGATGACAAATTTTTTGATAGGAGTACCATTATGGAATATATTGACGGAAAAGACCTATATCAAATGTTTAACTATGGAACTGTAAATATTCTTCAAAAAAGAAAAGTTCTTAATGACATCAATGTGTTTCCAGTACCTGATAATGATACTGGTAACAATCTTGCGTCTACTATGCAGGCGATTTCTCAAAAAGCAAAACAAGAAGATCATTTCCATTTAACATTAGAATCAATAAGTGAATCAGCTATGTATGGAGCTAGAGGTAATAGTGGGGTTATCTTTGCACAGTTTGTTAATGGATTAGTAACAGCTTCAACCGGGAAAGCAAGAGTTACAATTCAAGAATTTGCAAATATGGTAAATCAAAGTGTCAAATATATTTATTCATCACTAAGTAATCCTGTTGAAGGTACAATGATAACGGTTATAAGAGAGTGGGCACAAAGTTTAATATCTTCGATTAAAAAAAATATACTTACAATCAAACTGGTTTTTGAACAGGCATTTAAAATAGCAAAATTAAGTTTGGAAAGAACTAAGGAAACTTTACTAATATTAAAGAAACATAATGTTGTTGATAGTGGAGCAATGGGTTTTGTGTTGTTTCTAAAAGGTATTAATAGTTATTATAATAATGAGGCAATTGAAGCAGTTAACTATGAAGAAGTAGTTATAGATCATACGGATACACATGATGAAAATATATCATTTAGA
This sequence comes from uncultured Candidatus Izemoplasmatales bacterium, assembly GCA_964535005.1. Classification (GTDB taxonomy): domain Bacteria; phylum Bacillota_I; class Bacilli_A; order Izemoplasmatales; family Hujiaoplasmataceae; genus 4572-104. The sequence goes on from CAZHSG010000019.1 coordinate 14,434, forward strand.
TACTGTACTGAAGGATTAGTTAAAGCAAAAGGTAATTTAAATGAATCCGATTTAAGAAAAGCATTAGATAGCTATGGTGACAGTTTAATTATCGCCAAAGGGTTGAATATATTTAGAATCCATATCCATACTGACACTCCTGAATTAGTATTTTCAGAATTAAGAAATCATGGTAAAATCATTACTCAAAAAGTTGATAATATGATTCAAGATATAGCATTAAATAATTCAACTAGCAAAACAGTAGTTGTAACGGATTCAATCAGCGATCTTGACATTGATTTTATTAACAAACACAATATAGTTGTTGTGCCTATTAATGTCAAAGTAGATGGGATTGAGTATTTTGATAAACTAACAATTAATAATGAGATACTATTTGATTTAATCCCTAAAATAAGCGAATATCCAACAACATCGACACCTTCAGTAAAATACGTTCATGATCTTTATGATAGACTGTTGGAGCACTTTGATGAAATGCTAGTTTTAACTGTTTCAGGTAATTTAAGTGCAACTCATATTATGCTAGCTGAACAGGCAAAAAAAGCAATAAAACCAGGTAAAAAAATTAGAGTAATAGATACATTAAACAATTCAGTTACTGAAGGATTGTTGGTTAAGAAAGCAGTGGATTTATTAGAACAAGGTAAAAGTTTTGATGAAGTAGCTGACTATATAGAAGAACAAAAAAAGAAGACTAAAATATTAGTATGTTTAAAAACATTTAAATACGCAATGATGAGTGGCCGATTACCAAAGGTTGTTGGTAAGATAGGAAATTTCTTAGGAATGAGACCAATCATGTCTTTAGATTCATCTGGAAAGGGCGCAGCCTTTGGAATAGGTTTTTCTAAAAAAGCAATCACAAAAAAAATAACGAAACTAATTAGAAAAGAAATGGCATCTGGAGGTATAGATTCTTATTCATTGGTGCACTGTCTAAATAGTGAATTAGCAAATGAGTATTCAGAATTATTTACTGAGATTATTGGTAAGGGACCTGAATATACGGCAGATGTATCAAGTGCAACAGCGATACATAGTGGTGTTGGTACAGTCGCTATTGGATATATTAGAAAATAAGGAGGAATATTATGTTAAATGCACTAATAGTTGTCTTTATCTACTTTCTTTTGTTTTTTATAGTTGGTACAATCATAAAAAACAATAGTATAGTTGATATTGGCTGGGGATTTGGATTTGTTTTAACAGTTTGGGTCTTATTCTTTATAAGTAAGGATTATACAGTCTCAAAAATAATAGTTAATACTATGGTAACTATATGGGGACTTAGACTTTTTTACACCATATTAAAACGGAATTTATTTAAAGAAGAAGATTTTAGATATAAGAATTGGCGAAAAGAATGGGGTAAATATGTTATACCTAGAGCATTCTTCCAGGTATATATGTTTCAAGGACTGTTTATGCTAACAGTTGGTGTTGGCGCCTTTTATGTAAATATCTATGATATAGCATTTTCATGGTTGATGGTCATTGGTGTTGTTATATGGATCATTGGCTTCTATTTTGAAGCTAAAGGAGACTATGAATTAAAACAACATATCAAGAACTCAGAAAATAGAGGAAAACTATTGACCACAGGACTATGGAAATATACAAGACATCCAAATTATTTTGGAGAAGCAGTAATGTGGTGGGGAATTTTTCTAGTAATTATTATTAGTGATTTATCTTTATGGTATCTAGCAATCAGTCCCATAATCATTACATTCTTGTTAAGGTTTGTTAGTGGAGTACCGATGTTAGAAAGAAAAATGTCAAAAAAACCTGGTTGGGATGAATATGCAAAAAAAACAAGTGCATTCATACCTTTCTTAGGAAGAAGTAAATAGGGGGGATATATGGAATTTTTTAAAATGTATTTAATAGGATTTATCGTATTTTTATTGGTTGATATTGTCTGGTTAAGTTTAATAGCTAATAAATTTTACAAAAAGCATCTAGGATTCTTAATGAAAGATAAACCAAACCTAATAGTTGCTTTGGTTTTCTATTTGATATTCATTGTAGGATTGGTGTATTTTGTTATAAAACCAGGTATTGAAGCTGAAAGTATCGGTCAAATCATTTTAGGCGGGGCTTTGTTCGGTTTCATAGGTTATGCGACCTATGATTTAACTAATCTTTCAACACTTAAGAATTGGCCGGTCATTGTAACTGTCGTTGACCTTATATGGGGAAGCACTTTATCGACGATAATATCGTTATTAACCTATCTAATATATAATTGGATTTGGTAGTTGTATAGTTTAGTATCTCAGAAAAACGTATATCTATATGTTGCGATTACCTTACTTTAAGTATATGCGGAGGTTATAATGGTTTCTGAAAGTTATTTGTATAAGTTAGAAGTAGCTGCGGCTCTTAACCAAGGAAGAAAACCTTGTGAAGTTGTATTTGCTAATCTACCTGAAAACTATGAGAGAGTACTATCATTGTTTGAAAAGGAAAGAAATCTAATAATATTCAATCGAGATCTGATTGATCAAGTTAGTGAATTGGAATTAGTAGCTTCCTTAATTCATGAAGGAAGACACGCCTATCAATGGTTCCAAATAAGTAAACCTTTAGAATCATGTGAAACCGTAGAAATTTTAAAAGAATGGGAATCAGATTTTACAAGTTATAAGCAACCTCTAAGTAAAAAAGATATCTTGCCAAACGCACTGCAATCTATAGAAATTGATGCGATTGCATACACGGCAATAAGACTTGAATTAATAGGTGAAGGGAAACTTATTATTCCTGCTGAGATTGCTGATTCAGTTAATAGAAGAAAAGCAGACTTGAATTTAAGAAAAATTAAGTAAAAAAGCAGATTATTTTCTGCTTTTAACTTTTTTTTTAAAAAAATATTGTATACTTTTTATATGGAGGTAGTGACAATGAAAATTTTAATCGTCTATGATACATTTTATGGGAATACTCAAAAAGTAGCGGAAAGACTTAGAGACAACCTTAAGGATTTTAATCCAGACCTAATAAAAGTTGATGTGTTAACACAAGAACAAATCACTAATACAGATGTGTTTATTGTCGGTTCTCCAACAAGGGCTTTTACTATGACTGCTAAAATCAAAAAAGCACTAAAAAAGAATGACTTTCAAGACAAGTTTTTCTTCGCTTTTGACACCCGAGCTAACATAGCCGATATTACTTCCAAGTTTCTATTGAAGATGATAAATAAATTTGGATACGCAGCTGAGAAAATAGAATCTAGATTAATCAATAAAGGCGCAAAAAAACTCATTGATTATAAAGGCTATTTTGTGAAAGATTCAGAAGGGCCATTATACCAAGAAGTAAATGACCAAATTAAAGAACATGTAACATTGATAATAGAAGAGATAAGAAAATTAACTTAGTTGATTTTCTTTTTAATTTGATTTAGATTGCGTATTTTCATATTTATATGTATGTTAGCATAAATATATGTTGATATTTTTAGAAAAACTTGCAACTCAGTAGTAAATACAAAACAAATCTTGTATAATAAAAATAGAAATAAATATAGGAGGAAAGCTATGAAATATATTTGTGATGTATGTGGATATGTATATGATCCAGTATTAGGCGACCCAGACAGTGGCATTGAAGCTGGAACAGAATTTAAAGACATTCCTGAAGATTGGGTTTGCCCATTATGTGGAGTCGGTAAAGAAGATTTTAGTTTACTTGAATAAATAATAAGATAAAGCAAAGAATTCTTTGCTTTTTTCTTTGGTAAGATTTTTTAAGTGCATATTTTAAAAAAACTTAAAAACAATAGTATAAAGCACTTGTAATATAGGGAATAAAACACTATAATATTATTGTCTTAATTAAAGACTAAATAAACTTATAATATAACGTTGGATATATATCGAAAAAACTGAATATCTTGATAGTAAATAGGTGCATAACAGGGAACCAGGTGAAAATCCTGAACTGTACCAGCAACCGTAATTCGAATGTCTATACTAAACCATTGGTAAAACAAGAAGGAGTATAGATGGTAGAAGATAAGTCGGGAGACCTACCTATTTGTTAAATACATTTTAAGGAGACAAGGATGAAAAGAAAAGCACTGGGCTTATTGCTATTCTTATTGATCGTTCCTTTATTTATGGGATGCGTTCAAACAGAAACAACGAAAGCAGCAACAACAGTAACAACAGAAACTACAGTGACAACAACCGTAGAGGTTGCTTTAGGAACTGTAACTTTTGAAGTGTACACATCAGGAGATGATATGGACACATCAGAAGTAGAAACAGAATACGTTTCAGCAACTATTGCTGTAGAGTATTTTGATGGCGATGTATTATTTGATCTTCTAGCAGAAAATTTCATGATTGCCTATGAAGAAAGTACCTATGGTCGCTATTTAACGGGGATTTCTGTATTAACTGCCGATACTGATGCAAATGAATATATTGCATTCTATATTGATGGTTCGTACGCTTCAACAGGTGTTGATGCAACAGATCTAGTTAATGGAGCTGTGTATCAATTTAAGCTTGAATCTTACTAAAACTAAAAGTAGTATAAGAAGCATCACGTTAACGTCGATGCTTCTTGCTATTTTAGTTATCCAAGAAGAATTATTAGTATTTATACCACAAGTGCAGTTAACTGTAATCTTGATTATAGTTTATGCTCACTTTTTGTCATATAAAGAGATGGTTCCTTTGGTGATTGGATATGTAATCTTAGATAATCTTATCATGGGTAGTTTTAGTTTGTTATACACACCACCAATGATAATTACTTGGTTACTACTCGCTATAGTTGCGAGGGCATTAAGAAAGAAACCTGATTATGCACTATTTATAGTCGCTGTATTATTTGCATTCGTCTATGGTTGGTCATTTATACCAAGCGCGATGTTAATTCAATCAAACTTTAATTTCTGGATATATGTAAAAGCAGACTTTATTTTCGAAATGGGAATGGCGGCTAATTCAGTGGCTACATTCTTACTATTCTATCGACCACTTAAAGAATTATTTGGCAAATTATACAAAAAACCAAGAAATGAAAATATAGAAACATTTAACTAAATTTAATTACTATATGGGAGCCTAAACTGGTTCCCTTTAATCTTTAGACTTATCAATTGATAATGTTACTGAAAACTGTTATAATTTTACTTAGAAAGATATTCAAATATTGGAGGAACTAATATGGGAAACATTAATACAGATTTATTAATAATTGGTGCTGGTCCAGGAGGATATGTATCAGCTATATATGCAGCTAAAAAGGGATTAAATGTTACTTTGGCCGATGGAAAGCGAATAGGTGGTACCTGTTTAAACGAAGGTTGTATTCCTACAAAAGCTTTGGTTAGATCAGCTGAATTATATCAAGAAATATTACATTCAGAAAAACAAGGAATTTCATTAGAAAATCCTAGTTTTGATATGGGTAAGATTATTGATAATAAAGATGAAGTTAAAGATAAGTTAATTAAAGGGATTGAATACCTACTTGAAAAATATAATGTTAATATAATTAAAGGTTATGCTAATTTTGAAAATGATAAAGTAATAAAGGTCGTTGGCGAGGAAGAATTCTTAATTAATGCTAAAGACATAATAATAGCGACTGGGTCAATGACAAAACACTTACCAATTCCTGGAATTGAACTAGATTTAGTGATAGACTCAGAAGTATTATTGGAGAATAAACACCTACCAGAAACTTTGAATGTTATTGGTGGAGGGATTATAGGAATGGAATTTGCATTTATCTATGCAAGCTTTGGAGTCAAAGTTAATGTTATTGAATTCCTACCTAGAGTGTTACCTGGAGTGGATCGCGAATTCAGTATGAGATTGATGCGCTATGCTAAACAATTAAATATTTCAATATTAAATAATGCAGCAGTTACTAAAATCGAAAAAGTAGAAGGAAGAGCTTTAGTTCATTTCACTCAAAAGGGTAAAGAAAAAACTTTGGAAGCTGATATGGTACTAGAAGCAGTTGGTAGAGTTCCTAATATGAATGGATTAGGATTAGATAATACAACTCTTTTACACGACTTAAGAAAAGGTATAAGTGTTGACAAACATCTAAAAACTAATGTAGATAATATATATGCCATAGGTGATGTAACAAACATAATGCAATTAGCTCATGTTGCTAGTCATCAAGGTATTGTCGCAGTAGATAATATTTTAGGCGAAAATAAAACTATGGATTATGACTGTATTCCTGCAGTGATTTTTACAAGTCCTCAAATCGCAACTGTCGGTAAAACTGAAGAGATTTGTAAAAATGAAGAAATCGACTATGAAGTGGTAAAAGTACCTTATTCAGCTAACGGGAGAGCTTTAATAATGGAAGCTGAAGCTGGATATATAAAACTATTAAGAAATAAAAATACTAAGAAACTAATTGGTGGCATGGTGTTTGGTAAAGAAGCTGATAATCTAATTGCCTCAATAACTATAGCGATTAAAAACGGTTTGACAGCCAAAGATTTACAAGAAACGGTCTTTGCTCATCCAACTGTTCAAGAATTAATCCATGAAGGGGCTATGGGGTTAGACGCACAAGCTATCCATTTTGTTGACTGATGAAAGTAATTAAAGATATAAAAATATTATTTGAAATTATTAATCATGCCGAGAATATTGTTTTCCTTGGTGGAGCTGGGGTCAGTACGGAATCTGGAGTGCCAGACTTTAGGTCACCAGGTGGTTTATATAATCAACCTTATAAATTTAGTCCTGAGAAGATATTAAGTCATAATTTCTTCTTAAATCAACCAAAAATATTTTTTGATTTTTATAAAGAAAAAATAATTAATATAGATCCAGAACCTAATCCTGGTCACTACTATTTAACGGACCTTGAAAAATCAGGGAAGCTAAAAGCAATAATTACCCAAAACATTGATGGTTTACATCAAAAAGCTAATTCTAAAAACGTTATAGAATTGCATGGTAATGTAAACTATAACCATTGTATTAAATGTAATAAAGCTTTTAATTTGGAGTATGTAAAAAATGCTAAAAACCCTGTAAGATGTGATGAATGTAATGGACTTGTTAAGCCTGACGTTGTTTTATATGGAGAAGACTTAGATAATAGTGTTTTAGAATCGGCTGTCAAACATATTCAACAATCTGACCTAATGATTATAGCTGGAACATCACTTAATGTTTATCCAGCGGCTGATCTAATGAGGTTTGCTAAAAAAGTATTATTGATTAACTTAACTAAAACATCAAAGGACATCTATTGTGATTATACATATTATGGTAAATTTGGAGAAACATCTAAAGAATTACAGTCTTTAAGTGATTGACACCATATTGTAAATATACTATAATTATCTTGGCAAAAGGAGAATACATGATATATTTAGATTATAGCGCTACAACACCGGTTAATAATGAAGTATTAGAAGCTTACACTAAATTTAATCAAGATTACTTTGCAAATCCTAATTCAAATCATGAATTAGGACTTTTAACTAAACAAAAAATTGAAGAAGCAACAGAAGATATTAAGAAGGTTCTTGGTGTTGATGCTTTTGAAGTGATTTACACTTCAGGTGCTACAGAAGCTAATAACCTTGCACTTAAGGGTTATGCTTTAAGTAATGATCATCTAGGTAAACATATAATTACTACACCATATGAACACTCAAGTGTAACTACCTGTTTAAACTATCTTGAAAAATGTGGATTTGAAGTTGATGTTCTTGATATCGATAAAACAGGTTTAATAGATTTGGATGAATTAGAAGAACTTATAAGAGAAGATACAATTTTAGTTTCAATAGCTTTGATTAATTCTGAATTAGGAATTAAACAAAACCTAGAAAAGATAACTACGATTCTAAAAAAATATCCACATGTTAGATTTCACTCAGATATGACCCAAGCAATTGGAAAACAAAAAGTTGATTTAAGCAAAGTAGATTTAATTACTTTCTCAGCTCATAAATTTTATGGCTTAAAAGGTATCGGTGTTTTGTTAAGAAGAAAAAACCTTAGTTTAACTCCAGTAGTTCATGGCGGTAAATCAACGAGTATTTTTAGAGGTGGAACTCCACCAGCGCCGTTGATTAACAGTTTAGCTGTGGCTCTAAAACTAGCCTACAATGATTTTGATAATAAACTAAAACACATTCAATCATTGTATGATTATCTATGCAACAATTTATTACCACAAATTGAATGTGCTAATATAAATTATAAATTTGGCATCCCACAGATTGTAAATGTATCTTTTACAAAAATGGGAGCTGGTAAGCTACAAAAAGAATTGTCAAAAAAACATATCCTGATTTCAACACAAACTGCCTGTAGTTCGGATTCAAGTTTTTCAGTTACAGTTAAGAAAATTACTTCATCTGATACTCTAGCCGAAACATCAGTAAGAATATCTTTATCTCATCTTACTAAAAAAGCTGAACTAGACGAACTAATCACAGCCATCAAGGAGATACTTAATGAAAATAGTTAAAGTTACAGCTATGTGGTGTATGAGCTGTCTCTCAATGAAAAAGGTTTGGAGAAAAGTCTTCAAAGAATATACGGATTTAGAAATTGTTGATCTTGACTATGATTTCAACGAAGAAGAAGTGAAACAATACAATGTAGGTGCTATATTACCTGAACTAATTATTTTTAAAGACGGAAAAGAAATAAAAAGAATAATTGGTGAAAAAAACAAATCTGAATTATTTGCGATAATGGGAGAGCTTAATGAAGAGAATTAAACAATTAATATTAATACTTGTTTTAGGATTATTAATTAATCCTTTTTTTTCGTTAGTCAAGGCTGAAAATCAAATAAATATATCTTTCTTCTATTCATCAACATGTTTACATTGTCATGATATGCGTGATTACTTAGGAGAGTTACAATTAGAGTATTCAAATATTACTGTTGACTATTATGAAGTTAATGATGGGGACAATATGGACTTATTAAATAGAGTAGCTACTGTGTTTGACCAAAGTGCTGAAATTCCTACTGTTGTAATAGGTGGGATCTCGTTTGTTGGCTATAATAGTCAGATTCACCTAGATTTGGAAAATACAATTATCAGATATTCGGATAATGATTTTGTAGATATAATGGATAAAATCTTGAGTCAAGTAGACGTGCTTATTACAGACATTGATTCTATAGAAAGAGATGTAATTAAACTTCCATTTATAGGTGAAATTGAAATTGAAAGTTTATCTCTATTCCTTGGCGCTGTAATTTTAGGCTTAGTAGATGGGTTTAATCCCTGTGCTATGTGGGTTTTAATCTTCTTGATTTCAATGCTTATTAATATGAAGGATCGCAAACGGATGTGGGCTATTGGTGTTACATTCTTATTTACATCAGCTTTCGTGTATTTCCTAATTATGGTTTCATGGCTACAACTCGCTGTTAGTTTAGTCACAGTTACCTGGTTAAGATATCTAATAGGTTTAATAGCTCTGGTATTTGGTGGTTACAACGTTTATAAATTCATTAAAAATCGCAATGTCGATGTTGGTTGTGAAGTCACCAATGACAAACAACGTAAAAAAATCATTGAGAGAATCAAAGATATTGTTAAAAAACGAAGTTTAGTCATTGCACTTCTAGGCGTAGTTTTATTAGCCGTTACTGTAAATCTTATTGAACTAGCTTGTTCAGCAGGATTACCATTACTATATACACAAATATTAGCTTATAATGACCTCACTACAGGAATGTATTTCTTCTATATTGGAGTATATATACTATTGTTCTTGATCGATGACTTGATTATATTCACAATCGCAATGGTTACAATGAGAGTTACCGGAATATCTAATAAATATTCAAGGTATTCAACTATCATCGGCGGAGTCATTATGTTGATAATTGGAGTATTATTGATATTCTTCCCTAACATAATTATGTTTAATTTTTAAATACAAGCGCCTTTTTAGGCGCTTTTACTATGACATTTTTATTAATGATAAAAAATATAGCACTCTTTACTTGACAGTGCCAGAAAAAGTGGTATACTATAGTTAGCACAATACTGTGTAGAGTGCTAAATATAATTATAGGAGGTCAATAAAATGACAAAAATTGTTAGAAGAAACAACAACTTTCCATTCTTTAATGATATCTTTGATGATTTCTTTACAACTAATAACACTAGGAGAACAGCTTCAAGTCTAAAAACTGATATTTTAGAAACAGATAATGGCTATGAATTAAATATTGATGTTCCAGGTTTTGGAAAAGAAGATATAAAAATCACTTTAAATAAAGGTTATTTGACTATAGAAGCCAAAAAAGAAGAAATTGTTGATCAAGATGAAATACATTATGTAAGAAGAGAAAGATTTACTGGAGTATGTGCTAGAAGTTTTTACGTTGGAGAAGATATTAGAGAAGAGGATATAAAAGCTAGATATGACAAAGGTATCCTTAACCTATCTATCCCTAAAGAAGGCACTAATAAAAAAGAAACAAAATATATCGACATTGATTAAAAATTAGCACTTGCAAAAGTGCTTTTTTTTTGCCTGATTATCATTTATAATAAATCACTACATATTTTATGTGTTATAATATTAGTATAAGTGAGGCGAAGATTTTGATGATAAATAACATTAATGATAACTCAATAATATTTGCGTCAAACCAAGATAAACTAGAGATTTTAAATCACCTAAGTGATAATTCTCTTTTTTTAAAGTTAGCCTTTTTTGATTATAAACAATGTTATTGTGAAATAGGTAAAGAATACTATTTCTATCTAAAAGAAAACTACAGATTTTCTTTAGATTTATCTCAAAAAATTAGCAGATATTTCGATTATATTAATATCAATGAAAATTACAAATCAAATAAGTTGAATAATTTAAAGAAAATTAAAATTGATTTAATCGAAAATACAATAATTAAATCATTTGATTTTACTAAATATCATAATAAAACCATCTATTCTTTAAATGGAATGCCTGTATCTCCATTATTTGAACCACTCAAAGTTAAAACTTTAGCTGCTCATCAAGATTCAAATACAAAAGTAACATTGTATAAAGCTAAGAACTTAGTTGAGTCAATATATTCAGTCTATGAAAACATTGTTAAATTACTAGAATCAGGGATAGATATAGCAAAAATCAATATTTTAAACTCCACCAGTGAAGATGATTATTACCTAAACAAGTTGTTTTCTGATAGTAATCTACCAGTCGCCATTAACAAACCTTATCGGATAAACCAACACCCAAAAGTTATTGGTTTGATGAGAGAACTACAAAACAAAGGTTATATTGCGTCTAAGATATATTTGAATAAAATGATTGAGGATGAATCAATCTGTGATATCTGTAAAGTTGTTATTAACGTTTACAATAAGTATCTTGATCAAGCCTTTGAACAAAACCCTGATATCTTATACCAACTAATTGACAAAGCTACTATTAAGCCTAAAAAATATACTAACTGTATAACCGTCGATTCTATCGACAGTTTTGTCTACGATGAAGAATCATACTATTTGATATTGAATTATACTGATGAATCATTACCGAAATCTGTGAATGAGCTAGGATACTTAAATCCAAACGAATTAGTTGAAATCAATTATTACTCAAATATAGAAGAAAATGAGTACCTAAAACAGCACTACCAAAGAATTCTAAGACAAATAAAACATTTGGTTTTGTTTTATTCAACGGTATCTCAGGAAGAAAACCGTTTATCAGACCTAGATTTAGCTAGAGATATCGATATAGTAGAATACAACTATCTTGCAAAAGAGTATAGTTATTTTCATTCTTTAGATCAGTTAAATTTCGCAAAAGAGAAGTATGATTACAAAACCTATTATCTACAAAAACCAGACTATAATCTATTGCATAATTCATACAATAGTTTGGTTAATACCTATAGCCATGATTTCACTGGGATTAGTGGTTACGCACTTAATTACCTGTTAAGCAAACGCAATACAATAACCGGCGCTAAGATTGAATCATATAATCTCTGTCAGTTTCAGTATTTATTGAAGTATCTACTGAAACTAGATAATATGGAACCAAATGCTAATATGTTCTTGGGAATTTTATCTCATCAGGTTTTGGAAGATATAACTAATGATGACACCGTTGATGTAAATAGGATAATTGATGATTTCCTAGGTTTTCCAGAAACTGAAGGATATAAGGAAGATATCTATAAAAAAGCTCTTAAAGAGGAAGTTAAAGAGCTTGTAAGCATTGTTAAAGAGTTCCATAGTAAGACTATGTTTAAAAATATTGATTCAGAAATAAAGTTTAAAATTCCTTTTGCTGAATCAAATGAATTTTATCTTACTGGAACCATTGATAAAGTGATGAGTTTTGTAGATACAGATAAAATTAGATATTTTGCATTAATTGATTATAAGCTTAGCAGTAAAGACTTTAAGATGAATGATTTCTTTAAAGGCAGACTAATGCAATTACCTATGTATTTATATGCCTATATGAATATTCATGAAGGTGAACTATCTCCAATAGGTATCTACTATCAAACAACTGCTCTAGGTAGATATAAATCAGAAGCTAATGCTAAACTAGATAACTATAAGTTAAAGGGTATTTCGGTATTGGATTCCAATACTCTAAAAAGATTTGATCCTGCTGGAGTTAATCTTAAGTCAGTAAGATATAAAGTTGATGGTAGTTTACAGTCAAGTAAGACAAGGCTTTATCCAAAATCTGAACTTAATGCTATCTATACTAAGGTAGAAAGCTCAATAAAATTAATGATTCAAAAACTTAAAAATGGCGAGTTCAAAATTAATCCGATTAGAGCTGAAGGAGCTAAAGCAGATTCAGTTTCCTGTGAATACTGCAAGTTCGCTTCAATTTGTTATAAAAAGAATGCCACTTCAGGGGGTGAGTTATAGTGAAATATACTGACTCTCAAAATAAAGCAATATTTGAAACAGGTAAAAACATCCTTGTAAGCGCGGGTGCTGGATCTGGAAAGACCGGTGTACTTAAAGCTAGAGTAATTGAAAAACTAAAATTAGGTATTCATATCGATGATTTAATTATTTTAACTTTTACAAAAGCTGCGGCTTTTGAAATGAAATCAAGAATAATAGAAGCGATTAACAAAGATGAAAATCTAAAACCTGAGTTAAAAAGAATTGATAATGCAATTATCAGTACTTTTGATGCTATGTGTTTAAAACTAGTTTCTGAATATCACTATCTGTTGGATTTGCCAAGTAATGTTATGATTGGCGATAAAATCCAAATATTAAATATGGAAAAAACTGTTTTGGAATCAGTTATCAAGGATTATTATTTGAGTGACGATGAATGTTTTAATGATCTAGTAATCAAATTATTCCAAAAAGGTGATGGAATCATCTATGAAGTCGTGAGTAAACTAGCCAATAAAATGAATAAAGAACCAAACTACATAAATATATTAAATAGTTTTGAAAATAAATACTTAACAGACTTAGTTTTAGGTGAACACTACGATGAGTTTGTTAAAAAATTATTTATAAGTAGAGATTATGCCTATGATAAACATCTTGATTTATTAAGAGCTTTGAATTCTTATAATCAAGACAAGATAGTTGGATTTAAGAATACACTTTCCGCTATTTTTACAAAGTTAAAGGAATTTAAGGATTTGAAGTCTTTGGCTTCTTATCTAGATAGCGTTACCCTACCAAGAAAACCAACAATAAAAGGTGATGATGACTTTAAAGATATTCTTAATAAGTTTTATCCAACCATAAGAGATACTGTAAATGACCTTTCAAAATTGTTAGTTGAGTTACAAGGTAGCAGTAAAACTGAATTAGTTAGTTCTGTCCTAGAAACCAAAGACAGAGTATTAAAGGTTATTGAAATAACTAAGACATATTTAATTGCTCTTGATAAATGCAAACGAGAAAATAATTTGTATTCCTATCCAGACATTATGGAATACGCCACAAAACTATTGGAAAACAACCCTGATATTTGTAATAATTATAAAACAAGTATTAATGAGATTATGGTTGATGAATATCAAGATACCAATGACCTACAGGAATACTTTATCTCATTGATTTCCAATAATAACCTATTTATGGTTGGAGATATAAAACAATCTATTTATGGATTTAGAGATGCAAACCCTAAAAACTTCCTTCAGAAATATCAAGACTTTTCTAAAGGAATTGGAGGATTAGCTATTGATTTAAGAGAAAACTTTAGATCAAGAAACGATGTTTTAGATGATATCAATAAAACCTTTGAAAATGTTATGAATGACGAAATTGGTGGTATTAACTATAAAGACGACCAAAGTTTAATCTACGGCCTAAAGGAATATAATAAAGTTTATCCTAATCAACAACATGGAATTGAAGTTATTAAATATGATTTTGAAGCAGCAAAATCTGAAGAAGAAGGTCTTAACAAGACCGGTTTAGAAGCGAGATTATTAGCTAAAGATATCGTAACTAGAATTAGTCAAAAATATCAGATTCTAGATACTGATACTGAAATATTTAGAGACTTAAAGTATTCCGATATCGCTATTCTTGTGGATCGTAAAAGTGGATTCCCTGAGTTCTCTAAAGTACTAAGTCAATATAACATACCGGTTAATCTATATAGTGATGAACCATTTATCGATAGTCCTGAGATGTTATTCTTGATTAGTTATCTAAGATTTATTAGATGTTTTACTGACCAAGCCTACTTAGTTAGCAATTTTAAAAAAGTTTTTTATTCGGTAGCTAGGTCATTTGTATTCAAAATAAGCGATGAAGTAATCATTGATTTTTTAGTTGCTGAAGATATTAAAACTCTAAGAGATTTAACCGAATTAAATAAACATCCTGAACTTAAAAAGTTATTTAATCTAACAAATATAATTAAAAATCAAATAAACAAACTATCTATCTATGACCTAATAGTTCTAATATACAAGGAACTAGAGTTGTTTAAAGCGGTTAGTTACTTAGATAACCCAAGAAAAAAAGAAGAAAAACTTGATTATTTCGCAGCGAATATCAAGTCTTTCAGTAACTTTACTTTTAATGATTTAATTGACTATTTAGAAACCATTGAAGATAACAAAGACTGGGATATTGAGTATTCAGAAGAAAAGAACTCAATTGAAGCGGTTAAGTTAATGACAATGCATAAATCAAAGGGACTACAGTTCCCATTAGTATATTGCCCAGGGTTATATAAGAAGTTTAACTTCGCAGAAACCAAAGACTTCTTTAGTTTTGATAAAACCTATGGATTGATTACTAGTGCATTTAATGATGGCTATTATCATACTTTTCTAAGAAAACTTAGTTTAGATAAGAGCCGTAGGGAATATATCTCTGAACGAATAAGGCTTCTATACGTTGCTTTTACTAGAACGAAAGAGAATTTAATCCTATTTACAGACTACAAAAACATTAAAGAAAATTATGGCTCTATAGCTGAAAATGGTTATGTTGAAACAATGATTCGTAATAAATATGGGTCTTTCACAGACTTACTGTCTTCAACTGATATATTAAATTATGATTACCTAAATCAAGCTGAAATAACTATAAATCCAGTATCAAATGTATTTAATCCAATAGACAAAACTACTATTAAATATAAGAAATTTAATTACAATAAAGTTGAAGTAGAAGACACTAAGTATTCTACTTCAACTATGAATCTTTTCTCGGATCAAACAATAAATTCAATTGAGTATGGTGAGTCTATTCATAAATTGCTTGAGAACATTGATTTTGATGATTTAGAAAAATCATTAACTAAACTACCAGATAGAGTAAAGAAATCTTTTAATGTTTTATTGAACTCAGTTATTTTTAAAGGCCATGCAAATCCAAAAGTATTGCAAGAATTTGAGTTCTATGAAACTAAAGAAATAACTTCTAATCATGGAATTATTGACTTGCTTGTAATCTATGAGGATATAATCTTTATAGTTGATTATAAACTCAAAAATATATCTGATACAGCCTATATTACCCAACTAAAAGGCTATAAAGAATATATCTGTTCAAAAACTAAAAAACCTGTAAAAACCTACTTATATTCAATTTTATCGGAAGAAATCCAAGAAGTTGTTTAAATTTCAATGTTTTTTTCAATATTTCCTTGTAATTTGGGTTTTCAATAGTATAAAATAAAAGTTAGTATTTCATAGGAGAGGAGCGACTATCTAAAATGGCAGAAAATAATTTAGCACAAGCTATAAAAAATTATAACGTAAAGAACTATAAAGATGCCTTTATGGCTTTTAAACGTTTAGCAAAAAACCATACCGAAGCGGCCTACTACCTAGGAATGATGAATTACCATGGATATTATACAAACCAAGATTACCAAGTAGCGTTTAAAAACTTTAAAAAAGCTTGGGAGGGATTATATCCTGATGCTATCTATATGTTAGGTGTTTGTTACGAAGAAGGAAAAGGAGTTCAATCAGATTTGAACCAAGCCTTTGAATTTTATCAAGCAGCTGGTAAGAACGATAGTGAATTAGCTTTACTAAAAGTAGCAAAGTTCTATGAAGAAGGAATTGTGGTAAAAAAATCTCTTAAAACAGCTATTGAGATATATGTTAAACTTACAAAACTTAAAAATGCATATTCTATGTATAAGATCGGTAGTTTCTATTTAGAAGGTAAAGGCTTAAAGAAATCTTTAGATAATGCTTATACCTGGTTAAACAAAGCATTAACTGCTGGTAGTATAGAAGCCATGAATTATTTTAGGTTCCTTGGTTCAAAAAGTAAATCAGATATAAGAAGCACCGAAGAAATTTATAAGGCAGCTATATCACATTTTAAAAAAGCTGAATATGAATCAGCTATTCAGTTTTTACAAATAGCTGCCAAAGAAAAAAACTTAAAAGCAATCATTAAATTAAGTGACATTTATAAAGAAGGTGTAGGTGTTAAAGAATCACCTGAAAAAGCCTTTAAGTTACTTTTAAAATATAAAGACTTAGATGATCCTGAGTTGTACTTTAAAATCGCTAAAAAATATGAAGATGGTGATGGTATCAATTCTTCATATATTAAGGCTGCACTATTCTACGAATTAGCCAGCAAGCAGGATTATGAACCTGGTATTACTGCGTTAAAAGAAATAAGGGGGTATTGAGATGGCAATGAATCAGACCCCAAAACAATTAAATGATCTTGGTGATCAATATTTCTTTGGGAAGAAAAAACAAAAAAATATTGAAATGGCATTTACATATTATAAACAAGCAGCTGACCTAAACAATCCAGTTGGTTATTTTAATGTCGGTAAATACTTCATTGAGAAGGAACAATATAAAGCAGCCGTTGAATACCTGCTCAAAGCTAAAGCCTTAGGCTATACAAAAGCTAGTATTCAACTATCTAATATGTATTTAAAAGGATTAGGTTATAGAAAAAATAAGAAGAAAGCATTTAAATTTTTAAATCAAGCAGTAGAAGAAAACGATATTTCTGCTATGCATCAATTGGGAAGCTTCTACCTTAAGGGTATTGGTTGTAAAAAAGATGAGAAACTAGCCCTTAAATATTTTCAACTATCTTCTGATAATAATATGTCAGAGGGTATGAGACTTTTAGGAACGCTATATTTGGATGCTAAACATATCAAGAAGGAATATGAAAATGGATTCTTTTGGCTTGATAAAGCCGCTGTAGCTGGCAATATTGAAGCCATAGTTAGAATGAAGAAACTATATACAGATAGTCATCCACATCTAAGAAAAAAATCCTTGTTATATCTTCAAGAAATGGAATTCTACTACGATGAGCTTTTAGCTAAAAAAGACGATCTAGATGCTTTAGTTAGAGTGAGTTTTATTTACTATGAAGGTAATAAATTCGCTAAAACAAACTATGAAAAAGCTAATATGTATTTTGTAAGGCTATATGATTTAGACCATACAGCGGGATATTTTGGCCTAGGGTTAACTAAACTTTATGGTAGAGGAATAAAAACAAATTACGAAGAAGCTAAAAACTTACTAGAAATAGCTTCAACAAGAGGAGATATTCAGGCGATGAACGCTCTAGGAGAGATTCATCGATTAGGATATGGAGTTACGGTAAACTATCAAAGAGCGAAGGATTATTACTTTGAGGCAGCTAAATCAGATGAAACCAATGCCTTGATTAATCTAGGGCTATTAAATTATCGTAAACAGATTCAAGGTGCTAAAAATGAGTTAGCCTTTCAATATATGCTGACAGCTGCGGATAAAGGCAATTCATTGGCTTACTATTGGCTAGGAATCTTCTATGATAAGGGAATAGGTACTGAGTTGGATTTCAAAAAAGCTGAAGTAGCTTTTAAGAAAGCCATAGAAGCAAATAACCTTGGTGCGGGATACAAATACGCACAAATGTTATTTGAACATGTTCAAACTGTCAAATTAAACCGCAAAAAGAAAAACATTATATATGAAGAAATTAGAGATTTACTGATAAACTATATCAATTCACCACATACATCTGATGTTAATAGTATGTATTCTATGTATACATTAGGTCAATTGTACAACCTAGATAACTTTGATTTAAAATCAACAAAGATTTCTCGCTATTATTATGAGTTAGCGGCTGAAAAAAAATTAACAAAAGCTATGGTTAGGATGTTTTATATTCTAATAGAAAAAGAGCCTAAAGTAGCGGTTGGTTTAATACAAGAAGCAATCAAAAGGCCTAGTGATGGAGAATCTTTATATGTAATGGGTAATCTTTTGTATGAAGGTCATGAATTAATAGAAAAGAATGAATTAAAAGCTAAAGAGTTTTATGGGAAAGCCGCTGGGTTAAACTATCAACTGGCCAAAGAAAAACTTGCAATGCTTTAGGAGAAAATTATGAATATATTATTACATATCTGTTGTGGCCCATGTTCGGTGGGAACACTTAAAGAATTAAGCAGAGAAGAACACAAAATAACAGGATATTGGTATAATCCAAATATCCATCCATATATGGAGTATAAGAATAGACTAAACGCTCTAAAGGAATACGCTGAGAAAATCGATCTAGATTTAATTATCGACGATAATTATGGACTTAGACCATTTGTCAAAATGGTAGCTGATGATTTAGATAATCGTTGTTCTAAATGTTATACAGATAGATTATTATCTACAGCTAAAAAAGCTAAAGAATTAGGCTATGATGCCTTTACAACTACTTTATTAGTTAGTCCTTATCAGCAACATGAAGCTATTAAGGAAAGAGCATTTGAAATCGCCGAAGAAATTGGGATAGATTTTTACTATATAGATCCTAGACCATATTTTAGAATTGGTAATAAAGAAGCTAGAGAAATAGGCCTCTATATGCAAAAATATTGTGGGTGTGTGTTTTCTGAAGAAGAAAGATACTTGAAAAAGAAAAAATAATAATTTTTAATTAAATTTAGAAGCGCTCTTATATTATTGAGATATTGAGTGCTTTTTTTTTTGTAATAGTGAATTATGGAAGTATAAATAAATTACTTTATAATATACATATCTACATATAGGCGATATTGAACATAAGCTCATTCTGTGATACAATACAAATATACGAGCCAACTATTCAAGATAAGTCAAGTAAAAAAATTTTAAAATAAGTA
>CAZHSG010000020.1:0-31830 GCA_964535005.1 uncultured Candidatus Izemoplasmatales bacterium
AGTTTTTCTTAAAGGTATTATGTATTTATTTAATTTTAGGAGAATTAAATTTTATTTATTTTTAATATTATTCTTTTTATCTTGGGGGTCTTGGTCCTCCAGCACCGCCACCAGGTTCTACTATTTCTAATGGTTCTCTAACACCATCTTCATCTAAAAATGTTACTAGTTCCAATTCAAATTCAATATCGTCTAGTCCATCAATGCTTAGTACATATTCATTTCCTACTACTAATTCGTCGGAGGCAATAACTATGTTTTCTGAACTAATTGCAGTTTCATATTCACAAACTATTAATCCGTCTCCATCATATAGAACAACATCTGATCCAGCACTTAAATAACTACTTAGTATAACCATGAATGATCCTTGTTCAGATGTATCAGTTGGACCCATAGCCATCATTGACGACCCAATTCCAAATATTTCTCCACCCGTTAAAGTAAAATTGAATATGTCAAAGTCGATAGCTGAATCTGGAGCAGTAGTTCCAGATGATACTATTGATCCACCGGTCATAAGAATACTACCATTTGCGTCGATTCCATCACCAACAGATACGATTGTAATATCTCCACCATTAATATATAGAATTACTTGGTCTACATCTTCATCAGGTACTACTTGATTTGTTTCACCTACATTATTACCAACTGTGCCAGTTGCATTAACTCCATCATCTTCTGCGACAATATCAATAACACCACCATTTATCTCTATTAGAGTTCCTTCAATTCCTTCAAAACAAGTTTCTATTGTGATATACCCATCATTGATTACAACTAGGTCATTACCTTTAATTCCATCATCTGATGTATTCAAGATAAATTCACCACCATTAATTTCAACATAAACATCAGCGTTAATGCAATCATCAGTACTTGTTATTTCAAAATATCCGTCCATTATATATAAGTTTAAATTAGAGCTTATACCCTGTGATGAAGATACTAATATATAACTACCATCAATAATTACTACTTCTGATGTTGCGTCAATCGCATCATCTCCACTAGTGATTACAAAGTTTCCAGAATCAATGTAGATATAGCCTTTTTCTATTAACTCTTCGGCTGTACCTTCATCATATTCGTAGGTTGATTTGATTCCATCACCAAGTGAATCGATTGTGATTGTTACATTCTTCATTTCTAGTGAATCTCTCCCGATAATACCATCATCTACTGATGTTATATTTAGAGTAACATCCATAATAACAAGATCATCTTTTGTAATAATTCCATTATTGAATAGTGCATTTACAGTTATACTTCCGGAACCGTTTATAACTAAATCACATTCGCTGTATATGACTCCATTGTATTCTTGATTCACTTCTGAATATACAGCTGAATCTGTAAGGTAATTCTCTGTTCCTTCTGGTGCTGAGATGGTTACATCATCCCCAGATAGAACTAAGATAGCTGAATCTGTTTCGGTTTGAATAGTAACATTGTCTAAAATCAATCTTACATCTTCATCGCCAACATCTATTATTACTGTTTCTGTAATAGTTCCAGTTAATACATAGGTTCCAGATTCTGTAATCATATATGATTCACTTGTTCCATCTAGAACCGTATATTCCAGTAATTCATATTCCTCATATTCTGCTTTTTCAAAATCTACAGCTTCAGTAATTACACTTTCATAGGTATTAGCTAAAGTAGTTACTGCTTCACTTGTTGTTGATGTTTCTGTATTTGTTGTAGTATTTGTTGTTACATTTGTCATATCACATGACACTAAAAATACTAAAGTTAGTGTTATAAATAATCCTAATAATTTTTTCATGATTTTCTCCTATTCAGCTACCATAGATAGTGAGATATCTAGATTGCTATTTACTATTCTAATATCGTTTATAAAATCTTGTGAGTTTGTCTTTTGATCAAACACCACATCATAATAAAGTTGATAAAGGCTTCCTAATGAAGCGGTTTTAACTTTTTTTAACTCGAATGAGATATTGTGTTTTTCAAATACATCTACAAATTCTTCTTCATAATTTAAATCTTCTGGTACGGTAATTTTAAGTTGTTTCTTTTGAGTTTTCTTGTTTCCAAAATTTGTTTTTGATAATATAAACATTGCTATACATAAAACAATTGTGAAGATAATTGCAAATATATATTCTCCACTACCAGCCGCTAGTCCAGCTCCCATTGAGAATAAGACGTAAGCAATGTCTTTGGGTTCCCCTGGTTCACTTCTAAATCTAATGATTGAGAATGCTCCTGCTAAACTAAATGCTCTAGCTACATCGCTACCAATTAGTAAAATAATACATGATATAACTACGGGTAATAAAATCATTGTTAAAGCAAAGTTTTTGGAATAATTGCCTTTGGAACTTGTTTTCATATATGTTATACTAATAATAAATCCGTTAACAAATGAAATGAGGATCATAAATAGTGTTTCACTTAGTGAGATAGTAGTCTCAACGGTTTCAAATAAGGATTCAAACATTCTTTATTACCCCTTTCTAATTCATTTAAGTAATTGTAAAACTCGGTTCCATATTTTGAGAAGCTTGTTGGAAAAATTTTGTAGTTATTAAGGATTTCAATTAGCCAAAGTGGCATGTTCTGATTAGTCTTTATTTCCATTACGTAATAACCATTTTCTAACAATTGTTTACCATATACTCCGTCTGTTAGATTTATGTTGAATCTTCTAGTTTGTATGTTTTTGTCAAAGGTAATCCTTAAATCATTGTTAGCTTTACAAAAATATGCTTCTCGATCATAGGAAATTACAACTGAAGGCTTTAAATCATATTGTCCAAGGAAATATACTATTTCTTTAATTACTTGAAAATTATGATAATCTTTAAAATCAGGTAGTTTATGTTTTTCAACTAATTCAATAGCGTCTTTAACCGTTATCTTAGTTCTTCTTTTATTAACATACCCATTGATCTTTTTTTTAAGTTCTAGGAAAGCCAAGGTGTTTTCGTTGATTTCACCGTAGGCTCTTAATCTAAGTTTCACTTTAAATTTAGGCTTTGATACCGATTTTTTAATTAACATGTTATCGTCTGTATCATAATAAATATTAGATATTGTATAAAATTTGTTTTTATACGTATAAGTATCTTTCTTCATATATGTACTAAAGCATAATTTGATTTTATCGTATTGGTCTTGAGATAGAATGTATTTTTTTTCTACTCGATTGAAAGTTGCATTGTTCATAACCATTACCCCCTTGTTATGCTCATATTTTACATAACAAACCTTAAACCAATCTTAAGAAATATAATTTTAAGGTAGATTTAAGAAAACTTTGCGATAATTGACTTAAAGGAGGTCACTATGAGAATATTAATAATTGAAGATGAAGTCCGTTTAGCAGAAGCTATCTCCCATATATTAAAGGAAAATAAATACCTAGTAGATATGGTTACTACCGGTGACGATGGCTATCATTATATAATGACTGATAATTATGACGTTGTAATATTAGATGTTATGCTGCCAGTTATGAATGGGTTTGAAATATTAAAAAAAGTTAGATCCGAAGGAAATAACTCTAAGATAATCATGTTGACTGCTAAAGGTGAAGTTGAAGATAAAGTTTTAGGTTTTGAATTAGGTGCGGATGATTATCTACCAAAGCCTTTCGCAACAAAAGAATTGCTCGCAAGAATTAAAGCTTTGGGTAGAAGAAATCTAAACTACGAATCTGACTTAAAAAGTTTTGGAGATATTGTTTTTAATGCTTCTACTTATAAATTAAATTCAAACGATAAAAATGTTACTTTAACATATTTAGAGGGTCAATTGCTGGAGTTACTATTAGCCAGGAAGAATATCATCACACCTAAGGAATCCATTATAGTAAAACTATGGGGCTATGATTCAGAAGCCGATGATAATAATGTTGAGGTCTATATATCATTCCTAAGAAAGAAACTAAAATATCTAGAAGCTAGTGTAATCATTAAGACCACTAGAAATGTAGGATATTCACTTGAGGTAAATGACAATGTTTAAACAGCTAAGAAAAAAGATGTTGATTTTAAATCTATCAATACTATCTGTATTGATTTTTGCTGTATTTGCTACTTTATATTTGACAACCTATAACAATGTTCAAAGAGAAATAGCAAGAGATATAAATACTATTATAGAAAGAAGCGATAATCTCTTTCCACCTGTTAATCCACTACCTAACCCTAGTATAGATGGGTTATTGGATAATAGAATTGTTTCTTTTGTAATCATAACTGATTTGGATGGTAACATTACAGATAGCATTGCTCAATTTGAAGTAGATGATGATTTCTTAAATACAGCTCTAGATTCAGTGGTTAAAATCAATGGTGAAATTGAACTTGATGGTAGTTACTGGTCATATAAAGTAGTTACTTATAACAACGAAAGAGTTTATGCATTTTTAGATATCACAACTCAACACGAGGTTTTAACTAATTTAATTTATACATTCGTAATTATCTTCTCAATTAGTTTTGTTGCGGTATATGGAATTAGTACATATATGACAAACAGATCATTAGCTAAGATTAAAGAAGCCTTTTCTAAACAAAAACAATTTGTTTCCAACGCTAGTCATGAGTTAAAAACTCCTTTAGCAATCATAAATACAAATGTTGATGTATTGCTTTCAAAGGATGCTAATACAGAAGATAAATGGCTAAATAATATTAAGTTTGAAACCAATAGAATGAATCAACTTACTAAAGACCTTTTATATCTAACCAAAATGTCTGAACAAACTCCTAAAGAACTTATGAAACATCTTATTAATGTTAGCGAATTAACCGAAAGCACCATTCTGAGTTTTGAGGCTTTAGCCTATGAAAAAGAACTTGACTTACAATTTAATGTTGAAAAGGATATCTCTACAGAGTTTGTTGAAGAACAATATACTCAAGTTCTACATATTCTTTTAGACAACGCTATTAAATATACACCTAATAAGGGTAGTATTGTTATTAGTTTAGAAAAAACTCATAATCAGATTATATTTAAAATAACCAATACTGGTGACGGTATTAAAAAAGAAGATTTAAACAATGTTTTTGATCGATTTTACATGGCTGACAAAGCAAGGTCGATAAACCCTAATTCCTATGGCCTTGGTTTATCAATAGCCAAAACTATTATTGATAACCACAGTGGTAAAATCTACTGTGAAAGTAAGTTAAATGAAAGTACTACTTTTTATATAAAATTAAAAAATTAAAAAATTAATAATAAGTGTTATAATATATTTAGAAGGAGAGTGAATTACATGAAAAATATTCATACAAAAAATGCACCAGCTGCAGTAGGACCTTATAGTCAAGGCGTTTTAGTTAAAGATACTCTTTACGTATCTGGCCAAATACCTTACGTACCCGAAACAATGAAACCTGCCGGCAGTGATATTAAATCACAAACATTACAAAGCCTTAAAAACATTTTAGCAATTGTTGAAGAAGCTGGATTCAAGAAAGAAAACATCATAAAATGTGGAGTTTTCTTAAAAGATTTAGGGATGTTCAAAGACATGAATGAAGTTTACGCTGAATTCTTTGGAAATCACAAACCTGCAAGATTCGCAGTTGAAGTAGCTAGACTACCATTAGATGCTTTAGTTGAAATTGATGCTATAGTAGTTAAAGAGTAATGCAAAAAATTGCATTACTCTTTTTTTTATATTTCATGAATTTGTTGCGTTTTAATAAAATATTTTATAAAAATTTAAAAACTATGCTATAATTCGAATAAATAATTAAAAATATTTATTAACAAAATAGACTTGAGGTGTAATTTAAGTGAATGAATCAATGAGTATGTTATTAAAGAAAAAGAAGTTATTTATTTTTGATTTGGACGGCACTCTTTATTTGGATGGTGTTTTATTCCCTAAAGTTTTGGAGTTATTAAAATATATCAAAACAAATAATGGAAAATATGTATTTCTTACAAATAACTCATCTAGAAGTAGTAAAGAGTATGTTAAGAAGATACAAAAACTTGGGATAATTTGTGATATAAGTAACGTGGCTACATCAACACAAGCAACTATCCATTATGTGAAAGAAAACAACTCTGAAGATTTGTTCTATGTTGTAGGAACAAAGTCAATGATTTCTGAAATGAGAGAAGCGGGTATTTTAGTTGCAGATGAATACCAATCTGAAATAGACGGGGTTATCTTAGGCTATGATACTGAATTAGATTATAAAAAATTAGTAATAGCATCGAAATTAATAACAGAAGGAAAAATATATATTGCATCACACCCAGATTTGGTTTGCCCAGTAGAATTTGGATTTGTTCCTGACTGTGGAGCGTTCGCGAAGATGTTAGAATATGCAACTAAAAGAGTACCACTAGTCATTGGAAAGCCAAAAAAACTAATCGTAGATTTGATTTTGGAAAGAACAAATTTCTTACCTTCTGAATCAATTTTAGTAGGAGATAGATTATATACAGACATTGTATGTGGTCAAAATGCGGGAATAGATACTTTACTTGTTTTAAGTGGAGAAACTAAAATTGAAGATGTAATGCACAATACAAAAAAACCAACTTGCATTTTAGAGGATGTTGCAGCTTTATATGAAATATTAGATTCCTAATTAAAAAAGTTTCCTAACAAGGAAACTCTTTTTTTATATATTTTTTTTAAATGTTATATAACGTTTGTTATCTGAGTAAATTAATTTTAAACCTACCATTTTAGCTATAATTTCAAGGGTTTTTAGTGTAAAAAATGATATATGACTCTTGTCTCTTATATAATGCCATTCCATAAATAATTTATTATCATTAGGGTGCAATAGGGTCATCATCGATAAAGTACCATCTTCTTCTAATAACGATTCAAATAGTTTAAAATATTCCAAAGGATATTGTATATGTTCAATTACTTCGGTACAAACAATTAAATTATAAAGTTTATTGTGATATGTTTTCTCAGGTGAAAAATAGAAATCATATATATCACACTCAAGTCCGTAATCACTTTTTAAAATATATGACAAAACTGGGGTGGGACCACTTCCAAAGTCTAGAGCTTTTGATCCATTTACAAAAGGAACAACTGCATTATCCACAAAACCTTTTAGGAAGTCAACATATCCTTGGTTTTCAAGCGAGTTATTATGATAGTTATATAGTTTTAGTTCGTCATCTTTGAATAAAATAGCAGTTTCGTCTTTAGCTATAAATTCACATTTAGGACAACGAAAATAGCTAACGTTAAATTTAACGTGTTGCACTTCTTCGGTTTGAGTTCCACAAATTTTACATAGTCTATTCATTTGTTTTCCTTTCGCTATCATAATTACTGGAATATTATAACATAATTTTGGATAATTAATTAATATACATTAAATTATAGCTCTTAACGAAAACGTTTTAGTTTTTTGGAAAATTATGATATACTAAATTGTAAAAATCTAAATATTTAAGGAGCTTAAATTGAAAAAACTACTTATCGGAGTACTACTGGGAGTATCTTTATTGCTTGTCAGTTGCAGTACAGAAACCAGTTCAACAACTCAAACAACTACGAGTAACTTGACTCTAGAATCAACCACCAATAGTACTACGGAACAAGCAACAACTACTACGACTAATGGTACTACTAATGGTACTACTACTTTGACAACTACAGAATCAACTACTAACACTACTACGAATATTACAACTATTCCTGTAGAAGATGGAATAAATTTAGTTAATGGTGTTGAGGATGCAAATGTTATAGTTGGTCATTATTTCAACACAATGACAGGTGTTTCCGCCGAATCAGATTTTGGTAGAGATATCACATCATTTTTAAACTTAGAAGGTTACGTGGATTATGGAACAATTGGAACCTATGAGTTAACCTATAATCTTATGTATAATAATGATTCATATTCGGAAACCAGAACAATCAATGTTGTTGATGGTAACTATGTAGAATCTACTGTTTCAAGACCAATTGGCTTGAATGGTAAAATTGGTTATATAGATGGTTCATATTTTACAGGAACTAATTATTACATTGATCACCCAGTAAACCCTGGATTTATCGATAATGATTTACTCACTACAGCTGTCCCATCAAGCGGATGGTGGACAACTTTATTAGTAGCCAATTATGGAGGCAGTAATGGAATTTACACAAATCCATTAAGGACTGCTTTTTCAAATGAAGGTTTAGAAATAACTAACCCTCAAGACGGTTTTGTACAATATTGGAATGTTGGTGGAGTACAAACTATGGCACAATTTCCTATTGGAATTAAAGATACTTTCCTAAAGTCTAGCGACTTAAGTCTTGGTTATACTACTAAGGTAATTGATTATTCAGATTCCCTTGTTAAAGTAGCTATGAGAAACAATGGATCATCTGAGGATGAAATGGTTGTAACTTTGGTTCAAGGTTCGCCATATGTATTTGCTGAAACAGCAAATAAAAATGCTTTATCATTAACTATGGAACAAGGTGCAAATGTTGAATTTTATGATATTGATGGAAATTTAATAAGCGGATCAACTCATAGTGGAAATGCAATCATTGTTAAATACGTTCAAAGACATATAGGATACAATACAACTCTTCCTGCTAATGTAGGTTCTCCTCAATATGGTGACAAGTATTATCTAATAAACGCACCTAATAATAGTGTGTTTACAATATCAAATAATGTTATCAGCATGAACCTAGGTGATGGTAATTATATTTCAATTGCAGCTATTAATGATTTAACAGAAGCTGAATTCTATCATAACCATGGGTATACAATGATTACTAACACATCTATTACCTATGAAATTAATTATGCAGACAGTTTAGTCTATACAGATTATGTTGCAACTACTCAACAATTAAAAAATGATGTTAGCACTAGTCCTTTGCAAGCATTGATGCCTCATCATTATAAATATTCAAATGCAATAACTACTGATTATTCATTTAGAACCGTAAGAGGTACATTAAAAGTAATGGATGGTAATTACTTCCAAACTATTCTATCTTTTAATGGTTTACTACCTGGGTTTACTTTACCTGAAAACGCAGAGTTTTCAACTTCTACCACAGTTTCTTATCTTGAAGATTTAGATACAAGAACTGAATTAAATGATCCTGATAATTTCTATAATGAAGATGGTCCTTACTGGAACTCTAAAGCTTTATATCCATTGGCACAAGCAATCATAGTAGCTGATCAATTAGGTGAAGAGGAATTAAAAACTACATTTATCGGCAAGCTAAGATATTTATTAGCTGATTGGTATACATATACAGATACAGCTGATGATAAATATTTATACTATAACAATCAATGGGGTACAGTATATTATTCAAATAATGATTTTAATACAGCTACTGAACTAAGTGACCATAGTTTCACTCATGGATACCTAGTTTATGCTTCTTCAGTTCTAGCAATGTATGATTCTAGTTTCGTGGAAGATTATGGAATGATAGTTGATTTGTTACTAGATGACTATATGTTCTCAGAAAGAAACAATTCTGATTTTGCATACCTAAGAAACTTTGATACCTGGGCAGGACATTCTTGGGCTCATGGTTTTGGAACCTTCGCTGAAGGTAACAACCTTGAATCAACCAGTGAAGCTTTAAATTCTTGGAATGCTGGATATCTTTGGGCTCTAGCTACAAATGATCAAGACAGAATGGAAGCGGCTATCTATGGTTTCGCAACTGAAATAAGTGCAATCAAAGAATATTGGTTTGATTATGATGAAGAAAACTGGGATCCAGCTTATGGAGATTACGTTGATGTTGCCGGTATGGTTTGGGGTGGAAAACACGATTATGCTACTTGGTTTGGTGCTAATCCTACATTCATCTATGGTATACAATGGTTACCAACTGGTGAATACTTGACTAATTATGCAATGAATGATGCAGAATTTACTAAATTTAGTTCAATATACGCAACATACCTAGCTGCTAAAGGTGGCGAAGTTGATAGATGGTTTAGTAATATGTGGGCTATTCAAGCTATCACTAATCCTTCGCTAGCGTTATCACAGTTTAATAATACTTTAATTTTAAATGATGAGTATCCTTCTGAATTAGTAGGTGCCTATTGGATGATTAATGCATTAGAAACTATTGGAAGACGAACAGCAGAAGTTTGGATGAAGTTACAGATTGGTGTAACATCAACAATCTATGAAGCTGAAGATGGTAGCATTTACGCAATGGTTTGGAATGTTAGCAGTATGGACAAAACTATTAATTTCTATAATGCCGATGGGTTAATAACCACTAAAACTGTTGACGAGTATTCATTTACAAAAGTCTTAATCAACTAACTATATTATTAAAGAAGCAGGCCGAATGGCCTGCTTCATTTATATTTATGTTATATTACAATAATTTTTCTATATCTATTTCTATTTCTTTAGGTATTTTTTTCGAAGAAAATCTACCAACGATTTTTCCTGCTTTACTTATCAAAAACTTCTCAAAATTCCATTTAATTCCTTTACCTTGTCTCTCTGGTGAATTTTCGATAAGGAATTTATACAGTTCACTTTGGTTTTTACCTTTTACATTCGACTTACTGAACATTGGAAAAGTTACACCAAAGTTAAGTTGACAGAATTCTAGTATTTGAGAATCAGTACCAGGGTCTTGTTTTAAAAATTGATTACATGGAAATCCAAGTATTACAAACTCTTGATCTTGGTATTTCTTATATAATTCTTCTAATCCAGCAAACTGTTTTGTAAATCCACATTTGCTTGCTGTATTTACTATTAATAATACTTTGTTTTTATATTCATTAAGTTGAATGGTGCTTCCATCCATTTTTTTAATGCTAATATCATAAATGCTCATATCATCACATCCTTTAATTTAATTATATCATCAATATCTAAAACCCAAAGATTAAAGCGTTATTTTTTGAGATTCAGATACTCTGTATAATACATAAGTCATATATAATTATTTGTGCCCTTCTTTAGGGACAATGCAAATAAATTTGAAGGTTTCTTTCCCAACATTTCTAAACTGATGCAATGCTTTTTTAGGAACAAATGCATAGGAACCTGCAGTCACAGGATTAATTTCTCCATTTATCATTAACTCGCCAATACCTTCAATCATATAGTTTATATGTGGCCATGGGTGGCTGTGTTTTGGAGTGTATCCATTTTCTTCAACTTCTACTACCCTCATTACGTAATCTTCCCAACCCTCTTTAGCTGAAACCAAAACTTTCATTTTAGAATTATCTGCATCTGGATGACTAATTACCTTAGCTTCTAATTCGCTTATATTACCTACTATCATTATTAACCTCCTGATTTTTAATAAAGATTCTTATAATATGTTGTTAGATACATATTATCTTATATATCCATTATACTAAAAGATTTAAAACTTTGGACACATATTGCATAAAAAGACAGCTATGTCAGTTACCTTTTTATATTATTTCTATTTTTTCATCTAATTGCTTGTTTCAATATAGTATAATTGATTTGGTGATTATATGAAAAGAAAATTTGCTTTAACGATAGTTGTATTATCTATTTTCGGAGTATTATCTACATTTATTTCTACTGCTATAGATAACCCAGATACTCCGTTAATTTCATCTTTATTAACTCTGCGCTATTTCACGATACAAAGCAACTTAATTGTATTAACTTATTTTTGGATGTTGTTTTATCTAAAACTAGACAAAAACGTTAAGTTTAATAAGTTTTTAGGTGGAGTTACTGTCTATATAACTATAACATTTTTAGTGTTCGCTATCGCGTTACAAAAAACCTGGCATCCAGAAGGAATTGGTTTAGTTGGAAATATATTAAACCATTATGTTGTACCTATTGGTACTCTCGCTTTTCTTGGTTGGTTTAAAAAAGATTATCTTTTCACATTTTCGGATATAAAAACTTGGCTAATTTACCCGATTGTTTATCTGGTTTTTCTTGTTATTCAAGGATTGATATCCGGTGATTACATTTATCCATTCTTCCAAATTGATGAAGTTGGAGTTTTACCTTTTATATATGGTATATTAGGTGTTATTTTATTGTTTCTAGGTTTATCAGCAGCTTCAATTTTTATTACTTCTAAAAACAAAATTATTGACTAGATATTTATAAGAAAAGAAGAATCCAAATCATGATTTGGATTCTTTTTTATAGTTATCAATATTGTATCCAGTTTTAATCGGAATAAATTTGGATATTCTTGGTGTAATAGCTTTAACTGGACAGTTATAAATACATCTCATACACATTTCGCACTTAAATGCGAATTTTGGAATGCCATCTTTATTGGGCTTAATGTTACCTTCGGGACAATTCTCCCAACAAATACCACAAGAAATACAATCTTTTTTTGCGTGCAATTCTAACCCAAATATTCTAGCTGCTGGGCTTTCAGCTTTACCTATAAAATTAATTATTCTTGGCATTAGTTTGACTTTTTTTATTGTTGGTTTGTTTTCTTTTATTTGACTAATAATAGTATCTACTTTTTTCTTAGCTTCAGCAATCATTTTGTATATTGCATCTTCAGGAAAACTCATTATAAAAGTTAGAGGCATTGCAAATATCTCATCAACTCCTATAGAGTATTTTTTCTTTTTTAATTGCCTTTTTAGGTCTAAAGATACCGCATCATTCACCCAAGAATTATTACATCCAACTGCAACTAAATGTACTTGATCGAATAACCCTTCAGGTAATTTCTTAACAAATCTCTTAACTGATCTTGGAGCATTAAATCCATGTATTGGGTACATAAAAATTAATTGGTTATCTTTTTCTAGTTTTTCTACCTCCAAAAAATCTAGCGCTAAAACTTTAGTGTTAGACCCCCCTAAAACTTCTTTCATATGCTCAGCTAAGTATTTGGTGTTTCCTGTCGGACTAAAGTATATTATTGTATACATTTAATAAGCTCCTTCAATTAAAACACTCGAATTATTTCAACTAATAGAACTATTGAAAATCCGATAACAAATGACAATATCATATAATTTAAAGTTTTTGAATATCCCTTTGGACTAATCTCATCCCTTTTATCAAGTTTCTTAATAGTTGGGAATAATCTCCAGTAAAAAGACAAAATTGAAATGATTAAAGCAACTACGGTAAACAGTTGTGTTAAATCATCCCCAAAAATTATTACAACGATACCTATCATAATAAAAATCAGTTTGGCTCCAGCAACCCAATTAATCAGATATTTAACAAAGTCTTTTGTTTTATCTTCTTTTATTGAATCATGATACGCATTAAAGACGCCTACACCATTGCCGATTTTTGAATCTGGTTTAAAGTATAGCATTAGTACATTCAAACACTCAATAATTATAAAAATCAATATTCCAATCTGTGATACATTCATTTATTACTCCTTCTACTAAAAAAAGTTTATTTTAGCAATATTCAATTTATCTTTTTTTGTTATTTTTGACTTCTATTTTGTAAAGTTCTTCAGTAGCGAAATGGAATTTCGTTACTGAATACTCTTGATTTATAGGATACATATAAAAGGTGTCTTCATTAGTAGAGAAACTTATGCCATCACCTCTACCAAAATAATCATATTCAATATGGACACCAAAACTAGAAATCACTGGTTTAGAAATATTTAGATTTTCTCCTGTTAGTTTATATCCATCTTTATTATGGATTAACCTACCTTTTCCAATTCTATAAAAACCTGAACCATTTGGTAACAGATCAATATTAACTTCTAAATCGACGTAATACTTACCTTCAATAATCTCTTGTTTCACTTGTTCACGTTGCCATTCAAACCAGTCGGGAATATGACTAAATATGGTATTGCCTTTTGTGTTTTTCAATTTCCCTAATTCATCCATCTCATATTCTTCATTACAATGTCCACACCAAATTTTATTGCCTTTACTTTTCATCTTAAATTCGGTTTTACAATGTGGACACATATATAATGGTTTATGCAGATTTTCAGCTCTAAAAGATTCTTTTATTCTAATACTTTCCTTTTCTTGATACTCGTAATCATTATATTGGAAAGCTTTTTTAATTCTAATATTTATCTCTTCAATACTTAAATTAGCTATTTCTTCTTTCGTGATGATTTGGGTTAGATCAGTTTTAGTTTTAATCTTCCTTTTTCTAAGGTTCCAAAAGGGTTGTCTTAGATGATGTCCGTGAGAAATAAGGGTTGCAACAGGATGTTTCATTAGTTTTACTAGCTTTCCTAAACTTTCAGGTAGCATTGATGTAGTTCCTACTAATGAATACCTTGCCTCAGGATAAATCTGACAGATATTCTTATTGTTAACTAAACTGTGTTTTATTTGTTTAACCAAAGAAATATCACTTAAAAACTTTCTTTTCATAATACAACCTACGTTGCGCATTAAACTCTCTCTATTGATGAAACCATCAACAGCTACAATGTAACTTGACCTTCGAGGAAAAACTGCTCTAGTAGCGATTTGAAAATCTAGAAAACTATTGTGATTACATAACATAATATAAGGTCCTTTTAAACCTTCCATATTATGTTTATAGATTTTAGGGTGTACTTTGAATGTTTCTGGAAATGCTAAAGCCCATGCCAGTAATTGGAGAGGCCATTTTGGTTTAATCGGCAATTTCTTCATATCAAATCTCTGCATAGCTCTAATTTCATCTAAACTCTTATATACGATATCAGTAATTTTCATAGTATACCCCTCAAAAAATATTTAGTTAAATTATACCATACATATATAGTTTAAAAAACAGATTAACAAAGTTAATCTATTAGTTATATTTTGATGTAAATTATCATTTTTATATTATATATATGGTATACAGCTATCTTAACCAAATTGTTAAAAATCTCCACATAATTTTAAGATTTGTCAACCAAACAATTCTCTTCTTTCCTTTAAGCATTTTTTTTACCAAAAAGGGAGTTACAACTTCAACTTTATTAGCTAGTACTTTAGTGATTTTATTGTCCTCTTCATCTATACTACCTTTGATAAAATCCGTGAATACCATTCCAGGCGATAGAGTTCCAACAAAGATGTTATCATACTCTTTCAATTCTTTGTTACAAGCTTGAGAGAAATATGTTAGTAATCGTTTAGAAGATCCATATACAATAGTTTTAGGTATTTTCATATTATTGCTGCCAAGACCTTCCATATTGTATACTTTACCAAATCCTTGTTTTTTCATTTGAGTTAAAGCCACACTAGTAGCTAATATCATTCCTGATACATTTATGTCTATTACGTTTTTTATATTTTCTTCACTTAAATCAGTAATGGTTAAATTATCTTGATTGACTCCAGCATTATTAACCCAAATATCTATTTTATTATATTTTTTTATCGCTTTAGCCATAGCATCAAGAATATTATTTTTCATACGAACATCGCAAACAATACCATTAAAATTACCTTCAAGAGAAGATATTGCCTTTGATAAACTTAATTCACTTGTACCAGTAAATGATACATTGTGTCCCGCCTTTAAAAACTCTATTACGAGCCCTTTCCCTATTCCTCGAGTTCCTCCTGTAATAAATATATGCATAATTCACCTCTCATAAACATTTATATACATTATATCACTAAGATAGTGAATAATTAAAGTAGCCAATAAACAAAGACTTTAAAAGTCTTTTTATTTCATTGATCTAGTTGTTACTATATTTACATCCGTATCTAGTATGTTTTCTAGAACTACATCCCCAACTTTTACTGGTGCAATTAATTCAACACCTTCTAGTAATTTCATAACTTCAAAGATTGATTTTTTAGAAATCTCTTTATCGGTTTTAACAGGTATTCTGTTATAAATACCACCCTTAATTCTTACCGTTGATGTTATTGTTCTTGTTGGATTAGTTAATTCCTTCTTACCATATACTTCTCCACGCTTACATTGATTACCAGTAACTGCGTAGTCATTATCAATATCTACTTCTAAATGACACCCCATTGGGCAAACTATACAAATCAACTCTTTTTTCATTTAAGCCACCACCTTAATAGACAACGTTTTGTTCACTTTGCTTAAATCATCTTTAGTAAGTATAACTTTTTCCATTTCAGCTGGAGCCATATGTCTTTTCTTGATTCTTTTAATTTCGGTTTCTTCACTATAAACAACAAGGGTTACGTTTTTATATTCAGCTGTAACTCTCATAAATAATTCTAATTTGTTTTCAATGTTATTCAGATTTATGTTTTGTGGAACAATATAACTGATTCCATCTGATGGTAATAATTGAATATTATCATTGGATGATTTCAACTCGTTTTTCAAATATCTACCTACACTTCTCCCAGCTCTACGGCTTTCTTCAGTTACAAAATCAACTAAGTCATGAACATGTAAAGCATTACCGCAGGCAAATACTCCCGCTTTTGTGGTTTGATAAGATTCATCAACGATTGGTCCTTTGGTTTTTCTATCCAATATTATTCCAGCATTTTCACTGATTTCATTCTCGGGTATCAGACCAATTGACAATAATAATGTATCTACTTCAAATTCAACTTCTGTACCAGGAATTGGTTTGAAATTTTCAACTTTACTTAATATGATTTTTTCCAAATTAACATCACCAATAATATCGGTTACTGTATGATTTAGATATAATGGTATATCAAAGTCTTTTAAACATTGTACAATGTTACGATTTAATCCACCTGAATAGGGAAGTATTTCTGCAACACCTAGTACTTCAGCTCCTTCTAGAGTCATACGTCTAGCCATGATTAAGCCAATATCTCCGCTACCTAATATAAATACTTTTTTCCCAACTAGATATCCATCGATATTTAAATACTTTTGGGCTTGGCCGGCAGTTAAAACTCCAGCAGGTCTGGTTCCGGGAATACTAATAGCTCCTGCATTTCTTTCGTAGCAACCCATTGTTAAAACAAGAGCTTTAGCTTTTACATTAGCAAAGCCATCTTTGGTATTAACATATTCAATGCTATTATCTGAGTTAATTTTAGTAACTACGGAATCAAGTTTATACTCAATTCCCAAATCCATTAATTCATCTACAAATTTTTCAGCGTATTCTGGACCTGTAAGTTCTTCTTTGAATACCTTCAATCCAAATCCATTATGAATACATTGTAATAAAATACCACCTAGTTCTATATCTCTCTCGATTAATAAAATATTAGTAAAACCTTCTTTGTATATTTCAATCGCTGCTGAAAGTCCTGCGCTTCCGCCGCCAATAATTATGACATCATATTCTCTCATAATTACTCACCTTTTGTCCTTGACTTAAGGATATATGAACCAGTTTTACTGTAATTAACCTTCATTTGGTCAATTTTTAATTCTCTAGCTAGAATTCTAATGATTTCAGGTTGGCAGAATCCACCTTGACATCTTCCTGCACCAGCTCTAGTCCGATTTTTGACGCCAGTTACTGATCTAGCTCCACAATTTCTATGAATCGAGTCGATTACTTCACCTTCGGTTATTCTTTCACATCTACAAATTAGTTTTCCATAGAGTGGATTTTCTTTGACTAATTCATTTATTTCATCGTTCGTCATTTCATTAGTTCTAATTACTTTACGTCTTGAAGATTTGTAACTTGGTTTGTTAATTAAACCTAAATGATTAGATACTAGTTGCTCAACTACGTATTTAGCAATAGCTGGAGCAGCTGATAAACCGGGAGATTCAATTCCAGTTACGTTAATGAATCCTGTTTTATTAACATCTTGAATTACAAAGTCATGGGTATTACTGCTAGCTCTACCACCAGCAAAAGACCTTATAACTTTATGAAAAGGTATATTTTTAACAGACTTAATGGCATATTTTTTTACATAATCTAACCCAGAGATTGTAGTTTTACCTACTTGATTCGTAGCGACAAACTCACTAGTTGGGCCTATTAATATATTACCGTGGTACTGTGGTGTTATAACTACACCTTTCCCTTTATCTGAAGGACAAGGGTAGATAACATTGTTTATTTCAAAACAATTCTTATCTAAGACAAAGTATTCTCCTCTTCTTGGAGTTATCTTGTATTCTGGTTTATAGAATAATTTACTAACTTTCTCTCCATGTATACCTGTAGCATTAATAACTACTTTTGATTCAAAGGTTCCTTGATTGGTTGATACGGAAAAATATTCATCTTTGTTAATATCTGTAACTTCCGTTTCTAGCTTTAGTTCCGCTCCATTGTCCATAGCGTTTTCGATATTTGCAATAGCAACTTCCCAAGGAAAAGTTACGGCTGTTGTAGGTAAATACAGTGCTTTTGTTACAAATTCAGAAATATTAGGTTCCTTTTTTGATATTTCTTCTCTTGAAATCAAATACGCTTCATCTTTAGTTAATCCATTTGTTAAAGCTCTTTGAAGTAACTCATCTAAAACTATTTCTTCTTCTTTACTTGTGGCTACTACCATTCCACCACATGGTAAATAAGGAATATCTAATTCGTCTGACATTCTCTTATACATCCTATTACCCAAAACATTAAATTTAGCTTTGAGTGTCCCGGGAAGTGGGTCGTGACCCGAATGAACAATTGCACTATTGGCCATGGTAGTTTCTGTGGCAACATCAAATTCTTTTTCTAGAATTAAAACTTTTAAATTATATCTAGCTAGTTCTCTAGAAATTGTCGCACCAGAAATCCCTGTTCCTATAATAATTACATCATACATTTTTCCATCTCCTAACATTTTCTGATTCAAAAAATAATACCTGTAATCATATATATTGTAAATATATATACTATAATATTATATCACAATTCCCCTCGGTTATATATCATATTTTAGTGTATATATATATTTAAAAGGAACCAATAAATTGGTTCCTTAATTTTTTAAATTTTATTTAAATAAACTCTACTAAATGTGCATATAGTTTGAAATCAACTTTGTTGTTTTCAAACTTAATTCCTTCGGATTTTAACATTACTTCTTGGATCATAGCGCCATCGCCTTTAAGACTTATCTCACCCTTGGAATTTATAACTCTATGCCAAGGAAGTTCATGGCTTTTACTCATAGAATGTAGTATTCTTGAAACCTGTCTAGCTCCCCATGGATTTCCAGCATTAGCAGCTATCTGTCCATAAGACATTACTTTACCTTTGGGTATACTTTTTATTATGCTAATTACTTGTTCAGTGAATTCCATCATATTTATCACCTAACCTTATAATAAATTATACCACACTAACATAAAATGACTCCTAAGTTGTAATTGTTATATTGTTAAAATACAGACTATTTAGTTTGTTAAGCATAATGTTAAATGCTAGTTATCTTATTGACAAACAGCGGTAAATAGATTAGAGTTAATTAAATGGATTTTTTACAACGGATTACATATTTAATAATTCTTTTATTATATATGCATCTTAGTGAAAGCTCAAAAAAAGGAGATTAATTATGAACGTAATAGAATTTAACAAATTAACAAAATATTATGGTAAGGTTAAAGGCTGTAAAGACATTGACTTCAATGTAAAAGAAGGTGAAATTTTTGGTTTCATTGGTCCTAATGGTGCCGGAAAAAGCACCACAATTAGAAGTATGTTATCTTTGATATATCCTACTAGTGGTAGTGTTAACATTTTTGGTAAGGACGCAATCAAATATGGTCCTGAAGTTAGAAAAGATATTGGATATTTACCTTCTGAAATATTTTATTATGATAAAATGAAAGTTATTGATTTACTAAAATACTCTGCTAGCTTCTATGATATAGATTGCACAGATAAAATACATGAACTCTCTAAAATAATGGAATTAGATTTAAATCGTAAGATTGAAGATTTATCCTATGGTAATAAGAAAAAAGTAGGAATTGTTCAGGGTTTATTACATTCACCAAAATTAATTATTCTTGATGAACCAACAAGTGGATTAGATCCACTTATGCAGCAAAAGTTTTTTAACTTAATTCTTGCGGAAAATAAAAAAGGTGCAACTGTATTATTTAGCTCACATATCCTTAGTGAAGTCCAACAGCTTTGTAACCGAGTAGCTATTATTAAGGATGGAGAAATCCTCAGCATTAAAGATATCAAATCTATTAAAAATGATAATTATAAAAGATTTACATTTAGAGGTAAATCGCTAAATAACGGCAAATTCAATATTGATGGTGTGACTAAACTAAAAGAGAGAGAAGACAAAGTTTCTTTCTTGTTTAAAGGCGATGTTAATAAAATAGTTAAAATCATTTCAGGACTAAAATTAACCGATGTTACTATTGAAGAACCTACACTTGAAGAAATCTTCATGCATTACTACGAGTAGGTGTTAGAATGAATGTTTATAAATTTGAGTTAAAAAGGCTCAAAAAATCGATATTAGTCTGGGGCTTATCAGTTCCTGGGTTCCTGTTATTCTATTTAGCATTCTTCCCTGCTATGACGTCGAGTGGAGATGCATTCTCTGACTTGATGCAAAGTATGGATCCAAAATTTCTCGCAGCTTTTGGGATTATACCTGAATTACCTATCGGTGAAATATTAGGATATTTCAATCTGACAATTGGATTAATTTTGGTACCTTTAGCTATTCAAGCTTCAAATTATGGATTTCATATCCTAAGCGTTGAAGAAAGAGAGCTTACTGCTGATTTTCTATTTACTAAACCTATATCTAGAACGAAGATTATTGTATCTAAGTTTTTATCAGCTTTAACTAGCTTGATAATTGTAGATTTAATACTAACCGCTTTTACCGTTATAGCTCTGACTGCTTTTAAAGGTGACGAAGTTGTTGAATTAAAGAATGTTTTGATTTTATTATTGTCTGTCCCATTTTTTCAATTAACCTTTATGAGTATTGGTATGGTAATATCAGTTTCAGTAAAGAAAGTTTCTAGTGTTCTCAGTTATTCAATGGCACTAGCATTCGGAACCTATGTCGTATCGTCTTTTGGTAGTATTCTTAGTTCTGATGCAATTAAATATATAACACCATTCTCTCATTTTGATTCTGCATATGTACTAATCAATGGCCACTGGCATTGGGGATTGATTTGGATATCCTTTACTATAATGATTGTCTCGCTTATAGCTAGTTATTTCTTGTATTTAAAAAGAAATATTGCCTCATTGTAGGAGGATATTATGAATATAATTTTTAGAGAACTAAAATCAAACCTTAAATCCTTTATAATTTGGATTCTTTCTCTTAGTGCTTTATTCTATGTAGCAAGCTTCGAATTCGAAATGTTCCAAGGTGATTCAAATATCACGGAAGCATTTGACAGTTTTGGCTTTTTATTTGATGCTTTAGGTGGAGTTCCTGACATGACCACAGCTGTTGGATTCCTAAGTTTGGTATCAATATATATATATGTACCGCTTTGTATATACTCAGCTTTATTAGGTAGTAGAATAATTTCAAAAGAAGAAAAAAATAGAACTGCAGAATACTTATTTGCATTACCTGTATCAAGAAAAAAGGTAATATCAAGTAAATTAGCCGTAGCTATTTTCTATACTGTGTTAATCGCTACTATTTCAATGATTGTTAGTTGGTATTCATTTGGTATGTATTCTCACGAACCTGTTTCTTTCGATGCATTTATAATTAACCTTGGTATCGGTGTACTGTTAACGCAAATGATATTCTTGTCAATTGGTATGTTGTTATCTAGCGCTTTAAAAAATTACAAAAAATCTGGAGGCATAACTGTTGGATTCGTAATCGGAACATTTATGATTTCAATGCTTGTTGGTTTAGCAGAAAAAGCTGAAGTAATGAAATATATTACACCGTTCCAATATTTTCCTGCAGCAGCTATGATGGAGGGTAATTTTGAACTAGTATTCATTTTGATTACGATCGGTATAGTTATTGTTTCCTTTGGCGGTTTGTACTTCTTCTATAGCAAAAGAGATTTACATATTTAACTTTGATTAATTAAAATGAGCATGCTCAACAGGAGCATGCTCTATTTTTATGTTTGTTGATATTAAAATCTAGTTGAAATAATTAAACCTCAATTTCAGCGAACACTCCATAATGATCACTAACTCTATCTTCAATAAATAGAATCTTTTGATTTAATAATTTCACTTCTTGATTAGTCATAATATAGTCTATTTTTCTTTGTTTAAACTTAGTTACATCATCACCTCTAAAAGTTGGTGCATTTCTATATTCGCTATTCATATGAAAAACATCATTCCAACCTTTATTGATTATATATTTATACTCTTTTGAGTCAGCCACTATATTAAAATCCCCAGCTAGAATAACCAAATCAGCATCTGCAAATTTCTCAGTTGCTAAAGCAAACTGGTCTTCAAACACTTCATAGCCGTCAGACCAACCAAAATGTGTTGTTGCCAATGCGATTTTTTTAGTTTTAGTATCTAATTCATAGGCTAAAACCTTTCTAGTTTTCCAATTGCCATAATCTATGGTTTTTGATATATGATTTGAAGACAAAAATTTCAAAGGTTCTTTTGAAAGAATACCTAATCCTTCATCATTACAACCAAATGACTCTTTTATCGGCTCATAGTAAAAATTATATGTGTTCCCTAGTTTATTTAGTTCTTGTTGTATAGCGTATCCATAGTTATCTTCTTTAATACTTTTTGTTAAAATAGGTAATGTCATGGATTGAGCAACTTCTTGTAAAAAGATAATATCTGCATCTAATTTTATAATCGTTTCAGCTATCAATTTTTGGTTTTGTTCTATGTTTTCTTCTGCGAAACAATGCAGATTTAAAGTCAGTAATTTAAGTTTCATATAGTAACCCTTCTTTGGTATTTTTTCCCAGTATTTTATTCTTCATTCAAAAACTCTAATATTTTTGATACAACAATATCTTGCTGTATAATCGTAGATATTTCTGCTTCTCCATCACCCTTTTGCGGTCCATACCAACCAAATTGAGCGTGATTACCTCCAATTATATTAAAGATTATATTATCATCATTAACGTATTTTAAACTTTCATCGAATTTTTCAGGATCCATTCCATCATCGTGCTCTGCGGTTATAAGCAATGTTTCCTTATCAGATAAATCCTTAATAGGATAACTACCTAATAATATTACTTTAGAGATGTCTTCATTTCCAGATGCTACCATACTTGAAACTACTCCACCTAAAGAATGTCCGATAATTACATTTTCTAAATTTTTATCAAGATATTTATTTGGTTTATTCGGAGTAAATATAGCTAAATTATATATTGCCTTGGATATTGTTACATTATATCCTTCTTTAGCAAGACTAGCTGCTAGATATTTATAACTGTCAGGGGTAACTAATCCGCCCGGAACGAATATTATATTCATTAATGGCTCTTCGACTGTATAAGAAATCTTGTATATATTTTCTTCATAAGTCACTTCACTTAAATCCAACCCTTCAATCGCTTCTTCCATTTCTGGTAAA
Source organism: uncultured Candidatus Izemoplasmatales bacterium (assembly GCA_964535005.1). GTDB lineage: Bacteria > Bacillota_I > Bacilli_A > Izemoplasmatales > Hujiaoplasmataceae > 4572-104. The sequence goes on from CAZHSG010000020.1 coordinate 23,388, forward strand.
GGTGCGTAAGATCCTGTGGAATATATTCCTAATCCCATTACTAATAAAAACATTACTATTACTACTATAATCAGTGTCTTCTTAAGAAACTTAAATGTTTTTGATTTCATATCATTAGCTCTTTTCTGTATGTTTAATTTTGAATGGATCTATAATGGCGTTTTTGCTTGCTTCAATACTCACAGCTAAATCTTTTATACTTACCCCATCTGGCCGATAGGTTATTCCATCAATAGATAATCCCGTTATTTTATGAAACCAACACAAAGCAGCGGCGAACCGCCCTTTGTTATGTGATAAATGAAATCCATCTATGGTTAGGGTGTCTCCTAAATAACTTGTACGCAAATTTTGAATCGCAGTTCCTGTTGGAATAACATATTCAAAAACCCGACGAGATAATATTTGTTCCTTAACAGTTCTTACAATGGCATTATACATAGTTAGTTGGTCATTATTGTAAAACACAAAACCTCCGTGAGTAGAATCATGTTGATACGCCCAAGTCATATGCCATACAAGTTTTGCTTTTGGATTAGTTTTATTTTTCTGTACATATTCTATTAATACATCTAAATCTTCTATATATTGTTCAGAAATCCCACTGTATCCACTAGCTTCCTGCAAAGTAATAATATCCCACTCTTCATCAAGGATTCCGTCTAACATCTTAGCGTTATGTTTTTCATTCCAAACACCATCAGTGTTTTTGTAATAAATGTAGTCACTGAGATTATTTGATAATTCATTAACGTGGTCTCTTAACGATGCCCCACCTATATATAAATTACCTAGAATAATGTTCTCCACCCCATAATTATCTGCTATCTGATACAGAAACTCCATAGCGTCTACGCTAAAACTATTCCCAATCGCTAATATCTTAAGATTTTTATTAAAATCAATAGTATTTTCCATAAATATCACCATATTCTATCCCTAAATGTATTATTCAATTATAGCATTAAAAGTTTCTATTTGATTAAAATAATGACTAAATTTACGTTCATGAATATATGTTATTGCCATTATGAAGAAATTAGACTATAATTTATAAGGAAAGGACTGATTATATGATAAATAATAAGTTAATGGAAAAATTCGCTGAACTAACTGTTAAAATTGGAGTTAATGTTCAGAAAGATCAATGGGTTTTTGTAAACTCATCAACTGAAACAAAAGAATTAGCTAGAGAAATTGTAAAACAAGCTTACCTTGCTGGAGCTAAAAAAGTAACTGTAAATTGGAATGATGACTATGTTTCAAAATATGGATATATTCACAAAAGTGAGGAAACTTTGAAAGATGTTCCTAAGTGGCGTATTGATAAGATGAAAGCATTTGTTGATGAGGGTGGGTGTGCAATAAGCATTACTTCTCCTATTCCTGATTTAAACAAAGATGTTGATCCAATGAAATTACAAACTTCTGGTATCGCAACTAGAAGAGCTTTATCTTTTTATTATGACCATATGATGGGTTCAAAATCACAATGGGTTGTAATCGCTGCACCAAACGCTGCTTGGGCAAAAAAAGTATTTCCTAAGTTAGATCAAGAAGCAGCTATTGATGCCCTATGGGACGCAATCCTTGAAGCATCTAGAGTAACTCTAGAAAATGATCCAATTGCTGAATGGAATGAACACAATAAAAAAATGCTAGCTCATAATGAAATCCTAAATAACTACAACTTTGAAACTCTATATTTCAAGAATAATCTTGGTACTGATATATCAGTTAAATTAGTTGATAATCACATTTGGGCAGGCGGCGGAGAATTAACTCCTGGAAAAATCCTATTTAATCCAAATATTCCAACAGAGGAAAATTTCACTATGCCACACAAACATGGTGTTAATGGTAAGGTAGTATCAACTAAACCATTAAACTATCAAGGAAAGCTAATTGAGGACTTCTGGTTGATATTTAAAGATGGTAAAGTAGTTGATTTTGACGCCAAAGTTAATAAGGATGCTCTAGAAAACCTATTAAAGTTTGATGAAGGTAGTTCTTATCTTGGCGAAATAGCTTTAATCAGCTATGATTCACCTATATCTAACTCTGGAATATTATTCTACAATACGCTATTTGATGAAAACGCTTCTTGTCATATGGCATTAGGAAGAGCATATTCAATTAACATTGTAGACGGTACTAGCATGTCATTAGATGAACTTTATGAAAAAGGCTATAATCACTCAATGGCTCATTCAGACTTTATGTTTGGAAGTAAAGATTTATCAGTTACCGGAAAAACAAAAGACGGTAAAGAAGTTGTTGTCTTCAAAGATGGTAACTTTGTAATTTAACTATAAATATAAAAAGACGATTCCTTTTTAGGAAAATCGTCTTTTTTTTATCAACTCGGGTTTATATTGTTATAAGTTTGCCATCTTGTTTTAAAATTTCTGTTAAACCTGTTCCCCAATATTTAAGTTCAATTCCCAATCCGGCAATTTCATCTGCTACTCTAAGCATTTCTGCGCAGGCTTTACATGCAGATATCATAACACCTAGATTTTGAGCTTCTAGAGCTAACTTTTGAATTTTTTTGTCAGTGGCTATAAGTTTAGCGGAACTACCCCAAACAATAATCGTTATTTCGTCCCACCATTTTAGTTTCTTAGCATTTATCGCATACATGAAAACCATTAATTCACTTGTTATTGGATCTGCATTAGTCCAAAGAATGTTTAGTTTATTCATATGTATCTCTCTTAATTTGAATATTTTTTGCCATTAGGTATTGATTGATATATGTATTACCTACTTTAATTGATTTCTTATCTTCACCATAAACTTCAAATCCTAGACTTTTATATAGATTGTAAGCTTTGAGATTTTCAGTTACAACTGAGAGTTTAATTATTTCTACACCTTCTTTGTTTAAATAATCAGTAGCTGTTTCTATTAAGGATTTTGCAATTCCTTTTTTACGGTAGTTTTCCTTAACATACATGCTATTTAATGTAGCTACATGTTTAAGTTTCTTTCTTGGATTCATTACCGCTACAATCACTCCTATAAGAACCTCTTTCTCAAAACAACCAAATGTAGTCACATGATTTTTTACTAGTCTATTGACCCACATTAATTCTTCGAATTTAGCTTCTTCTATAAAACTAGACCCGAAACTATTCGGTTCATTTTCTAGAAGTTCTAATCGTATTTTTTTGTATTGATTTATATCTTTTAAAGACAATTTCTTAATATATAATGATTTTCTATCGTCCATAATTCCCTCTTTAAATCTTCGTTATTTTTACTGGTTTTGTAAAAACATATCCTACAAATTCAATAATCACACCATATACACCACCAACTAAAAATCCTGTTAAGTCCATAAAATCAGTTGCGCTATAGAATGCAAATGAAACAAATAAACCAACTAATGCACCTCTTATAAGTCTTTTGGGTAGATTAATGTTTGATGACATTAGCCCAATAACTAAGCCCATAAGTACTCTATTAAACCAAAATGAAACTAAATAACTTGCTCCTAAGGTACCGTCGTACCGAAGATGAGCACCAATTATACAGACCACGCCCAATATAGCGCCAGTTATCAGAGCAAGAATTAATCTTTTGTTCATATGAATCACCAATTATCTTTCTTTAAAATATATACTAATATTATATCATAGAAACATTGACACAATAATCTTGACAACACTTTTTTGAATTACTTTAATGATAATTTACTTAACACTCTAATTAATGCAATCATGTTTTTTTCTGGAGTGAGCTCAAAAAAATATTAAGCGTGGTATAATCATATTAGATATGGGGGGGATATATATGAATCAATATACAATAATGACTGTATTAATAAATCATAGAAGTGACATCGCTGAAGATGTTCAAATTCTTTTAACTAAATTTGGATGTAATATAAAGATGAGATTAGGATTACATGAAGCCTCTACTATATGTGCGGAAGACGGTTTGATTATTCTCCAACTAACTGGAGCTAAATCTGACATTAATGCACTGTCTAATAGCTTAAATGGAGTTGAAGGTGTTAAAACTCAAATGATTACTTTGGATTCTGAATAATTCTAAATTTATTGGTTGTAGATGGAGACTTTTTCTAATGCGCATACTCTTAATAGATTCAATTCTTAAGGTTAATTTAAGGTTATTAATTTATTATTAATAATAACTGATTTAATATGAGGACTATATGGAATCACTATTAAGACTTGCAAATATTGAAAAATCTTACAATATTACAATATATATTTACAAGCACCATAAAGGCCAAATAGAATTATATCGGTTATAATATAAGTGAGGTGAGATAATGAAAAAGTATTTAGAAGAAATAAGAAAACTCAACCAACTACAATACTCAGTGACTCAAGAAAAGGGGACAGAACGTCCTTTTGATAACGCATATAACGACGAATACAGAGATGGTATCTACATAGATATTGTGTCCAAGCAAGTTCTATTCTCTTCCAAGGACAAATTTGAATCTGGTAGTGGATGGCCTGCATTCACTAAACCAATCGATGAAAACATAATTGAGACAAAACGTGATTTTTCTCACGGAATAATCAGAACTGAAGTAAAAAGCGTCGAAGCTAATACACATCTAGGTCATGTTTTTGATGATGGACCTGATGGCAATCTTCGTTATTGCATTAATTCTTCAAGTTTATTGTTTATACCTAAGGAAGATTTAGAAGAAAAAGGCTACGGTGAATATTTGTATCTTTTCGATAGTTGATAAAAAAAGACTAAAATTAGTCTTTTTTTTTGTTAATTTGGTTTTAGAGTACTCAAAAAATAGTTACAACTATAGAAAATTCACTCTAACGCTTTCTTGTTAAATATTCCAGAAATTCCAGAAGTTATAACAACACTAATCAAAGCCATTAACCCTAGTTTACCACCAAGACCGTTAAAGTAATGAATAAAGATATAATAGATAGTTCCAAGTATAATACCGGAAAGTAAAACAAACATGATATTAGGTAATCTTTCCTTATTTGACATACCTATAAAACTGGCTGAAAAGAATACAACTGCATAATCTAGATGTTCTGGTAAAAATATTATTATTATCAAAGCAAATACAAAGCTAGTAATAGCCGAAGCTAAAACAGCTGAAACTTTAACTTTATGCTGAAGATAAAATGTTACTGTTACTCCGATTATTGTAGTTGCTAATAATAATCCTAGATGTATATCACTAGATACTGTTAAGAATTCATCTCCAAAGAAACTATGGACAATCAAAGATGACATGAAAGCTACAGTACCAAGTTTTCCTCCATATCCGGAAAACAATGGCTTTGTTAATATATATATAAAGGCACAAATAAATGCCAAAACAAGTACTTCATAAAAGTTAAACATTATCACGGAAACCATTCCAGCGAATGAACCACAATAGATCGCAACTTCATACTTCTTAATAAGAAAATGACCAAGAAGGCCAAAGAAACTTGATGCTAGCACAACAGATATTCCAGTAAAGTGTACAACAGTATATGTAGCAAAAACTCCTAGTATAACAAATAATCCATCTAGACTATTAAATGTTATTGATTTTGCTTTTGTCTTTTCTAATCTAAAAGCATATATCATCCCCGCTATTAAGAATACAAAAAGAACTCCATATATAATATCTAACAATAATTCTTTTGGTTCAAACAATACAGTTATATATGCATAAAATAAAGCTGTTAGGAGCACTATAAAACCCAACCATTGTTTGTGGTTTTCAATGAATACCCAAAGTCTTTTTCTTAAACATAACTGATTTGTCATTTTACATGTCGATAAAAACTGAGCCCTCTTTAACTACAGTTTTAAACTTTCTCACGCTTAGGCTAAATTCATCTAGTTTAAGAAATTCTGCTTTTTGTTTATCAACTACCTCACCAGTAATTACTGAGATTCCCAAGCCATGATCTTTACAAGTAATAACTCCATCTTTGAAGATACCACTAAATAAAGATGATCCCATATGAGGACATTTATCTTGAATTGCATAGACACCAGTCTCAGTTATAGCTAATAAAATTGTGCGGTTTTTGATTTGTACTTTTAGTTTTTTCTTTTGCTTTAATGTAGACAAACTCGCTGCTAAATATTCCATAAGCCCTCCTAAATGTTATATCTAATTGTATCATATTCTCACAATGAGTTAAAATATTTGGAGAGATTCCTTATAATCACTTTCTGTTTACATTAAGTTTTTAATTAAAAACCTAATGTTTTTGCATTATATTTAGGTTTTAGTGTATAATTGTATTACTTATTTAAACTTGAATATTTTCGTGGAGGAACATTAGATGAATGAAAAGCTTGTTTTAGATGTTCATGAGAAGCCAAAATCAATAATTGCTTGGTTGTTTATGAGCTTGCAACATGTATTTGCTATGTTTGGAGCTACTGTTTTAGTTCCGCTAATGACGGGATTACCTGTAGGAGTAACTTTAGTCGCAAGTGGAGTTGGTACGTTAATTTATATATTATGTACAAAAGCAAAATCTCCTGTCTTCTTAGGCAGTAGTTTCGCTTTTATCATTGCAATTCAAAATGCAACCGTAATACTTCCTGATGAATCAAAAGATTTTAGCGCAGCTTACTTTGGGCTTATGGCTGTTGGTATTGTATATGTTGTTGTAGGGATTATCATCAAATTTGTTGGTAGTGGTTGGCTTGAAAAGTTATTACCACCTGTTGTTGTAGGTCCAATGATTATGATTATAGGTTTAATATTAGCAGATAAAGCTATTGGGAAAGCAGGACTTTTAGGTGGTGGAGATTTAATTAGCCCTTTAATTGCTTTGATAACCTTTAGTGTTATTGTTGTAATTAGTATTTATGCAAAGGGAATACTGAAAATCATTCCGTTTTTAGTCGCAATTATTGTTGGATATCTAGTTTCATTAGCATTTGGTGTTGTAGATCTTGTTGAAGAATTTGCTGGTGTTCAAGCTTTTGTTATACCTGATTTCAGTTTTGTAGGCACATATAAATTTGACCTTTCTGCGGTGTTGGTATTTATACCTATAGCATTTGTAACTATTGCTGAACACATAGGAAACCATACAGTGTTAGGACAAGTTATCGGGCGTGATTTAATAAAAGATCCTGGATTAGATAATACACTTCTTGGTGATGGAATAGCAACCTTCGTGAGCGCTGCTATTGGCGGGCCAGCTAATACAACATATGGAGAAAATACTGGTGTTGTAGCTATGACAAAAGTAGCGAGTGTCTGGGTTACTGGTTTAGCAGCTATATTTGCGATACTATTAGGGTTCTTTGGTTACGTTCAAGCGTTTATCTTAAGTATTCCTGATGGAGTTTTAGGTGGGATAACCATTGTCCTTTACGGCTTAATTGCCGGTAATGGAGTTAAAGTATTGGTAGAAGAAAGAGTAAATCTATCTAACATGAAAAACCTCATTATCGTTGGAGCTATGCTAGTAATTGGTTTAGGAGGAGCTTCAATAAATTTAGGACCAGTTGTTTCTCTTAGCGGTATGAGTTTAGCTGCTTTAATAGGAATATTACTTAATGTAATTCTAAGACCAAATAAAACAAAAAAGAAGATTGTAACTGAATAAATTTGTTATATAAAAAGACAAAATTAAGTTCGCTTAATATTGTCTTTTTTTTGATTGTATTTAATTAATTATTTCAAAATTCCTTTTCTTAGCAATCTCTAACAATTCAGGATCAGGGTTGACAGCAACTGGATGTCCTACTAATTCTAATATTGGTAAATCATAATTAGAATCTGCGTAGGCTTTACTAGCTTTAAAATCAGCATCTGGAAACCGTTTTGTAATGATTTCTTGTTTTCTGTTATGAATAATAATATTAACTTCTTCTGACGACATTAACCTTTTATCTACTAGGATATCAGTTCCTATAACTTGGTCAAATCCTTCTTTTAGAAATGGTTTTAATATAATGTCAAAATTCCCACTAAGTAAAACAGTGTAGTAACCAGCTTCTTTATCCAGTTTAATTTGTTGAACAATCTTTGGATTTCTATATTTTAACATTTCTAAATAGAAGTCATACAAGAAGTTTTCAAGAACATCAAATTCAACAGTCTTGAATAAATCAGCTGTTAAAGCCATTGCATTAGTTCTAAAGGTTTGTTTGTTCCATCCAAACAGATTTAATTTATGAAAAAAGTACCTAGTATATATTATTCTCTTATATTTACGACAAGCTCTTCGATTAATCCTCTGCTTATTCCATAATTTAAATAGCATTGGTAGTGTTTGCACGTTTATATATGTTCCATCGAAATCATAGATTGCTAGTTTCATAGATTCACCTTTATAATAATATTTTATTTTTATTAGTATTAAATCAAAATTCTTTACAGTAATGATATCATAAATATATATAAAACATACAACTTATTAAGTGATAACAATAAGAATGTAAAGATTTTTCAAATAAA
>CAZHSG010000021.1:0-30425 GCA_964535005.1 uncultured Candidatus Izemoplasmatales bacterium
CACCTTTTACTTTTAATTTTAATTGAATACCCCTATGTTTGACATTCAACCATTTATTTAAAGTTTATTAGTGAAATCTTCTTAAGATTACAAAAGTAGTTCCTAATAGCATGAACAATCCAACGATTCCTAAGCTTGGAATTGCAGCATTTGTTGCTCCACATCCTGTTTCAGCTACGGTAGTTGTATCTATTGAATCATCAATCATATCTTGTACTTCTGTTTCAGTAAGTAGGTCTTGATCAATCATTGCTTGAATATCTGCAGTAGTAATGATTCCAGCATCTAATAATGCTTGGATTTCAACAGCAGTTAATGTTTGATCATCAAACATTGCTTGAACATCTGCTTCTGTAAGTAGATCTTGTCCATCAAGCATTCCTTGAACATCTGTTTCATCAAGAATTACTAATGCATCAAACATTGCTTGAACTTCAGCTGCGGTATACATTGCTTCTACAGCCAATATTTCAACATCAAATTCTACAACAGTAGCGTTACCAACCATATCTTCTACAGTTACTTCAACAGTATATACACCAGCAGTGCCAACCATTAATCCACCATTATCACTTACATAAATAGCTAAATCATCAACTGAATCAAACGCATCAAATGCAACAATATTAGCAAGAATTGCTTCATTTACATTATCAAATTCATTTTCATCAATTGTATAGTTATCATTTACAATAAGCGCAATAGGATTTGTCATATCATCAATAACTAGTTCATATGTTGCTTCAGTAACGATATCATAATCGAAATCTTCGACTAAATCAGTTAATGTAATAGGGTCATCGAATGATAAGTTTTCATCTCTAAAGTTTACACCATAAGTTGAACCATGTGCAGCAATTACAAATCCACCGTCTTCAATAACGATAGCAGCTTGCCATGCAGCAAATACGTCTCCATCTTCAACAACAGTACCTGTACTTGTAGTATGTTCCCAAGTATATCTGTCAAAAATTTCATCAACTAAACCATCCGCACCAACAAGAACCATTACTGATCCCCATCCAGAACCCATAGCGGCAAATACAGTAGCATCTGTAAATACCATGATAGCTCCACCTACTGTGTTTAATGCTTCAGAACGGTTATATAGTCCGTCCCATGGTAATACTAATCCAGCACAATCAACACTTGATTCTACACCATCAAAATGAACGTGATGAGTAAATTCTAATTCGATTTCATACGTTCCAGGTTCAGGATTATACATATTAAATCCGTCAGGAAGAGTTACCATAATTGAATCAGTTACATCATTTCCATAACCATCTTCTGCAACAATTCCTTCTAATATGTCAATATAAACATCTTCTGATTCATAACGGTTTTCAACACCAATAAATTTAGGTGGCATAACACCAATTACGATGTCTACAACTGATTCAGTAATATCTCCTTCAGGATTTTCTACAGTATATACACCAGTGTATATACTACCAAATTCTGAAGTATCGATTACAGTTTGTTCGGCAGAAGCATCATATTCTTCAGATGTTTCATTCCATACATATGAAATGGTTTCTAATAAAGTATCTTCTTGATAAATTTCAAAATCATAATCTAACATTTCAGTTTCATGGATTACAACATCTGTATCGTCAAACATTTTTAACCAAGATGCAGTTATATCAGTTGAAAGAGTAAATGTGCTTTCATAATCAACAACAACGTTTACACCTACAGTTGTAGGGTCATCATCTAACCCAAGAACACCAGCAAAACCTGCAGGTTGATCAGTATAAGTCATGAACATTGGGTCTACTGTACCATCTAACATCGCGTCAGGTAATGATACGATAAAAGCAGTAGTTTTAGGGTTTATAGTCGATCTGTCATGAGCCCCAAAAGTAACAACAGTCCATCCAGCTGGGATATATAAGTTGTTTGGATCATCAGCAATGATTGTTGACCATTCTGATTCAGGTGCAGTTGAAAGATCAACATCTGCATTTGTCCATTTTAAATATCCAAGAGGTTCTACAACATATCCATCAGTATCTACAACGTCTAATGCCATACGAATATGTGTATTTCTAGTTAATCCATCAGTTGAAGGATCACCATCTGTAATTGTTGTCGCATCTACTTCTGCTACATAAGCAGCAATTTCAATTTCTGATGCTAAACGCCAATCAGGAGTTACAGCATCACCATCATTATAAATATAATATCTACTAATGTGGTCTTCAAACATTTGTAATACACCAAGTTCGTCAAAATGAGCGTACTTTCTGTGTACAACATCTGTAATATCTGTACGAGCACTAGCTGTTAAGATATCGATTTCTAAATCAGTATTATTTAGAAATACAGATGCAAATGCATTATAAGGTATTCCAGCTAATTCATTATCATCAATCCAGCCGTCACTATTATCATCAACCATTTCATCACCATATCTCACCAAACCCCTAATTACATGGTATCTATGACCATAGTAAGTAAATGTCCAGTTAGAATTCCCGACTTTTGTGTTAACACAAGCATCGGTGGCTTCTAGGCATGCGATGTCATCATAAGGATATAAATCGATGATTTCATCGGCTGCTTGAACTTTGTTCACAAAACTCAAGCTAATGAAAAGCATAAAACTAAAAACTAAAACAGTTAAAACTTTTTTCATTTTTTCTCTCCTTTTTTTTTTTTTGATTTCTTCATTCCTTAATGTCATTTTACACTTCATTGAAAATGCTGTCAATTCAACTCCGCATAATTTTAGCAATATTGATAGTTCTTACATATTTAGAATATTTTTTTCAGTAAAATATTAACCTATCTAACAGTCCCAGGTAGATAAGTATAAAATGTTCTACTCTCATTCACTCCATTATTTATTACTGTAATTGTATAACTTACTGTCAACGCTCTTTGTGGTATTTTAATGATTCTACCATAATCATCTAAATATTCAGGATTATTTGAAGTCATTGAAATAGATGCATTCGGATAATTGGTTCTTATATGATGTTCTACCATAACAAATTCTTCAAAAAGTGTAATTAATCCCGCATTTCGTAATGTTCTTGGACAATCCTTTCCAGAGAAATCATTATGGTATGTTTGATTCTCTATAGGTAACCCATATTTATCCAACAAATACGATACTAATTTCGCTGTTCTTTGCCAAGTTCTGTACAAATCTCCATCTTCATTGATACACATTTCAATACCAATACCGTTCCGATTTCCTCCGCCTAGATATAATCCTCCTTCTGTAGGTCTTGTACTACGATCCCCAGCATGGAAACCACGTTCAGTTTCTGGTAAGTGTTGGTATATATCGTGATCATCAATTGAAAAATGCCATGATGTCCATAATGTATTTTCCAAGGTTGTACTGTTGTATAAATAATTAGCATGAGCTAATGCATTAGACCCCAGAGCTGTACTAGCAGTATCATGAACAACAATCCAGTGTACATTGTAAGGATTGTACTGCGTTACTCCATCAGGTAGTGGTTCCATTGGTTCCCCTGGCCTAATAGCGTAAAATACTGGGACCATTTTAGAAACATTAATAGGAATATCTCCAAAATAATATCTTGAGACACTTTCTGCTCTAGTATCATAATAATTATATTGGAATCCATAGGCTGTCCATTTATGGATATTCGAGTAAGTAATTTGATTTACAGTTAAATAATCCAGCAGACTATTTTCTGGGTCAAGTAAACCATGTACATAGACTCTAAACTCCACATATACACCTGGACTACTATCTACTGAGGCGGTAAATGTAACGAGGCCTTCTCCATGTGTTGTTACAAGCCCATCAACATCAATTGAAGCAGTAAGAGGTGCACTGGAAATAATTGTTGAAGATTCATTTACAATGGTATATGGAAATAAAACAGTACTTAAAGTAAAACTATCTCCTACCTGTATATCACTATAAATATTTGAAGTCAAAATCTCAATACCTGGCGTCGTAATAATACTAAAATCTAATTGGGTTCTGATTGTTGACACTTGAGAACTCCTTATTTGAATATATACATTACCGCTGTTTTTCGGTGTAATGTTACCTTCTTGATCAATCGCGACAATTTCAGGATAACCTGTGATAAATTTAATCGGTGCATCAGATAATTCATATGGTAATATCTCATATTCAAACTTATGCGTCTCCCCAATCATGATTTCATCAATTGGATTGGTGATAGTAATTATGATTGGTAATGAAGGATTATAAGTTGCTTTTGTAGGCACTAATAATAGATCTGTATAATTTCCCTTCAAATAATATGGATCTACATTGATAAACTTCGTGCAATCCAAAGCTAAAGCACCCCAATAGTTTAACGTTAGATCAAATTCACTGTTTAGATTCACTTCAACAGCATTTACATAGTTTGTGATTTTATTGAATCTAACAACTTTAAAAACATCTTGTTCTGTTTCGCCTACAAGCATATCTAAATCAAATGCCAAATCGACATTACTGATTTCATTCCAAAAGATTCTAATTTCATCTGCTTGATCAAGTGATGTTTGAACATCAATAGTTATTGCAGTTTCACAATCATCAATAATGTTTCCTTCAATTTCTGTTAATGCACCTAAACTGTCAATTAATGATATAGCATCTCCAACTAGTGAATTAAAAGTATTATAAGTAATGCTGGTGTTTGTTGTTTCATTTAAATCAATAAAACTGCCTGTTGTTTGGATTATATTTTGAACAATATTATTTGTAAATACAAAACCTTCAATTCCTAAAGAATTTATAATTCTTGCATTTGATTCAAATATAATTTCAGAAACACTAACATTATTTGCGCTAATATCTATTATCCCATCAATTATTGTGTTTTCAGAATAGCCAATCATATTGATTCCATCTACATCTATTGTTACATCTTCTTGATATAATCCAGATTCAATATAAATGATTGTATCAACACTTGCATTGTTAATAGCTTCTTGAATAGAATTATATAATTGTTCCCCGAATTCAAGTTCCAATGTATCAAATAAATATATATCGCCAGTATCTTTTGAAATATCTACAACAAGCACTTTTACAACCGTGATATTGAATGTGTCAGCTATTGTATCATCTAAAATACTTTTTGCGATAATTGTTGCACTTCCTGAAGCAATGGCGGTCACTACTCCAAACTCGTCTATAATAAGGATGCTTTCGTCACTGCTCTCCCAAGTTACATCATCAAAAGCCCCTACAGGCGAGGTATAAATTGTGAGTTGAGAAGACATATCCTTTATCATTAAATCACTACCATTAATAGATATTTCCTCTGTATATTTATATACAATAATAGTTACATCTTGAGTGATTTCTTGATTGTAAGATGAAGTGATTCTAACAGTAGTTTCTCCGAAACCTACCGCTGTTAATTGCCCAACTTCATCAACTATTACTACGTTGTTATTTCCAGATAAATATATTAACCCATCGTTAGATAATACATCAAGTGTTTCTACATCACCTACAACTAAAACATATTCAGATTTATTGACATCAATTGTAATCAATTTGTCAACGTTAATAGTAATAGAAATGCTTATGTTTTCATCATAATTTGATGTAACAATAACAGATGTCGAACCTTCTTGTTTTGCAGTGATTAATCCTTCTTCATCAACAGTTAAAATTTCTGTATTAACAACATCAAATGTGTACTCATCATTACTAGTGATTATCAATTGACGTGTATCTCCTTCAGTCATATTGATTTCAAGTTGATTGCTGACAAGCATAATCTCTTTTCTTACATCAACAGTTATATTTAGATACACATCATTATCACTTCTTGATCGAACGGTAACAATTACTATACCTTCTTTTAAAGCGTTGATAAATCCAGTATCTGATAGCGTGATTACTCCAGCAGTATTAACGCTATAAATCAAGCCAATTGAATCATTAGATGTAACAACAAGTTGATAAGTTTGATCTTCAATAATTGTTACTAAATTTGTATCCACGTTAATAACAATACCTTCTGTTGTTGCAGTTGTTTGTGTTGTTGCGGTTGTTTGTGTTATTTCATCCGAAGTTATTCCTGTACTTACTTCTGTACAAGCAAGGATACTGAATGTTAAGAAACCAATTAGTATAAAGCCAAATATTTTTTTCATTTATCTATGTCTCCTTCTTTGAAATAACAATATTTCCTATTTTATTTCTATATTTAATAATATTATTTAAATTCCTTTTAGGATGAACTGCATTACTAAGCATAACAAATCCAATACCAACAGATCTTTCAATCCAAATATTACAACCTGTAAAACCTGTATGTAATATAGTATCCTCAAAACTCACCAAATCTCCTGCTGTCCCCCCCTTTGTAGGTTTATCCCATCCAAGAGATCGTACAAGAGTTTTATCCTCTGTTTCATTCTTAATGCGCATTGGGAATAACATTTCAACTGTAGCTGGTTGTAACACCTTACTATCATTATTTAATATACTTAAAATGAATAATGAAATATCATTAGGTGTTGAAAATAATCCAGCATGTCCTGCAATGCCGCCCAAAGCAAATGCTTTTTCATCATGAACCCTTCCTTGTAACAATCCTTTATAAACATCATCATCTCTAAACTCTGTTGGTGCACACATACTAGGATCAGGATGATAAGAAGAATGAGCCATTCCAAGCGGGTCAAAAATCACTTTTTTTGCAAATACATCTAATGTTTTTTTTGTTAATTTTTCAATGATTAAACCTAATAGAATAAATCCTAAATCTGAATATACAATTGTAGTTCCAACTGTATTAATCAGTTGATAATCATAAATGCGATTTAAAACATCTTCTCGACTTTTTAATGTTTTAGCTCTAGTTATATCAGCCGGTAATCCGGATGAATGAGTTAACAAGTGATAGATACTAATATCTTTGTGCATAAACCTTGATAAGATACTAGATACCTTTGTGTCTAAGGTTAACTTATTAGATTCTATTAACTTCATAATCATAGTTGTTGTGCATATTACCTTTGTAATTGATGCACAATCATAGATTTCTTCGCCAGTATTTAATATCTTCTTAGGTAAAATTTGTCTATATCCAACAAAGTCATAATCAATAAAACCATCTTTATAAATCACGGCATATCCAGCTCCGGGAAAATCCCCAGATTCTACACCTTTTTTTAGAATTTTAGTTACCTCAATCATTTATATAAACCACTTCCTAGATAAATAGAATCCAGCTAAAGATATAAATCCCATTATCATAAATGAAGTAATATTGAACAAAGCACATCCCTTAGGCTCTTCTGGAATCAATTCACAAGTACTATCGATTCGTTCGTATCCATCAGGACAAGCATCATAAACACACTCCCCATCTGTATAGGTTTGATCGATTCCACAAACTGATTGACAGTCTCCATCTACGTATTCTTCACCGACTGCACAAACTGATTGACAGTCTCCATCTATGTATTCTTCACCAACAGCACAAACTGATTGACAGTCTCCGTCTACGTATTCTTCACCAACAGCACAAACTGATTGACAGTCTCCGTCTACGTATTCTTCACCGACTGGACAAACTGATTGACAGTCTCCATCTACATATTCTTCACCGACTGCACAAACTGATTGACAGTCTCCATCTACATATTCTTCGCCAACAGCACAAACTGATTGACAGTCTCCATCTACATATTCTTCGCCGACAGCACAAACTGATTGACAGTCTCCATCTACGTATTCTTCACCGACTGGACAGATTAAAACACAAACACCATCAACTTCATGTTCTCCAATACCACAAACTAAATCTTCTGCTTTTTCAACTGTACTCTCCCAAGGAAATGTTGCATACTCTGTCCAATAATAATTATTTAATCTATCTAAAAATTCAACTACTTCTTTATCAATACTTAAAAGTGTGTTATAGGTAAAGAATGTGCTACCTATAATAATATCGTACTGAGAAATATAACGTAATTGTTCAGGTAATTCGTTAGTGTTATCCCACGAATCATCATCGTAACGATAAAACCCATGCCCTATAATTAGGTCAACATCATTTTTTTCACAAAGAGTTGCCCACCAATCTACTAAATCCGCAAATGGAGCAGCCGAATGATCAAATTCCCAATAGACTTGAGGTAAGATATAGTGAACCCATCCTTCTTCAACCCAACGTTTAGTATCTGCATATTGATCCTTGTATGATTGTAATGCATATGTAGCGGTATTACTACCAGCTACTCCACCAGATAGCCAAATACCAAATGGACTAATTCCAAATTTAACTGTTTTTCCATAGTTTGTATTGTATTCTTCCACTACTTCAAAGATTTCTCTTATAACAGTATTTATGTTTTCCCTGCGCCAATCATCAATTGATTGATCAATTTCTTTCAAGCGATTATATAGTTCGCTGTCTTCACTTTCACTTGTTCCATTATAACTATAAAAATAATCATCAAAATGAATACCATCAATATCATAATTAGACATCAATTCTTGTATCACATTGCGAATATACACTTGAACTTGTCTTGAACCAGGATTTAAAATTAATTTCCCAGCACCATCAACCATAACTAAATCAGGGTTCTGTCTAGCAAAGTTATTTTCATCTAAAGCAGCTAGTTGTGCCTCTTTACTTTCGGTGCCAGTTGATACGCGATATGGATTTAACCAAGCATGAAGTTCAATTCCACGTTTATGAGCTTCTTCAATCATAAATGCAAGAATGTCCCAACCAGGATCTTGGCCTTCTACTCCTGTAATAAATCTGCTCCAAGGAGCATAATCACTATCATAAAATGCATCATTCATTGGACGTACTTGGAAGAAAATAACATTGAAGTTATTTGCTTCAATTACATCAAGCATCTTTAATAATTCATATTTATATTGTTCTTCATTTTCATATAAAGGTACATCGATATTCCCAACAGTAGCAACCCAAATTCCTCTTATTTCTTCTATTTTTTCAGTATATTCTGTTGGTAATTCAATCAAAACATTGGAATTATAATAAGTTACAGCTAACCCATCTCTTATAACATAAGGGTTAGTTTCACTAGGTGGAATCATTAATCTTACGCGTTGTGTTAAAACTTCGCTCGCATTTAATGCCAAATCAACTACTTGATATTCAAATGTATAATTTGCTGAATACAATAAGTCAATTGGCTCTGTATAATTCATCCACACTGTCCAACTTCTTCCATTATGTAAACGATATTTAATTTCTGTATCTTCTTCTGATGTTGAAAAAGTAACTTTTGTAGCTGTTGTATAATACTTTTCTCCATCGTAAGTACCATCAATTGTAATAACTGCATCACTTGGACTTGTTTGATCAATCACAATCTCTTTAGTGTATTCAATTAAACATTCATCATCATTTCTATAAGTAATTGTATATTCTCCATCAGTATCTATTATAAGTGGACTTAAATAAGTAGTCCAACTACCATCATTAATCTTATATTCTAAATCAGTTTCACCTGTTAGTGTTATTGTAGCCTCTTGGAAGAAAGGATCACTACCACTACCTGTAACACTTATTGTAGGAGCTAAATAGCATAAGTTTTGGGTTGTCACAGTAAGAATTACTTCTTCAGAACTGGTTCCACTACTATCAATTGTTTTAGCTCTAATATAATATAAACCATCATCATCTAAAGTAATAGGTCCAGTATATAATTCGAAGTCACCTGCACTACCATGATTTATAGCTACATAAATATCAGTCCCATCAGATTCTACACTTATTGTGCTTCCTACTAAATAATTATCTCCCATTTGATCTCCAGTTAAAGAGATTGTAGGTACATCTGGATTTCGATATTGTATAGGTATATTGCGAGAAGATAATAAACTTTCCTCTCCCAACCCATCTACTGTTTTCATATATATTTTGTGAGCTCCTGCACCAGTAATAATAATGGGTACAGTGTATGCAGTCCAGTCTCCATCATCTAAGCTATATAAGATATCTTCATCTGCTGTTAACGTAACTACCACATCTGTTATATACACATTTTCTAAAAGTGTTCCAGCGATGGCCACATCCGGGCCGGAAACAGTGCTAGTCTCCCACACAGCAGAGGGTGTTGTTGTCCATCTAGCTGTAACCGCATTTTGGAATCTGTCATAAATCATCCATTTCGCACTATACATTAATGATCCTTTTATTTCTGGATGTTGTTGATTATAAAGGAATTGTGTACTTACTTCATCATCATCAAAAAAGGTCATATATAACGAATGCCCAATGATTAAATCAACCGTTGTACCTCTCGCTACACTTGCCCACCAATCAACGATGTCCGCATATGGAATGAGCAAATGATTAAAGTCTCGGTAAATTTGTGGTGATATGTAATGTAGCCACTCTTCTTCTACCCATTTTTTGGTATCCGCATATTGTGTAAAATAGGAATCGTGTGCAGCAGGATGTGTGTTCGATCCTCCTTGTATTTGTTGATCACTAGCCCAAACACCTGAAGGGCTTACGCCAAACTTTACACTTTCCCCTGTTGCCAAATTATATGCATCAACGTCTTCTTTAACCCCGCGTATAACATCATTCACATTTTCCCTGCGCCAATCAGCAAGCAATTGATCTGTTTCTTTATATGTATTATACGTTTCTGTATCTGAACTCGTTCCTGACGACGGATAGAAATAATCATCAAAATGAATACCATCGACATCATAATCCGTAAATATTTCTGTAATAACATCTCTAATATATTGTTTCACTGCTGGTTCTCCTGGATTCAAAATAATTGGTGTAATTGTCAAACCATTTTGTTCATAACTGTTTCCAAGAATAACTTTATCAGGATTTTGTTTTGCCCAATTTTCATCATGTAATGTGTTTAAATATGTTGATGGATCACCTACTTTATTAGCTACACGGTACGGATTTAACCACGCATGAAATTCGATACCATTTGCATGACATTCATTAATCATCCAAGTCATAAGGTCCCACCCTGGGTCAACACCTTCGGTTCCCGTTACCCACCTGCTCCAAGGAGCATAATCACTATCAAAAAACGCATCATTCTGCGATCGCACTTGAAATACCATTACATTCATATTATTGGCAATCAATTCATCAATTAGATTAGTAAATTCAGATTTGTATTGTGTTTCACTTGTGTGTTGTGGTAAATCAATGTTCCACACAGTTGCTACCCAAACGCCTCTAAACTCCGTGTCTTTCTCAGTATAGATTGCGGGTATCATAACATTGTCTGAAGTTTCGTAATGATAAACATTTTTCCCATCAATAACAAGTGGTACCAATGTATCACTAGCTTGTACATCAAGGTCGATTGTTATCCCTAAAACAAATATTAGTAAAAGGTTTAATATCAGAATTCCTATTTTTTTCATATTTAACTACTCCCTATAAAATAATTTCTTTAGTTCTTTCATTCCAGCAACTGCTTTTGTGGTATCAATAAAAGTCTTATATGTAAAAAATACATTACCTTTTACAGTGTCGTATTGATTTGCATATTTGACTTGATTCACTATTTCTAGTTTATTAGAGAATTCACCCTCATTACCTAGACGGTATGCTCCATGGCCAATATAAAGTGTGACAGGTTTATCTTTACAAACTTCATTCCAAAAATCACAGATATCAGCAAATGGTGCAATCTTATGACCAAAATCCCAATATATTTGAGGAACGATATAATCGATATAATTTCCTTCAATCCACGCAAGAGTATCTGCATATAGAGAGTAAAAACTTTCAGTACAAGCTAAGTCCGTATTTGATCCAAACTCATAGTCTTTTCTATTTTTCCAGATACCAAATGGACTAACTCCAAATTGTACTTTTGGATTTATTCTTTTGATTGCGTCATAAACACCTTTTATAACATCATTAACGTTTTGTCTTCTAAAATCTCCTATGCTAAGAGTTTGATTTTCATATTGAACATCATCATTATAAGTTTCATGTAAACCGCTATATGGATAGAAATAATCATCAAAATGGATACCATCAACATCATAGTTCTCTACAATTTCAGCCATTGAATCTATGATAAACTCTTTTACTTCTTTAATTCCTGGATTTAAGATTAATTTCCCAGACTTATCTAATACCAAATATTCTGGATGTTTTTTTGCAAAATTTAAATCATCACATGTTTTTAAATACTCTTCTATAGATAGATTTCCATTAGAACTAACACGATAAGGATTACACCAGGCATGAAATTCAATATTATGTTTCTTGGTTTCCTCAATTATCCATTTCATAACATCAAACGGAGGTTTTATTCCTTCTTTTCCTGTAAAAAAACGACTATAAGGATTTAGTTCGGACTCATAAAACGCGTCGTTTGTTGTACGCACTTGAAAGATAATTGCATTGATATTATAAGCAATACAAGTTTTAATCATTTCTTTTATTTTCTTTTGATATGTAACAATATCTTCTACTGTTGGCAAATCAATATTAACAACATTAGACACCCACATTGCTCTAAATGGTTTTTCATTATACTGTTCGGGGATATTTACTTGCCTATCTGTCTTATAATAACAGATTAATTCTTTATCAGTGTATTTAAATAATTTCATATTTTAGTCCTCAAAATAGTAATCTAGATATTTTCTGTGCGCTTCTACTAATTCATCAAATGCCTTTGAAGCGTTTTTAATCGATTTTGTAAACGGATTGATTTGCAACGCAAGTTTTGCTTTAGTTAAACTTCGCTCGTAGATTGCATCTACAAGCATCACTTCAAATGATTTTACATATTGAATTAATCCTTTGACTTCTTCAGGTAAACGACCAATGAAAACTGGGATAGGTCCATATTTAGTGATTCTAGAAGTAATCTCAATAGCACACCCATAAGGTAGATCAGTAATGTATCCGTTGTTCATAGTGTTGACTACATGGTATTCTTTTTTATCGTTATATATAGAACTTATAACGTTACAAGCAACGTCAGAATAGTATGCTCCATCACGTTCTTCAAGCTCTTTTGGTTTTGTGTTTAAATTTGGATCTTTATATTGTTCAAATAGTTTCTTCTCTATTTCCTTAACAATTTCAGCTCTTGTATGTCCTTCATTATATTGTTTCATAAAATTATTGAACATCTCTTCATAATAGAAATAATACTTGAGATATGGACTTGGATATACTCCTAAACTCTCAATAAACTCCACATCCCATGCAAGTGGGTCAATATTATTCATAGTGATTTGTTTGTGTTTTAAATCTTCAATAATCTTTGATAGTTTATCTTTATGATTATGATAAACATTAAAAACGTAAGACATTTGATTTAAACCACCAAAATATGGAATCAAATCTTCAGCTTTGACATTTAATACTTCCGCGAAATGTTTTGTTAGACTAATAGGCACATTACAAACACCAATAAAACGTTCAAATTCAGCATATCTAAAAACTGCTTCACTAACAATTCCAACAGGATTTGTAAAATTGATTATCCAAGCATTTTCACATAATTCTTTAACATCTTTAATAATATCAAAAATCACCGGAACTGTTCTTAATGCCTTAAACACACCACCTGCACCATTTGTTTCTTGGCCCAACATATTATATTTCGCGGGAATTCTTTCATCTAAAACTCTTGATTCTAATTGACCAACTCTAAACTGAGTCGTGACAAAATCAGCATCTTTCAATGCTTCTCTTCTATCGAAGGTTAAATGTATCTTCATCGGGACTCCAGATTTTTTAACCATTCTTTTTGCTAATGCTCCTACGATTTCAAGTTTTGTTTTTCCCTCTTCAATATCTACCAGCCATAATTCACGAATCGGTAATTCATCATAGCGTTTAATAAAACCCTCTACAAGCTCAGGTGTGTAACTGGAACCTCCACCAATTGTTACAATTTTTATTCCTTGTTTCATAGTTTTCCACCGCTTTCTAATAGATCGTTTTCAATCACTTCTGTTTGTGTAATACCCAGTGCATCTAAAGCGAACAAATACTCTCCAGCAATAGGAGTTAATTTTGAATAAATTATTTTTGCTTTCTTCACATTTGCTAGCAATGTATTTTTGAATGTTTCCAAAAATATGTTGGCTTCTATTTGAAAAACTCTTCCACCAATTACAACCGGTAAAGAATCCTGTTCCATATGCAGTTGTTTGATTATTTCATCAACTCACTTAAGACATAGCTTACTTGACCTAAAATAACAGGCCTAGTAGCACCCGTTGCTTGCATTACATTGGATGGATTATGATGTATTGTCTCATTAGCCAATATCATAAACGCTAATGCTTCCTTATAATCACTACTGTATCCATGCGATTCAAGTGTAACTACGGGAACATCTTTAACATACTCTTGAATCAAATTCAACAATGTTCTGTTATTTGCTCCACCACCACTTATTATAATCTCATCGATGTTAATTGAAATAAATCTTCGATAAGATTCAGCGATTGTGAATGCTGTTATATGGGTTAAGGTTGTTATAATATCTTCTTTTGCAAAACCTTTATATTTTTTAAGTAATGAACTTGTATAATCAATACCAAAGGTTTCTCTCCCAGTTGATTTAGGAGGCAACTTTTTAAAGTAATTATGTTGTAAAATCTCATCATACATAGATTGAATTAGCATTCCTGTTGCTGCAATAGCGCCCTCTTTATCAAAAGGAGAGTTGTATAATACCTTCATCGCATAATCAATCATCATGTTTCCTGGTCCATTATCAAATGCAAAGACATCTTTAATGTCAGCATTTTTAGAAATGCACGTAACATTACTAATTCCACCAATATTTTGCAATAATCTCGTTTTATGTTGATCTCTAAATAACAAATAATCTGCATAAGGAACTAAAGGGGCCCCTTGTCCACCTACTGCGATATCAGCTGCTCTAAAGTTTGAAATAACAGTTGTATTCGTTAGATTAGCTAAAACAGATCCATCTCCTAATTGCAGACTTGATTGTATAAAGGATTGTTGATCTTCCGATATATGATATATAGTTTGACCATGACATGCAATAAAATCAATATCTTTTAATTCTATCGCAAATTGATCACAAAACTCAAAAACACACTTACTATAAGCTACTGCTAGTTCATAATTCAAACTGCATAATAGCTTTGAAGTGCTTTTATCTAATGAAATTGCATCTTCAATTTTGTTCTTGAGCGATTCATCATAGGAATAAGTTGCACTGTATAAAACTTTAACAATAGTTTCTAATCCAGTTCCGCTAATTTCTCCCATAATAATATCTATACCATCAAGAGATGTTCCACTCATCATGCTAATAGCACGTTTTTCCATCACTTTCACCTAATACTATTATTATAAGTCATATTGTATTTTAATCAACATGTGAAGTGCTTTTTGGTTGTTTTTTTCAAAAACAAAAAAAACGACTTTCATAGTCGTTTTTCTAAATTATCTCATATATTTCTTAAATGTCTGATAGGTTTCTTCAATCATTTTAACGCTTTTATCAATATTGATATACGCACAATTAGTAAATAGCGCATCAATAACACAAAACTGGGAAATTCTTGATGTCATAGCAGCGCTTCTAAACTCACCTTCAAGAGATGATGTATAAAGAACAATATTACTCAAATCAGCAAGCAAGCTAGACCCAAGTTTTACAACACTAATAATCTTGGCCTTCTTTTCTTTTACAAGTAAAGCAGCACTGACAATTTCTTTTGTTTTACCACTATTCGATATAAAAACAACAACATCGTTTTGATTTAAGAATGATGCATCAATATGCTGTTCATGAGATTCTCCTTGAGCAATAGCTAGCTTGTTAATCCTTCTAAGTTTCATCTCTAAATCTTTACAAACTAGATAAGATGAACCTTTTCCAAAGATAAAGACTCTTCTAGCCTTCATTATTGTTTCAGCTGCATTGTGGAGAGCAATAGGATCATGAATTTTTAAGGTTTCTTCTAAAATTCTAATGTTATTACTAATAACCGTTTTTCCATAATTGGAATTTTTAGCTAAAATAACATCATTATATTCTTTGTTCTCAGGTATCTCAACTTTTGCATTGGAAAGAATGAAATCAATCTTAAAATCTTTAAATCCTTTATATCCGAGTTTTTTACACATTCTAACAACACTTGCCGGACTTGCATATGCTGCCTCAGCGATTCTTTCTACGTAAAAATCCTTAAGGACCGCCTTATTCTCAATTAAATAATCCAGTACAGCGCGTTCTGCCATACTTAAATCTTCCTTGTATTTCAGCATGTTAAGCATTACACTCATTTTAATCACCTACTTTATAATATTACCATATTATACATATTATAACATTATGGTGAAAAAAATGGAATGAAATATGGTTTTTTTTCAGAACAAAAAAAAGAAAAGGTGATGTCACCTTTTCTAAGAGAAAAAACAAGATACTACCAACGCAAAAATTAAATAATTTTTCCTGGATTCAAAATATTTTTTGGATCAAATGTCTTCTTTATCCCTTCCATAATTTTCATTTGAGTATCACCTACTTGTTGTCTAAGATAAACCTTCTTTGCATATCCTATTCCGTGTTCTCCTGAAACCAAGCCTCCGTATTCAAACGCTTTTTGATACATCTTATCAAATCCTTCTTTAAGAATGTTATCCCATTCTTCATCAGTCAAATTATCT
Source organism: uncultured Candidatus Izemoplasmatales bacterium (assembly GCA_964535005.1). Taxonomy (GTDB): domain Bacteria; phylum Bacillota_I; class Bacilli_A; order Izemoplasmatales; family Hujiaoplasmataceae; genus 4572-104. The sequence goes on from CAZHSG010000021.1 coordinate 16,641, forward strand.
TTACAGAAATAGATATGTAAATTGCCATCTCCAGCATGTCCGAAATACGGTATGCGTACACCCAGCTCTTTACTTAGATTTTGTGTGAAATCAAGGTATTCATTAATATATGCTCTAGGTAATACCACATCGCATTCATCAATTTGTTTGGTAGATGCTTTGATTGCTTCAAGAAAAGCACCTCTTGCAATCCATACAGAATCCTTGCGTTCATCTGTATCTATTAAAAATACATCTAGTGCACTTAATTTATTTACACAATAATCACTAATAACTTCAACATTATGATCAATTTCTTCTTGAGTATTCCCATCATAAGATATTAACAGATATGCTTGGTAATTTGCGTTAGGTATTTTTTTTCCTAAATAGTCTTCACTAAAACGAAGCGATTCCTTTTCCAAAAATTCAACCGCAGTTGGAAGTGCATGCGAATTAATTACTTTTGGAACAGCATTAATAGCATCCACTCGATTTTTAAAAGGAATTAATAAGCTTACAGATTTTTTTGGAAATGGGATTAATTTTAGAGTTGCTTCTACAACAATTCCTAACGTTCCTTCACTACCAATGATAAGATCTTTTAAAGAATATCCACTTGAGTTTTTAACAACCTTACCACCAAATGTAACAAGTTCTCCGTTTGATAGCACGACTTCTAACCCTCTCACCCAATCTCTTGTTACTCCATATTTTACAGCTCGCATACCACCAGCATTGGTTGCAATGTTCCCGCCAATTGTAGCACTTTTTTCCCCAGGGTCAGGAGCATAGAATAGTCCATCTTTTTCCACATATTCATATATATCCATCATTAAAACTCCGGGTTCTACTCGAAGAGTCATATTGACTTTATCTAATTCAATTAAACGATTCATTTTGGATAAATCTAATAGTATTCCACCATAAATTGGCACACAAGCACCAACAAGCCCTGTGCCACTACCTCTTACTGTGACGGAAATGTTTTGTTCATAGGCATATTTCATAATGTGTTGAATTTGTTCTTTTTTCGTTACATAAAGATGTACTTCAGGAATTGCAAAAACTGTTTGCAACTCATCATGAGTAAAATCTTTTTCAATTTTCTCATTAACAAACAACTGGTCTTTACCAACAATATCTACCAAAACATTTATATCAGATTGATCTATTTTTTTATAATCCATAACATACCTCCGTTATAAGTATTTTTTTACTGTCGCAAATTGTTTTACTACATAAAATCCTGTATTTTAAAGTGCTAAATATATTTTTTTATCACAATAATTCACTTAATAATTGATTTAATTCCGGAATAACATCATAGATATCACCATGTATAGCATAGTGAGATATCTGGAACAGTTTATTGTCTAAATCGTTATTTACGGAAATAATCAAATCACTTTCTTTCATACCTTCAATATACTGAATCGCACCAGAAATTCCTAAATTGATAATGAGTTTAGGTTTAACAGTACGACCACTTAACCCAATTTGTTTCCTTGGATTAAACCAGCCATTTTCAATCAGTGGTCTAGTACAAGCAACTTCAGCTCCTAACATATCAACCAACGGTTTTATTAAATTCAAATCTTTTTGTTTTTTAAACGCTCTCCCAACGGCTACAATGATTTCAGCATCAGAAATATCTGTATGTTTTGGTAAGTCATCAGTTTTTAGTAGTTTAATTGATGTTTGCTTTCTAATATTTTTTATTCCTTCAAACATTATTCTCCCAGTAGCCTTTATTTTTTTTGGAGCATTAAACATTTTATATCTTATGGTTGCGAGCTGAGGTCTATGATTTGGTGTATGAATTTTAGCCATAATATTCCCACCAAAAGCAGGACGTATTTGTAATAGATCCCCATCAGGCTTGATATCTAGCATCGTACAATCAGCAGTTAGACCGGTTTTAAGTCTAGCTGCCACACGTGGTGCAAAACTTCTACCTTCTGTTGTACCACCAAATAAAATAATATTTACTTTATGTTGCTTGTAGAATGTTTCCACTACATTTGTATAAATTTCAACATTAAAATCTTTAAATACATCATCTTGATAAGCAAATACCTTATCAACTCCAAATGCAAGTGCTTCTTTAGCAATTTCTTCAATCTTGTTGCCAATAACAATAGCATATACAGGTTCATTTGTCTTTTTGGCTAATTCTTTAGCCTTACCAATAAGTTCCCATGAAACTGGATGAGCTTTGTTAAGACGTTGCTGGATATAAACTGTTATCCCTTTATATAATGACTTATCAATCTTTTGTGTTGGTTCGTCAATGAATTCACAAACGCCTAAAGGCCCATTCTTAATACATATCTTACAAACTTTGCAAGCAGCATTTATAGAAAGGTTGGTGTTTTCATATTCAAATGCATTAAATGGACAAATCTGAATTAATTTGTCAGCTATTGCCTTTGTTACGTTTTCTTGATTTATTTTAATATATCCCATACTAACACCTATACATACTTATTATCTTTTAATATTTTGAATAGTGTTTCAGCAAGCTCTGTTCTTGTTCCTTCAACCAAAATAGAATCAGTTCGTTTGTTTGGAGGGAAAATCTCTTCTACTCGAGTAGGAGATCCATTTAGACCATAATGATCTGGATTTTTATCAGGTAGTTGTGCTAAGGTAATCGTTTTAATATCATAATCTTTCATCTGTGTTTTTCTATTATAAGAAGGAAGCCTTGGAACCTGAATACCCTTTTCTATAGTTAACAAACAAGGATACAACACTTCTGTTACTTCATCGTGTTCATCAAATGAACTTCTAACTATAATAGAATTGTCGGTAACTTCAAGTACTTCTACTACATAAGGTACATGCGGTATATTTAAGAATTCAGCAATTTCTGGACCTACTTGTGCAGTATCTCCATCAGTAGTTTGTTTCCCACAAATCACAATATCATATTCTTTAATATGCCTAATCAATTGGCTTAAAGTATAAGATGTTGCTAAAACATCTGCTCCTGCAAATCTCCTATCGCTTACTAGTGTTGCCTCATCGCTTCCCATATAAAGAGCTTCTTCAAGTACTTCTTTTGCACTAATAGGCCCCATAGTAATTGCTTGAATAGTACAATTGTTTGTTTTATTCTTAATACTGAAAGATGCTTCAAGAGCGTAGAGATCATATGGGTTCATTTTTACATTAAATCCATCTCTAATCAACACCCCAGTTATTGGATCAACATCTACTTTTGACGATGCTGGAACCTGTTTTATACAAGTAACTATTCTCATATATTCACCTCAAGTTATGAACTATCTCACTAATAATTTAACATAAATAATAGGCATAAAAAAGAGCAAATCAATTTGTTTTGAAATATTTTCAACATTGGGAAAATATATTCATTGATTGGCTCTTATTTTGCTATTAATTTATGATAATAACATGTTCCTTTAATACATAAAACACGTCAGTTGGTCCCATAATTTCATTGATATCCATTTCATAATTATCATTTAATCCAAGTGGTAATCGAAGAACATAAAACTCATCTTTTTCTTTCATAATAGGAAATGGAATCCACAAACCCCTATATGTGTAAGTACTTGGATTATAGACAACAGGGCTGTCTAGATTTGGACTATAGTATCCTAAAGCATCTGGATGTAATAAGGCGATTTGATAAGAGTTTCTATCTTTAAAGCCTAATGCTTTATCCAAATTATAATAGTGTTTAGCAATTTTTTCTCCCCAATAAGCATCACTCGCATATTTATAATTCATACCTTGGTATTTGTTGCCAAAATTGGTTCCAAAACCAACATAATACTTAGGGTTAAAATACCTCATACCAAGAAAGTATTGTACATGGTATTCAATGCAGTCTTGAACGGTTTCAAATGTTGTTGCTGAATTATATGGATCACTATCATAAGCGTTTATTCCAAAAAGATTGTTTTTATCTTTAGCAATCCTGCTTGATCCCCATCCACTTTCATGAATTGCAAAAGCAAGTTCCATTGCACCATTGATGTAAACTGAATCCTGTGCATTAATAAAGTCTTCTCCACTATCATATAAAGCACTACTTGTGCCAACATTGCTTGATATATAGGCATTCAATTCATCTGCAGTATAATTTGTCTGACTTCTAAAAGATAGATACTGATAATAATTATAATATGGTGAATCAGAGTTAATTGCGTGCTCATAAGTATTGTTTCTTAGATCATCTGTCATTACTATAAAGTCTGTAAAGAAATAATGATTATCATAACTATAGTATCTAACCCCTTCTTCTAAGTAGTCAGGTGCAATATCAATCGCTCCTATTGATTGAAAATCAGCTGAACTAAGTTGGTAAGAGATACGATGAACCAATTCACCATCCACCACCTCATAATAGGAATAAGCATTTTTTAAATGTATATCTGGTATTAATTCAATCTCGCTATTAACAACTTCAAATCTAACTCCAGCAATCATTCCATATACAATAACACCAACTGAATCTAAATATACACCATCAACGTTATAATGCCCATTTAGATATGTCGGATATCGAAAGCCTGTGTGTCCTAAGGTTGTTGTTTCACTAATGGATTTTGTCCTGAAATTTACAGCTCCATATTTCATCGCAACCACAGTATCATCCTGATCTAAGACAACCAAATTTGGATTGGTTCTTTCTCTTAGAATAACTTGAGCATCTGAGAGATCTTCATACGTTTCAGCCTCCTCAAAGAGGCCGTTTGATAATGCTTCAGATAACGAGTATCTACAGTTTTCAATACCCTTAGTTTCACAAGAAGTAATTTCCGTTGAAACTGTCGTTACAGTTGTAAGGAACGTAGTCGTTTCCGCGGTTGAAATCGAGGTTATACCTGAAGGAAACTGTGTAGTTGTAAGATTTGTTGTTGTGTCTAAATTAGTCTGTGAAGACATCGTATCTTCTTCACTTGTTATATATGCAGAAGTAGTCTGTTGTGTAGTATTATTGGTTGTTGTGATTTCACTACAAGCAACTAAAAAGCTGATTAAAATCAAACTACAAAATATGAGTATTTTTTTCAAGATTTCACCCCATGCCTTTCAATAAAGAAGTCGTTGTATTATCTAAATTTTTCTTATAAAACTTTGTTGATTTTTTTTATCACATTATCCTTAAAACGTTCAATATATGCGGTAATAAACTCTTTAATATCAAGATTATCATTTGTTATTAAAGGGGTTAAATCAATTGCATAAGTTAAGGCATCTGTATCATCTACTGCATGTGATGCATTAAAGGTTGCATTAGCAAGACGTCTACCGATTGTAGCCAAATCGTATCTCTTTCCCCCGATGATTTGTGAGTCAAAGATTTCCACTAAACTAGCTGCTATATTAGGATGTCCTGATACATCAAGGAATACCTTTTCATCATCATTTACCCAGTCAAGATTTCTCCAAACTTCACATCCATAAACCTGTTTAGGACGTATATTAATTGGCAAGGTTCTTATTGCTTTTATCACTTTTGTTACAACCCCAACATGGGTGTCGTGTTTATCCGCCAAATTATGTGTATATATAATCTTTGGATTAGCTAGTTTTATTAGTTTTGCAAGTTCTGATATTATCTCATCATTGTTTTTTGCTTTTACTTCTTCACTAGGAAAATCAAGTAATGCAAGCGCACCATACTCACCTAAAGCAGCGGCTTTTATTTGTTCGTTTCTTCGTACAATAATCATATCATCATCACTATAATCTTTGTAAATATTATCACGTGCACTACCACTTCCATTTGTTACTACACAGCCAAAAAAGAATTTATCTTTTGACTGAAAGCATGCTTCTATTCCATGATAAGCCATAATTTCTAAATCATCTTGATGTGCCCCAATTGCCATATGAGTTGTTCTCGAAATTGCTTGATTAATTTCTTTATCGTCAGGCACATAGATTTGGGCAGTTAGTTTGGTTAATTTCATATATTCCCCTACTTTCTATAATTTAGGTAAACTAGCAGCAGCGATACTCTGACCAACTCTCCTGCTTTGTTCATCTGGTAAAGTTACTGTTATTTGCTTAGATAAATCTGTAAATTCATTTTTTAATAATTTATTAGTTTGTTCTAAGATTTTAAGACCACCTATTCCACTGGTGACCCTACCCAAAATAAGGACTTGTGAAATGTCATAAAATCTAGCGTAATATGCTAAAGTATATCCAAGATAGACACCTATAGTCTCAAAAATTTCAATTGCCCTTATATCCTTATTTTCTGCTAAATTTTGTATAACTTTTAGTTTTTCAGCTGGAGATAATTTTTCATCTAGATCAATACCAGCTGATTTCGACAATTTTATAACTGCATCTTGTGAAAAATATGTTACGCCAACCCCATAATCTTGACTCCATTCATCTATCATAGAATCCTTATTATAATCGACTGGTACAAAACAGAGTTCATTCAACCAACCTGTTAAGTTTCCCAATCCATCAACGTATCCAGCAGCTTCACTAGTTCCCATAGCAATACCTAAAATATTATTAGAGTCCAAACTCATCGCACCTGCAAGAGCAGTAACATCTCCATCGTTAATTACTTCTATTGGAACATTATTAAATTCTTTTTGAATTTTTATATACATGTCTCTTACTTCTAAATCAAACACATCTTGAGGGATTTGCCTAAATAAAGAAGCTACAGCTACTCTATTATTTATAAAGATACCAGCACTAGAAACTCCAATGGCATCAACTTTCTTAAGTTTAGAAGCCGCCCTTTTCAGAGAATCCATAATCCCATTATAATGATATTTAGGGTCACTATTTGTTTTAGGGTGCCAAACTATTTCTTCACTGTAAATAGATTTACCATTTACAACAGCTGATACTTTTCTATCACTCCCACCAGCATCAAATCCAATTCGATAACCATCTAGATGTCGTCCGATAGATGTAGATGTTTCATTGCTGTTTGGAACATTTTCAATATTGACAACCAACACTTCAAAATTATGTTCATAAACGTTTGTCATAAATTGTTGATCAAAGCCTCTTAACTCTTTTTTTTGATATGCTTCTTTAATACGATTTCCAATGGTTTCGTTTCCACCGATATAGACTCTAAATCCACCTTTTAGCCATAATAAAGTTTTTATTAAACGCTCTATATAAAGAAAATTAGCATTGCTTTGATTATATTTCTCATGAAAAATATAAGCTGTAACGCTTGCGATTTGTTGATTATGCCTCTCAATTGCAATTTTGATAAAACATGGATTTTCACTTTTTGCAACTGTTTCTTCAAAAGCTAGATTGCCAAGTATGATTGGATTGAAATTTTTATCAAGTTTTAATATTTTTTTTGGTTTTTGGTTAAATATAAACTCATCCATTTCCAAATCACCTCACATTCCATATTTATTATATCATTATCAAATCATACCTGACAAAATATGTGCAAATTAATCAAATTTAGATATTTTTTTTCAATAGCTATATTATAATATATACATATAAGGAGATACTCTACTATGAAAAAAATATTTGTTTTTCTATCGTTAATATTACTGTTTGCTTTTATTGGTCTTGTCAAAATTGGTGCAGATACTATTTCCTTTAGTATCGGTGAAATTGAAAGCCAAGAAACCATTATAGTGGAAGATATAACTTACAATAACTACGTATTAAGTACATTAGGGTCTAGCTCTCACATCATCCATAATTTAGAAGTTGGTAGATATAGTGAGTTCGATGTAGTTCTACATGATAAACTGTACGGTCCAGATTCAACTGGTTTATCGACCGTATTAGAAATTGCACTTGACTATGAAGCAAAAACTGGTAAAGTCGTTTATGCAGCTGTGAATGGTGATTTTTTTAGTTTCGATAGTTTTTTACCAGTTGGTTTTTATGGCGTTGATAATAATCTATTGCAAATTGGAAATTATAATCTGAATTCATTTGGTTTTACGGATGCCCATAAAACCAAAGTAGGAGACGTGGAATATGGTTATAAAATCAATATTTATGATTCAACGGGTAAATATGTAGATTTTATTCATATTGATAAAATCAATGACCTCTTAGAAAATGGTGAAATTGGAGTATTTACAAATGATATTAGTTCTTCTATTTCAGGTTCTAATATTGCCAAACTAAGCGTTACTGATGAACTGATATTGAATAATTCATATTTCCATTATGAGGGTGACCTTATATCTAACATCAATGATTTTGTGTTTGATGATAATACTTATACTATTACAGGCGAAGAATTTGTTATTGCAGCAAAAGGAGATTCTGAAGCATATCAGACATTACTTGCTGAAGTAACTAATGATTCAAGGCTTGCAATATATCCCTATCCAATCAACGATTGGGAAGACATGGATTATATCATAGGTGGATATCAGATATTACTAAATCGTGGAACAAAGCTTCCTGAACCAATTCACGGTGCTGAAACCTCTAGACACCCAAGAACTACAATAGCAGTCAACAGAGCTGGTGACATCGGTTTAACAGTTATAGATGGTAGAATGGTAAATATCCCTGGTGTTACTTTAGGCGAATTAGCAGATATAAATGAAGATTTAGGATATTATACGGCCTTGGAATTGGATGGTGGTGGCAGTTCAACCTGTTTATTAAGAAATCTTGAAACAGATGAACTCGAAATCATGAATACACCTTCAGATGGACATTTAAGAGGTGTTGCAAATGCAGTATTAATTGTTGGAGATCCAATAACGGATCCACTCATAACAACTGAAGAAACAACGACTCAGATTACTACTGTAATGACTACAACCGGAACTACTATGATTACTGATACAGCACAAACATCTATTGAAACCACAACAGAACCATTTACTTTTCCAACTTCAACTGAAGCAATCATTACCACAACTACTGACAAGCAAACTTCAACTACAGCTACAGTGCCGGTAGATAGCAGTGATTGTGGATCATGTAATTCTGTAAAAGCTTCTACGATATTATTAAGTCTCCTAGCAATAATTGGATTCTTCTTTGCTAGAAAAAAATCATAAAAATTAGCAAAAAATAATACTAATTATTTAAAAAAATACATATGAAATTTAAACTTCGATTTTGCGAAAGTTTTGATGACTATTTCATATCAAGACTAAACTTTTTTAATAACTATATAACTAATTTTCAGCATTGTGAACAGGTAACTTGGCAATTAAACAAAAAGACAATCCGTATTTGATTGCCTTTTTTTGTATTACATTAAATCCTCATTTACAACATTCTTTTACTTTAATCTGTATAATCCAAAACAACTGGAATACTAGTCCAATTCCAATCAGAACCCCAGCCCACTAGTATACTAGCCGCTCTTACATTAATAACAGTAAGAGATGACCATAAAAATACGTCAGCTTCAATAACTGTAACACTTTGTGGAATTACTATTGTATCTAGTGAAGCAGCTGAATAGAAAGGTCTTTGACCTATAGTTTGAGGTGTTTCAGGGAAAAACACCTCTCAATTGAAATTATATTTAAATTATATTATTTTTATTTCATTTCCCCAAGTTATTTGAAATTAGAATACAACTCGCCTAGATAATATCATTTTAGAATAAATAAATACAAAACAGTATATGCAAGTATTTTTTTTGTTAAAAAGCCTATTTTTGTTTTAGATAACATACGATAATTATTTTAGTAATCATAACAGGCTATTGGCATAAACACACAATTATACAACATTAGTCTTCCAGTCTAAAATTAGTTTATGTTAGATTTTTGTTATTTGTAATATTAAAAAACAAGTGAACTCAATAGAGATCACTTGTTTTTTAGTGCTTTTACAAATATATATAAATAATTATCAAGACATAAGAGGTTATGCTTGATTTATTCTTCATCGTTAATTGCTGCTTGAACAAGCTCATTGATTTTTTGTTCCCAATCATAGGCAAAAACCTCAGGTGTTACAAGCCCTGCATTAATCTTTGTGTAATAATCATTGTCTTCATTCGAAACCCATTCCCAAAATGATTTGTATCCAGGTAACCATTTATCGGTATCTGGTTTTCCAAATTCGATTATAGCAAGATTTTCTCTTAATCCTTCTACGTAATCTACAAAATACTCTGTTTCAGTCCAAACTTCTGGATAATCTGATATTGGATAACGATCTAAATATAAATCTCCACGATCTTTCATTTCTGCTAAACGAAGTAACCAACCTTCTTTACCAAAGCTCATCCATTTTGCTAGTAAATATGCTTCTTGTGGATATTCCGTCATGGAAGATACACAAACATAATCTAGAATAGTCGGTGGAAACTGCCCTGCAGCTCCTCCAGGATATGGCCAAAAGCCTACTTCCATTCCATTTGCTTCATACATATCATCAATCATCCATAGATTCCATGAGCCGTCAATATTCATTCCTACTAACCCTTCAAACCATGGCCAAATATCACCTATAACTTCTAGTTCTTCTTCCGTATAAATAGCTACAACATGTTCATCCATCAAAGATAATTTTAAGTTATAGGCATCAATCCATGCTTGAGAACTAAAATTAAACTGGGTTCCATCCCATGTGTTATATCCTATATCTGCATCATCTTGCATTGGAAACGTAGTTTCAAAGTCTAACCCACCATACCAAGGATCAATTCCATACACTAAATCATTTTGACCAACTTGTCTAATTTCTCTTGCAAGAGCTATAAATTCTGTATACGTCCAATCTTTATCTGGTAAAGGAATATTGTACGTTTCAAATAATGTAATGTTTAAGTAAATACCTTTAATAAATTGAAATGATGGCATACCATAACGACTTCCACCAAAAATACCAGTTTCAGCGATGTTATCATATACTAAGTCTGTTTCAGCGTCATTATCCCAATACTCTTTTACATCTAATAACATTCCGTTAGTATAACCAGTAGGTACATTATCAATCGCAAATACATCAGGTAATACATTAGCTACCATCGCATTGATTAGATTTCCAGTAAACGCTCCACCAGTACCGCCGATATCATCTCTAAGTTCTACAGTAATATCAGGATATTTTTCCATAAAAGCATTAACCAAGATTTGATTCATTTCTTGATTGCCCCAATCGGCATATGACAATGTAATTTCTTGCCCTTCACTTGTTGTTTTAGCAGTTGTACTTTGTGATGTTGTTCCTGTAATTGCTGTTGTAACATCATTCGAATCACAAGCCATAACCGACAACAAGGTCAAAACAACAATAAAGATATATATTATTTTTTTCATAAAATCCTCCGGAAGATGTTGTATTAGTAATAAATTATTATTTCTTTGCTTTTACTGAATCTCTAATAACCAAGGATACTGGTATACGTTCTACTTGAACAACCGGTTTTTCCTTGCCATCAATAATGTCTAATAATTTTTTTGCTGCACGTTCACCAATTTGTTCTTTATCTTGACGAATTGTTGTAAGTGCTGGTGTAAAACGTTTAGCAAAGTACACATCATCAAATCCCATAACAGAGACATCTTCTGGCACTCGATATCCAGCTTCTTCTAAACTTCGGATTACTCCAAACGCTAGTTCATCAGAAAATGCAAAGATAAACTCAGGTACTTTTTTTGCCTTTTTAAGCATTTCTTTGGTAGCGTTATAACCACCGGTATATCCATAAGACTTTGCTTCAGCAAAATATTCTCTTGAAAAATCAATTTGATAATCGTCTTTTAAGATATTTTCTAAGGCATCAAGTCGTTCATAATACGCTCTTGTAGTTAATGGCCCTGAAATACAACCAATAAGTTTATGTCCTAAGTCAAAAGCATAGTCTAAGGCAAGTTTAACACCCATATAATCATCAGAGATTACAGAATATAGGTTGTCCATGTAAATATCCGTAGATACAGATGGAATATCACTATTTACTAATTCGATGATATTTGGTCTATTGATATTTCCTGTAACTATCAATACTCCATCAACTTTTTTAACTCTACACCATTTGTAATATGATAATTCTTGATTTCCGATAGAATCAACTATAAATACAATTTCATATCCTAGTTTTTCTACATAATTTTTAAAATTTTGAAGCACACTTGAAAAGAAAGGATGCTCTAACCCAAAATGGGCAATATCACTAAAAACAATACCAAGAGTTGAACTACGTTTCGCTTTTAAAATCCGCGCACTTGAATCAGGAACAAACCCAATTTTCTTCACGTAATTTAATACTACGTTTCTTGTTTTTTGACTAACATTTCCTTTATAATTTAGTATTTTAGAAATCGTTCCTGGTGAAAGATTCATATCCTTTGCTACATCATAGATAGTTTTTTTCATACACTAACCTTTCTTTGTTAATAAAATCATTATAACAACTTTATAAATTTAGGTCAACATTACTAAAAAAACCCATGACGGCACTGCCTCCGTCATCCGTTTTCATAGGTCGATTTATGGGAGTTGTTCCCCCACATTTCAACAACCTATTAATGGATATTCAATCAGGCAGACTAGCTGCCTGATTGATCCATTTTATCTAAAATGAAATACTCAAACTAGTAAAAATCATCTTCTTTTATGATTTCATCTCAAAGCATTAAATTATAAAGCGGCGTTGATTACCAAATTACGGGTAACAACAGTTTCATTACCATAAATATCTGTAACAGTGTAAGTAAGAACATAAGAACCTATAACACTTGTATCAACAGTATACAAACCTGTTAATGCATCATAAGTAACTAAACCTACTGTATCACTTGTAATTACTACTTCAGGTAATTTAGCTTGGTCACCAACTTTAACACCAGCAAGTGGGTCAAATACGTCGTTAACTATAATTTCAGCGTCTTCAGCAAAGAATCTTGGAGCTACTTCGTCTTTATTATAACCAATCAATTCAACACTTACATCATCAATATATACAGATGTAGCCACTGAATTTCCAGGCATTAATGAATCAATTAATCCGAAGAAGAAACCAATTTTTACTCTATCATAACTACCATAAGGGTTAACTAAAATAACTTGATACTCTGCCCATTGGTCAGTAATTGATAATTTTTCATTCGCTAAGACTTTCCAGCCACCGTTTTCTTGTAGTTGAACTGCAATATCTCTAGCTGTATCAGCTTTAGCCCAGAATGTAAATAAGTACATTGACCCAGCTTCAGAAGCGAATCCTGGTTGATTAATTTGGTGGAATTGTACTCCGTGAGGAACAGTACCAACATTGGTAACTGTAACTTTCACTACTTTACCACCACGGTCGTCAACAAATTCAGCAGGTTCAAATGCGCCAGTACCAGAAGTTTTTAAAGTCCAACCTTGGTTACTATCAGAATCTGTAATAGGAGTCATTGCTTCAAAGTCACCGTCAATAAATTGAATACGTGAAGTTGTTGCATCAACTGCTGCTATTACTGTAACGATACGTGTGTATGTAACTGTATTTCTAGAAGAATCAGTTAATGAATATTCTACAGTATAAGTACCTGGTGTAGTAGTATCCACATCATTAGATATAATCTTGATATTATCTACAGTTAATGTTTTGTCATAATGATCATAAGCTTTAGCTGCTTGTAGAGGATCAAAATCATAACCTTCTATGATTATATAATCTTCAATACCCCAAATTTGAGGAGCTGTTGTATCAGCAGAGAGAGCAAATATTGGTAAGACTGTTACATCGTCTAGATACACTGTAGTTGGTGATGACATACCATGAATATTCCCAGCAAAGAATTTGAACTTAACATTTGTAATTGTTGCAGTAGGATGTGTATATTCAAATGTAAATGTTTGCCATTCAGTTGTTAATTCAAAGATTGC
>CAZHSG010000022.1:0-25239 GCA_964535005.1 uncultured Candidatus Izemoplasmatales bacterium
ATAAAATTTAATTCTCCTAAAATTAAATAAATACATAATACCTTTAAGAAAAACTATAACATATATATATCCACAAAGGATTAAGAATATATTGTTATAGTAGAAAAAACTTAAAGGTATTTTTCTTTTGTCAGAAAGATTCTAAGCAAAAAACTAGTCTTGATAAAGAATGTGGTTAAATATATATAAATACATTTATTACTTGACAAATCGTTTACCTAAATATATAATTCTTATAAATGAGAAGGTTCCTAAAAATGAGGTAAATATATGAAAATAGGTATTGTAGGTAGCATCAACATTGATGTTATGTATAAAGTTGATCGTAAACCCAAACAAGGTGAAACATTAGTTGGAAATAGCTATGAAATAAACAATGGTGGAAAAGGAGCTAATCAGGCTGTAATTCTTAATTCACTTGAAGATGATGTTGTTTTTCTTGGGGCTGTAGGAAATGATGTTTTTGGCTGTGAAGCTAAAACAAATTTCGTTAATAAAAGCATGTTGTCAAAAGTATTAACTAAAAAAGGGAATACTGGATTAGCTATTATTAAAGTATCAAATAAAGATAATGAAATAATTGTTTTTAAAGGTGCTAATGATAAAATCACTAAAGATGACATTGATGAGTTCTTGGATAATAATTTGGAACTGGAAATAATTGTATTACAGTTGGAAATCAATCTTGAATCAATTAAATATCTGATTTTTAGAGCTTTTGATTTAGGAATAAAAGTAATATTAAATCCAGCACCAGCGATTAGATTAGACAAAGAAATAATAAGTAAAGTAACATATCTAATTCCTAATGAAATCGAAGCTGAGACAATATTTAAAACAAAAGACCTAGAACAAATAATTTTAGATAATCAAGGAAAAGTTATAATAACTATAGGTAAACAAGGTGTTATGTATTTTGATGGAAATGTTCCAAAAATAATGCCAACTGAAAAAATTGAAGTTGTAGATACTACTGGTGCAGGAGATTCTTTTGTGGCTGGATTTACATCAGGAATAGCTCAGGGGCTGTCGTTAGAAGGAGCAATCAGCAAAGGTATTAGCGTCGCTTCAATTACATGTCAGTATTTTGGAGCACAAACCGCTTATAAAGAAATTAGAAAGGAATGGAAGAAATGATTATAGCTATTGGCTGCGACCATGTTGCAGTAACATTAAAGAATGAAGTAATTGAACACCTAAAGAAGAACAACTACGAAGTAACAGATGTAGGTACATATTCTGAAGAGAGAGCACATTACCCTGTATACGCTTCAAAAGTATCAGTAATTGTTCAAAACAAAGAAGCTGATTATGGGATTTTGATCTGTGGCACCGGTGTTGGTATGAGCATAGCTGCTAATAAACACAAAGGTATTAGAGCTGTAGTTTGTAGCGATACATTCAGCGCCAAAGCTAGTAAACAGCATAATGACAGTAATGTATTATGTTTTGGAGCTAGAGTAGTAGGAAACGAACTTGCATTTGATATTGTGGATAGTTTTTTAAACGCAGAATATCAAGGCGGTAGACATCAAATCAGAGTCGACATGTTAAACAACATAAAGAACTAATACAAAGTGTTTTAATTTCTTTGCGTATTAAACTAGTGCATCTAAAATATTATAATAATTATACTAAACAAAAACTCTCAAAAATGAGAGTTTTTTATTTGTGTAGAAATTCAAATTTATAACTATATGGTTCCAATTTAACACCACCAATAATTATATTGTTTTCACTGGCATTGAAATATAAAACAACCTCATTAGATTTTGAAAATTTTATAAGTTTGAAGGCTCTGTTAGAATTATCGATAATTTCCCAATTAAAATTTATTGAATGCATTGCGGGATAGGACTTTCGATAGGTAATCATATCTTTGAGAAAATCATACATATCATTTCCTTCAATGCTCCAGTCCATATTCTTTCTGCCATTGCCAGGATTGTCACCTTCCAATAATTGTTCAGTTCCGTAATAAATACTTGGAGTTCCAGGCATCATCATTAATAACACAAAAGATAGTTTTGTAATATTGCTGTTTTTACCCATAATATTAATAATCCTAGGAGTATCATGATTATCTAAAAAGTTGAACATATTCTCATAAACTACTTTTGGATACATTACTAAATATTCAGATATAGAATTAATGAAACCATCTAAGTCAACTAGATTATCAACATACTTTTTATCGCCTAGGAAAGCCCAAATGCGGTACATAACTTCGAAGTTCATAACTCCATCAAATTGATCACCTTGTATCCAAGGGTAAGAATTTTCCCAGTTTTCCCCGATTAGGTAAATGTCGTCCTTAACGGATTTCATCTCTTTACGAAAGTCTCTCCAAAAATCGTGAGATACCGCGTTGGATACATCTAAACGCCAACCATCAATATTATAATCTCGTATCCAAGTTTTGCAAACCTCATTGATATATCTTTGTAAGTCTTTATTACCTGTATTTAGTTTAGGCATAGAAGGAGTGAAACCGAAAGTGCGATAGTTAAGATTCTTAGTTTGTTCAAACTTCAAGTTTGGAATCGTTCCGTTGTCTAGATTAAAGTTTAATACCGGGTACTCTTTAATAAAGAAATAGTCTTTATATTTTGAGGCTTCACCATTCTTTATAACATCTTGGAAAAATGGATGTTCAAAAGCGCAGTGGTTGAATACACCATCAAGCATTACTTTAATGCCTCTTCCATGAGCTTCTTGTACAAGTAACTTGAAGTCTTTATTAGTTCCAAAACTAGGATCAATTTTTGTATAATCTTTTGTATCATATTTATGAATAGATAATGAGTCAAAAAGTGGTGTGAAATAGATTCCTGTTATACCAAGGTCTTTAAGGTAATCTAACTTGTCAACAACACCTAGTAAATCTCCCATATAATCCAATTTGACGTGAGAAGATTGTGCTATTTTAGAATCTATATCATTATTATTTCTAGAAGCGAATGTAGCTGGAAATATCTGGTACCAGATGGTATCTTTAACCCATTTAGGAGCTTGATAAACATCTTCATAGTTAAAGTAAGGAAAGTTGAAGAACATCGAAAAGCCTTCGCCGGTTCCGGTATATTTAATGTTTTTATAAACATCATAGGAAACAATACCTTTAGGTCCGTAAAAGAATATACCATTATCAGTATAAAGAATAAATCCGTACCTAAACCTTAGATCTTTAACTTCTTTTACTTCCACGAACCAATAGTCAAATAGGTCGTTAGAAAACTCTTTTTCTAATTCTTCGAACCTAAACTCATCGGTTCTAAAGATATATTTACCGCTTGGCTCAGGAGCCCAATTAAAGGGATCATAGGACACAACTTCAATTCTGTTGACTAGATTACTTCCCACTTTCAATTTAAGGTGAATTGTATCTTCTGATTTAAGGTAACTCCATTTACTTTTTGTTTCATGGTAAATGGTTTGAGCTATTTGCTTTTTAGTCATTAGATAAACCTCCTATACACTATATATCATATCATATATGTGATACATAACTATTACTAGTGCGTAATCTAATGTTCTTCGAGTTTATTTTTTCTTACTCTAATCATTAACATACTAACAAATAATAATAGCAACCCAGCTAAAACTACAATTAATAATGGAAATAGATTAATGGATACTTTAGAGAAAATAATTCCAAAAGTAGCTGGGAATATTGCACTCCCAATATATGCAAATGCAATTTGATATCCTATAACATGTTGAGAATTCTCTTTTCCAAAGTTTCTAGGAGTATCATGAATCATTGTTGGGAAGATAGGTGCCAATCCAAGTCCAATTATAATAAATGAAATCCAAACCATTGTGGTGTTCTTCGATAGAAGTAAAACAATACTACCGATAAAAATTACCACAATGCTTCCATATATAATTTGTTTGTTGCTAGCAAAGAATGAGAGAATTCCACTGATGAACCTTCCTACAGTTATTCCTAAATAATATAAAGTAATTAACCTAGCTGCATCTGCGACTACTAAACCCTTATTTATTACTAGGTAACTGCTACCCCAGATTCCAACGGAGAACTCTATGGCACAATAAACTAGAAATATTAGAAGAGCATAAATAACTCCCTTAATTTTGAATATTTTGACTTTCTTTTGAGCGAGATCTGTTTCATGACCATTGTCTTCATTTTTTTTCCAAAGCGGAATTGAAAAGGAGACAAGAATTAGAAATACAAATTGAATAATTGCTATGGTTAAAAATCCCTTTTGCCAATTAGAATCTCGTAAATAGAACGACATAATAAACGGCCCAGCAGTAGCCCCAACGCCCCAAAATGAGTGTAACCAATTCATGTGGTGTGGCTTGTAGTGCAGAGCTACGTAATTATTTATTGCTGTATCAATAGATCCAGCTCCAAATCCTAGTGGCAAAGCAAACACTAACATGAGAATAAATGTATTACTCTTTGATATACCATATAAAGCTAATGAAGTTAGCAATATAGAAAATGCTATAACTTTTCCAGTTTTTAGTTTTGATATGAAATATCCCGAAAGCAAACTAGATATAACGGTTCCCATAGTAACGATAAATGAGATATAACCTCCATATTCAAGACCTAGACCAAAATCTGCTCGGATAGCAGGCCAGGCAACACCAATAAGTGAGTCGGGTAAACCTAAACTAATAAATGCAATGTAAATTAAGATAAGTAGTATAATAGCCATTTTTAAACCTCGTTTGTCATTATTTTTGATAGGTAGTTAAGGCCTAAAAGCAGAGAGTCATGAATATCTTTTTCAAATGATATTTGACCAATTTTTTTAATCATTTTCAATTTTTTGAGAAGATTTAATTCAAACTCCTCATTCATATTAGTACAAGATATAGTTATAATACCAGGATTAATAATAGCATTGACAGTTTTTACAATGTTATATATGTATTCTGTATATACTGATTTATCACTTTGAATCATTTGTGCTGATAAATTTTTTGGCTGTATAGGTAAGTGTTTTATTTCTCCAGCAAAATTTTTGTTTCCAAGAATTACTTTTCCATTAATAATGATTCCCATACCTGGGTCACCTAAATCAGGAAAGTATAAATATACTGAGGAGTTATCCATATCTGTTTTTCCTATAGATAAACTTCCGTAGGCTAAAACATTAACATCGTTTTCAATCCTAATTTTCAAAGAGAAATTTTCGCTCAAAAATTCTTTCAAATTAATTTTCTCCAGGGTTAAGATATCGCAGGTATCAATATAACCATTATGGATAACACCAGGGATAGAAATAGTCAAAGTCTTAATACTTAAATGATTATTGGTTATTCTCTCAATTAAATGATGAATATCTCTTAAATTTAAATTTAAAAAGTTCTGGCTGCTTTCTTCAATTAATTCATCGGCTAAATTGTTAACTCTGTAAAATATATAGTCTTCGTTATTTTCTTTTCTTAAATACATATTTAATATTAATGAGAAGTTAAAATTATATTTAAATCTACGTGAAGGCCTTCCACCTTTAGGTTCGCCCAAGTCAAGTTCGAATACCTCGCCACTCTTTAATAAATCTCCAAGGATGTTACTACATGTAGCCACTGACAACCCAGTAAGTTTAGCTAGAGATGTTTTTGTTCCAAATTCCAAGTTTTTCAATGTGTTTTTAAGAGTTAACGTATTGGTTTCTCTTAACATTTCAGTATTATAAATCATTTGTTTCACCACTTTCAATAACTCTTGACGAAAGTATTATAATATATATTGGTCAAAAAATCAAGAGTATAAAAATATATAATATATTGCAGAATTATCTACACAATAATAATTAAGCACCTATATACAAATATACTACTTGTTGTAGTATAATGAAGATGGTAAAAGAACTTGATATTTTTTGGTATAAGCCATGTTTTAAGTTTCACTCAACTACTGGTTGCTTGAACTTTATTGCATGTTTGAATATAATAATATTGTGAGGGGGTAAAAGATGCTTAACCTTGAGAAAATAGGCAGTAAAATAACTCTACTTAGAAAACAGAAGAAAATGAAACAATGCGAATTAGCAGAAATCTTATTCGTAACACATCAAGCTGTGAGTAAATGGGAAAATGGCAAGAGTATACCTTCCATAGAAATCCTATATGATCTTACAAAATTATTTAATGTATCAATTGATTTCTTATTAGATGACTCTGAAATTTTGGATGACGATTACGTAGCGTTATTATCTAACTTTCCTAGAGAATCAGTAATTAGTGGTTTTTTACAAAAAAACAACTTAAATCGAGAAATTGATAAAATCTTCTACCTTTTAAACAACAACGAACGCAGGATGATTATCGACAAAGTTTTAAGTAAAAAAGTAATCATCAAGATCGAAAGTATTTGGCATATTCTAAGTAAAGAAGAAAGACAATACATATTAGCTATTGTCTTATCTAAAAAATTTAAATACGATATTTCCAAAATCTTTCACCAATTAACAAAACAGGAACGAAATCTAGTATTATCTCGAACAAGAAATGGATCATATATGATTAATCTCACAAATAGAAAAGGAGTGATATTATGAAAAAACAAAAACAAGTAAAAACTAAAACTTATATAACTACAGACTATTCTATGAATACATTGTACGGTTTAGAATTATATTTAGTTAGCAAGAAAGATAAATCTTAGGAGGAAATATATGAAGAAATTAATATACATATTACCGTTTATGGAATCAGAAGAATTGAAAGAGTTAGCGTTAAAAATAATTAACGAAGAATTTAAAGGAATTAGATTAAGAATGTTGTTCCCATTCTTATTAAGAGATGATTTAGATGCAATAATCGATTTATTAATTGAGAAGAAAAAAAGTCGTCAACTTAATTTTGCTTTACCATTTATGTCAAAACAAAAAATCCAGCAAATATACGAAGGTATAATCAAAGGGGAAATTGAAGGAGTCCATGAACGGGCTTTATATCCTTTCCTTGGAAAAGAAGAACTTAAAAATATGTTTGATCACCTTGTAAAAGAAGCTAAAAAAGATGAAGATGATGAAGAAGATGAAATAAACATAGACTATCCTACAGTGGATGATCTAGATGATGAAGAATAGATTCTACTAAAGAGTTCAATATTTGAACTCTTTTTTTTGAAAACAAATATTTATTGTATAATATATATAGAATATAATTAAGGATTGATAATATGAGCAAGAATGCATTTGTTACTTTTATAATTAGAAATGATTCATATATACCAGGAGCTTTGGTCTTTGCCTATGGGTTAAGACTACAGAAAACCCAAAATGATTTAATTTGTATTGTATCTAATAACATATCAGTAGAAGCAATTGATAATCTGAAAGTCATCTACGATGAAGTTCTAGTTATTAATGAAGTATATGTTCCCCACGAAAGAAGACATGAAAGACAAGATAGACCATTCCTGTTTTCAAGATTTCATGCGTTTAGACTTGGAATTGATGGAGATTTAGGTAAGGAATATGACAAAATAATAATCGCTGATTGTGATGTATTGCCTCTTAAAAATTATGATTCGCTGTTTGATTTACCCGCACCAGCAGGGATTATTAATGAAAAGAAAGAATTTTGTATGGAATACGCAGATGGGAAGTACACCATTCCTGAAAGTGTAGACGTTGACGGCACATGGATTTGGCACAAAGTTTACAAAGACTATCCACATGGTACATTAATTCCAAAAGAGATTACAGATAGAATTAAAACTGATAAAGAAAACATGGGAGTAAACGCATCGTTGATGTTATTTGATGCTTCAATGAACCTCTATAAATCAGTAATGGATGATCTATTAGTAAAAGAGATACAAGAAGAGATTTCAACATATAGTTGGCCGGAAATGCAATATATTACTAATAAACTTAGTGGAAAATGGACCAATATTGATTTAAGGTATTCTTCATTCAATGGCTACCCTAAAATTGATGTTTTAAATGGAATTCATTATGCTGGATTAAAACCTTGGAGTATAAAAAATAAAAGCATTAAATCTTACGGAAAGTTTGAAGACTATCAATTATGGTTTTATACTTATATAAAGATGTTAGATGAGCACCCAAAACTCTGTAATGGAAAACTATTTAGGATATATAAGTACATAGCAGATTTACTTTCTCAAGATAAATATCAGTTTAAGAAAACTCATTTAGAGGATTTACAACATTTTTTCAAATAAAATAACCTACGGGTTATTTTTTTGTCTTGACAGCAATAAAAACATTTGATAAAGTATTATGTGTGACATAGTAATTTACGAGGTGGGATAAAATGAAAAAAACATCATTAGGAGAACTAATAGCTAACGCAATAAGTCATGGAGTAGGACTACTATTATCGATAACAGCTTTGGTATTATTATTGATAAATGCATCTACTCCAAAAGAAGTCTTTGCTTCATTAGTTTTTGGCATTTCCTTAACTATATTATATTTATCAAGCACATTGTTTCATTCTTTTCCTGAAAAGATGAAACACGTATACACAATATTTCAAAGACTAGATCATTCAAGCATATTTTTGTTGATATCAGGGACCTATACTCCTTTTTTACTACTTGTTGTAAATAATACAAAAGGGTATGTCTTGTTAGGTTTTCTCTGGGCTATCACAATTGTAGGAATTGTTTTTAAATCAATTTGGATAAACAAGTTCAAATATATCCACCTAGCGATATATTTGTTGATGGGCTGGAGCGCACTTTTTGTCTATAATGACTTTATAAATAATATTGAAAACCTCATGTTTGTAGTATATGGAGGATTAAGCTATACAATAGGAGTGATTTTCTACGTATCAAAATTTAAGTATTCACATTTTATTTGGCACCTTTTTGTATTAGGTGGTAGTATTTTTCACTTTTTTGCTGTATTGGGTATTCTATAAATTAAGAAACATAAAGTTTTCACAAATCGTATATTTTCTGATATTGTTAAACATGAGGGCTTGACAGGATTCAGATAGGGTAGAAGAAACATAAAAGATATGGTAAGTTTGGCTGGGCTAGAAATCGCAATGAATATATATAAAGAGATTGCCTCGGCAATCTCTTTTGTTCACTATAGGTATAATTTGTTCTGCTTTTTGTACATATATTTAATCCATTAAATTGGAGTCACTTTAATTTTCTATTAATTTGTAATATAATAAGTATAGATTATTAATATAGGAGACAAGATCATGAAAAAAGTATTTATAGAAAAAGATATTATAATGTTTCAGTTTGAACCAGAAGAAGAATCTTTCTTGGGATTAAATATTTTTGCGATATTTAACGGCGATAAATATCTACTAGTAGATGTTGGCTATGAAAGCCATATGAAGGAAGCGTTAAAAGAACTTGACAAGGACAATTGTGAATACGTAATTTTAACTCATTTTCATCCAGATCACGTCTATGGCTTAACAGAATTAAATAATCCTACTAAGATAGGCAGCGTATATGGTAAGGAGACATTATCACAATTTAGTCATCCGCATAGAGAAAAACTCATACCAGATATTGAAGTTACGGATGAGTATGTTTTAGAATATGGCCGACATAAATTTGTGATGGATATACATCCAGGTCATTCTAAATGTATTATGAGAATACTATTGAACGATAAATACCTATTTGTTGGGGATGAAATAATGTTTACTAACGATGGGAATTCTGTAATTCCGTATTGTGCAGTTTCTTTTGAGATGCATCTAAAGGGATTAAAGAAACTTAAAAAGATAATGAATAGTTATACAATACTTCCAGCTCACGGCTCACCAATAGATAGTCATAAATACATTTATGATGAAATCGATAAAAGGATTAAATATATAAGTTTCTTTCTTAAGAAGAAAGGAACATATGAAGATTTTGAGGACCAAACTGGCATTAAATTTATAGGTAAAAAGTGGCACAAACATAATGTAGACCTAAAGGGATAAACTACTCATAAAATGAAAAAAAACACCACCAGTATCTAATAAGATACAAGTGGTGTTTTGTTATTTAGTCTTTTGTATTAGTTTTTTTCTTTCTTTTATAGATTGATGCAAAATCAATTACTCCTATAGTTTTATGGTAATTTGTAAAACTGAAGCAACCGCCCAGGATGAAAGGTATGAATATAGCTATTCCATAATGAGTATAGAAAGGAAAAACAATTGCTACATCGTCCTCTATTAAAGTGTATATTGTTAAAACAAGTCTTTTAGTACTAGAGTCAACTTGTAAAAACTCTAATTTATTATTATTACTTTTATAGTTAGCGATGTAAGAATTGTATAATTTATTTCCAAACCAAAAAGCTTGAACTTCTAAATGGTTATAAATAGCATCTACCTCAAAGTCTTTACTAAATATTTCAACCCTGTTACTTTCGCCTTCTGGATCCGTAAAGTAAACTCGATCACCAGCAACCACAGGGAAGCCATTATGATAGTCATCAATGTTAACTATAATCGATTCTCCGGAGCGCTCTAATTTAATATATTCAGTGGTATCATATATGCTAGGAAAATATGCTGGCTGGTAATAATATAGAATTTTATTAATACTATCATAACTTGGTGAATGGGTTATCAACCTAACGAATGAAACTTCATTATCTTCAACAAGGATATATCTGTTATTCTCTACTTTAAAAAGACTTTGGCTTATAACTACTAATTCATCATAATCTTCGTTAGTGAAAACGATAGTTTCACTTAAAACCATTACACCGGAATCAAACCTATAAATTTTGGATGTAAGATTACTTTCCAAATCTAAGACAAAGAGTTCGTTATTTATAAAATATATTGACGAAGAGAAACTTGAAATGTCAGATATTTTAACTGTACTATTAGTAAATACTTCGTAGATACCATAGGTGTCAAATAATAACAAATGATTATCATAAAAAGCAAAAAATTCATAGAGTTCATCTTTGGTATTTTGTTCTATATTTTCAAAGTCAATACTGCCAGAAAATTGAGTATCATAGATTATTTCTTCAGTATCTCTATCTATTACAACTAATTCGCTTAAAGATGAATATAGGTATAAATTATCGTTATCATAATAATAATCAGCAATAACACCATCCAATAGGTTTTCTATATCATATTGGGAAATCTCATTTTGACTAAAATTGTTTTGAATATCAGTTGGATATCCATCAAAAGTTAAAAATGGAGCATTATTTGACAAATTCATACTAATTTTAATTGTATTAGTAGGAAGTTGGAAAAGCATATTGAATACAATTATAAATGCAATAGTCAGCCATAACCAAATGTATTTTGAAGCGGCCTCAAAAGACAGATTTCTCAAAAAAACTTTAAGGGGATCAGCAAGTAATTTTCTTAATAATTTGAAAATATGAGCAATCGCAATTGTAAATATGATAGTTAATAAAAATTGGATGACTGGAGTATGGAATCTAAAAATCGTTAAAAACACGTAAAGGGGTAAAACAGTTTTTAAAAACAACAACAAATTGTTTTTTATAGTCTCTAATTGCAAGTCCCATTCTTCAGCTCTTTCTTTTCTAACATAGAAGAAGACACAACCAAGTATTATCAGGAGAATAACTATCAAAGAAATATATATAAACTTATCTAAAAATCCTTGTACAAAAAAAACTACAACCACAATATAAGATATTATAGCTTCAAATATTGATGTCAATGATATGTATAACTTACTTTCATCCAGTTTTTTGATGTTGAAATAAACAGAAGATGTTAAAAACAAAACAAAAGGTAAAAATAGAAATACATAGAACATAGTCTCACTCCCCCTTTGGGTAAATAATGCTAAATTAATTCTGTATTTATAGGATTTTCAATATATAAAAAAATCGAATCGTTAACATTATAACAAATCAACAACAAAACACCAAAAACACCAATATTGTTTGTAAAGTCTTCTGGTGTGTTATATAATGTATATAGAAGAAGTATGTTTTTTTATAAGTTATTTAAAATTCATATATACAACAAAGGAGATAAGAAGAATGTTTTGCAAAAAATGTGGTCAAGAAATTACGGGTAATGAAAAGTTTTGTGGATATTGTGGGTATCCAGTAGAAGAAACAAACCAACAACCATCTGGATTATCTGAATCAAATTATAACTATCAAGCGCCGGTAAAATCTGCGAATTATACCACACAATTAGTCTGTGGTATTCTAGCTTCTGTATTAAGCGGATTAAACTATATAGGTATTCCTTTTGTACACATTATTGGTATTGTACTTGGTGCAGTTGTAATAAGTAAGGTAAAACAAGATAAGGCAGCTGGTAAAAACTACTCTAACACTGGATACGTAACTGGAATTATCGGATTAATTCTTGGAATCATTGCAGTTGTTTTTGGAGTGTTTTTCAACCTTCAACAACTATAATTTTAAATTGTGCACATTTTTATCAATATCAAAGATAACAACTGGTAGACATAGAGATTATTTGTCAGGCTGAGAAAGTACATGTAAATTATAAAAATAATTACACCCCTTAGAAAACCTTAATATTTATTAGGAACCAAAATTATCTGATGTTTCCGAAGACTTATCTATCAGGTATACTACAGTTACATTCACAAGGACATATACCCATGAAAACAAGAATTTCAAGGAAATAGGTGAGTATACTACTATTTGGAAAAAAATAGCAGGAGAATGGAAAATAAGCTTAGATGTAGAAAATGAAGAAACAGCATTGACTTAAGAAAATAAAGTACAAAAAAAGCGATTTTTCTATTGAAAATCGCTTTTATTTAATTCTTCTGTGTATAATTTAGGAAAAGTCTTTTTATCAATAACATAGTTTATGCAGGTTAGTATTACAGCTATTATTCCAAAACCGACAATGGTTGCGTAGGCTGTCTTGAAACCATAATTCTCAATTAGGAGACCAATTAATAATTTGCCAATAATTGTTCCTATAAAAGCACTAATATTTCGGTATGAATTAATTCTTCCTCGATGTGAACTAGGAATTCTTCTGGAAAAGTATGGACCCATCCCAATTGTATTGACAATTTCACCTAGGGTAAAGATGAAAATAAATATAAAGAATATTGGTAACTCTTCTGCACCTATTAATAAGAAGAAACATACTGAGTAAAGCAACGTTCCGACTATTATTTTTGGTATTTCATAAAATTTTCTTAGTAGATATGTCAATACTGGAGTAGCTATTATGACAACGAATCCATTAAAACTTGCCACAAACCCAAAAAATAAAGGTCCATTAACATCTCCAAATATATCCGCCATATGTAATGGTAATATGAAAGCCCATTGATCATAAATAAAAGCAGTTATCATTATAATTACAATCTGAAGAAGTATTGGCTTTCTATTTTTCATAATATTTAACCCGGTATCTTTTTCACCAGCAGAATCTTCATAAATGTTTTTATCTTCCTCTTTAATCTCTTTTGTGTTAATCGCTTTAACATACAATACAATTAATAATGTAGACATTAATGTAGTTGCTCCATCTATTATAAAGGCTAAGCTTAGATGATTAGTTATTAAAAAGCCACCTAAAGCCGCTCCAACTATAAATCCAATATTATGACCAAGATAAGTAAGTGAATAAATTCTCTCCCTTTCTTTAGGTAGGGTAGATTCTATTATTATTGCCTCATGAGCTGGACCTTCCATGGTTGCAAATAAACCAGCAGCAACAAAGAATATCAACATTAAAGTTCCTGGCTCTACCAAAGCCGCAGAAAAGAAGAAGCAAACTGAGATGACGTCAAATACAACAATTATTTTCTTTTTATTAAATTTATCTGCTATCTTTCCAGCTATTATTGTAGCGGGTAAAAAGATTAATGAGATAAAAAGAAATAAATAGGCAATTTCTGACTTGGAATATCCGAGTTTAACACTCAAAATTAAGGTTAACATCGGCCAGATGAACGCACCCATATTAGTAACTAAACGCGCAACAAACAATACATAAGCAGATTTCGATAAACCTTTGTATTGTGAAAATATATTGACTTTTGCCATAGTTACCCCTCCCAAGTTGTATTGTAAAAAAATTTCCCCTGATTTTTTCAGTTGATAACATTATATCATTATCAACATAAAAATTTATCCAGTAAATAAAATTAATCGTTATTACCTGTCATTATTTTTATTATATAAAAGGTTTTTAATGATTGTACTAATTGGTATATATCATTCTGGTAGCTTGTTGTAACTTTAGTTATTGTTGTAGTTGTTGAAGCTGTTGCACAACCACTTTAACCTACAAGTAATAGAAGTAGTATTATAAGTCTTTTCAATTTAATCCTCCTATAAGTTTTCTTCAAAAAGCAATTAAATAAATTATATCATATATACCTTTAAAGCAAAGTGGCACTATATTTTTAATTGGAAATATAAAAAAATATGTTTCATTTATAATGTAGTTATTGAAATAAGTCAACAAGAAGGAAACATATGTTTCAAAGAGAACAACTTACTATAGGAGATTGGGTTTTATACTACACTTTGATGGCAGTTCCTGTAGTAAATATCATAATATTCATTATATTATTATTTTCTAAACAAGTTAATAAAACATTAAATAATATGTTATGGACTAGTGTAATATTCATAGGGATAACGTTACTTTTAATCCTAACAGTTTTAGCACCAGCATTAAAAGTGTTTATAGAAGCGATTTCCGATTTAATTTAGGTTCCTATTTGGGAACCTTTTTTTTTGAATTACTATTACAAAAAACTATTTGTAAATTCACTATGATATAATATATTTGGAGATGAGCTATGAAAATTACAGTTATTCAAAACAAGGTGTTTAAAAATATTGATGAAACTTTAAAAAACGTGTTGGCTATGGTAAATAAATCAGCTATTGAAAACACTGATTTTTTGATTTTACCTGAAATGTTTACAACACCCTATGAATTGGAATATTTTGAGCTATATAAACAAACTAAATCTGATAAAGTGATAAAATTTTTAACAAATTTAGCTGTTAAATATAGTGTTTATGTTATTGGGGGAAGTATTCCCTATTTTGAAGATGATAAAATATATAATACAGCATTTATATTTAATAGAAAAGGTCAAATCGTTAGCCAATATAACAAAATCCATTTGTTCGAAATTACTTACCCTAACGGAACTCATTTTAGAGAGGCAGATACACTTACAAAAGGTAGTGAGATAGTAACTTTTGATACTGAATTTGGCATTATGGGTGTAATGATTTGTTTTGATATCAGATTTCCTCTTCTAGCCAATAAACTAATGGAAAAAGGAGCTAAGGTAATCTTTGTACCGGCAGCTTTCAATACTTACACAGGACCACTTCATTGGCGAACTACTTTTAGAGCTAGAAGCATTGATAATCAGCTATTCATGGTAGGGTGTTCTCCTAGTAATAACTCATTCGGTAACTATGATGTATATGGACATAGTATTATAGTGAATCCCTATGGAGAAGTACTTAAAGAATTAAGTAGTAAAGAAAAAGTATTTACTCTAGACCTTGATTTAAATCAAATAGAAACAGCTAGAAAAAGAATACCAATCCTAAAGAATCAGGTAAAATTGTAGGAGTTTAAATGGAAGAATTAAATTGCACTAAAGCAGAAGCTAAATTTTTTTGGATTAAATTCAATAAGCAAATTTAAAGGGCTAAAAATAGCCCTTTTTAATTTGTGTTTAAATAGTCTTTATCGGGAAAGAAGTGTTTTAAAACTCTTAAGATTCTTAATGTGTTCCATCTGCTACTTTTACCAGTTTTTTCCATATCGAAATGAACTCTACCTTGATGCTTGCATTGAACTGGCCAACTACCATTTTTAAGTCGTTTTTTATGAATTATTTCAAACGCATCAGACATTCTTTCATCATAAGGTATCCTTGCCTCTCTAAAAGCTTCTAAAGCTCTTAAAATATCATATCTCCATCTAGGGGGATATGACAACATGATGAATTGTTTTCTAATAATTTCTCCAGTTCTATCTGACTTAAATAGACGGTGCATAAGTATAAACTCTATAGCATCACTTCTTAGTTTTTTAATTTTATCTAATTTGTAAGTATATCCATATTTTATGTATGAGTTAAATCCTTCAATCATTGAGACAGTAGAATGTAATGAACTATGTCTAGCGCGATATTTTGGATTGTTATAACAACAATTAAATCCACCATCAGGTAGTTGCTGAGAGGTTATGAAATCTATTACAGATTTTAGCTTTTCTTCATCCGCATCAAAGAAACACATATAATTTAGATTCATACCGTTTAGACATACATCACTAAATTTCCAAACTTTTGGATTAGGCATTACACCACCATCATCAGTTTTGATGTTATCTAAAATATCATTAATCACTTTAGTGAGAGAAGGGGTTAATGTTGCATTTAATCTCCTTAGTTCTAATAAAGTATAGTGAGTATTAATCCATTTGTAATGATAGTATCCTCCACCCCAATGACCATTAGCTTCTTGTTTATCTAGCAACATTTTACCGAAACCTTCAATATTGATTCTATTTTTTAAATCTACCCTGTCTTCTCCGAGTAAATCTCTATAAGTTTGATATTGAATTGCCACATCGCCTTCTAGTAACCAATCAATTAAATTCATTACGATCTCCTTATTATTCATATTTATAGTATATCACATCCTTATTGAAAGAGACTTCGATATTTGATATACTAGTCATAACTAATAGATTTAGTAGGGAGGGTTTTATGACTGAGATAAATTTTAAGAAAATCGACAAGCAAAATTTTAATGATGTAATAGAATTATCAAATACTCTAAATGCTGATCAACAAAAGAATGTAGCTAAGAATGTTTATTCAATAGCTGAATCTACATTGGTTCCGAATAATGCTTATTACAGAGCCATCTATCTAGATGAGACTTTGATAGGTTTTTTTATGTTGTATATACCAGATGAAAAATCAATTGAAGAAGGTGTACAAGACCTGTACTTATGGCGGCTAATGATTGCTTCAAAGTATCAGTATAAAGGCTATGGAAGAAAAGTGCTTGATAAGATTATTACTTATGGTAAAAGTTTAGGCTATAAAAAATTACTTTTAAGTTATGAATTAGGACCAGAAAGCCCCGGAGAATTTTACTTAAAATATGGATTCAAGCCAGATGATAAAACATATGGAAGAGAAATAGGCTTGTCATATATAATAGAAGAATAGAGAAGGAGAAAGCTATGGAAGATAGAACTTATGTAAGTTGGGAATTTATAGAAAAGTTTATGGTGGAAGCTTTTAAAAAAGTTGGTATACCCGAAGCCGATGCTTTTGTATGTGCTGATGTACTTATGGAAAGTGACAGAAGAGGAATTGAAAGCCACGGAGTTAATAGATTTAAAGCAATATATATTGATCGAATTTTAGCTAAGATTCAAAAACCTATAACTAAAATTAATATTTTAAGAGAAACCTATACTACTGCTGTACTAGATGCTAATGATGGAATGGGCATGGTTGTAAGTAAAAAAGCTATGCAAATAGCAATTGATAAAGCAAAAAAATATGGTATGGGTATGGTTACAGTCAGAAATAGCACTCATTATGGAATAGCTGGTTATTACGCTACTATGGCAAGTAAAGCAGGAATGATTGGAATAACAGGAACTAATGCAAGACCTAGTATTGCTCCGACATTCGGTGTTGAGAATATGCTTGGAACTAATCCTTTAACTTTTGGGATGCCAACGGATGAAGAATTTCCTTTTGTTTTAGATTGTGCAACAAGTATTACTCAAAGAGGAAAAATCGAATACTTTGCAAAAGTAGGTAAAGATACTCCAAAAGGTATGGTTGTAGGAAGAGATGGATTGCCTAAAACCGATAGTAACCAAATCCTTAAAGATTTAGTCAAAGGTGAAGCTGCTCTAGCCCCACTTGGAGGTATAGGAGAAGAACTGGCTGGGTACAAAGGTTATGGTTATGCAACCATAGTAGAAATATTAAGCGCAGCTCTTCAGGCTGGTAATTTTATGAAAATGTTATCTGGAAGAGATGAAACTGGTAAATTAGTGCCATATCACCTAGGTCATTTCTTTATCGCTATAGATACTGAAGCATTTATGGGACTAGAAACCTTTAAAAAAACAGCTGGAGATATATTGAGAGAGTTGAGAAATAGTCAGAAAGCACCTGGTGAAGAAAGAATATATACAGCAGGAGAAAAAGAATTTGATATATGGCAAGTTAGAAAAGAAAAGGGACTTCCATTAACTGAAGCGTCAAAAAACGATATTATCAATGTCAATAAATCATTGAAAATAAATATGGACTTACCTTTTTAAATAGAAAAACCATTAAATATTTGATATAACACCATATAAAAAAATCCTCTACAAAAAAGTAGAGGATTTACTAATATATTTATAGATTAGATTCTTGATTAAAAACTAATTGAAAAGTAGCAGTACTACCTATTATTCTATCATATTGCTCTTTAGAATCAGGCATATTTAGACTAACCCTTACTGAAACTTCAGCGAAATTGTCACCAATCATTTCTATATCAAATTCAAACATAAGCATACCATCAGTATCGCTAAAAGTAGTATTATTTTTATTGAAGGTTACGTTGCTAGCCATGACATTAAGACTATGTTCTTCATCTAAATTTATTTGATAAGTGTAATAAATGACATTGACATCATTCATTCCTAATATCGCCCCATTTGGAACTAATGTTTTACCTGATGGTGCTGATAATGTTATAATTTTCGACGTTTGGCTTAACGCGCTAACGTTACTAAAGTCAATGTTTGTTCCTTGTTCCTGCCACTGTTGGTATGCATACATTGTGCCCAAAAGTAGAGAAAGTAAAACAAAAAAAGACAGCATTATTTTTCTCATAATAATCGCTCCTATGAATGTGTAGTAAGGTAACTGGCAATCCCAGAGGGACCCTATAGTTTTCTGCCGCCGGATTGCTCCGGGTTTAGCTTTATCAAACCAAGCATTCATACAAGATCATGAAAAAAACTTGTAATGCTTTGTCTTTGATACTAGTAATATACCATTTTTTCAATTTAAATCAAGCATTTTCTAGAAAATAATAATAAGTTTGGAAGCACTTTATGAATCTATATTAATAGAAAAAACATCCATTTCGGACATATTACCGAAACGAATGTTTTGTATTTTAATTTATTATCTTATTAAGTATAATCTACCAGTTGAAATATCTTGTACCCACAAATCGTTAGCGTTGTCAAATTCGATAGCGAAATTGTTCCACCAAGACACAATTGGCATAGTAGATTGATTAACTAAAGTTGTCATTACACCAGTAGGATTATTAGGGATATAGTCAATTAGACCTTTTTTAGTTCTGAATTCTACCATAGAATAAAATGTTCTATTCAGAGTTTCTGAACCACCATCTCTACCAATAGCTGTACCTACATAGGCAGAATTTTGTTTGGCATCAGAAATCAAACTCCCTGTAAAGAAAGCGTCTGCAATTATTACATCTGTACTAGTAGATTGATTGTAGCCAATAAATCCACCAAGATATTTTTGAGAATATTCCAAATATGAAATACTTGTTTCCAAGGTGTTTTGTGAAGTCATTTCAACTATAGCTCTATCAATTGATAGAATTCCACCGCCGATTATTCCTCCAACAATACCACCTGTATATGATAATCTTGCACTTGAAAATACTTCACCCTCAATATCAATGTCTGAGATATTAACCTGAGCACCACTAGATCCTATATTGCCTACTAATCCACCTGAATAAGTGTTTATACTGAATATTCTAAGATTAGTCGCCTTTATATTATCAATATCAATAATAGTAGTAGAATTACTAACAGAACCAACTAAACCACCAGTTCCTAAATCACTGGTTCCGCGAACACCCCCATTAGTAATTGTGATATTACTAATGATATTTGTTAACCCATAAGCATTTCCTGTAATTAAGCCGGCCATAAGTGCGCTTCCTGCAAGTGCAGTTGAACCTAAGCTAATATCAAAATTAGAAAGGGTTAAATTGTAAACAGATCCACCTTCCATTTGAGGAAAAATACCAATATATTGATAAGTACTACTATTAGTGTAAATAGTAAGATTACTTAAAGTTTTTCCATTCCCGTCAAGAGTACCTCTAAAAGTGGTAACAGTAGATGTATCTGTATATTCCCAAATAAATCCTGTAAAATCGATATCATTAAACACATAATACCTATCTGATGCCATACTATCTATTTTTGAAGCAAAATTATAGAACTCTTGAGCAGTAGTAATTGGTATACCCCAATCGCCAACTGGAACAGTTTCTGCTTGATCATCTGTTAAACCATCCCAAAAAGCATAACTAACCATAATGACTGATGAAAAACTCACAAATAAGACAATAATTATTGCGATTTTAATAAATATATTATTTTTAGACATGAGTTTCACTCCTTTCTGGTTATTCAGCTTTTCTTCTGTAGACATTAAGAATGAAGCACTTATTCAGTGTCTTCAGACTTTTCAATTATTTCATTTTCTTCTTTTTTCTTCTTTGAATTCTTAGATTCAGAAAAGGTTTCTACAACAATGTATATAATAACAATATCCAATATAAGTACAATTCGGCCAATAGTCGATTGTGCAAATAATAAGAATGATCCTACCTTAGGAATTGTTAATACATGAATACCTACAATATCTTCATCTAATAAGTCCCAATTGTCTATGTTATCACTAACTGCAGGTTTAGAGTTAAATACTCTAATACCATCTTCCTCAGATATAGAATAAAGATAATGAATAATCACTTCTTTAGTCTCATCACCTTGGATATCCGCATAGAAGGCTATAATATCTCCTTCTTTTAATTCATCTAATGAAACATTTGTATCGACGATAACTGCGTCACCAGTCATAATAACCGGCTCCATACTTCCAGATCCAATAACAAATGCATCGTACTTCGCGATAAACGGAACATAGTTGAGCATAACATAACCAATAGCTAGAATTAGAAAGATGCTGATCAAGAAACGCACCCAACGATACACGTTATTATGTACTTTTTTTGTTGGTTTACTATTGTTTTCCTTTTTCAAAATTATCTCCCTAATTCGTATTGACTAATATTTTAATATATTAACTAAATTTTGTTTTATTATTGTAAAGGTGTAGCTGGTGCTGCAGAGCTTGCACTATTTGTAAGTTCAAATCCTAAAGCAAATGTTGCTGCTTTTGCTGCAACTGCTTCGTAATCGGTTGAATCAAATCCAGTTGCTCCATCGTCAGCTAAAGTAATTGTAATTGTAACAACAACTGATTCATCTACTCCATCTGTGAATGCATCTGTGAAACTCCAAACACCGCCAGCTTCAGTTCCAGCACCTGAGTCAGATCCTACAGTGATAGTGAATAGTTCTCCAGTAGTGTTGAAAAGAAATGATGTTCCACCAACTGCGAAGTTAGTAATATCTACAGCTAAATCTGCTTCCATACCAGTTGTTAAATCAGCTTCTAAACCTAGAGTATACTCGAACACATATGATGTTGTATAATCAGCGGCATAATCAGCGTAGAATGATCCAACTGGAACAAGTGCTCTAGAGTCTTGAACAGATGTTGGGACTTCAAGTCTAACACCTTCACCTAATGTTAATGAGTTAGTTGTATCTTGTCGTAGGTTATCCCAATATGAGTATGCCACAACTGTTGATCCTAGTAAAAATACTGCTAAAGCTAAAACTGCTATTATTCTCTTATTCATTTTTATAATTCTCCCTTTTCTATTTTTTATTTTTTTGTTAATAATTTTTGTTAGTTTATGCTAATAAATTATTGTGTTGCTGTGAAAGTTAATGTAAATGTGATTGCTTGGTTAATGATATCGTCATAAACGCCTACGTCTGCAGGTTGTGCCAATGTAACTGTGACAGTAACAAGTACATTTGCATCGTTTACTGTGGCAGCCGCTTGACTTACACCTACTGTAACTAACCCAGCATTGTCAGCTAATCCACCAATAAGAATATTACTTGCTGCGACAGCTAAATTTAGATCTGCTAAAGCAGCAGTATCTAATGCTACATTATAAGTTAACGTGATTGATTCAACGTCGTTAGTTTTTAACACTACACCTGCAGGTACTAAAACTTTACCAACTGGAGCTATTGCGACAGCTGCAACTTCTAATGTTACACCTTCACCGATTGTAAGTGTTTCGTTTTGAGTTTGAGATAAGTTGTCCCAATATGAGAACGCTAATGCTGTTCCACTTAATACTAATGCTACTGCGATTGCTGCGATAATTTTCTTAAACATAATTTAAATCCTCCGTTTTTTATTTTTTTATTTTTTATTTATTTTCGTTTTGATTTAAAGACACAAAAAAAAGCCAAAAAGGATGATGATGGCAACTGGCTATCTCAACGAGACCCTGTAGTTTTCCGTCACCGGATCACTCCGATTTTGGCTTTTGTATATTTATTCTTATTTTGCTTTTGAGACTTTTTAGATCTTAAAATCGTTTTACTTTTTTGGGTAAAAAAAATACCCTTATCTTTTAAAAGATAACGGCAACTGGCTACCATCCTATCGGAAGGCCCTATAGTTTTGCGTCACTAACTTTCGCTAGTTTTGCTATTAACTAACGTTATTCTACTAAATAGTAAAACATTTGTCAAGTATTTTGTCTCGAAAACATAAACAATAGTAATTTTTAAATATATTTTTATATATATAGTAATATTTTATCTATTTATAGCCATTCTTAAGAGATTGTCATTTATGAATAAATATTCACTGAAAACACAAGAGAATAATATACTTATTTCAAAAAATTGATGAATTGTGTATATGCACACTTAATTTCACAGATTATATAATTTATATCATATAGTCTGTTGACAAAAGTTTTTGTACAGTATATAATGGTCAAAACAAATCGTTGATTAGGAATAGTATGCTATAAAACTATTTATAGAGAACTAGTGTGGGTGGAAACTAGTAATAGAGTTATTGTTGAATGGTCCTAAGAGAGAACACTTGAAGTAAGTAGGGTGTTACGGGAGCTCCCGTTATAGAGCTAGAGTATGATTGTACTTAAACTAAGAGTTTCTTTGTGAAACTAAATATGAGGTGGCACCACGTTTATACGTCCTCTACACATTTTTGTGTAGGGGCTTTTTTATATTTTAGGAGGAAATTATATGGGACCTTGAAGAAAATTGGTTATATTACACTAAATCAAACAAATACAAACTAAAGGAGATTAATAAAATGAATTATGAATTTGGAAGATTTGGGGGACAATTTGTTCCACCAGAAGTAGTAAGTGCATTAAATGAATTAGAAACAGCTTTCAAAGAAGCAATTAAAGATGAAAGTTTTATAAAAGAATACATGTATTATTTAAAGAATTTTGTAGGAAGGCCTAGCCCATTGTACTATGCAGAAAGACTTACAAAAAAATACGGTGGTGCAAAGATTTATCTTAAAAGAGAAGACTTAAATCATATGGGAGCGCACAAGATTAATAATACCATTGGCCAAATATTATTAGCTAAACGTATGAGTAAAACAAAAGTTATAGCTGAGACAGGAGCCGGACAACACGGGGTTGCTACAGCTACAGCTGCGGCATTATTTGGTATGGAATGCGAAATATTTCAAGGTCGTATCGATATGGAGAGACAAAAATTAAATGTCTTCAGAATGGAAATGTTAGGAGCGAAAGTAACCGCTGTTGAACAAGGTACAGCGACTCTAGCTGATGCAGTAGACTATGCAATAGGTAAATGGGTAGAAAGAATAGATGATACATTTTACCTTTTAGGCTCAGTTGTAGGACCATATCCTTATCCAACAATGGTTAAGGAGTTTCAAAAAATCATCGGAGAAGAAGCAAAAATACAAATATTAGAAGCTGAGGGCAGGCTTCCAGATTACTTAGTTGCCTGTGTAGGTGGTGGTAGTAATGCGATTGGATTATTCACTGATTTTATAGCTGACAAACAGGTAAAAATGATTGGAGTTGAAGCTGCTGGTAAAGGTCTTGAAACAGACAAAAACGCTGCGACAATGACTCTTGGAAAAGAAGGCGTTATTCACGGAATGAACACTAAAGTTATATTTGATGATGCAGGTAAGATTAGTCCTGTTTATTCTATTTCAGCTGGCCTAGATTATCCTGGAGTTGGTCCTGAACACGCTTATTTAGAATCAATAAATCGTGTGGATTACCATAGCGCAACCGATCAAGAAGCGATTGATGCTTTTCTTGAACTAGCTAAAATAGAAGGGATTATACCCGCAATTGAGTCAAGTCATGCAATTGCTGAAGCAATTAAATTAGTACCTACATTATCAAAGGATAAAATTGTAGTAGTTAATCTATCAGGACGAGGAGACAAGGATGTTGATATGATCAAGGATATTTTGAATAAATAACCTATAATATTAATGCGCCTATTTAAAACTTTTCATTTATTAAGTATAATATTACTAAGTCACTATTATTGGAGATATGTATGTCAAAAAGTGTAACCGCTAAACAATTACTAAAATTCTATAAAACTAAAAAATATCAGTCTTTAAGAAATGCAAATAAATATAATATACTTGAGGATTTAGAAGAATTTTATACTGAGATAAAATTAGATTTTGATTTATTGAATGAAATGCCTACTAAATTCTTAATAAGCATGATAGAAGACTATGTTTTAATAAAAACAAAGGATGAAAACTTTGGAGATACTTTTAATTATGATTCTTTGGAAATTCTATTTAAAGCAGTATATTTATTAGATGATTTGTTTTTCACAATGAGAATAGGTGGTATGCAAATGTTTTATAATACTAAATTTTGTTATTTTTTGGAAGATACAGAAAAATTTCTCGATATGGTCGGTGAACCTGAATTCTTACAAGTATTCAAGAAGATTAATCAAATATCTGGCTTTAATAAATTGTCAAAAGATAAAATATCTGAAAGGCTCAGTGATAATAAGGCAGCTAAGGAAATAAAGAGATTAAGCATAGATAAACAAGACAAAATATTTGAGTTAGAAAAAGAGCTGCTTAAATTATCATATAAAGCTAGAAACAGGCTTTTAAAGTATGTTAAAATTAAAGTAATTATAAATGCTGGGGGATAAAGACCCAGCATTTTTTATATATTTACTAATACTAATCCTTCAAGCAACACACACTTATTTTGAATATATGTATGGTATCATAGATATAATAAAAATTATATATAGGGAGAACAATATGAAAAAATT
>CAZHSG010000023.1:0-25051 GCA_964535005.1 uncultured Candidatus Izemoplasmatales bacterium
AGTATACTATAAAAAACACTAAGTCATTAAGTTGGCTTAGTGTTTTATTTTTATACTATAACTTATTCTCTGTCTAGTTTAACACAAGCCATTTCAGCCGCATTAACTAATTGATAAGCAATTGGTGAAGCTGTTAGTGCTGGATGAGTACCAGCTTGGAACATAGCAATTTCTTCAGCAGTCATACCTTTTGAGATAAATGCACTAATAGCGTTAATCAATTCACCAGCTGAATAGGCACCATATAGTTCTCCACCTATAATTTTTTGAGATGCTTTTTCAAAAATAAGTTTTACTTTTAAATCAGCTGCACCAGGCATTAATCCTGGATGTCTATTTACAGCTTGAGCTGATCCGGTAACTACTTCACAACATTTAGCAATAGCTGCGTTTTCTGTTAAGCCAGCAGCTGCGAATGCATGTTCGTTAAGAACAGTTGAAAAACAACCTACAACTCCAGTATTAACTCTTCTAGTTTTAAATAAATTTATACCAGCGATTCTAGCTTCCATTGTAGCTATTGATGCTAACTTCAATCCTGAAGGGCTTCCATCAAAGAATGAGAATTTACCTGCACAGTCACCACAAGCATAAATATTTTCATCAGTAGTTTGCATATATTTGTTTACTTTAATGCCTCTTGAAGCTCCTATTTCAAGACCTGCAGCAACAGCTAGTTCTGTATTAGCTGCGGCACCAATTCCTAAAATAACCGTATCAGCATCTAATGTTTTGCCAGACGCTAATTTAACTCCAGAAACTTTATTTTCACCAGATATTTCTTTTACTTGTTCGCTTAGAATAAGGTTAACTCCAAGTTCAGTTAAAGCTTCCTCAGCTAATATACAGAATTCTTCATCATAAACAAGTTTTAGTAGATGATCTTGCATTTCAACAATTGTTACATTAATAATTGGGTTATGTTTTTTACATTGCTCAGCCATTTCTGCACCAATGAACCCACCACCGATTACAACTACATTTTTAGCAACATCTAATTGATCTTGTAATTGTTGTAGGTATACTGAATTCTTTTTGATAGTGAATACATTCTTAAGTTCACGTCCTGGTATTGGTGGAACAATTGGTTTTGATCCTGTAGCCACAACTAATTTTTCATAACCGAATGCATCACCTTTTTCAGTTGTAACAAATTTTTTATCTTTATTTATAGAAGTAACTTTTGAAACTTCTAAATCTATTTTATTTCCAGCACCAATTTTTGTTACTGGTATTAGGTTTTTCATTGGGTCCATTATAGTTCCATAAATGTAAGGAATTCCACAAGGAATCGGTACATATTCAACATCCCTAACTAATAAAATTGATTTTTCCGGGTAATATTTTCTTGCAGTTGTTGCAGCAGGTATTCCAGCTGCACTACCACCGATAACGATGATATCATACTTTTTCATATAACTCTCCTTTTGTGTATATATATTTAACTTCTAATTAATCAAGTATATAATAACTCTATCATTAACATATGTCAATAATACTTTAACCAAAAACAAAAAAAACACCTAAAAGAAGGTGTTGTTAGTATTTATGGTGATAATGATAAGTTATTTTTTTGTATCATAAATTTTTTTGATATTAAATATCTTCTTAATCTCTTTAAAAAGAGTATCATAACATAATTGATAATCATCCCTAAATCCTAAAGCATGTTTAGAGTTTTTAACTATCAAAATTTCCTTTTGAGTTGCTGGTGATGCACTGTATAAAGCTTCTGCCATATCTAGCGTTACGGCTGTATCCTGATCTCCTTGTACGATAAGAAATGGTATAGTGTTTTTCCTCATAGCTTTAATTGGTTTAATTTGGTAGAAAAAGAATTTATGTTTGAAGTAAGAAACTATGTTTAATCCGAAGAAGAATATCTTCAATCCTTGAGATCTTTTAGTATTTAAAAATGTTTTTTTTACGTAGGTAAACCCTGAATCAAGCAATAAGAACTTAACATTGTTTTCAGGTATGTCTAAACTTGTAGATAACATTGTAGCACTAGCACCCATTGAAACTCCATGAATCAATATATTTGAGTCATTACCATAGGTTCTTAAAATGAAATTTAACCATTTTTTTAGATCATATTTTTCATAGTGTCCAAACGAGGTGAAAAACCCTTCAGATTCACCATGACCACGTAAATCAGTTAATACTACTTGAAATCCCATCTCAGAGTACATTTTTCCAATAATTATCATATCTGTTGCTTTCGATTGGTATCCATGAACAATCAAGGCAACATTATTTGATTTTTTATTGTATGAAGGAATGTAAACTCCATGTAGTTTAAAACTATCATATGAAGTAATATAGACATCCTCTTTCGGAATTTCTTGGAACCATTCAAAAGATTCTTTATAAAAATCTTCTTCATGATTGACTAGATCAACTGGAGGAGTATTGTACTTTAACATAATCATTACATAAACATAATATGAAATCCCAAAATAAATCACTAGTATTAATAGCACTATTAATGATATAATTAAAGATGGTTTTATACCTAAGAAAATTAACGGCAAATTGATCACTCCCTTTATGATAATTGTATCATAAATTAAGGAAATTGTTGAATTATATTTAGAATCTACATATTATGCTAATTTTACTGTATTTTCAGAATATTTTTGTTGACATAAAATGATAATTTGTGTATAATTATTTCGTATGAATTGCATACCGCTCAGGATTGGTCTTAAACACTTGAAAAAGTTACCAAAACATGGCGAGTCTTAAAATAAGAGGAGGTGCACTAAATGTACGCAGTAATCGAGACTGGTGGCAAACAAGTAAAAGTTGAAGTTGGACAAGAAATCTATATTGAAAAATTAGAAGTCGAAGCTGAATCTGTATATACTTTTGATAAAGTATTAATGATCGGTGGTTCAAAAACAAAAATTGGGAAACCATACGTAAAGAATGCTACTGTTAAAGCTTCAGTAGTTAAACATGGTAGAGGTCCTAAAATAATCGTATTCAAATACGAAGCGAAAAAACATTACCACAAGAAAAATGGACATAGACAAGCTTACACAAAATTGGCAATAACTGATATTAATGTCGAATAAATAAATAAAATACAAATTGGAGGTGTTTTAAATGATACTTAATTTAAATATACTTGAATGCATGGCTTCCAAAAAAGGTGTGGGGTCGACTAGAAATGGTCGTGATTCTGTAGGACGCCGTTTAGGAGCTAAGTTATCTGATGGACAATTCTGTACAGCAGGTTCTATTATATATCGTCAAAGAGGAACTAAAGTTCATCCTGGTGAAAATGTAGGAATCGGTAGAGATGATACTTTATTCGCTAAGATCGATGGTATTGTTAAATATGAAAGAGTTGGAAAAGATAGAAAACAAGCAAGCGTATACGCACAAGTATAAAAACAGGATTTTCCTGTTTTTTTTTCGGTTTTTTTTGTGATGACTTATTATAAAATTCTTTTATATACTTTATAACATGACTTTTAAGCGCTTTACATTGCAAGAACGATTGAAAAACCTAAAGATTTAAGATATAATTTTTATGTAAACTTAGTAGGAGGATTGCTATGAAAATGCAGGTTAATGAATTGTATAAAAATAGATTCGATAAAAACCCTGATAAAATATATTTTTCTCCAGGTAGAGTAAACATAATTGGAGGTCATACTGATTATAATGGCGGCGCTGTTTTACCGTTTTGTATTAACCTTGGCATTTATGCAGCTGCTTCCCCTCGGAATGACAACCAAGTCAATATTTACTCTGATAACCTACCTAAGAAAGGAATTATTTCTTTTAAACTAGATAACCTTAAATATCACGAACAACGTGGTTTTGCTAATTATGCAAGTGGTCTATTTAATGAACTTAAAGTCAGGGGCCATAAGCTTAAAAAAGGTTTCAATCTAGCTATGGTGGGAAATTTACCAAGAGGTGGTGGATTATCATCAAGTGCAGCATTACTTTTATTGATTAGTAACGTTATTAATGATTTTAATAACCTAGGATTAACTGGCACAGAAATGGCTTTAATATCTAAGAACGTAGAAAATAATTACATTGGTGTAAACTGTGGAATCATGGATCAGTTCATCATAGCTAATGGGAAAACTAAAAAAGCAATATATTTAGAATCTAATACATTAGAATATGAATACATTCCATGTGAAATGAATAGTCATAAATTCGTTTTGGTAAATTCAAATGTAACTAGAAAGCTTACTGAATCAAAATATAATGTTAGATATAGTGAAACTCAAGAGGTTCTAAAGATCTTACAAGAACATGTAAGTATTCATCATATTTGTGATTTAAAGCCAGAAGACTACTATAAATATGAAAAATATATTCATCTTACATATTTAAAAAGACGTTTTAAACATTTAGTTGATGAACATGCTAGAGTCAAGCAAGCAGCTAATGCTCTAAAGTCTAGAGATTTCGTATTATTAGGAAATTTACTATCATTAGCACATGAGTCAGCTAGAGACCTTTACGAAATATCATCAGACAAATTAGATGACCTAGTTTTAATAGCAATGAAATCTGGCAGCTTAGGTTCTAAAATGATCGGTGGAGGTTTTGGTGGCTCAACTCTAAACCTTGTTAAAACTGATGATTTAGAAAGTTTCATGACGAATTTCACAAAAATGTATTTTGAAAAATATAAAACCAAACCTATAATCAACACAGTTGAAGTAACTAGTGGGACTGGAGAGATACAATGATTGAACTAGCTAAAAAAGCCGAACTAATAACAATTTCTGCTTTAGCTAAAAAAACAAGACAATATATGCAAAACTTGGGCTTAAAACAATGGGTTGATGGCTATCCAGACTATGCTCAATTTTTGTTTGATTACAATAATCAAGGTCTGTATGTATATAAGGAAGATAATGTAATTATTGCTTCAATGTCCTTGTTACCAGAAAATGATGAAGCCTACAAAGAACTAAAATGGCTAAAAGATAAATCAATAGTAATGCATAGAGTATTAGTTGATCCCGAACA
Organism: uncultured Candidatus Izemoplasmatales bacterium; assembly: GCA_964535005.1. Classification (GTDB taxonomy): domain Bacteria; phylum Bacillota_I; class Bacilli_A; order Izemoplasmatales; family Hujiaoplasmataceae; genus 4572-104. The sequence goes on from CAZHSG010000023.1 coordinate 5,011, forward strand.
TCAAAAATCTGGAATTGGCGGACTACTTTTTAACTACGCAATTAACCTAGCAAGAACAAATAGTTATGAATCTGTCAAGGTAGATACCCACCCTGACAATTATAAAATGCAACGTTTAATTAAAAAAATGGAATTCCAAGATATCGGGTATCTATCAGGAATCAATAGACTAGCATACGAGCTAGTTTTATAGTATACTTATATGAAGAGGTGGCAATATGTTTATAGATGAAGTTAATGTATTAGTAAAATCAGGAAAGGGAGGCGATGGAATCGTCGCTTTTCGCCGTGAAAAACATGTGCCACTTGGAGGACCATCCGGTGGTGATGGTGGAGCAGGTGGATCAATAATTTTTCAAGCTGACGAAGGCATGTCGACTTTGATTGATTTAAAATTCCAAAAACATGTTTATGCTAAAGCCGGAGAAAATGGCAAAATCAAAAACATGAGAGGCAAAGATGCTGATGATGTAATAGTTAAGGTTCCTGTTGGAACAATTATATTTAGGCAAGAAACAAATGAAATCTTAGCTGACTTAGTTATACATGGTCAAAATGCAATCGTTGCTAGCGGCGGTAGAGGTGGTAGAGGAAATCAAGGATTTGCAACTGCAAGAAACAAAGCTCCTAGATTCCAAGAAAACGGTACGCCATCTATTGAAGTCAATTTACATATAGAATTAAAATTACTTGCAGATGTCGGAATTGTAGGATTTCCTTCAGTAGGGAAATCTACATTAATCACCATTCTTTCAAATTCTAAACCTAAGATAGCTGACTATCCTTTTACAACAATTATTCCAAACTTGGGTGTAGTAAATATGCCAGGAATCAACTCGTTCGTATTAGCTGATATGCCTGGTTTAATCGAAGGAGCATCTTCCGGGTTAGGACTTGGTATTCAATTCCTAAAACACATTGAAAGAACAAGAGTTCTAATTCATATGGTTGAAATGAGTCCTGAATCTCTAAGAGATCCATATGACGACTATCAAATTATCAACAAAGAATTAGAAACCTATGATTTTGATTTACTTAAAAGACCACAAATTATCGTTGCTAGTAAAATGGATGTAGAAGGTGCCGATGAACGTTTAGAATCATTCAAATCCAATTTTGATGAATCTACAAAAGTTATCCCTATATCTGCTTTAACTAATGACAATCTTAAGGAACTTATATATGAAGCAGCTAGACTCCTTGAAGAAACACCATTCTTCTACAAACGGGAGGAAGTTATTGATGACTACGTAGAATATAACTTCAATGAAGGTGAAAGAGATATTATTGTCCATAGAATTAAAGAAGATACATTTGATGTTACAGGTAGTTTGGTTGGCAAATTAATCAGCAAATCTAATTTTATTACAGATGAATCAGTAACTATGTTCTTAATGAAATTAAGAAAAGCTGGTTTAGATGATTTGCTACGTGAAGCTGGAGCTAAACCTGGTAATACAATAATAATTGACACTTTAGAATTTGAGTTTATTGATTAGATAAAGAATATAATATATGAAAGAGGAATATTATGTATAACTATATTAAAGGTTTAATAACAGAAATAAGTCCTAAGTATATAACTGTAGAAAACAATGGTATTGGATTTAAAGTTATAACACCTAATCCATATTCTTTTGTACTGCATTCTGAATCCACAGTTTACCTTTTTCAAAAAGTCTCTGATGATAATATTAGCCTTTATGGGTTTAAAACCGAAAAAGCTAAGGAATTGTTCATAAGACTAATTACAGTTAATGGAATAGGGCCAAAAAGCGCATCTGCAATACTAGCATCAGGTACAGTTGAATCTATAACTAAAGCAATTGATGATGGCGATGCAAAATACCTGCAAAAATTCCCAGGAATTGGGCCAAAAGCGTCTCAGCAAATTATTCTTGATTTAAAGGGTAAAATTGAATTTGAAGATAAAGCAATTAGAACAGTTAATATGATTGATGTTGAGGAAGCACTTAAAGCTCTTGGATATAAAGCAAAAGAAATCAAGAAGATATTACCTAAACTTGATCCAGATAAGAAAACAAACGAATTAATTAAAGACGCTTTAGCTATGATGCTAAGGTAATATACAACTTGACTAATAGTTTTTGCAACTTACATTAAATAATTTGATTAGTTTCAGCAATTATTTTAAAATATCACTATCAAATCGAAGGGAGATTTTAAAATGAAAACAAACAAATTATTTTTAGTTGCTGCCTTATTAGTCTTAACTTTATTCACTGCAGTAAGTTGCACCGAGTATTCAGTACTGGACAGCCTGCTTAAAGCTACTAGCAACATAGACAACGTTACAAACTCATATGATTCTGAAACAATAGATGATAATGTTCAAGTATTAGCATTTTCAGAAACTGAATATGAGGTAAAGAAATTAGCAGAGTCTACGAGTGATTTAGTCATATTCAATGAATTGAGATTAGAACTAATAAATCTACATGAACAAATATTAGAGCAAAGATATCTGCTAGTAAATGGCAGAGACTCAATAAGAAGTTCTGTAGAGACAATAAAAACAAACCAATATATAGTTCTAGATGGTGATAAAACAATAATTACTGAACACATACAAAATCTGAAATTATATAGAGATGGATTATTAGAAACTAAAGGATTAGCTTACCTTAGAATCCATGAATTAAAAGGCACATATACAAGAGAGAATTTACCTGATATTATCATTGTTTTTGAAGAGGTAATTGAAATCCTCGAATATCGTTTAGATACATTAAAATTAGCTGTATTTGACTTAGATATAATCGATGTTTTACTATTAGACTATTTGGAGAATTAATATGAAAATAAGTGTGGTTGAATCAAAAGAAATTGAAGAGACTCAAGTTATAATAAAATGCAAAAAGAAAGATGATGAAATCTTAGAAATTGAGAAATCGTTAACCTTCTTGAATAGAGTTGTAACTGGCAAAATTGAAGGACGAAACTACACGCTTACACCTAGTCAAATTTATTACTTTGAATCAATTGACAACAAAGTATTTGCTTATACCAAAGAACAAGTGTTCGATATAAATCTAAAACTGTATCAGTTAGAAGATATGTTTGAAAACACTCCATTTATTAGAATCAATAAAAGCACAGTTTTAAATACTCGTAAAATACAATCATTTGCTTCAAGTATAAACGGTAGAATGGAAGCTGTTTTAAAGAACAAAGAGAGAGTCGTTATATCAAGAAAATACGTCTCTATATTAAGAAATATGTTAGGAGGAAAATAATGTTAAAAAAATACTTTAGAACCTTTGTAAAAACATTTTTCTTCACAACTATTCCATTCATATTTTTAACTGGTATTATCATAAGAAGATTTGAAGTTAATGTTCCTTATATTAAAGCGACGATAAGCGGGATAATAATCTCAATATTTATCAGTTTAGCAATCCGAGTTTTCAAGTCTGAAAAGGGAATAGCAATCATTAATTCTATACTTGGATATATTCTAATTATACCTGTCTTATTTGTACTTAGATCAATGTTTGGAAATTACCTATTTAGATTCAGTTGGTACATATATATTTTAATGGCTATTATTGGAGTAATCTATGGTATTGCTTTATTAGTATCATCTAAAAGATATAAGGCTGAAGTTAATGAACTCAATCGTTTACTTTTAGAGAAAGAAAATACAGAAACCAAAGAAGAAGATTAACATAAAAATAAAAGCCTCAAATCATAATTGATTTGAGAGCTTTTTTTATATTGTGAATGTTTCCTTTAAATAGTCAAAATCACGAGATTTCTGAATTGCCAACATTAGTAGTATTCTTGCCTTTTGCCCATTTAATGATGGGGCGAGTATACATCCCATGTTAGTAAGGTATTTTCCTCCACCTAAATATCCATATGTATCTAAAACTCTTCCTGAAGGACATCTAGAACATATTATAACAGGTATACCTTCAGTTAAAGCATTCCTAATACCATCAATCATAAGCGGTGGTAAGTTACCACGGCCCAAAGCTTCAATAACAATTCCTTTAGCGTCTATTGTAAGTAAGTGATCAATCAATCTAGAATCAGAACCAGAATAAGCTTTGAGCAGATAAACATCATCACTTACAGAATCAACCTCAACATTCTTTCTTGTATAACTTACGTCACGGTGAAATATAACTTCACGATTATCAACAATACCAAGCGGACCATAATCCATTGACTTAAAAGTATCAAGTGTTAGTGTATTAGTTTTTGTAACTTCAGACGCTGAATTAATTTGGTCATTCATCACAACTAGAACTCCTCTGTTATGAGATTTAGTTGACTTAGCAACTAAAATTGAAGATACCAAATTATTAATCCCATCAAATCCCAACTCAGAACTAGACTTCATTGATCCAGTTACAACGATAGGAATTTCAGTGTTGATAACTGTATCTAAAAAGAAAGCCGTCTCTTCCAAAGTATCAGTTCCATGAACCACTACAAAACCCATTGGGTCACTCGTCTTGATTAAATTTTTAATTAGACGACTAATTTCCAACATCATTGTTGGAGTCATTGCAGGAGAAGGAACTTCAGAAAATTCGATAACCTCTAGTTCGTTGTATAATTGAGAATCTAATAGACTCTGCATAATTTGGTTGGCTGAGAGAGCTGGTTTAACCGTATGGCTCACATCATCAATCTTCATTGATATTGTACCACCTGTAAAAATCATATATATCTTGCCCAAGTATAATCACCTCTTATCATAAGATAATTATAACATATTATATATAAAACGCTATATGCAATATCAAAAACCACCCTATGTCTAGGGTAATTTTCAAAGGGGTTTTAAATGCATCAAAAATGGAGGCCTGTTTTTAGCGGAAAAAGTATAGGAATAGTTTTCAACACTATCAACAAGCCAAGATATAACCGCGTTATATAGGTATTAACATCAAGTTAACATAATATACATTATATGAACTAATTTGAGTTATAAGAAAACAGTAGTTCTTTCCCCAAATTATAATCAAATGAATATAATTGTGTAATAAACACGGGATTCAACTACTGCTACTGTTATGTAAACATATTCAAATTAGTTCAATGAGTATATTAGTTTTAATCATCATTGCTTTTAGTGGTTGTAAGAAATCATAACCGAAAATTTGGGCGTATTTTTAACTTTTATTGACTACTGGTATAAATATACCCCAGTAAACGTTAAAATATAGCCTATAAAGAATTCATATATTTCGATTCTAAGCTAATATTTTTAATCAAAGCTTAATTCTTCTTCTACTGTTAACGATAGATGCCTTGCAAATTCAACGGTTTCTAAAACAGCTTCATCATACAAATATTCTGGTTTGTGTGCATCACTCGAGATGATGCATGGTGCATTATGTTTTTTGACTAATTGCCAAAATTCCAATCGAGGGTACCTGTAACGCTCTTCACCATGAACCATTATTTTTCCTCTACGAACTCCATTCGCATTAATTTCAAGAGGTACATTTTTTTTCTTAGCAGCAACAATAATTTCTTCTGCTATGCCAAGTACTTCTTCTGACAACTCTTTTTGCGAGAACAAAAATAAGTCAGGGTGCGCAATGAATTTAAAGTAACCTGAGTCGATTGCTTTTATAATTGTATCTTTATAAATTGTTAATTCTTTAATTGTATAGATTCTATAGGTACTAACTAATTGTGATCCAATTTCGATATAATGTTGACCTAGTACTAGATAGTCAAGTTCTTCTAGTAAATTTTTGTAGTAATCATTCTTGCCATTAAAATATTCGATTTCTAATCCTTTATAGATATTTATCTTATCAGAATATTTTTTGCAAACCTTATTTAACTCTCTTAGGTAGATTGGATAATCACTCATCTTCATTCTTACTGACCTATCGATAAGTTCATTCCATGGTGCATGGTCAGACATTCCAAGAGAATCAAAATTATTTTTGATTGCTTCTAAAACATAATCTTCTACTGTCCCACTTGCGTGTCGACACAGATACATATGTGTGTGATAGTTAGTTCTTACTATTTGATTACTGAATGACATCCAAGACTTTCCTTTCTATCTAAAGCGCTACTAGTGATTAATAATGCAGTTTGTACCATGTTTAAGGTTTCATAGTAGGATTTGGTTAAATTAGGATATTTCTTAAGATTCCTCTCAATATGAGATAATACTTTTTTAGTTAGAGATAACCCCTGTTCATTTCTAACGATAGATACATGTTCATCCATATAGTCACCCATTTTTTTTCTAATAGGTTTATAGTTGTAATTGTAGTTAGCAAGTTCTTCTACAACCAATCCATTGTATTGGATATTTTCATCAATAGTTTCGTTAATGTTTATAGCAGCTGAATAGCTAAAAACTAGACATTCTAATAATGAGTTTGAAGCTAGTCTATTCGCTCCATGAACTCCAGTATACGTACACTCACCTGAAGCGTATAAATTTTCAATATTTGTTCTACCTAAAAGGTCGGTTTTGATACCACCACATAGGAAGTGTTCTGCAGGTGCAACTGGTATTAAATCTAGCCCTAAAATATAGCCTTGTTTTCTGCAATAGTTTGAGATTGTAGGAAATCTTTTTTCTAGAAATTTTGGGTCCAAATGAGTTGTGTCTAAATACACATGGTCAGTCCAGGTATCATACATTTCTCGGTAGATAGATTGTGATACTATATCACGTGGTGCAAGCTCCATTCTTTCAGGATCATACTTCTCCATAAATCTTTCTTTTTCTACGTTTATTAAATACGCTCCCTCACCTCTAACAGCTTCTGAGATTAGGAACCTTTGTCTTGAGGTAACATACTCTGAATATAGGGCTGTAGGATGGAACTGTACAAATTCCATATTTTGGAATTCACAACCAGCACGGTAGGCCATACCTATACCATCTCCGGTAGCGTTTAAGTCATTGGTAGTTGAGCCATAAACTGACCCAATACCTCCTGTTGCTATAATAGTTTTTTTAGCATAGATTGCGTAGTGTTTTGCTTCTTTTTCTAAGACGATACAACCGATGATTTTATTGTCTTTTTTTATTAAATCTAAAGCCATTGTATCAGTTATAAATTTTATGTTTTTTCTTTGCCTAATTATGGTTATTAAATCCCTAACAACATTGTTCCCAGTTGCGTCTCCTCCACTATGTAAAATCCTTCTAGTTGAGTGTCCACCCTCTCTAGTAAAAAGGAAGTTTAGTTTATCATCTAAATCAAAGTTCACTCCAAGATCTATCAGGTGCTTAACAGCGCCATAGGCTTTATTCACTAAGAATTCAACAGAATTCTCATCATTCAAATAAGCACCAGCACGCATAGTATCATTAATATGTGCTTGATGTAATTCTTTATCATCGTTATATTCACATGCAATCCCACCTTGTGCTAGGCGAGAATTTGAATTTTTAATTTTTGTTTTCGTTATTAGGTAAACTTTATATTTTGGATCAATGTTTATTGCGGCAAAAAGACCGGCTAAGCCAGTCCCAATTATTAAGATATCACATTGATTTTTCATTAGCTCAGCCTCATCATTAAATCTAAAGCTACTTTAGCTTTTTTTGCTATATCTGGTTCTACTTCAATTTCATGTTTTTCTTCATTTAAAGAATCAAATACATCTTGGAGATTTATTCTTTTCATATTTACACATGATAGTCCTCTAGATAGTAGATGGAACTCTTTATTTGGATTACTTTTCTTTAAAGCATGGATTATTCCCTTATCTGTACCGATGATAAATTCTTTAGCATCAGAGTTAGTTGCATAATCAAGTATTTGTTTTGTTGAACCTACAAAGTCGGCTTTCTTTAAAACATCTAACGGTGCTTCAGGATGGATTAAGAGTAAAGCATCAGGATGTTTAACTCTTAATTTCTTTACATCATTAATAGTTAAAAACTCATGTATATAACAATATCCCGGCCAAACATCAATATCATAACCAGATTTATCTTTTAGGTATAACCCTAGGTTTTTATCTGGTACATACATGATTTTACGATCTTTAAAGTTTTCAACAATCTTTTCAGCATTGGAGCTAGTTACTATTACATCTGATAATGCTTTTATCTCAGCTCTAGTATTTACATAGGTAACTATCATTCTATCTGGATTGTCTTGTTTATATTTTAATAGATCATCATAGGATATCATTGCGGCCATTCTGCATAAGGAATTTGCTTTTGGTAAAAGGACCTTTTTTTGCGGTGAAAGTATCTTCGCGGTCTCTGCCATAAAATAGACTCCACAAAAAACAATTATATCTGCATCTGTTTTAGCAGCCATCTTACTTAATGCTAGTGAATCACCAACAAAATCAGCGATATCTTGAACTTCATCATTTTGGTAGAAATGGGCTAATATAACAGCATTTTTCTCTTTTTTTAATCTAAGGATTTCTTCTTTTAGCATATAATCACATTCTTTCTTATTCCCTATATAATATTATATGCTTTTTTCTGTATTTTGCAAAGTATATGATATAATTATTCATATAAAAGGAAGTGATATAATGTATCAACCACTAGCTGACTATGTAAGACCAAAAACCTTTGGAGAAGTCCTTGGTAACAAACGAATAATTGATATGTTAAAAAAATTAACTGAGGAAGATAATTTAATTTCTATGATTCTATATGGACCTACTGGTGTTGGCAAAACAACACTAGCCAAAATCATTGCAGATCACTATCCGTTAAATCACTTCAAGTTTAATGCTTCTACAGATTCTAAAGCAGTCCTAAAACAGATTGTAGAGACTGTTAAAATGTATGGAAATGCCCTGTTAATAGTGGATGAGATACATAGAATGAATCGTGATATCCAAGATTACCTATTACCGTACGTTGAAAAGGGTAATATTACAATGATTGGACTAACTACTGAAAATCCATACATTGCAGTTAACCCAGCAATTAGAAGTCGAGTTTCTATTTTTAAGATTATTAGACCAGGGGGTTTAGAAATCAAAGAATTTTTGAAAAAAATTGATTTATCAAGATATGATCGACACGTCACAATAGACAATGAGATATTTGAAGAAATCAGTACAATCTGTAATGGCGAAGTTCGAACAGCTATTAATATGTTAGAGTTGCTTGTGTTAACCGCCGAAGATGGACAAAAAATTGATGTTAAACATATGGTTAAACATTTACCTGAAGCTGCAAAGAGTACTTTTAAAACTGGCGATAACTACTATGATATATTAAGTGCATTTCATAAATCAGTTAGAGGTAGCGATGTTAATGCATCCTTACATTATCTTGCAAGATTATTAGCTGCTGGGGATTTAGCTTCACTAGTAAGAAGGATTAGAGCTATAGTTTATGAAGATATTGGATTAGCTAATCCTATGATGGGTGTGAAGGTAGATGCCGCATGTAATATCGCTATAAAAGTAGGTTTACCGGAAGCCAGAAATGCTTTAAGCGCTATTGTAATCGAAATGTGCATTTCACCCAAATCAAATTCAGCTCATATAGCGATAGATAAAGCTTTGGCAGATGTTAATAAAGGTTTAACATATCAAGTCCCAAGTCACTTGATAAATAACCCTACTTATGACAAAAAAACGCCATATAAATATGCACATGATTACGATAAGCATATTGTTAAACAGCAATATCTTCCTGACAAATTAAAGGGAACTGTATATTACCAACCTCAAAGACATACTAAATTAGAGAATTTATATGCAGACGAATATGAAAAAATTCTAAAAATTCTTAGAAATTCAAACTAAAAATTCCTAATATTGTGATATAGTATAGATAAGTAAGATACATTAATTTATAGGAGTTGATTATATGCCAACTTGTCAAAACTGTGGTGCACTTGTTAATAGTGACCAAGATTTTTGTATTGAATGTGGTAAGAAGATTATTAAAAAAGACGAAATCAATGAGTCAGGTACCAGATTTTTTTATGGCTTTTTCGGCTTTTTTATACCTTTACTTGGTTTTATTGTCTACTTAATACTCAGAGATACCAAACCAAAAGCCGCAAGAACTTCTATAAGATGGGCTATTGGTGGATTTCTTTCTTACTTTCTTGTATTCGGATTGATATTTTTATTTTACTTTTACATTTTAATCGAAATAATTACATAAAAAACTACTTGGATATTTGGTTAAACTCATTTTTATTGTCATTCATTTAATTAAGAATGGACATATTTCAACAATTAAGAAATATGTAGAGAATCAAAATGATTCAAATTAAACTACATATTTAATGGAGGAAGTCAATGAAAAAATGGATTTTAAGTACCATTATGGTGCTTATCCTATTTTTCGTTTATTCAGAAAATCAAATCGAAGCTATTAGTATAACTGATAGCTTAATTGATGTCACTGTTATTTCTTATTTCGATGAAGAAAATACTATAACAACAACTATTGAAGATCTAACTTTTGGTTCAAGAGTTTCATTTGATGAAAATCTATCTAGTAATTCTGGATACGTTTTTTCTTTTTGGTTAATTAATGGTGCAGTAGCTTATTTGCCTATTGATTTTGAATTTTATATAACAAGTACGATGGAATTAACTGCAGTATTTAAACCTGTAGATAAATTCGTCGTTTTATTTATGGATTCAAATCTTACTAAAATTGATATTCAATATATTACATTAGGTGGAAATGCGGTTGAACCTATTACAACTGAGTATTCAAAACCCGGACTTATATTTCGTGATCCTAAATGGAGTTCAGAGTTTACAAATGTATTAATTGACACTATATGTGTTTTACAATATGATTTGTTGAATCCAGAAACTTCTTTAACGTTAACTGTTGAGAATGGTATTGGGGATGGAGAATACGTATTCAATCAAATAGTTACTATTACTGCAGATTTAGATACTCCAACTTCATACTTCCAATATTGGATGCTTAATGAACGATTTGTAAGTAATCAAAGAACATTCTCATATACACTTTTAGAAAACGAAACTATTACTGCTGTTTTTGGCGATAGTCCATTAACTACCAACCCATTAGTTGTGCTACATGGAAAACCTGATTTACGTGAAAACTATACTTCATATTTAGGACAATATTTTTTACCACTAAATTACAATTTAATAGATATAGGGTTGATTACCCACGCTTCATTATCTGAGATTACTTTAGATACAGAAGAAATTACTCAATACTCAGCTCAATCTATCAACGAAGTTACTAATGAATTTTTGATAAGTTTAAGGTATATTTTAGATCTTAATACAAGAATATTTATGATATACGAAGACAACCTAGGTGAACTACATTTTAAATATAGTGAACTGCCTTTAGCAGAAGGATTGTCTTATTCATTTAACTTAGATCAAGTTTCAGTCTTAGCTTATAACGGCGATGCTAGTTATTTAAGTCTTCCTTCAACTATTTTTGGATATCCTGTTACTAATATCGAATCTTATGCTTTTCAAGACTGCACTTCCTTAACTTATATTCAAGTGCCAAACTCTGTTAATACAATTGGCTATTCAGCGTTTAATGGATGTAGTTCATTAGAGAGTATGTCACTTCCATTTATTGGTGAAAACAGAGAAGGACTACTTGAGTTTGGTTTGTTTGGTTACATATTTGGTAGTCAAACCTATAGCGGATCTTCATATACTGGCCAGAGAGATAATACTTATACCACACATATTTATTACATTCCTACTAGCCTTAAAATAGTTGAGTTTACTGATACTGACTTAATTCCTTATGGAGCGTTTAATGATTGCGATTATCTTACTGATATAATATTCACTGACCTATCTGAGCTGCAATCAATTGGTGGAAATGCTTTTCATCATACCTATAGATTGAATAATTTTATCATTCCAAACGGAGTAACTTCAATTGGAGTGAGTGCTTTTGCGTTTTCCAATGCAGAAATAATATATATACCAGATTCTGTAGTGACTATTACAGAAATAATTATTGCACAACCTTACTCTAATCTAAATATATATGTTGAAGCTCCTGCAATACCTGGAACTTGGACTTCAAATTGGAATCCAGATAACTGGCCAGTTCACTTTAGTAGTTCAGAATACTTCATTGCTATATTTAGAAATGATGATAATTCAATAATCTCTGTATCTACAGTATTATCTCAATCTAGTGCTGCTGCACCTAATGACCCTATTAAAACAGGATATACGTTTACAGGCTGGGATACAAGCTTCAGTACATTGAGTGAAGACATAGATGTGTTTGCTACATATTCAGTTAATCAATATACAGCTACTTTTAAAGATTTTGATAGTAGTGTTTTAAGTACAAGCACTGTTGACTACTTAACAAGTGCAGTTGCTCCTGCTAATCCAACACGAGAACATTATACTTTTAATGGTTGGGACATAGCATACGATTCAATAACTGAAGATATTGTAGTTACTGCCACATATATACCAATTCAGTACACAGCCACTTTTAAAGACTACAATAATAATGTTTTAAGTACAAGCACTGTTGATTACCTAGCAAGTGCTATAGCTCCTACTGAGCCAACAAGAGTTGGTTACACGTTTAGTAGTTGGGATATTAACTTCAACTCAATTATTGAAGATATCATTGTAACTGCTACCTATACAATTAATCAGTATACAGCTACTTTCAAAGATTATGATAATTATACATTAGGGACTAGCACTGTAGACTATTTAACAACCGCTATAGCTCCTGCTGAACCAACTAGGGTTGGCTATACTTTTGATAGTTGGGATGTTTCCTATAATTTGATGACCGAAAATATTAATGTTACTGCTATTTACAACCCAAATGAAGTCACTGCTACTTTTAAAGATTATGATGAAAGGGTTCTAGGAACTAGCGTGGTGGATTATCTATCAAGTGCAGTAGCACCTAGTGATCCTACAAGAGATGACTACGATTTTACAGGTTGGGATGTTACTTTTACTTCATTAACTGAAGATATAGTAGTAACAGCTACATATACAGTAAAAACCTATAATGTTGTTTTTACAGTATTATATAATTCTTTACCTATTGAGAATTTCGAAATTACTATAGGGGAAGAAACAAAACTTACAAATGCATTAGGTGTTGCATCATTTAGTTTAGTTAATGATGATTATGATTATTCTACTCGTCTTCTAACGTATTATTATTTAGAAGATGATTTCACTATTTTTAGATCAGGACAATTGTTTAATCTATCGCTTACAAAAATGAGTTTAGTTGATTTAGCAGCTGATTTAAGATTAAGAGAATATACCACTCTAAATGCTTCAAATGTAATTGTAACTGAATACGCTTCAACCAGTTTAGAATTATTACCTATACTACTTGATGCTGGATTTAGCAGCAATGAAATTATTGAACTTTTAAAAACTACATACTCAAAAACCGCTCAACAAGTAGCAGATGCATTTATATCGGAACACTATTTATGTGTTGCTTTGGGTACTGCTCTTAAAGATGTGTACTCATTAAATGCTACCCAAGTGGAAGTTATCGCTAAGACTGCTGGCTATACAACTGCTGAAACTGTGGTTATGTTAGAAGTTGTTTATGAATATAGCTATTCTTCAATCATAGGGGTACTAAAGACAAATAGCTACACATTGAGTCAGATAGCATCAGTTATGAAAAACACCTATTACACTTCTTCTTTGGAATTGTCTACTATGTTACAATCAAACGGCTACTCCTTTGCGGAAATACTATCTATAATGAAAACATTGTACGTGCTACCTGATTTAGAGGCCGAACTAGTTCTTGCTAACTTATTGAATAATCTTGGTTATAGTAGTTATGACATAGCTATTACATTATTCAACTTAAGTGTATCAGCTGAAAATATGATATACATTATAAAGGATTTAAGTAAAAGTCTGTATTGGCCAACTTCTATTCTTAGTAGTAGTTACTTGAAATCCGACAATGAAATTGCTGTTATATTAAAGAACGCAGAGTATTCAGCCAATGAAATAGCAGCTGCAATTGATGGATTGTATATGCACGATGAAGAAGATGTGATTATAGCGCTTGCTTATGCAGGCTTTACTATCACAGAATCTGCTTTTGCTAGTGGTGTTGTTGATGTTAACAGTCCTACTGAATTTACTACTAAAGGTTGGCTTATATACAGTGCAACATATCTCTGGCAATTTAAAACTGCTGGATATGGTATTTTTGATATTGTGGATCTTTGTAAAACAACGCTTTTAGCTACTCAAAGTGATGTAGGTAACATTGCCTTCTTCTTGTCTGAAGACAGAGATGAATCTGGATTTGAACTCGATGATATTACCACCTCACTTTTCTCTCTATACGTTCCTACTGCTACATATATATTGGATTTATACTTGGATCACGCAATTAATCGAGATTTAACTTTAAATATTTTAGTTTCCGAAGGTTTTAACGGACTTGAAATAGCTATTGCAATGCAAGCATGGGGATTAGACGCAAAAACAATAATAGCAGCTGTTTTAGGAATTCAAACTACAGATACAGTTATCGAAGGTGTATGGGAACTGTTGTTCGGTGATTATACTATTGATGACGTTAATGGTCTTTGTTGTACCACTTATTACGCTGGGTATAGCGTAAAAGAAACAATTATGATGTTAACATACCTAGGCTTTAACTCTTATGTTCAAGATACCTATATTCCTGGGTATTACTCTACTAGCTTATTAATGGAATACTATATAGAAATCTTAGATACAGATCCTCTTCTAGTATTAACGAGATGGAGTGATTTGAACAATAGTAGTTCTTTTATGTTCGATTGGGAAACTTCAGCTGGATTTGATGAATTACTAACATATTTGAAAGTTGATATGGAACTTACTGTTACTGAAGTAATATCCTTGTTTGCAGATTCAAATTGGATTCGCACTTCTTTAATAGATAAAATATTGGTTAAATACTCATTGAATGTGTATGGAGATTATACACCTCCACTACTAGATTCTACATGTCCAATAGAACTTGCTTTAGAATATATATATTTAGATAACCAATCAATAAATGCAATAGTTGTTTATTCTGCTTATTTAAAAACACAAGGTGTTACAGCTGCTGACCTTGCTAAATATTATGCAGGAAATGCTACTCCTTCAATAAACATGTACATATCAGTTGCTGCTATAACTTATGGCTTTACCTTAAATGATATTACAATAAGTTTAAAATACAATTTTGAAGCTTCTTCTGTTTCTGCAGCTTATAACCTTGCTCATAATTCGGCATTTTTAGGTGCTGATATAATAGAATCTGTTAACAATACTTACCAAGAAGATGTATTGCCTCTGTTAGCTGACTATCTTTATTCTGAATCGTGGACAGCAAGGGATGCAATTTATGAATTTAAAAACAAATACGGAGTTAGTGATGGCTCTATAACAGCAGTACATTTATATGATGCTGGTTACACACAAGCTGAAATCATAGTTTGGCTTCCAATGGCTTATGGTTCAGGTGAAATAGATTGGGAAGCTGTAGAAGAATCGTTTGGTGGCAACTCAGCATTAATGATGGCTATAGCTATGAAAAGCATCGGTGGAACTGCTGGTGATTCTATTAGAGTGTTAAGGGGAAATCTATCAATGACAGATCCTTCCTTAATTGCTGAGGTATTAAGAGATGCTAGTTACACTAAATCTGCAACAATATATTACATATATTATTCAACGCTAAGATTTGAATCCGGATTCTCAATAAAAGATATTGTTGAAGATGTCTATGCTGAAACTGGCTTAGCCGCTGCAACAAGTATCACTGCAGCTTTAGATTTAGAAAGCCCTTGGGACATCTACGTATATATACATGATGAATTTGGCGTTTTGATTGTTGTACAACTATGGGATATTTTCTTCCCAAGTTTTAATCCAATATCATCAGTTGAGAATTTTAATCTAATGCTTCTATATATTTCTAAACCAAGAGACAATGCAACTCTTGTAAACGCACTTGAGCAAGTTTATGGAGAAGAGCCTTCATTAACATTTGCTAAATTAATCCAATCCTATCCTGGTGAAACATTAGGCCCATCCGATATACCTCTAATGGGTAGTGCGCTATATGAGAATATGTTGCAATCCCATGTTGTTGTAGACAAACTTGTTTACTTCTTTGGCATAAAAGATCCATATGATTTAGCTGAAATATTAATTGATGCTGGTTTCACAAGAGATGAAGTGATATATGGGTTGCTAGACTATTCATATATATCTGATATGAAAGCATATAACGAAAATTTAACACTTACAAATATTTCAGGAAGATACAACAAGTTAGTTATAGAAATTTTGATTAACTTCTACGGATATGATAATACTAATCTTGATGATTTAATAAATTTAACAAGAGACTACATCTACAATACCGAACAAAAATTGACTTCTGGAGCGGAATACTACGCTATATTTGATGATATATTAAATTACTACCCTACTCAAATGGTTTCAGGCTTTGAAACTGTTTTCCCAATTAGTACCTATCCTACATATACTTCAGGATATTTCATACATAAATTGTTTATAAATAGTTATTCAACTAACTTAATTTTTGAAGATATGTTAGAGTATCCGAATGAAGCAATTGATATATCAATAGTTAATATAATGCTTGATATTGGATTATCAGCTGTTCAAGCTTCAACATATTTGATGAACACAACCTTTAGTGAATGGAATCAAACTGCTAAAACATTAGTTTTCGAATTACTTGTTAATGAAGGCTATGATATTAATGATTTCATGGCTAATATATGGATTAGATTCACTGGCCCATGTGTTGTTAACAGTATGAAAACTCTACTTTATAATATTGGAACCATAGGCAACCATATTAGACCAATGTACACTAAGGATAATTGGTATACTTTATTGGCAAAAGATTTGTACTTAGGTGGTTATGATTCAGGTTCAACTGATTTGGAATTTATTATAGATACAGTGCTTAGTTTAGGTGCTGATCCAAGCGATATGGTTAGACTAGCCTGGGACTTTAGAAATAGTTACACACAATTCCAAAGTATGGTTTCTCATGATGTTGGCGAACTATTATTAAGTTATGAAATTGAATTAGATGATATAGCTTTAGGTTTTACAAAAATCTCAAACATAATTCCTAGAGACTTTGTTTATTGGGGTATTCGTGGAGCAACAAGTCAGGCTGCTGTTGATATGATAGCGGATAGTGAGATTGCGAGTATAGTAAATTCTATTGGTGGTATTACTATGTTAAGAAGAATCATAACTATATCTTGTATGAGAAACCTTGGCTATTCAGTATATTACTTAACTACTTTATTAAATGATGATTTAGGTTTAGGTTGGAAAGAAGCAATTGTAACTCTTGTTGGTGCTGGTTTTGGCTTTGATACTGCGTTAGCTGGCATTTGGGATGATGGAGAATATAGTTTCGATATTATTTTAGATATTGGTTTATTCTTCTGTTCAGGAGATATTATCAATATTGTTAAAAATGTTAAAAAACTAGTTAATCTTGTTACCCTTACAATTCGAGTCTTATCCTAACTAATGAGTTACTAAAAAAAAGGTTAAACCGATTTTGGTTTAACCTTTATATTATTTCACATAATGAATCAGCTTGAGTATCTATAATAACTGGTATGACAATTGGTTTTCTCTTTGTTTTATTATAGAGATACCTTTGAGTTTGGTATCTAACATTGTCTTTATACTCTTTCCAATTAATCTTGTTCTTAGAGAATTGTTTTTTAGTTTCAAGTTGGTATATAATCCCGATTTCTTTGATAATCTCTTCGTTTTCTTTCATAAACATAAAACCACGACTAACAATCTCAGGATCATTCAGCATTATTCTTTCTTTAGTATCAATATTAGCGATAACTAATAAAAATCCGTCTTGTGATAATAATTCTCTTTCTTTAATAACTTTGTCATTAATATCTGATTCTAAAGTACCTTCCACCATTAATGAGCCGTTATCTACCATATCATGGAATTTATCTTTGATGCCTTTTTCAAATGTTATAACTTCACCATTATCTAGCATACAAATCTTATTGTCTGGATAACCATATTCTTGAGCTAACTCATATTGAGCTAATAAGTATCGATATTCACCATTTACAGGGATAATAAACTTAGGATTTAGCATTGAGTACAAAAATTTAATATCTTCTGATGATGCATGGAATTTAGATAACAATGTTTTATCTAATTTTATCATCTTAACTCCGGTTTTACATAATACATCATAGGTCTTGGCGGCTATTTTTTCAGTTCCAATAACCGGTGGACACATAAAGATAATCGTATCACTTTCAATTAGATGAATAAGTCTATCGTAGGCTTTAGCCATTCTTTGTAACATAAAGAAAGGCTCATGTCTTTCGCCAGTTACCAAATATACAACATCATTAAATTCATTCTTGTTCTCGCTGTCGATAAACTTAAGATTAACTAAATTTTCAGCCGGTATTTCAATGTAACCCATTCTTTCACCGATATTAACCATCCTTTGAGCTTTACGCCCTATGATAGATATTCGTTTTCCAGCTTGAATCGCTTCATTAATAACCAATTGAATATTTAATAGTTCAGTTGAATACATCCCAACTATAATTCTGCCCTCAGCTCGTGCAAATGTTTGTCTGATGATTCTTTTAATATTAATATTTGTATTAGAATGTCCTATATTGGAAGCTCCAGATGATTCACAGAGTAATGCTAGAATCCCATAATCTGCAATTTTAGCTATTTTCCTGTAATCTGTCTTATAATAAGTAGGTACATTTTGATCAAATGTAAAATCAGTTGCGTAGACTATCGCACCATCTTCTGTATAAACAACGATACCAGCACTTAGAGGCACAGAGTGCGTTGTTGCATAGTACTCAACTGCGAAATCATCAAATTTTATTATAGTATTATATTTAACTACTTCAAAATCATAGTCATAGTGATTCATTTTATTATCCGCTAGAAAGTCTCTAGCAACTTCAATTGTAAAACTTGTCCCATACACTTTTGTCTTTATATGTGACAATAACATAGGTAGTGCGCCGATGTGTTTATCATGAGCATGTGAAAGGAAAACACCAATAATGTCATCTGATCTAGACTCTAAGTAACCCATGTAAGGAACAATAGCATCCACACCTAATAAATCTCCAGAAGGATGCTGGAGACCTGCGTCAAGTATTAGAATTTTTTTGTTGATTTCTAGTACGTATAGGTTTTTTCCGTTATCCCCTAAACCGCCTAGTGCGTAGAATTTGATTTGTGCCATATTTCCTCCTAGTATGTTTTTTCATATTTAATTATACAACATTTATCAAGTTTTTTGATGATTTCTTCTAAAATTCGCCATTTTTTTCAAATTTGAAAAATTCTTTATCTCAATGACAAAGCTAATTTTCTATGGTAAAATATAAATGGTGAATAATATGATAAATTATCCAAATAAAAAACAATATAAAGAAACTAAAATCACATCAACAGCTAATCGCGGTATGAATTTTGAGTCAATGATAAATCGTACTAATGAGTTTTACCGTGATAATGATATAGCGATTATATATAAAAAGCCAATCCCAATCCAAATCGTTGGAGTTGATTATAAAAGACGTTCAGCTGCTAGAATTACCGAAGCCTATTATAAGCTTCCTTCTACAACTGATTATAATGGTATTTATAAAAGCCAATATATTGATTTTGAAGCAAAAGAAACAAAATCTAAGACTTCATTTCCAATTAAGAATATACATGAACATCAAGTATCCCATCTTAGGAGAGTTAATGAACACGGAGCTATCAGCTTTATAATTGTCTATTTTTCATCACTTGAGAAAATCTATTTCTTGGATTCTAAATTTGTTACTTTCTATTACGAAAGATCTAAAACTGGTAAAAAATCTATAGCACTTGAAGAATTTGAAGAGAATGCTCATCTAATTGTTGAAGGTTACAGAAAACCGGTAGATTACCTTAGTATTATCGACAAATTCTATATCAAAGAATAGGGCCTGTAAAGAATTAAGAATCTGAGAAGATTTTTAAGAACTACAGGTTCTTT
>CAZHSG010000024.1:0-24999 GCA_964535005.1 uncultured Candidatus Izemoplasmatales bacterium
AAATTAATTCTATCATAGTCTCTTATTTATTGTCCATTTTTAGTATAACACTTCATTTGGCGTTTTTTTTATATTATAATATGAAACGCCAATATAAGTTAACAAAACCCATAAATTATGTTAAAATTGTATGTGCGGAGGAGACTTATGAAAAAAAGTTTTTTACTATTTGCCTTCATAGTATTAGTCGAACTTGTATATTCCTTTTTCTTAATTATTGGGGTACAGATATCATCTTTATCTTCAATTATTACTAATAATTTAGCGTTATACATTACTTTGGGAATTACTTGGCTATTTGCTTTTGGACTAATTATTAGAGTCTTACTAAAATCTACATATGCATACAATAAAAGCCACTGGATTTTGATACTGTTATTAAATCCTTTTGTTGGCCTTATTTTCTATTACATTTTTGCGAGAGATTTTCATATTATAAAATTATCAAAACAAAGACCATTATTAGCATCTAAATTTTTTTTAGGCTTGGAAGAAAGAACCAATCCAGATTATTCGAAAACAAAATTTAGTGATATATACAAATTTATAAAAGAAACGACTGGTAGAACGATATATCAAGACGATACATATATGGAAATATTAAATAATGGCGATGTCTTCTTTCCTAGACTGATCTCGGAATTAAAGTTAGCTAAAGATTATATATTTATGGAGTTTTATATTATAAAAAATGATAATATAGGAGTCAAAGTATTAGATGTTTTAAAAGAAAAAGCTTTAGAAGGATTAGATGTATACTTAATCTACGACCATATGGGATCGAATCAACATCTTAATCGAAGATACATGAATAGCTTGAAACAAGCTGGAGTAAAAGTAAGAGTATTTGACCCGCAGTCAATATCAATATTCAATTCTAACTTAAATTTTAGAAACCATAGAAAAGCCACCGTTATTGATGGCAAAGTTGGATTTGTTGGCGGAATGAATTTAGGCGATGAATATAATCATCAAGATCCCAAATTTGGATTTTGGCGAGACACTCATGTTATTTTAAAAGGCAATGGAGTTACCAGTATTCAAAATGTTTTCGTTAAGGATTGGTATTATATCACCAATGAAATGCTAGATAAACCAATGGATAAATCAATTGAATCATTCATTGGACAAATAGCAATCATTGAGTCTGGACCTGATTTTGAGAACGGATTAATTAGAGATGTATATTACAAGATGATGCAGTCTGCTAAGAAAAACATTAAGATTGTAACTCCCTACTTAATTATTGAATCTGAGTTAATGATATCTATTGAAATAGCCATAAAATCAGGGGTTGAAGTAGAATTGTTAGTGCCAGGTAAACATGACTATATCGCAGTTGGGTATGCAACTGAATCTTACTATGAAAGACTATTAAAATTAGGTGTTAAAATATATGAGTATGATAAACATTTTGTACATTCAAAAATACTTATCATAGATGATGAACTAGCATCAGTAGGGTCTGTTAATTTTGACCCAAGAAGTTTCCATTTAAATTTTGAAGTGACAGCTATATTTGAGAATGCTGCTGTAAAAGATTTGCTTAATAGTTATAATGATGACTTAACTAAGTCCAATCAAATCTTGCTTGAAAAATGGGAAAAACGTGGCATAATAAACAAAATTATGCAGGGGCTATTTAATCTATTTAGTCCAATAATTTAAGGAGTGATTATATGAATTTGGAACAAACTTTAGGTTT
Source organism: uncultured Candidatus Izemoplasmatales bacterium (assembly GCA_964535005.1). Lineage (GTDB taxonomy): Bacteria > Bacillota_I > Bacilli_A > Izemoplasmatales > Hujiaoplasmataceae > 4572-104. The sequence continues at coordinate 1,706 of CAZHSG010000024.1, forward strand.
AATTAGTGTAATTCTAACAGCGTTTGCGCTTGTGATATTAGTTATTATTTTAACTAAAAAAAGCGATAATTCTAACGGTGATTTTTCTGGAATGAGTGATTCAATAATCGAAAAAGTCCGAGGATTAGAAAGCACGCTAACAAAAAATATCTATGAATCAATGAGAACGTTCAATAACGATGTAAATGAACAACTTATAAAACAAACAGATATGTCAAAAGACAACATAGCTGAATTTAGAATACGTGTTAATAAAGAACTTGTAAATTTTCAATCTAAAATAAGCGAAGATCTTAACAAAGATTTCAAAGGCTTAAATGAAAACATTGAACAAAGAATGACTAACATCAATCAAAAAGTTGAAGATAGACTATCAAAAGGATTCACTGATACTAATAAAACATTCATTCAAATTGCAGAAAGAGTCAAAGTTATTGATGATGCTCAAAAGAAAATCGAAAATCTATCAGAAGAAATGATTGGGTTACAAAATATTCTATCAAACAATCAAGCTAGAGGAACATTTGGTGAATACCAACTGAACCAATTGTTATATAGTGTTTTTGGAGAAAATGACCGTTTATACAAAACTCAATATACAATCAAAGAAAGCGGAAGTGGTGTTGTTAGAGCTGATGCGGTAATCTTTATGCCTGAACCTAACGGTATGATAGCTATAGACTCTAAATTCCCTTATTCTTCATATTCAAAATTATTTGAAAATACTGAATTAACTTCAGAAGAAGAAGCAAAAATATTAATTGGGTTTAGATCAGAAGTAAAAAAACATATCACCGATGTAGCAAAAAAATATATTGTACCAGGAGTTACTACTGAATATGCATTAATGTTCGTTCCAAGCGATGGGATTTTAGCGCTATTACATTCTAAAGTTGTTTCAGCTGTGGAATATGCTAGAGATAAAAAGGTAACCATTGTTTCTCCAACAACTTTAATACCATTGCTATCATCTTATAAAGCTGTTGTTATAGATTATGAACGCAGTAAATACACTCAAGAAATTAATAATCAATTGAAAAAACTCAACAAAGACTTTAAAGGTTTCGAAAAAGAGTGGGGTACACTGAACAGATCTATCGAAAATCTTAAGAAACATGGAGACACTGTTAATACTCGTGTTGAGAAGTTAACGAACAAATTTAATGCTATAAATGATGTGGACTTTTTAGAGGATCAAGACCCTATAAAACTTATCGAAGAAACCGAAAAACCTTGATATTTAGGGGATAAATACATTTGTGTATTGCAATTTTTTATAATATAATGTATAATGTTTTTAGTTTCAAAGTAAAAAAAAAGGAGAAATAAATGAACGGTACAGTAAAATGGTTTAACGCAGAAAAAGGGTATGGATTTATCACAGACGAAGAAGGAAATGATATTTTCGCGCATTACTCAGCAATCGAAGGCGAAGGGTACAAATCTCTAGAAAACGGAGATTCAGTAACATTTAATGTAACTGATGGAGACAGAGGACCACAAGCCGCTAATATAGTAAAGTTATAATAACGCAAACTATAGGTTAAACGAAAAAGGATACTCGGTATCCTTTTTATTTTCCCCTAATGCAATTAAATAACTTGAAAATATGCAGTTATTACTCTATAATTAGTATGATTTAGAAAGGAATTGATTATATGAAAATATATAATACATACACAGACTCAATTGAAGAATTCATCCCTACTCACAATAATAAAGTAAGTATGTATGTCTGTGGCCCCACAGTATATAATTACATTCATATAGGAAATGCTAGACCCGTAGTATTTTTTGACACTGTTAGAAGGTATTTAGAATCTAAAAACTTCGAAGTAAAATTCGCTTCTAATTTTACTGATGTAGATGATAAAATCATCCAAAAAGCAATTGAAGATAATTTATCAGAACTAGAAGTCAGTGGGTTTTTCATTAAAGCTTTTTTAGAAGATCTAGAATCACTCAATTGTAAAATGGACTATATTAAACCTAAGGTTACAAAATATATGAATCAAATTATTAACTATATCCAAAATCTAATCGATATAGGATATGCCTACGAAGTTGAAGGTGATGTATATTTTAGAGTAACAAAAGTAAAAGATTATGGAGCTTTAAGTAATAGAAATACGGATGACTTGATTTCTGGTAGTAGGGTAGATATTAATACCCTAAAAGAAAACCCTCTAGATTTTACTTTGTGGAAAAAAACCAACGAAGGATTAAATTTTGATTCGCAATTTTCTGCAGGGAGACCTGGTTGGCACACTGAGTGTGTAGCAATGATCGACGATATATTCGGAGAACAAATAGATATTCATGGTGGAGGAACGGATTTAAAATTTCCTCACCACGAAAATGAAATTGCTCAAGCAAAAGCGATTCATAATCATCGAGTAGCGAAATATTGGATGCATAATGGTCGTTTAAATATGAAAGATACCAAAATGAGTAAAAGCCTAGGTAATGTAATTTTTGTTAAGGATTTTCCTCATAAAATGCCTCTAAGATTTTTCTTGTTAAGCACTCATTACCGGACGCCACTTAACTACAGTGAAGAGGTATTTAACATGTATTTAAAGGAATGGGATAAACTGGAAAATACCTTAAAATCGGTCTTTTTTAAACTTGACATTGCTAATGAATTAAATGAAAGTGCTGATATTACTAACGATGAAATCTTAAAAGAAATCAACAATTTTAATGAATCTATGGACTATGATTTTAATACAGCTAATGCAATAACTGCTTTACAGGCAACTCTAAGAATAGCTAACATTAATTTACGAAAACCAAACAACAAAGAAATCCTAAATCAAATATATAAAGCAGTAAACTATATGACTGGTATATTAGGATTGAAAGTTGAATTAACTAAAATTTCAACTGAAAATCGTAAAACATATCAAGACTGGCAATCAGCTAGAAAAAATAAAAATTTTGATGAAGCAGACAAACTAAGAAAAATACTTACAGAAAAAGGTGTTATATGATTCAATATAACGGATTAACTTTAGCCTATATTGGCGATGCTTATTATGAGTTACAAATACGCGAGTACTTACTAAACAATAAATTTACAAAAGTAAATGACCTACATCAAAACGCAATTAAATTTACGAGCGCTGTTAATCAAGCTAAAGCTGCTAGGGTTCTAATAGAGGAGTTTTATACAGAGGCGGAAAAACAAATCTTTAAAAGAGGCAGAAATCAAAATTCTAGTCACAAGCCAAAAAACGCTGATGTTGTAACTTATAATGTAGCGACTGGGTTCGAAACCGTAATAGGATATTTGTATCTTAATGGTGAAATTGAGCGAGTAAATGAATTAATTAAAAAGACAACTAACATTCTTGAAGAATTTCAATAAAACATTGAAGTTCTTCTTTTAAATTAAACATTTATTTATCAAAAAATTTAATTGATAATTGTGTTAAAATAGAAGTGGTGATAAATATGAGTATGACGATATATGGAAAAAATCCAGCGGAAGAGATTTTGAAAACAGATAAAGCAATTTTTAAAGCTTATATAATGGAGGATACAAACTATGACATTATTAAACAGCTTAAAAAAAGAGATGTTGAAATAACAAGGATTAAAAAACATGAATTTAAAAAGAAATTTTTAGGTAACCATCAAGGGATTGTTATGGAAGTTGAAGACTACAAACTCTATGACTTAAAAGAATTTTTAGCTGAATTAAATTTAGATAAAAATCCTTTAGTAGTAATGTTAGATGGTATAACGGACCCACATAATTTTGGAGCAATCATAAGATCCTGCGAAGCTGGTGGTGTAGCCGGAATAATAATTCCTAAAAATCGATCCGTAAAAATTACGGGCACTGTCGCTAAAGTCTCCTCAGGGGCTTTAGAGCATGTTAAGATAGTAGAGGTTACTAACTTAAGGAACACACTCGAAACTTTAAAACAGAACCGTTTTTGGAGTGTTGGGGCCGATTTAAGCGCAGAGCAGAGCTATCATTCTATAGATGTTACAACACCATTAGTTTTGGTGATTGGCAGCGAAGGCAAGGGCATCTCAAACATAATTAGAAATAGCGTAGATTATAATGTAAAAATTGAGATGGCTGGTTCAATAAATAGTTTGAACGCATCAGTCAGCGCGGGTATTATAATATTCGATATTTTGAGAAAGAAAACCGAGTAAAATGGTATTTCGCAATTATAATGATTTTGAAATTGTTAACCTGATTCAACAAGGAAATGAAGAAGCTTTCAGTTTTATGGTTAATAAGTACAAATATTTTATTGCGAAAAAGATCAGAATTTTCAACCTAACAAAGTATTTCGATGATATTTATCAGGAAGCATTGATGGTTTTATATAAATCGATCGTAAGATTTGATGAGTCTTTCAATAAAACATTTATGAGATATTTCGAATTTAATTTAGTTAATAGATTTATAACAATTAAGAAAAAGCAAAATCGATATGGAGAATTCTTGGCTACAAAGCTACCTATTATTTGTGATTTCATTGTTAAGGAAGATACAAAGTGTTACATATCTGAAAACGAAATAAAAGTGGCTTTAGATGATTTATCAGGATTTGAAAAAACTGTTTTTCAGACGAAAATAATTGAAAAAAGAACAATCAGAGAAACAGCTACTAAACTAAACTGTAATGAAAAGAAAATCTATAATAGCTTAGATAGAATTAAAAAAAAGGTGAAAATGCAATTAATGCAATGATTTTCTTGACTTTTAGTCGATTTTTTGATACATTTAATAAAGCAAGTGAGTTGATATTATGAAAAATAAAAGTATATTAATATGCGAAGTTTGTTTATCAAGAAACTATGAAGTTAAAAAAACTGATAAATCGACTCGTTTTGAAATGAAAAAATATTGCAAAAAATGCAAGAAACATACGATCCATAAAGAAGGAAAATAGGAGGCTATTATGGCAAAAGGACCTAAAAATAAAGTAAGTAAACCTGCAAAGGGAAATCAAAAAAAAGGTGAAGATAACTCTTCAAGAGTAATGTCTATTCTAAAAAAAGAATACGTTTTTGAAAACTGGTTATTAGCAATCTTATCACCAATATTAATCTTATATGGTGTATATATCATTATGGGTAAATTTGGTACAGTGGATTTAGCTTCAATTTTAGGTAGTTCTGGAGTAGGATTCATAGATTTCTTCTTCTTAACAACACTAAGAAGAATTTTTACGGGAATATTCCTAACATTAATTGGTTTATTGGTTTTAGTATATTTACTAATTCCATATATCAGACCAAGTGTTGCGGAACTAAAAAAAGTTACATGGCCTACTGCACGTGTATTGGCTACTAATTCAGCTAGAGTATTTACATTCTTAATTTTCTTATCATTAGTATTTGTACTTTATGGTTTCGTATTTAACCCATTATTCAAATGGCTTTATAGTTTATAGTAAGAAGTGAGTATAATATAATGGATAATTCAAAACGTTTATGGTATATAGTTCAAACTTATTCAGGTTTCGAAAATTCTGTTAAGTTAAATCTTGAAAGAAGAATTGAAAGTATGAATATGGAAAATTTAATTTTCCAAGTTATGATTCCTGAAGAACTAAAAATTGAAAAAAAAGCAGATGGCACTTTGAAAGAGAAAATGGTTAAAATTTTCCCTGGATACGTATTCATCGAAATGATAGTTACTGACGATTCATGGTTTGTTGTCAGAAACACACCAGGAGTTACTGGATTCCTTGGCTCAAGTGGTGGAGGAACCAAACCAATTCCTTTAAAACCAGATGAAATAAACCCAATTCTTAAGAAATGTGGAATGTTAGCAGTACAAAGACTTAACGTTCAACCTGGGCAACAAGTTAAAGTTGCTGCTGGAACGCTTGAAGGTCAAATAGTTACAGTTGAAAGCATTGATGAAGAAAGAGGTAAAGTACATGTTCTTATTGAAATGTTTGGTAGACAAACAGCGATGGAACTAGATTTTACTGAAGTAGAAGTTATTTAAGCCAAACAATTGTTTGGCTTTTTTTTTACATATATATTACCTATGAAAGAGTTATATCTATGATATAATGAATTGTTAGTTTGAAAAAACCGCTTAAGAAAGGAAATTTCTATGATTAAACTTACGAATATTTCTAAGTTCTATAGTTCGAATAATGTTATCGCGCTAGGACTAAGAAAAGTAAACTTAGAATTGCACAGAAATGAATTTGTTGCCATTGTTGGAGAATCTGGATCTGGGAAAACCACATTACTAAATGTGATTTCTGGTATTGATTCTTACGAAGATGGTGAAATGTATATAAACGGGCATGAGACTTCATACTTCTCAGTTGCTGATATGGAAAACTACAGAAAGAAGTATGTGGCTTTTGTTTTTCAAAACTATAATTTAATTGATTCGTATACAGTGCTTCAAAACGTTGAGGCACCGCTTATTCTTTCAGGTTATCCTAAAGAAAAAATTAAATCTAGAGCTCACGAAATTATCAAAAAAGTTGGCCTAGAAGATCATATGAACCACAAAGCAACAAAATTGTCTGGCGGTCAAAAACAAAGAGTTGTTATTGCTAGAGCATTAGCAAAAGATTGTCCAATAATAGCTGCCGATGAACCAACGGGAAACCTTGATTCAAAATCCGCAAGACAAATTATTGAATTACTTTCAGAAATAGCAAAAGAAAAACTAGTTATTATAGTAACCCATGATTTTACTCAAGTTGAAGAATTTGCAACTAGAAAAATCAGGATTTTTGATGGTGAAATAGTAGAAGACTTAAAAATAAAAAAAGTTAACAAATTAGATTTACCAAATATACCTGATGAAGAACATCAAATTAGATTTGTGGATTACATGAAAATCTCATTAAGAAATCTATTAGCTGTTCCTAAAAAAACTTTCTTGATGGTGATTATATTTACATTCTTTAGTTTCTTCATTGCTATGTCTTATGGAGCTTACCAACTAGCAATGAATGATTCAGGTTATAGTTATAATTCTCATTTCGTTAATACTAGCCCAAACAGAGTAATCATCAGAAAAGATGATAATTCTGCTTTTACAGCTGCTGATTTGGCAGAAATAGAGGATTTCAAAATAGTTGATCAAGTTGTTACTTTTGATTATGTATTAGATATTAATATAACTATTTCATCTGAAACAAACGATAATTATTCGTATTTGAGTGGATTACTCTTACCAATTGAAGTGGTAGAAGCCGCTGATTTAGATTACGGGGTTTTACCACAGACAGATTCTGAAATTGTGTTAGCTGTAAATACATTTGAGTTAAACAATTATGAAGATTACTTAAATAAATTTTTTGTAGAAGGGTACAACTACTATTATGATGAAATGGGTCCCGGGAATTTGGAACAACAATCATTTAAAGTTGTTGGAATGATCAATGTTGATAAATTATCAATAACAAACGAATCTTATGATAATACATTTATTTTGCTTACGGAAGGGCAACTAAATGAATTAAAAACAAGTTATTATTTTAATTATGCTGACCTTCATATATTTATAGGTACAACTACAGTAGAAAGTGAGACAATGCAGTTTGTAGAAGGGTTTTATAGTGCTAAGTTCGAAATAGATAATACAATACCAGATAATCAAATAAGAACATCCGGAAATAAGTATTACGGAGATTGCAAAGATCAAATCTGTTATATTGATGGTACATTAACTATGGAAGATTATTATGTTCAAAATTCTTACGATAATATTACCATGGCTTATGATAATGATTTAACTGATGGTGTTTACTATGTTAACCAAGCTACCTATGAAAAAATATACTATGATGATATCTATCAAATTACGGTATTTACTAAAACAGATATTGGGGCAACAGGTTTTGTTAAAGATGTTCAAAAAATCACCTCGTCTCCTTTAAATCTTAAGTACAAAGTAAATTATCCATTCGATTCTAAAGCAGCTAATGATTTTGAAGCTTTAATTTTATTAGTAACCAGTATAGGATTAATCGGTTTAATTGTTATTACTTTAATTGGATCAACACTGATTACCTATGTAATATTTAGAGCGATTATAAACACTAAATTACATGACTATGCAATATTTAGAACGATTGGAGCTAACCAAAAAACAATTAAAGGATTTATCTATCTAGAAAATCTATATGTTGTGTTAGTTTCATATGCAATATATTTAGCTGTCAGTCTTAGTATCCCAATGCGAGCAGCTACTGACACGATATTATATCCGTTGAAAGTTTTCGGAGTTTTGAACTATATTGTTTTCTTCTTCTTATTAGTAATTATGTCTCTAATTATTTCTAGAAAGTATTGTAATAGGATATTTAGACAATCTGTTCAAAAAACATTGAAAAGTGATTTGGGGTAATAATAATGATAAAATTAACTAATTTAAATAAATATTTTAATAAGGGAAAAACCAACGAAATTCACGTTATTGATAACACAAACCTTGAGTTTCCAGAAAAAGGCTTAGTAGCTTTAACTGGTCCTTCAGGCTGTGGGAAAACAACGCTCTTAAATGTGATTGGTGGTTTGGATAAATTTAGTAAAGGTGAAATTGATTTTGATGGGCAAATAATGAAAAGATATAATCCTCTTGAGTGGGATATATTAAGAAATAATTATGTCGGTTACATTTTCCAAAACTATAATCTTATAACTGATAAAACTGTATATGAAAATATAGAAACAGCCTTAAACATGGCTGGATTATATGATAAAGAAGAGATTGAAGAAAGAATCAATTATGTGTTAGAAGCTGTGGGTATGTATAACTACCGCAGAAGAAACGTATTAGCACTTTCTGGCGGGCAACAACAACGTGTAGCTATAGCTAGAGCAGTAGCGAAAAATCCAAAAGTTGTTCTAGCGGATGAACCTACAGGGAACTTAGATGCTAACAACACTTTTGAAATTATGAGTATCATTAAAAAAATCTCTGAAAATTGTCTAGTAATACTTGTATCTCATGAAAGATCTTTAGTTGATTTTTATGCAGATACTGTAATTGAATTATCAGACGGGAAAGTTATTAACAAATATGATAATTTTGGAAATAAATCTTTTGAACATAAAGACGAAAGAAATATATACTTGCAAGATTTACATAAAGATTTTTCGTTAGAGGAACATAAAATTGAAAGATATTATGAGAATGAAAAGGATGAATCGTTATCTTTCAAAGTAATTGAAGTTAAAGACTCAATTTATATTAAAGCTGAAAGTGGCAATAAAAAGAAAATCAAGTATTTATCTGATGACACAGAAATCAGACTGATTGATGCACACTACAAAGCTAAACAAACAGAGGACGTTTCAGAATATAACTTCGATCTTAAACAATATGGAAATATTGAGCATCCTGCTAGGAAAAAGTCATTCATTAGAATGTCTGATACTTTTAAACAGGGCTTTAGAAAAGTAACTAGCAAAAGAAAATTCATTGGATGGTTGTTCTTAATAGCTTATTTTGTAATCTCAGCACTTGTGGTTTATCAACTATCAACTTTTGCGAGTTTAACAAGGTTAGATGAAAAAGATTTCCTTAGAACTTCTAAAGATTTAATATCAATAACTACCGAAGATGGAATTGAACCCGCAGATATTGACTTGATTTTAAATAATGTTGATAATATCGAATGGTCACCATACATGTATTCAAGCTATGGAAGAATTATATATAGCGAATATTATCAAGGGGATGCAAGCGTGACTGTACGTATGTATCCTATGAAAGCCTCTTGGGTGGATGAAAGTAAAATACTTCACGGAAGAATGGTAGAAAACAACAAAGAAATTGTAATTGATGTCTGGATTGCTGAAAACATTCTTGAGAATAAAGGCTTTTCAGATCTAGGTGTAGTTGATATCGAAGACCTAATTGGTCAAAAAATATCTACTCAAAATCAATATGGGTTAACCTATGAAATAGTGGGGATTATTGAAACCGAATCACCAATCGCAGTAATTGATGATGATGCTATTTTTAGTTTTAATGATCAATTTTCAGTATATCCTTATGGAACTATTGAGGGTAGTTTTACTATAACTGAAGGTAGAGATATTCTTAATGAAAATGAAGTTTTAATGAGTCCATTTTCATTCTTAGAAATAGGTGATAAAGTAAATGTTTATGAGACTGAAGTTACCATAGTTGGTAGGTATGAAATAGACAATACAACACACAGTGAAATGGATTTGTTTATTGTAGCAAATGACTTTATGGAAGATCTAACTAAAGGCCGCTTAGATGAATATAATTATTATGGATCAGACTCAATCTATTTTTATTCAGATGACCTTGATCAAGCGATTCAAGATATAAATGAATATGATGAAGATTATGAAGCATTTAATTCATATGAAGCACAAAGAAACTATAGTATAGAAGCACAAAAAGAAAGAATAGCAACTAGAATTCAATCTATCATTATTACCTTAGTAGGTGTAGTTATATATATCTTCTTTATGATGAGATCTAGTATGTTAAGTAGAATTAAGGAAATTGGAATTTACCGCTCAATAGGGGCTACTAAAAGAGATATCTTTAAGATATTTATTGGGGAAATATTCTGGTTTACAACCCTAGGGTCTTTAACTGGATATTTATTCATGGCCTTTTTAATAAATCGAATTCAAAATATGCTGGGAGAGCTAGTTTCTATATTCTATTTCCCAATCCATTATTTTATTGGTGGAATCGTTATGATTTATCTAATTAACTTGATATTTGGATTGTTCCCAATCTTTAGTTTATTAAGAAAAACCCCATCAGAAATTAATGCAAAATTCGATATTTAAAATTTATTGGACTTTTAGTAAAAAAATCTTGACATATATATGATATATATTGTATAATGTTTTAGCGTATAAAAACGCTTTGAGTGGGAGGAAAAAATTCCATTAACCACATCACGGAAATAAGGAGGTGTCTTTCGTGGCTAAAGAAATTAAAAACATTGTGAAACTTCAAGTTCCAGGTGGAAAAGCAACACCCGCACCACCAATTGGACCAATTTTGGGACAAGCTGGAGTTAACATTCAACAATTTTGTGTGCAATTCAATGATTTGACAAGAGAACAAGTAGGCAGTATCATACCAGTTGTATTAACTGTATATGCAGACCGTTCATTTTCATTCATTACAAAAACTCCACCAGCGAGTGATTTGTTAAAGAAAGTATGTAAAATTAAAAAAGGATCAGGAAATTCTAATACTGATACAGTCGCAACAATTACTTGGGAACAGTTAAGAGAAATTGCGACAATTAAAATGCCGGACTTAAATGCTAATGATGTTGAAGCAGCATCACGTATCATTGAAGGTACAGCAAGAAACATGGGAATTGTCGTAAAAGACTAAGTGTATTGGTTGTTTATATATACAACTATATAATGGGAGGACATTCCGCTAAGACCAAATATAGGAGGAAAACAAAATGGCAAAAAAAGGAAAAAAATATACTGAAGCTCAATCTAAAGTAGATAGACTTAAAAGATATCCTTTGCTTGAAGGTGTTGAGTTAGTAAAATCAGTATCTTTCGAAAAATTCGATGCAACAATTGAATTATCATTCAACCTAAACCTTGATCCTCGTAAGGCAGAACAAAACTTAAGAGGAGCGTTAGTATTACCACATGGAACAGGGAAAACTAAAACTGTTTTAGTATTTGCAAAAGGTGAAAAAGCAAAAGAAGCTACAGAAGCTGGAGCAGACTTTGTTGGTGATGATGACATGGTGGCAAAAATCAAAGAAGGTTGGTTCGATTTCGATATAGTAATCGCAACTCCTGATATGATGTCAACATTAGGTAAAATTGGACGTTTACTTGGACCAAAAGGATTAATGCCTAATCCAAAAACTGGTACAGTAACTATGGATATCGCAAAAACAGTAAAAGAATCAAAAGGTGGTAAGATCACTTACCGCGTAGACAAATTTGGAAATGTCCAAGTTGTTGTTGGGAAAGTTTCATTCGAAGCTGCAAAATTAGTTGACAATATTAGTCTTGTATTTGAAACAATCAAGAAAATCAAACCAGCAACAGTCAAGGGTATTTATATGCAAAACGTTGCAATCTCATCTTCAATGGGACCAGGCGTAAGGATTGAAATTTAAAAATAAATAACTTTATCAAAGACAGTAGGGGCACATAGCTTAATAATCCTACCGAGACAAAGAATAATAAATAAAGATTATTTATTCCTCTTTTCTCCGGAAAAGAGGTTTTCTATTTTTTAGAAATAAGGAGGTCTTAAAATGGCTAATCAAAGAACTATTGAATTAAAAGAGCAAGAAGTAAATAAGATCGCTGAAAAAATGTCAAATGCTAAATCAGTTGTAGTAGCTGAATATCATGGGCTTACCGTGGAAAAAACTGAAACTTTACGACGTCAACTTCGTGAAGAAGGCTGTGAAATGTTAGTTATAAAAAACAACATTTCAAGAAGAGCAGCAGACAACGCTGGATACAGTGGTTTAACTTCAGACCTTACAGGTCCAAACGGAGTTATATTTGCGTTTGAAGAATCAGTAGCGGCAGCGAAAATTTTACACAAGTTCGCTAAAAAGAATCCAAAACTAAAAATCAAATCTGGAATAGTTGATGGAGATTTTTACGAACCAGCACAAATCAAAGAAATTGCATCTTTACCAAGCAAAGATATATTGCTTACAATGTTAGCGACTCAATTATACGGTCCACTAAGAGAATTATCTATGGGATTATTCTTGCTAACAGCAGAAGAATCAGAAGAATCAGAAGAATCAGAAAAAACTGAAGAAAGTAAATAATTAGGAGGAAACAACAATGGCAAAAATTAATGCAAATGAATTTATCGAATCATTAAAAGAAATGACGATATTAGAAATTAAAGAACTTATCGACGCTATGAAAGAAGAATTCGGAATCGACCCAGCAGCAGTAGCAGCAGCACCTGCAGCAGTAGCTGAAGTAGTAGACGAAGGACCTAAAGAAGTAGACGTAATGTTAACAAATGTTGGACCATCTAAAGTTGCAGTTATTAAAGTTGTAAGAACTTTAACTGGACTTGGACTTATCGACGCTAAAAAATTAGTCGATTCAGCACCAGTAGCTATCAAAGAAAAAATCGCTGAAGACGCTGCTAAAGAAATAGCAGAAAAATTAACGACAGCTGGAGCTACAGTAGAATTAAAATAATTAAAAACTAAACACATAAAACCTGAGAGAATAATGTCTCAGGTTTTTAGCGTTTATGAAGGAGTAACATATTGAGCCACTATTATTCAGAAGATAATGACAATCTAGATAGTCTAGAAAAAGATACATTTTTCAAAATCAAAGACAGATCTTTCCATTTTATTACTGATAATGGAGTTTTTTCCAAATCTAGATTAGATTTTGGCTCAAGATTGTTAATTGAAACAGTTATAGATATTCCTAAAGCAAAAATCTTAGATTTAGGATCAGGATATGGACCTGTCGGAATTGTGTACAAAGTATTCAATCCAAAGTCTACCATTACATTATCTGATGTTAACAAAAGGGCACTAAATCTTTCAACAAAAAACGCAAGACTTAATAATCAAGTAGCGACCATAATAAATAGCGATGGTTTCAATAAAATAAATCAAAAATATGATATGATATTAACTAATCCGCCAATTAGAATTGGTAAGAAAAAAATTTATCAATTGTTCTCTAAAGCATATGAGTATTTAGAAGAGTCTGGAGTCCTTATTTTTGTTATGAATAAAAAGCAAGGATCTACTTCTGCAATTAGTTTTTGTGAAGGAATTTACACAAAAGTAGAAGTAATTAATAAGAAATCTGGCTTCCAAATAATCAAGTGTTTAAAATGATTGACTAAGTTGCAGGATTGTGATAAAATATTAAAATGCGATAGAATGCGCATTTTTTGCATGTTTATGGTGAAAATTAATAAAAATATGGGGTGATTTTGTGAATTATAATACCGTAAAATACGGAAAGACAAGAGAGAGAAGAAATTATTCACGTGTTAAATCAAATGTGGAACTTCCTAATTTGATTGAAGTACAAACTTCTTCGTTTGAATGGTTCGTTAAACAGGGCCTAAAAGAGTTATTTGAAGATATCTCGCCAATCACTAATTTTAACGGCAACGTTGAATTATATTTCAAAGATTTTGAATTAGAACCAGCAAAATACACGGTGCAACAATGTAAATTTAAAGACGTTACTTATTCTCGTCCTTTAAAAGTAAATGTACAATTGTTGAACAAAGATGTTATCGACCCTGAAACTGGTGAAATCATGTCAGCTGATAGCATTAAAGAACAAAGAATATTCATGGGAGATATCCCAATGATGACTCCTGTTGGAACATTTATTATAAATGGTTCTGAGAGAGTTATAGTATCGCAAATTGTCCGTTCTTCTGGAGTGTTTTTCTCAGAAGAAGTAGACAAAAAAACCCTACAAAGAAAATACCTAGGTCAAGTAATTCCTACTAGAGGAGCTTGGTTAGAATATGAAATGGGTTCAAAAGACATATTATATGCTAAAGTTGACCGTTCAAAGAAAATCTATTTGTCTACATTAATTAAAGCTATAGGGTTCTCAACCAGAAAGCAAATTGTAGATCTTTTTGGCGAACATGAATACTTAGAAAATACCTTCGAAAAAGACTTAACTCAAAACTCAGAAGAAGCGATGAAAGAAGTCTATGCTAAAATCCGTCAAGGAGAAACAGCTACAATCGAGGGTGCTAGATCGTTCTTCGTATCAAGATTATTTGATGAAAAACGCTATGATTTAGCGTCTGTTGGTAGATTCAAAATCAACCAAAAATTAGATTTAGTCACAAGAATTAAACAATTACTTGAAAAAGACATTGAAGTATTGCTTTCTAAAGATGTAGTTGATTCAGAAACTGGAGAAGTACTATTAGCTAAAGGAACTAGATTTGATTTAGAGAACTTAGAAATCATTAACAATAATAGATCTGCTATTACTGAAAAAGTTAAATTCGATTCTGATTTAGAAAAACAATTAAAACAATTGATTGATAGAGAAAAACGTGGTGAATTAGCTCCAGAAAATCAAAACGATGATTTTGTGGAAAACGTAATAAGAGATACATATGTTGAGGTTCTACACGTTAAACTAAAAGACCGAGGTACAACAAAAGACTTAAAATTATTAGGAAACAACTCATACGAAAATCAATTACATATTACAACATCAGATATTTTAGCTAGTATTTCTTACTACCTAAATCTATTTAATGGTGTAGGTGGATTAGATGATATTGACCATTTAGGAAACAGAAGATTAAGATTGATTGGTGAATTACTTAAAAATCAATTCCGTATCGGTTTAGCTAAAATGGAAAAAAATGTTAAAGATAGAATGTCTACAAAAGATCCTAGAGAAATTACTCCTCAAAATCTTATTAATATTAGACCTTTAACATCTTCTATTAAAGAATTCTTTGGTAGTTCTCAGTTATCACAGTTCATGCAACAAACGAATCCGTTAGATGAATTAACGCATAAACGTAGAATTTCAGCATTGGGACCCGGTGGTCTTACTAGAGATAGAGCTGGATTTGAAGTTCGTGATGTTCATCAATCACATTATGGAAGAATTTGTCCAATTGAAACACCTGAAGGTCAAAACATTGGATTGATTAACTCATTAGCATGTTACGTTAAAGTTAATAAATATGGATTTATGGAAACACCATATCTAAAAATAAATCAAGAAACCGGAAAAGTAACAAAAGAAATTGAATATATGTCAGCGGACCAAGAAAGAAAACATGTAATAGTTCAAGCCAACGTTGCACTTAACGATGACATGACTATTAGAGAAGATAGAGTTATTGCAAGACATAATGGCGAAACGAAAATCTTTAGGAAAACAAAATGTGATTACATGGATGTTTCACCTAAACAAATTGTTTCTGTTTCGACAGCTTCAATTCCATTCTTAGAACATGATGATGCAAACCGTGCCTTAATGGGCGCCAACATGCAACGTCAAGCAATTCCGCTATTACAACCAGAAGCTCCATTTGTTGGAACTGGTATTGAATATAAAATTGCACATGACTCAGGAACTGCTCTAATCGCTGAAAGTGATGGAGTTGTTGAGTATGTTGATGGTAAATACGTTAAAGTTAGAAATAACAAAGGCGAACTAGAAGAATATACATTACAAAAATTCATGAGATCTAATCAAGGAACTTGTATTAACCAAACACCAATAGTAGCTTACGGCGAAGAAGTTAAAGCTGGAGATATTATGGCAGATGGTCCTTCAATGAATCAAGGTGAATTAGCAATTGGTAGAAATGTAGTTGTTGCATTCATGACTTGGAATGGTTATAACTATGAAGATGCTGTTATCATGAATGAAAGACTAGTTAAAGATGATGTATATACCTCAATTCATATTGAAAAATACGAAATCGAAGCTAGAGATACAAAATTAGGAAAAGAAGAATTCACAAGAGAAATTCCTAATGTTGGTGAAGAAGGAAGAAAATACTTAGATGAATTTGGAATCGTTGTTCCTGGTACTGAAGTTAAAGAAGGCGATATCTTAGTAGGTAAAGTAACTCCTAAAGGTCAAACTGATCCATCACCAGAAGAAAAACTTTTACTAGCAATATTTGGTGAAAAATCAAGAGAAGTAAGAGACACTTCATTAAAAGTACCTCATGGTGGAGGCGGAATTGTTCATTCAGTTAAAGTCTTTAAAAGAGGCGAAGATGAATTAAATCCTGGCGTTAACATGTCAGTTAGAGTATATATCGTACAAAAAAGAAAAATATCTGAAGGTGATAAGATGGCTGGACGCCATGGTAACAAAGGCGTTATTTCAAAAATCTTACCTCAAGAAGATATGCCATACTTAGAAGATGGTACACCAATCGATATCATGTTGAATCCACTAGGGGTTCCATCAAGAATGAATATCGGTCAAGTACTAGAAATTCACTTGGGAATGGCTGCTAAGCAACTTGGTATTCATGTTGCGACACCTGTATTTGATGGAGTTTCTGAAGAAGACTTAAACAGCATTATGGCTGAAGCCGGAATGGACGACGACGGAAAATATGTTCTATATGATGGAACAACAGGAGATAGATTTGATCACAAAGTATCTGTAGGTGTTATGTATATGATTAAATTGGATCATATGGTTGATGACAAACTACATGCAAGAAGTGTTGGACCTTATACATTAGTTACACAACAACCAATGGGTGGTAAAGCACAAAACGGTGGACAACGTTTCGGAGAAATGGAAGTTTGGGCACTTGAAGCATATGGTGCTGCTTACACATTACAAGAAATGTTAACTGTTAAATCTGATGATATCATCGGTAGAAATAAAGTGTTTAAAGCAATAGTTGATGGAGAACCAATTCCACAACCAAGCTTGCCAGAATCATTTAGAGTACTTACAAGAGAACTTCGTTCATTAGGTATCTATGTTGAACTTATCAACAGAGAAACAGGAGAAAACGAAGTTAACAGGAGTTTAGTTGATAATGATAAAGATGATTACATTACTAAATTTGGATTTCAATAGAAAAAGGGAGGAATAGATTATGAGTCAAAAATTTTCGCATTTGAAGATAAGATTAGCGTCTCCTGAAGAAATCCGTTCTTGGTCTTTTGGGGAAGTCAAAAAACATGAAACTATTAATTACCGTACATTAAAACCAGAAAAAGATGGTTTATTCTGTGAAGTGATCTTTGGTCCGACTAAAGATTATCAATGTGCTTGTTCTAACAAATCAAAAAGAAGCTCTCATCCAGGAAAAAAATGTCCTGTATGTGGTGTAGAATACACTGAAAGTAAAGTAAGAAGAGAAAGAATGGGTCACATTGAACTAGCTGCGCCAGTAGTGCATGCATGGTATCTAAGAAACTCACCATCTCGTCTAGCCATACTTTTAGATTTAAAAGCTAGAGATTTAGAAGAAGTTGTATATTTAGCATCATATATTGTTGTTGAAGCAGGAGATACAGATTTAGAATTCAAACAAATTTTATCTGAAAGAGAATACACAGATAAATACTTTGAATATGGATCAAGATTCAAAGCTTTAACGGGTGCTGAAGCAGTTAAATATTTACTTCAAAAATTAAACCTTGAAGAAGAAGCTTTGAGATTAAGAGTTGAACTAAAAACCGCTTCAAAACAAAGAAGAGAAAAAATTGTAAAAAGATTAAATGTTGTTGAAGCATTTAAAAACAGTGATAACAAACCGGAATGGATGGTACTAGATGTATTACCTGTAATTCCACCTGATTTAAGACCAATGGTTCAATTAGATGGTGGTAGGTTTGCGACAACTGACCTAAATGATTTATATCGTAGAATTTTAAATAGAAATAACAGACTTAAACGTCAATTCGATCAAAAAGCACCACATCTAATTACTAAGAATGAAAAACGTATGTTACAAGAAGCTGTGGATGCATTAATCGATAACTCAAAACGTGGTAGAAAAATGGTTGTAGAAAGAAACAGAGCTCTTAAATCATTATCAGACATGTTGAGAGGGAAACAAGGTCGTTTCCGTCAAAATCTACTAGGAAAACGTGTTGACTACTCAGGTAGATCAGTTATCGTTGTAGGTCCTAGCTTAGAAATGTATCAATGTGGATTACCAAAAGAAATGGCGATCACACTATTCAAACCTTTCGTTATTAGAGAATTAATATCTAGAGGAATATCTAATAATATTAGAAGTGCGAAAACACTTATTGAAAAATTAGATGGTAGAATTTGGGCTGTATTAGAAGACGTTATTGTTGAACATCCAGTTTTACTAAACCGTGCACCAACTCTTCATAGATTAGGTATTCAAGCTTTTGAACCTAAACTAGTTGAAGGAAAAGCAATCAGATTACACCCACTAGTAACGACAGCTTTCAATGCTGACTTTGATGGTGACCAAATGGCTGTTCATGTTCCTTTATCTGAAGAAGCACAAGCAGAAGCTAGAGTATTGATGCTCGCATCAAACAACATTTTAGCGCCTAAAGACGGAAAACCAATCGTTACTCCTTCTCAAGATATGGTATTAGGTAACTATTACCTAACTATGGAAAAAGCTGGAGACATTGGTGAAGGATCTGTCTATAGAAACTATGATGAAGTAATGTTAGCCTATGAAAATAAATTAGTAACGCTTCATTCAAAAATTGCTTTAAGACTTAACGAAGACGATTTAAAAATGGTATTAGTAACAGATGGCGATGTTAAAAAAGATAAAGCAGATGATTTATCACTTAAACACAGAGTACCTTCACAATATAAAAATTACTACTTAGTGACTACACCAGGTAAACTAATCTTTAATAAGATTTTACCTAGTAGCTTTCCATATATAAACGAACCAACTAAAACTAACTTACAAGATAAAACTCCAGACAAATACTTTATCGCACCAGGAGTAAACATCCCTGAAGCAATAAGTAAGATGGAGATGGTATCACCATTTAAGAAGAAATTCTTAAGTTTAATTATCGCAGAAATATTTGCAATATATAAAATTAATGAAACATCAAAAATGCTAGACAAAATGAAAAACATTGGTTTCAAGTATTCAACAATATCTGGAATTACTGTTGCTGCTTCTGATGTTGAAGTATATTCTAAAAAACAAGAGGTATTAAAGAAACATGACTTAAAAGTAGATCAAATTACTGATCTATATAATATGGGTATGTTAACTGATAAAGAAAGAAAAAGTCTTGTAATTGATGAATGGAAAAAAGCAAAAGAAGAAATCCAAGAAGGACTTATCAAAGAACTTAACAGTGAAAATCATATTTTCATGATGAGTGATTCTGGAGCCAGAGGGAATGCATCTAACTTTACACAGTTAGCTGGTATGCGTGGATTAATGGCTAACCCTTCTGGGGATACTATTGAATTACCAATTAAAGCATCATTCCGTGAAGGATTAACAATGTCTGAGTTCTTTATCTCAACCCATGGGGCGAGAAAAGGATCTACCGATACAGCCTTAAAAACTGCTGAGTCAGGATATCTTACAAGACGTTTAGTTGACGTTAGTCAAGATGTTGTAATCTCCGTAGAAGACTGTCATACTGATAAAGGTTTGAGAGTTGAAGCAATTGTTGATAGAGATGGCAAAGTAATTGAATCACTTGAAGAAAGAATTACAGGTAGATACGCATCTGCTGATGTACTTCATCCTGAAACTGGCGAAGTTGTTGCCGAGAGAAATCAATACTTCTCAGAAACACTTGCTAGAAAAATTATCTCTGTAGGAGTAACTTCTGTACCAATTAGAACCGCTTTAACTTGTACAGCTAAAGTTGGGATTTGTCGTAAATGTTATGGACAAAACTTAGCAACAGGTGAAAGAGCTGAAGTAGGAGAATCTGTAGGTACAATTGCAGCACAATCAATTGGTGAACCAGGTACACAGTTAACAATGCGTACTTTCCATACTGGTGGGGTTGCTGGAGATGATATTACACAAGGTCTACCTCGTGTTCAAGAACTATTTGAAGCAAGGAAATCAAAAGCAAAATCAATAATATCTGAAATCAACGGACTTGTATCTGAGATAGAACCAGTTGAAGAAAGATATATCATAACTATTCATAATGAAATTGAAGATAAAAAATATGAAACAAACTCAAATGTACAACCGCGTGTAGTAGAAGGGGGCACAGTTAAGGCTGGTGACCAACTAACGGATGGTACAATTGATCCTAAAGAATTGCTAAGAGTTACTAACATGGAAACAGTTCAAAGATATATTCTTCAAGAAGTACAAAGGGTTTATCGTTTCCAAGGTGTTGATATCGCAGATAAACATATCGAAATCATCGTTAGACAAATGTCTAAACGCTTAACGGTAATCTTAGAAGGAGATACTGAACTTCTTCCAGGAAGTCAAGTTTCTATTAATCAATTCACTGAAGCAAACAAAAAAGCATTCGCTAACAAAGCAAAACCAGCGATTGCAAGACCAATATTACTAGGTATTACAAAAGCAAGTTTAAAATCAGAATCGTTCTTATCAGCTGCCTCATTCCAAGAAACAACAAGAGTACTTACAGACGCGGCTATTAATGGTAAAAAAGATCCACTACTTGGTTTAAAAGAAAACGTAATTATTGGAGGATTGATTCCTGCGGGTACTGGAATTCTAAGAGATACTGAATTCAATTATGAAAAACCTGAAGAAGAGGAAGATATCTACGCTAACTTCGAAGAATAATTATAAAACACAAAAGTTCGTTATGAAAATAGCGAACTTTTTTTTATCATTAGAAAATCAAGTTAAGACCTTGTAAATACAAAAAATGTATTGTATAATTTTCTGTGTATTATGACGTTATTAAGGAAAAACAATGGAAAACAAACCTAGATCTTTAAATGCTGCTTTTAACAAAATACTAAACAAACCTATTAGTGAAGCAGACTTCAAGTATGCTCTAAAATATGGGATATTTAGTGCTGTTTTACTTTTGATTAAAAAGACTGTTACATTCATTTTTTTTGGGAATGCATATATAAGTAATAAACCCTTATACCTAGCAAATATTTCCTTGATGGCAATATTCTTGATTTTGTTGATAGTAATTAAATTTAAAAAAATGGATAAAAGCAAACTATATCCAAGGATTATATTGTTTTTGTATCCATTTGTAATAATTATATTAACATCGGTATCTGCGTTTTTGAATAGCAACTTTCCTAATTTTATATTCTCATATATGGTCCTTTTGATTATTGTGTCTTGGGTTCAAATCTATAATATGCGAAAGAGAATTATTCTTTATAGTTTCGCTTTGATTCTAATAAGCGTTTTAAATATTCACATAAATGGTTTTACAGAAATCGGATTTGAATATTTTGCTATTAGTCTTATGTCGATAATTGTAAGTTATATTGCCTCTTCAAACCACTATGTCATTTATTCAAACCAAAGATTGGCTATAAAAGATTTAGATATTAGGAACAAAACCATAAATAAAACAATCAATCTTGTAAAAAAGTCACACGAAGAATTAAAAACAAGCAAAAAAATTACTGATACTATGTTATCTATAACACAAGAGGTTTTAAAAAACGAAGATATAGAAGATGTTTTACAGCTTGTATTAGAAGAAGCTGTTAAGCTAATTCCTAATGCTCAAGCAGGAAGTATTTTGATTAACAATGGCTCGAATATGAAATACGTAGCGGCAAAAGGATATAGTTTAGAAAAACTAAAAAAAGTTAAATTGCGTTATGAAGATTTATTTCAAGCTTCTTTAGATGATGTGTATGAGCCAACAATTATTAGAAACCTCGAAACTTTTGATGAAATACAAATGGGTGAAACAAAAACAAAAAAACTTAAACATGAAACAACTCAATTAGCTAAGTCGTGTTTAACCTGTTCTTTTAGATATAATGATGAGTTTTTTGGCTCAATAAATATTGACAACTTCGAGAGTGAAGAGATATTTATAACTGATGACAAATATCTTATTAAACAATTGGCTAAAGAAATAGAAATTATTGTATCAATTCATAAGCTTTATGAACAAGCGTTAAGGCCAACTAAATATGATGATTTAACAGACGTTTATACTAGAAAATACTGTATGAAGTTACTATCTGATCTAATTGATGAAAATGTGAATGATGAGGTTGCTATCTGTACAATTGATATAAATAGGTTGAAATCAATCAATGATAAACTTGGGCATGATGCAGGTGATAAGTATTTAGTATATTTCGCTGACGCTGTTAGAACTTCTATTAAGGGTGAATTCATATTTGGTAGAGTTGGTGGGGATGAATTTTTATTGATTTTTAGTAAGTTAAATATGAAGACAGTTTTACAAAAAATCGAAAAGATTCGTGATTACTTGAAGGAAAAGATTTTTAAAACTGAAGATTTTAAAGGTGAAATAACTTTCGCTTCTGGGATTTCAATGTACGCAAAAGATGGTAAAAATATTTTTGATTTAATTAAACTTTCAGACAAAAGAATGTATGAAAATAAGAACTCACAAAAAATAAAATAAAATACTGTTAATTTTTTTAAAAAAGCCATATAAATTTATGGCTTTTTATATGCTTTATACTAATTAAAACCGCCAAAAATAGATAATATTAGGCACACACTAACAATATAAAAAAAAACATTCAATTTACGAGAAAAAATAGTTGACATGAGTACCTCGTTGTGATAAAATTATTAAGCGTGTGAAAGTGCGCAAGTAACAATCGGTCTTTGAAAACTAAACATATACAGATTAAAACAACAACCAAAA